>JAXMAQ010000016.1:0-121802 GCA_046350335.1 Planctomycetota bacterium
AGCCCGCCTTGAGATAACGGAACTTCGCGGACGGGTTGACGGATCCCATGCGAGTGAAGAGCGCGTTGGCGAATCGGGTCATGTGCCGGTCGGCGATTTCGCCGGGAAGCGAAAGAATCCTTTCACGAATGAGAGGCGGTTGCTTGGGGTCGGCCACTTGTTCTTCCGAGAGGTTGTTCAGATCGCAAGCTCCCAAACTGGCGTAAAACCACTGATCGAAAACCTCCGTCGATTGGTCGGAATCCGGAATGCCGGCAACCTGCTTGCCATAGGCGTCGGCGGCTTGTTTGAAAAGTTCGAGGATCGCGGAACGCCGCGGGACGAAGTCGTTGTTCTTCTCGAACTGCTGGCGGTAATTGAGTTCGTCGTGGGCAAGAGCCGCCTTGACGACGAGTAGTTCCCAAGAGTCGGGAAATTTAGTTAGTCCGTCATCGACGACTTTGCCCGCCACCTGGTATCCGCGGAGAACCTCCGCCTGAATGTCTTGCGGCTTGCGTTTCGTGTTGTTTTGCTGCTGCACTTTGGGATCGCGCCAGAGTCCAGCGAGGTTCGCGCGCATCTGGCCGGCGAGGCCGGAGAGGGTCTTGGGCTTCAGGCCGCCGATCGGACCAAAGACCCTTTCAATCATGTCGAGCTGGTAGACCTCGGCGCTGCTGTGGCAGGTCGTGAAGGCGCGGGCGAGCAGTGATTCATCCAGTTCGCCAATCGGTAACGCGCGCAGGCGAGCGATCCAATCGGAAAGCTCGACGAGATTGCGCTGCTGTTTCGATCTCGTCAAGGGAATGCTCTCGGCACGCTGTTCGAAGCCGAAGAAGTACATGTAAGGATTGGTGCGTCGGCGACTCTCGTTGGGATTGTGATTCTTGATCCACGTTTCGAGGAATTCTCGGGCGAGACTCTTGGCTTTCTCCGGGTAGGATTTCCCAAGGCTCTCGATGAAAGGGAACGCCTTCTCCTCTTCGCCACCCTTGAGATAAAGCACGGCGAGCAGATTCGAGAAATGGGGCAATAAGCCGCCGTCAATATATGCCAGCCAGGCGTCACTAGGACGCAGTTCGAGGATCTCGCCGACCGAGATGGGCATGGGCTGATTGTTCTGCCGCATCTGGTTCATCATTTGATCTTCGTCCATGTAGAAGATATTGCCGTACATGTCGCGCTGGATGCGCGGTCCCATGCCTGTGGACTGTGCAAATTTACTGGTGAAGTCCGCTTCGCGAGCCCAGTTGCCGGCGAGGATGGAGAGCTGCTCCTTGATCTGGCCGGCCCGCTCCGGAGAGGCGGCGAGAAAGGCTTCGACCGCGGTCTTCTGCAATTCGAGCATCCGTTGGCGGCTGGCGGGGTTCGTGGGGTTTTCCAGGATCCCACGGGAAGCAATCCCACCGACGGTGGCAAGTATCTCCACAGCTTTATCGGGAGAGGATCGAAAGGTGTTCTGGATCCACGTATTCCCTTGTTTGTCCCGGAGGGTGGGCGCGATCGAAAGAGCCCGGCGGAGTGCCTGTTCCCGTTCGCTTTCCGTTCCTTTTCCGGTCTCCAGCAATGCCTGCAGTGCATTCCAGGACCTCTGCATGTCGTCGTATTTTCCCTCCTTGTGATACATGGCTTCGAAATAACGCGATAGCAATGTCAAGGCGTCGGCATCCTTGTCCTCGGTTGCCTTGTCGAGCGTGGGGAGAAAGGGCGCGAGATAGACCGTCAAGCCGGCGTTGAATAAGAGTTTTGCGGCTTGGATCATTTCGAGTGGGCTCTGATCGGCCGGTTTGGAAACTTCTTGCTGAATTCGCTGAACCAATCGTTCCGCCGCGGTGCCGTCCTGCACCGCGATTCTGGCGAGTTGTCCAAGCGCCTGAAGTTTCCGATCTTCGAAACTCACCGTTTGCTTCGCGGCTCCCGGGGCCATGGCCATGGCGTTCGGCTGGTATTGAATGGCGATGGGCATGTTGGACACGTCCGAAGCGTCCGCTGCCTCGTCGTTTGGTTCGACATCCGCCTTCTTTTCCCCGTCCGGTTTAGTCGGCGAATTGGTCGAAGCATTGGCCGGGGAGATGCGGCCAACAGAGCAATCAGGTCGTCCACCGTGAGGAACGGTTTCTCCATGAAGTTCGCCATTTGCGGAACCATTCCCTGCATCATGGGCATATTGGGCTGCTGGGGCATGTTCTGCCGCTGTTCGGACAGGGATTGGAGAATTCGAAGGTAAAGCGCCTGTCCTTCGTCCTGCGGCAAGGTTGCGAGGAATTCCTTGACCGCCGTCCAACGGCCGAGCGTGACATTGCGCTGCAACTTGGCGATCTCTTTTTCGAATTTTACCGCCTTGGCTTTTTCCTCGGCGGCTTTCTTCTCCGCGTCGAACTTCTTTTGCTTGGCTTCCTCCGCTTTCTGAGCGGCGTCCCGTTTCTCGGAATCGTCCGATGGCTTCTCCGCTTCACTCGCTTTTGGCGAGTTGGCATCCTCGGGCTTGTCGGCGACCGGCGGATTGCTCTTTTCGGTGATCGCCTTGGGACTGGCGTCCTCCGGCTTTTCCTGGTCCCCCGGTCCCGCTTTTCCAGGTTCCTCCGGTACCGTTTTCGAAGCGGGTTTCGGTTCGCTCGGCTTGGGCTCCTTTCTGGTGTCCGGTTCCTCGGGCGTCATCCACGCCTTGAGTATGGCGGAGGGGCGTCGGTCAAATTGCAGTTGTTGGAATCGTTGAAGGCGGGCGGCTCGCCGCTGGATTCCCCGTGCCCGGCGGAATGAGCTGCCCGTTCATTTCGACGGCTGCGGGAGGCAGCATCTGGGCCGCGGGATTGGCGCGGAGAAGCACGCCGGAACGAATGACCTGCGCCTCGGCGACGCGGAAGGACAGTCCCAGACAAAGGGCCAGGAAAACGGTGTGTCTTTTCATGTTTGCAACCTTCGTGGGAGATCCACGTTCGGGCATTTAAAAAACTCTTACACTCAACGATGTAGCGTGCTTTCTCGTCCGATCCGAGAAGGGACAAGGAAAAAACGATTGGCCGTGGCCGCCTGACTCTGACACTTCGTCCGGGCCAGGCGGCCCGTCAAAACGCCGTTCGATGTCCTCGGTCAATGGCCCGAGCCATCGGGAGGCGGACCGGAGCCGGCACTGCGCGATTCCTTGTCCGATTTACCCTTTCCTTTGTTCTTGTTGTTGCCGGGCTTCTTCCCCTTGCATTGGCCGCTGCAACAGCCGTTACATTGCTTGGGGAGGGGGAGGCCTTGGAGTTCCCCTGGCTCCATGCGCGCCAGGCGGATGGCGGATTCGAGGTCCTTTCGGTGCCGTTCCGCGGATTTGGCGTCCCCGTTGGATTCGGCTTCCTCCGCGAGTCGGCGATAGGTTTGCCTTGCCGCTTCGATCTCCGGTTCCCACTCCGCGGGAGCGACCCCTTCCAAACGCATGAGCCAGGTGAGGTAATAACGCGCGTTGGCCTGGGTGGAACGGGCCGCCGCGAGAATGGTGGGATCCGCGGCCTTGTCCGCCCCCATTTCGGTGACGAGCGCATTCATGTCGTCGTAAGCTGCGGGCAATTGCTGCGAAAGCATGTACGCCTTGGCCCGCTGCACGCGCACTTGCCGGCTTTCGGCGAGTTTGTCGGCGGGGAGTTGGCCGAGCGCCTTGGTGTAGGCGTCGGCAGCTTCCCACCAGCGTTCATTGGCGGCCAACGCGTCCGCGTGGCGCAACGCTTTGCCGACGTCGTCGAGCAACAAATGATCTTGGCCCGGTCCATAGTGCCAAATGCCGAATCCGACCGGCACCAAGAGCCAGCCGATCACGAGCAAGCTTCGCATGGCGATCCCGTTCCTTTCTCCACGGCGATGTCACGTTTATCGCTTCATCCCGAACTCTTCACGAACGTAGTTTCCGTCAAAGCGAGGGGGGCGCTTCGCGACTCTGACGCCGCCGTTGGCTCCTTTGCCGGTCGCTTGACTTGAACCGGATTCCTTTGACGACGGCCGCGCGCGAGGGACTCCCACCGTCCAAGAGGTACCCCAGAAGTGGAGCGCCAGCGGCAAAAGGGCGAGGAGTCCGGCGCCGCAGCCGCAGGCCACGCATATTCTCGCTTCGTCAGCTTTTCCCAGATGCTTTTGGCGTCACCGCTGATCTGGTTGATCAAATCGGTGCTCAAGTGTTTCTCGTTCCCGTTGTGGTAGGTCCCGCCGAGTCGGATGGCGACGCCGCGGAGCGTCGACGCATCTTGCCGCGATTGATGGCCGTCGATGAAGGTTCCTCGCTTCGTATCGCCTACCCCGACGATGAGGGAATGGCGGATCGACGCGGGCATTTTCGGCATTCCCGTGGCGGGAACCGTGTCCCCGTCGCTAAGGAGTATGAGGAGAGTGCTGCGCGGATTCCAAGGCCGCGCGATTTGCGCGGCTTCTTGAATACCGGCGAAAATATCCGTTTTGCCCGATTCAAAGGCATAATGCATGGGTAACTCGCCGAGAATGTTATTGATCACTTCCATGTCATGCGTATCCACGACCACCGGCTTGGCGCCGTTGTAGGTGGCGACGACGCTCGTGCGATATAGGTTCAGAGGCACCCGTTCAAAAAAAGATTTGAGTAGGTCGGCGGATCGAGCCATGCGACTCTGTTTGCCGGTGGGACCGGCATCGACCAGTCGCATGCTCGGGGATACGTCGAGGACGACGACCAGATGTCGACGGTCTTTCTCCGCGATGACTCCCGCCTTGTGCGTTTTCGGCGGCAAGGTTGCGAGCGTGAGCAGACCCCAGCACAACGCGGTGATGGCGAGGACCCGAAGCGCGAACCGCGATCACCCAGCGGGGAGGTCGGCTCCTCGGTCCGAAGGCGAGAGGGGCGATCCGGCGACAACGCGAGACATGAAGCTTCTCGGCGGCCATCGCCAGTAAAATACGCCGGCGGTTATTAGCTCGATTACCATGGCGTGTACCTCAAGCCGAACTGAGTCAAGGAGAGGACACCGACGAGTGCCAATCCCGCGATACAGTAGGGAAGGTAATGGTCCATCGATTCGGCAAGGCTCTTTTTCAGCTTGGTTTTCTGCAACTGGTCGATTTGCTGGAAGACCCCTTTGAGCACCTCGGGGTCACCAGCTTCGAACGCGATTCCCCCCGTTTCGTTGGTGATGGTGAGAATCTCGCCGGGAATGGACATTCCGCCGACGAGAATGGCACAGACGCGGATGTTGTTCTCCTTGAGTTCCTTGGCGACGGCGACATCATTACCCCCCATCAGGTCGGCGCTAAATCCGTCGGTGACCAGGATGATCAATCGATCTCCTTCGTCATGCCTTAGGAGTTCCGTTTTGCAGGCACGAAGGGCCTTGCCGATCTCGGTGCCGCCAAACCAATAGGGAACGACTTCGGGTCGCATGAAAGGTGGGGCGCAGCGGACGGCGGAAACGTCGGAGGTCAGCGGTACCCAATGCAGGAAGTTATTGCCGAAGAACGTCAGGCCGAAGGCATCTCCCTTGCGGAAATCGAGGAATTCGTTGATCGAGCTCATGGAGGCATCGTACCGCGTCCCATCGCCGAACGACGCCGTCATGCTGCCGGACACGTCCACGCAAAGCTGAATGTTGGATAGAATGCGTTCGGTCTTGGGTTCGCTGAGTTGTTGGGGACCCGCAAGCAGGAATAAGGCGACCGCCAAAAGCAAGGCTGGAATGGTTTCCGCCAGATTGATGAGAAACCGCCAACGTCCGCCACGAATCGGCAGGCCATGATCGAAAGGGAGCGCGATTCTGCGGTCGTGGCGCCGCCACGTCCAAACGGCCAAGGCCGCCGGTAGCACCAGGAACAGGAGTACGGGAGGGTTTGTAAAGCTCATTTCGCCCCTCCTTGGTTAAGAGCAAAATCGAACTCGCCGGCGGGTAGATCGCGGTAGGGACGGAGCAGGGAAGAGACGTCGACGGCTTGCGAGGAAGACGGTTGATGGAGCCACGCTTCCAACTGTTCGAGCAATGGACCCGCTTCGTCATGTCGGCGAAGTTCCCCGAAAAGTTGCACTCCTTGAAGGTTTTGCAGGCCGAGGCGACGTCGCCAATAAGCAATGAGCGTTCGTTCCAGTTCAGCAAGTTCGACGGTGGAGAGATTGCCACGCATGGCGTCCTCAACGAGCGGGCGCAGACGCTCGGCGAAGGATGGCGCCCTGTCAACGTCGTGCCGTTTCCCGAAACGGAACTTGCGGCCCACCAGAAGAAGAATCAAGAGGCCGGCAAACCACAGTGCGAACGCCAATTTCAAAAACGCCCGATAACCTCCGAGCGGCGGAGCGGCGGCGGACGATAGCGGCTGAGGTTCGATTTGCCCTGGCGGCAACGTCGGCTGGACCTCGATTTCGATTTTAGGCAGGCCGGCGGTCGACGATCCATCTTTGCGGCGAAGGTATTCCGCGAGATCGTACTTGCCCGGTTCCAAGCCGTAATAAACGAGGTCATAGCGAAACGCCGAAACGTGCGGAGAAACGTTCGCGATCCTCAGGACGACCGGCACTCGGCGATCATCCGAACGAATGGCTTCGAGTTCCGAGCCCGGCAAAACCAACTGCTCGATCTTGCCCGTCATGCCAACGCTGGTCGCGGGAACCGTCGGCGTTTCCTGGCCGAGCTCCGCCCCGTTGGTTTTGAGAGTGCCATGAAATGGGAGGGCAAGGAAGAGAGAGCCGATCATGGCAAGAGTTCTTCGCAACAGGTTCATCTTGCCGTCCTCCCCAACAGGTTCCGGGCGCGAAAGAACTCGCGAACGTTCCGCGCGAATGGCTTATCCGTGGGAATCACCAGGTGATCGATCCCCGCCCTTTTCAATTCGCCTGCAATCGTGTCCTGGTCGAGCCAACGGTGTCTGCCGTGCGTGACGAAAGCTCTTCCGGTTTCCGCTTCGCGGGCGCGGAGAAACCCGCTTCCCTTCAGGGAGGTTTCCGCGGGATCGCGGAATTGCAGAACCGCGCAGTCATGCCTCTGGGCCATGAGTTTGAGGGCCGGCAGGCAGTCGGGATCGTGAAGATCACTAAGGAGCACGACGAGTGCACGGCTGGTGAGACTGGGGCTCAATTCGCCAATTCGCCGACCGATGGCCGTCGATTCATCGTACCGGAAACGTCGCAAGCGGTGCAGCCATTGCCGAACCTGGTCGGAGGAAAGGCTCGGCTCGATCCGTAGATTGCCGCTCCCGACGCCGATGACCCCCACCGGACTCGCGCGGTCGAGGGACGCGAACGCGAGTCCGCCCGCGATGTGTAGGGCGGTCGCATACTTGCTCCGCTTGAGGGAACTGATGGTCATGGACGCGGAAGTATCGAGAAGGAGGTAGCAGGGTAGTCTTTTAGGAGCCTCGTATTCCTTGACGTGAATCCGCCCCGTTCTCGCGGTGACTCGCCAATCCACGGCCCGGATCGGATCTCCCCATTGGTACGGCCTGGATTGAACGAACTCGATGCCGGCGCCCAGGAAAGGGGATCGGTCGGTGCCGTAGTTGAAACTGTCGGCCAGTTTTCGCACGGCCAGGAAAAACTGGCGCGCGTCGAGGGTATCGAGGGTGTCGAGAAAGCCTTCCACGGCGAATTCCCTTGTGCCGGCGACAATCAGGTCAAGGCGGGCGCTCCCAATTCGTCGAGTAATCCATGGAGCACGCCGGCTCCCGTTTTTCCATCCGCGAGTGCTTCATAATTCAGACGCATGCGGTGCAGCATCACGTCCTCGGCGAGAGCGAATAGATCTTCGGGAATGACATAGTGACGGCCGTGGATTAGGGCGCGAGCGCGCGACGCCTTGACGAGGGCGATGCCGGCGCGGGGACTACAGCCGAGTTCGATATCCGGATGGTGACGCGTACGGTTGACGACGGCGACGACATGTTCGACGAAAGTGTCGCTGACGTGCACGGACTGCACGGCCTCCATCGCCTTGACCAATTGTTCCGTCGAACCAACCGGTTGATCGTCCAATGCGTCGAATTCGGTGCGCGCGATGGCGCCCCGGTCCTCCCGTCGAACGCCGAGAGACATGTTGCGCTTGAGGACCTCTTTTTCTTCGTCGAGCGTGGGGTAATCGAGTCGATGGCACAGCATGAAACGGTCCAGTTGTGCCTCCGGCAATTCGAACGTTCCGCTTTGCTCGACGGGGTTTTGCGTGGCAATGACGAGGAATGGCGCGGGGAGTCGATGCGTCTCTTTGCCAATCGTCACCTTGCGTTCCTGCATCGCTTCGAGCAGGGCGCTTTGCACCTTGGGGGCCGCGCGATTGATCTCGTCGGCGAGCAGGAGATTCGTGAAAATCGGGCCCCGATTGGTGTGGAACTCGTTGGTGCGCTGGTCCAGGATTTCCGAGCCGAGAATGTCGGAAGGGAGCAGGTCGATGGTGAACTGAATGCGGGCGAAGTGAAGGTCGATGGTTTTGTAAAGTGCCGCCACCAAGAGCGTCTTGGCGAGTCCGGGAACCCCTTGGAGCAAAATGTGTCCGCCGGTGAACAAGGCAATGAGCATTCTCTCGACGACCACGTCCTGGCCGACGACCACGGTCCCGATGCGATCCCGGACGGCCTGGAGGAAAGTGATCGTCTCGTCAGGGGAGCCGTTGACATGCGCGGGCGCGTGCGCCGTAGCCATGGTCAATTCCTTTCCAGTTTCGCGGAGGGTTTAAAGGGAGTTCTCCGCGGGGGCACGTTTCCTGAACCCTGTCTGCATCACGAGTGGCGAATGCGGCTTCCAGCCGCCCGGAAACGAAAGTCATGATTCGAAGCGATCGGAACCGAGGTCACCGATCGTGACCTTACGTAAGCACTTTTCCGATGCTCGTTAACGCTCACCCGGCTCCGTGGATTGAGAACCATGGGGGCAGGAACGTTAATTCGCGAGGCCAAACCAATGACAAATATACAATCTTTGCCTTTGGTTCGCAAGAAGATGTCGTCACTTCTCCCGCTCGTTGCGAGAGAGGAGTCAATAGACGATCGGTAAACGAACTCTCAATACGATTGGCCCCGGACGTTTGTTGGCGAAAGGCTGCGTTTTTTCCGGGAACATTCCGCGGCGTTAGCCGCGGGTGTCCCGTAAAGATCCACGAATTCGGGTCTTCGTGGCTGGCATGAAACGTGTGGGGCGCGGCGATGATGTCAGGTCGGCGTGAGGTTTCATGATCCGTTCGTGAGGCGATTTCCTCGATGGACCAGGACTTCGATGCCACTGCCTTTGAATGGCTTGCGTCCGCGCCCTCGGCATGGGAAACTGCAGCGTCGAACTTGGTGGTTCGAGGCCTAAACGGGAAACGAGTCGGTGGTGGGTGAAAGAACGGCAGGTACGGATGGGGCCGAATCACGAGGGGGTGGGGAGGCATTGAGTCCGAAGACATCCCGATCCACCAATCCCTACCGCGAGAGTAACTTTCCCGCGTCGGGAGAGAGCCGCGTGGCTCCACGCGACTTCAGTTACTGATCGGCGGATACATCGTAGCCGCCGGCGTGATCATCTTTCTTCCCGCGCTTCTTTACGTGGAAGGGGCACTCAAGTCCCAGCTGGTTCAGCGGCAATTGCAAGAGATTCAAGTCCTGCACAAGAATTGATTCGCCGCCTTTCGATGGACGTGGAAAAACACGGAGACATCGGTGCGGGAATATGCCCGCAGGCCGCCGCGGCGATGAGCAGCGAGAGCACGCGATAGTCGAGGAATTCGATCGGCAAGTAAGGTGCGACGCGGACGGCGTTTGCCGCAGTATCGCGGCAAGTTTCCTGATCCCGAGCGAGATGCAGGAATTTGATTCCCAAGGATGAACTGGTTTCGGCTTCGCAAACGGGTTTTCATGAGCTTAAGCGGTTGACGGAGCTCTATGGCGTCGCGCGTGTGGCGAAATCTTTTGTAATACCTGGGTCCTGCCCGCCAATCATGGGCTCGCGATATTCTGGCCGAGCTAACCGAAATACATTTATGAGGCGGGTCCGGGGGTTGATTACAGCCAGACGGAAGGTGCGACTGACGAAGCCGGTCGTGAACCCGTCACAAGAGTCGCGCTGGACACAGGCAATTCTCGATCCCGTTACCAAAATGTGGTTGGTCAGCGCCGTGGGCGCCGGTTCGGACGAAAGGTCAATGGTTGGGCGCGGCGGGTCATGACATCATGATCTCCAGCCTCCTGGAAACGTCGGACGAAGCGAAAGCCATCGAGGAGAGCCATTTTTTTCTCATTGGTGGCGACGGCAAGTTGATGGCGACCGATCTCCCTTCCGCCTTGGAGAAGACACCCCATCTAGTTCAACGGACCGCCGACGAGCTCAGCGATTCGCGACAAAAGAAGGCATTGCTCGGACTCCTTCAGGCGGAAAAGAAAACCAAGGAGCCGATCTTCGCCGCCGAGACCGATGACATGATTGCCATCGGCGGCCGCGTCGATCGCACGGGCTGGCTTGTCGTCAATACCATTCCCCGTCGATCCATTGTCGGAATGGTCGATCGTTACACCTCTTTGCTCAATTGGATGTTTTTTCTCTCCCTTACCGTCATCTTCTTCGCGATCTTGGGGATTGTGTCGCGCGATCACTTTCTGCGCCAAAGGGAGGAATCGCGGCTTCGCGAAAGCAGGGCGAATCTGCAGGGGCTATTCAACACGCTCGACGATGTCGTGTTCGTCGTCGATACGTCGGGGAGAATCGTTCAAGTCAATTCGATCGTCGAGACGAGATTGGGCTACGCGCCGGCCGAATTGATTGGCAAACCGGTGACCTTGTTGCATGCTCCTTCCGGCACGAATGAATTGATGCGACTGTTGGGAAATGTTCCTCTGGGCGTGGGGACCACGGACTAATTCCTCTTCGAACGAAGGGGGCGCGGAGGTCCCCGTGGAAACGCGTTTTGGGAGGGGAACCTGGTACGGACAGGACGTCATTTACGGAGTCGCGCGCGATATTGGAGAACGGCTTGCCGCGGATGCCGGAAAACAGGATCTCGAAGCCCAGGTCCGGTACGCGCAAAAACTCGAAAGCCTGGGGGTGCTCGCGGGAGGCATCGCCCATGACTTCAATAATCTTCTCACCGGTATCCTCGGTCACGCGGACCTTGCCTTGCTCGACCTCCCCGAAGATTCGCCGGCACATTCGAGTATTTCCCAGATCCTCGTGGGGGCCCGCAGAGCTGCGGATCTCGCGAAACAGATGCTCGCGTATTCCGGCAAAGGTCGCTTTGTCGTCGAGCACGTCGATCTCGCCGAGGTCGTTCGGGAGATGAGCGGCCTGCTGGAGATTTCCGTTTCAAAAAAGGGGACGATTCGATATCGATACGACGCGTTCATTCCGCCTATCGAGGCGGACGCGACGCAGATGCGTCAAGTCGTCATGAACTTGATCCTTAATGCTTCGGAGGCGATCGGTAACGAAGGTGGCAATATTGATGTCCGTGTCGGTTGCTGCGAATGCACGCAGGAGTTCCTGGCCGCGAGTGTCGTGGACGACAAACTTCCCGCCGGCCGGTATGTCTATCTCGAGGTCGAGGATACCGGCGTGGGGATGAGTGAAGAAACGCTGGCGCGCATTTTCGACCCGTTCTTCACCACGAAATTCACCGGCCGGGGCTTGGGGCTCGCAGCCGTGCTCGGCATCGTTCGTGGCCATAAGGGTTCCATTCAAGTCTCCAGCGTTCCCGGACAGGGAACGACGTTTCGCGTCCTGATTCCCGCCCTGGCTTCTGATCCATCGTCCGTTGATGGCGTTGACGAGTTTGCAGCCAATCGAAGCCAGGATTGGAAAGGGGAGGGGACGATACTTTTGGTCGACGACGAAGCGGATGTTCGGGCGACTGCGGAAAACATGCTTCGACGATTGGGTTTCGACGTCCTGACCGCGACGAACGGCGCGGAGGCCGTCCAATTGTTCGGTGAACATCAAGCCGAGATCCGCGCGGTCCTCCTGGATTTGAGCATGCCGGAAATGGATGGCGAAGAGACGTACGGGGCGATTCGACGACTTCAGCCGGATGTCAAGGTCTTCTTGTCGAGTGGGTTCACCAGGCAGGAGGTGAACCTCCGATTTCGAGACAATGGTCTCGCGGGATTTGTTCAAAAACCCTACAGCCTTGGCGAACTACGCAAATCCATGAGTAGTATTCTGCCGTCTTGAGGTTTCATCGATCACGTTTTGGCCGCCTGGATCCTGACGTAATCCCGTTGATCGCGTGAGGTCGGCGTCAATTCACGGTTGGATCGTTCGGGGGATTTTTGATGTGAAGCGTGGGAAGGATGCGGGAATAGACGATCTCGGCGAGGACGGTGTCCCACAACTCATCTTTGCCGGGCACGAAAAGGTGTTCCGGTTTGGCTGGCATGACCCGCCACGATTCTTCCGCGAGTTCCGCTTCCAATTGGCCTGGTCCCCAGCCGGCGTACCCGGCGAAGAACTTGCACGGCTGGTTCTCTTGTTCCACCAATTCCTTGAGTTTTTCCGGATCGGTGGTGGTGTAGAGTCCCGGAAGGATGGGAGCGTCCGCCAATTCCTCGTGACCGTGGATGGCCGTCAGCGGTCCGGTAACCGGTCCGCCGAGATGTATCGCTGCCGTGCAGGCGCAGCTTTCTTGAAAGACCTCTTGCCAAACGTCGTCGATGGTCTTTGGCGTCGGACGGTTTAGTACCAGTCCGACGGCCCCCTGTTCATTGTGTTCCAGAAGCAGGATGACCGTCCGTGAGAAATTCGGATCAAGAAGGCTCTCTGCAGCAACGAGTAGATGGCCTTTGAGCCATTCCGGAGCGTCCATGGTGCGCGAGTTTGCGTACTCCTTTGGCTTGGCATTGATCAGATTTCATCCGACGGAGTGGAAACGTGGCGCGAGCCAAGCCCGTGGCGTCCTTTCCGTTTCCTCCGACGGACGGAGAATCGTTTTCAATAGGAGCGGAAACGATATTCGACCCAGCCCGTGTTCGACGAGCCTGTTTCCACCATGAGAAGATGGGACTCCTGTTTGAGCCCACGTTCGTACAGATTGTGCGCGTCGGTCGAGCAAGTTTGGTTTTCCACGCAGAACCAAGGCTCCTGGGCCGGAGTGTAAACGACCATGTGCGTGAAGTTGGCGGTGGCGAAGAGGCCGATCTCAAAACCCGCTTCGCGGAAATTGATGACGGCGGGCTTTTCCGGCATCAAGCCGTAATAGACGTCGTCCACCACGAAGTCCTCGAGTGAGATTGGCCTGGTGGCGTCATAGCGGGTCCCGTCCAGGTCGAGCAGTCGGCCCGTCGGAAGCATTGCCTTGGACTCCATCAGTTTGATGGCGGGAACCGTCAAAAAGGTTTCGCGGCGGCTACCCTGATACAGGAACCAAGGATGGAGTCCGAAGCCATAGGGGACTGCCTTCGGGCCGTCGGGGTTTTCGACGGTGTAGGTCCAACGTACGCCAGAGTTGGTGACGGTCACGTCGACAATCAACCGATGACGATGAGGAAACTTCTCGTACCAAGGCGTTCCCGGCTCGAAATCCAGTTGGCATCGAATGGTGACCCGGTCGTCTTGCGGCGTGATGTTCGTCACCTTGAACGGCGCGCTATGGACCAGGCCGTGTAGGAAGTTGTTGCCGTCGTTGGGCTCGAAATTGTACGTGGTTCCAGCCACCGTCATCTTCGAATCTCGAACCCGGTTGGGTGTCGGGTATAGGATAGGAACGCCGTAACGGAAACCGGCAACCTGTTTGACGGTTTCCGGCTGACGGAGCAGTTGCTGATTTTGATACTCGATGGAGTAAACGTTGCATCCCGCGGAAGGGACGATTTGAATCGTCGTCTCTCCCTGACTGGCGGAGTAAACGACCCAGCCGGTGACTGGATCGATCAATTCACTGATGGTTCCCCCCATCGCCGTCCCCGCAATCCATAATCCGAGCAATGAACAAAGACCGAATTTCATGGAAGATTTCCTTAAGTGCCGATGACCGGGCGATGGTGGACCGTCGAATCTCGGGAGGGCGAAAGCTCCTCCCTTAAGTCCAACCATCGGTTTTTTCACCTGGGGATGCGTTTCCCCACCGCCCCTTCCAAGGGCGCAAACTTCCGGCCACGCGCTTGCGAGTCTAACGCAGCGTGACCCACCGGGACAACCAAATTCAAGGAGTAGTTTCCAAGCTCCCGCGGGGGCCAAGAATGCCGCGGGTCATTTGGCCGCTGAGAGGCAAATTGTCGTGGGGCGATGTAGTGAAGGTAGAAAAGAGAACGCGGCTGGGACGGTAAGCAAGAGGGGCCCTCTAGAAGCGTCTAGAGGGCCGTGAGTTTTGCGCGTCAGTTGTTCGGAATCGCCTGGATGATACCGCCTCTGCCGTTGTAAATCGCGAGCGTGGTCGTCTGGTTTTTACCCCAATAGAAATGAATCCTTCGATTTCCCTCCGCGTCGAGAATGTCACAGCCGGCCGTGCCCTTCGGATCATTCTTGTCCGGCGGGATGGCGACGAAACTGGTCACCGGTTTCCCGTCTGGCGAAGTGAGAACGAAGGCAGTCCCCGAGACGGTTTTTTCCTTGTCGTCGGCGGTCAAGGAATTTGGTCCCACCGTTCCGGTGACGAACGCTCCCAGGGCGATCGCCATGCCTAACATAAACCCTAGATTCAGCGAACGGTTGCGCCGCTCCAGGCGTTGGATCTTGTATTCCAATTCGCGGACCTGTCGTTCCAGTTCCATGGCTTTGTCTCCCGTCGAAGGATGCTTCAAAAGGTGGATCGGTCGCCCCTCAAAAAAGTCATGTCGTGGGCCGGTATCTTTATCGCCAACGCCTTGGTGGCGGGGGGATCCCACCGCGCGACATCGCTCTTGCGAGGTTCTCTAAAGTGGCTCTCGACCTAAAGGTAGCTGCAAATTCTGCGCGAAACCAGTTGTTTTTGTGGGGGTAAACCGAATGGGCTTGCCGATTGTTCGGAATGTACGGGGCGTTTCCCGGGGGGCGTCGAATAAACGGGCCGGTTAGATAAAAAGAGACGAGAGGGGAGAAAAATCGCACGATCCGGGCGCGAAACCAGAGACCCTGGAATAAGAAACTTGAGTGCGTCTCTTTCGGCTTCTTCGCCGATACTCGCAACTTGTCGATCGATGGGTTGGATTTCGGGTCACGGCGGTTGGTGTCCAGCCGGATCTTTGGTCGCGAGGACGGGGGTGTCCGTCCCGCAAATGAAAAAGGAGTGCTTCATGATTTCCGTTAAATTGCCGGATGGCGGCGCAAGGCGAGCTCAACGAGGGGCGACCGCAGCCGACTCGCGGAACAGATCGGCAGTGGTTCATACGCCGCCGTCGCCGCGAAGGTGAATGGTAAAGTCGTCGATCTGGCCTCCCCTCTCGAAAACAACGCCGAAGTCGCGATCCTAACTAAACGCGACCAGGAGGCGCTCGAGGTGCTTCGCCATAGCGCCGCCCATTTGATGGCGGACGCCATCCTCCGCATTTTTCCCAAGGCACAGCTCACCATAGGTCCAGTGGTCGACGACGGCTTCTACTACGACATCTACATGCCCGAAGGAAAAATCACCCCCGAGGATTTTTCACGCATCGAAGAGGAAATGGCCAAGGTCGCCAAAGATGCGCACCCGTTCGTCCGCTGTACCTCCACCTATAGTGACGCGGATGAGCATTACGCCAAGTACCGCGCGATTGACGGCGGACACAACAAGTTCAAACTCGAGCTGGTCGACGGCATCCGAGACCGGGGCGAGCCCCTGACCTTTTACAAGCATGGCGAGTTCATTGACCTTTGCCGCGGACCTCACGTGCCACACACCGGCTGGCTCAAGCACGTCAAACTCACCAAGGTGGCGGGGTCCTATTGGCGCGCGGACGCGACTCGTGAACAGCTCGTGCGCATTTACGGCATCGCGTTTTTCAGCAAGGCGGACCTCGACGAATATCTCAAGTTTCTGGAGGAGGCGAAAAAGCGGGATCACCGCGTGCTCGGCGAACAGCTCGATTTGTTCAGTTTCAACGAGGACGCGCCCGGCTTTCCCTTCTTTCATCCGAAGGGAGCCACGCTTTGGAACTTGCTCGTCGACTTCATGCGTGGGCTCTTGCGCCGACGGGGATACGTCGAAGTAAAAACCCCCCTCGTGCTGGCGGAGAGCATGTGGCATACCTCCGGCCACTACGACAATTACATGGAGAACATGTTCTTCACCAAGCTCAAGCTCCGGGACACGAAGTTGCCGGGCAAGATTCATGACAACGTGGTGGAAGAGCGTCCCATGGCGGTCAAGCCGATGAATTGTCCGGGGCATACCCTCGTCTACAAAACCAGGCTCCACAGCCACAAGGAATTGCCGCTGCGCATTTGCGAAATGGGGCTGGTCCATCGCCGAGAGCTCAGTGGCGTTCGCCATGGTCTTTTCCGCGTGCAGGCTTTTACTCAAGACGATGCCCACCACTTCTGCACGCCGGATCAGATTGGCGGCGAGATTTCGCTGTTGATTCAGTTCTTCAAAGAGGTCTATTCCGCGTTCGGATTGGATGACGTTCACATCGAACTTTCGACCCGGCCGGAAAAGAGCATCGGTAGTGATGAAATGTGGGAGAAGGCGGAGAGCGCGCTCAAGCAAACGCTTCTCGATCACGGTATCTCGTACCAGCTCAACGAGGGAGACGGCGCTTTTTATGGCCCGAAAATCGATTTTCACATCCGGGATGTCTTGAAACGGTCGTGGCAGTGTGGGACGATTCAGCTCGACTTCTCTATGCCGGAACGGTTTGGCTTGACGTACGTCGGCGCCGACGGGCAGAAGCACACTCCCGTCATGATTCATCGCGCGTGCTATGGCAGCGTTGAGCGATTCCTCGGAATCATCGTCGAGCATTTCGCCGGTGCCTTTCCTCTTTGGCTCAGTCCAGTGCAGGTGCTCGTCATTCCGGTAAGCGAGAAGTTTGACGACTATGCCAAGGCCGTTAATGAAAAGCTGCTCGATTTCGGACTCCGGTCCGACGTCAACCTCAAGAACGACCGTGTCGGATACAAGATCCGCGAAGCAACCCTTCAAAAGATCCCGTATCAACTGGTTGTGGGGGAGAAAGAGCAGGCCAATCACACGGTCAATGTCCGGTCCAGGGACAAGGGAGAACTGGGCGAGAAGTCGCTCGCGGAGTTCTTCGGCTCGCTGGAAGAGTGGAAGAAGTAATCGTGCCACACAAAAGAAAAGTCGTGGTTTTGCGCGCCTTGCCTGTTGGCAGGCCCAAGGATTGTTCCGGGCCGACGCGGGCATTTTGATTCCGAGTTTGGGCGTGCGATGATCGGGTGACGTTTTGCTCCGGGGTGTCGGATCACGATTTTCGATGAACCGGACGAATGTCGAAGTTTGAAATCGCCAAGGAGCTCCTTGCCTTAGCCCACGGCTGGCGACGGGGCGGCGGGCCGACACCGCCGCCCCGTCGCGTTTTTTGTGCCACTGGCGTACCCTTCAAATGCTTGAAGCCGCCGGTTTTCTGGAAAACCTTTTTTCGGCCGTTTCGTGTCCGCGATCATGGTCTGCCAAAACGGAGGAGAGGCTTCTTTTCGGAAAAACCTGCGATCCGAGCGCGACGTGTGGGCAGATCCAAGGTTTTCCCACGCCAATCCTCTCTTTCTCTTTTTCCTATTTTCGCGTATAAGCACCCAAGGCCGAAGGTGGGAAAGGAGTTCCGTATGCGCCGGATCGCGTTGATGAACCAAAAAGGTGGGGTGGGAAAGACCACGACCACGGTCAACCTGGCGGCTGCCCTGGCTCGGGCGGGCAAGAAGGTTTGTGTCATCGACATGGATCCTCAAGCTCACTCCACGACCTATTTTGGAGTTGAGCAACAGGTCGATCAGCCGACGGTTTATGACATTTTGGTCCGCAATATTCCCGTCGCGACGGTACGGCGGCAGGTGGAAGAAAACCTCTGGATTGTGCCCAGTGGGATCGATCTGGCGGCAGCGGAGGTCGAACTTGCTGGCGTGGTTGGCCGAGAACTCCTGCTTCGCGATTTGCTCGACGCCGACGAATTGCCCCTCGACTATATCTTAATGGACTGTCCTCCTTCCTTGGGTGTGCTCACGCTCAATGCGCTCACGGCGGCGCGAGAGGTATTTGTGCCTCTGCAGCCTCACTTTCTAGCCCTTCATGGCATGAGCAAATTGTTCGAGACCGTGCAACTCGTGGCTCGACGTCTGAACCCTGGCCTGGTGATCTCCGGCGTGGTGGTATGCCTCTATGAAACGGGGACGCGACTATCCGCGGAAGTCCTCTCCGACCTGGAGGCGTTCCTCGAGAAAACGCGCGCCGGCAACGCCATGACTCCTTGGACCAATGCCACCGTCTTTCGGACGAGGGTTCGGCGGAACATACGGCTTGCGGAAAGTGCGAGTTTCGGCCAGTCCATCTTCGACTACGACTCCTCGTCGCATGGCGCGAAGGATTACGCCGCCTTGGCGCGCGAGGTCCTTGCCCAGGCGGGAGACCGTGTTCTCCCTCGACCCATCGCTGGCAATTCCCAGGTCGCGTGACGAACGCGACCACTCCTGTTTACTGATCGAACGTTCGCCCCGAAGCGTTTGAAGTGTCCAATCTTGCATCGATCCGAGCCATTCGATCCAAGGACGCTATGACGATCATTCACTTTGCCTATCTCGTCGATTCTCGACCACGTTCATCCGTTGCGAACCAGAAGACTCCTTTTGAACGCCAGAATAAAAAGGGAATATTTCGCAGCTCAGTCTCTTGGAGGAACTTCACGCAAAGCGCGTCGAGCATGGGTATTGCTTTTCGGAGCAACAAAAGGCATTTCGACCAAAACGTTCAGAAATCGGCCAATCATGAATGGAAGCTCCGTTTCGAGTTTTCGAAATGAAGAGGTGATTGATCCTTCCAATAGTCGCGAGTCTTGGGGTAGCGGGATGGTTGGATACGCTATTCGGCGTGGACTTACGGTCGTTGGCCACGCTTCGAATTTCGGTCGGGGGCTTGCTGGCGGCGGATCTGATGCATCGGTGGACGGAGGTGTCCGCCTTCTATTCGGACGGCGGCGTGCTGCCGCGAACGGAGGCGCCAGGGCGAATATTCCTCCCTCATTTCCTTTCCGGTTCGATCGGCTACGTGGCAGTTCTGCTGGGAGTTCAAGTTCTTTTCGCGTTGGCGTTGGCATTGGGGTATCGGACGAAGTGGGTGACCCCGATCACATGGTTCCTGCTGATCTCCCTGGAGGCGCGCAATCCTTACGTGCTGCAAGGAAGCGACGGCCTTTTTCGGGTCCTCTTGCTATGGGGCATGTTTCTGCCTTGGGGGCGGGTATGGTCGTTGGATTGGCGGAGGGAGCGAAAAGCCAGGTCCGTGGACGAACGGCCGGTGGCCGCGAGATTTCTTTCTTTCGCCTCGGCGGGCGTCCTGTTGCAAGTCTGCATGGTGTATCTCTACTCGGCGGCCCTTAAAGATCACGGTACCTGGTTCGACGATGGCTCGGCGGTGTTTCGAGCGTTGTCCGTGGATTGCTGGACCACGGATTTCGGTCGCTTGTTGCTCGCAAACCGTGAACTATTGGTCGTCTTGTCGCGTGCCACATACCTGTTGGAATGGATCGGCCCGATCTTGGCCTTTTGTCCGATAGGAACTCCCTTTTTTCGACTTCTGGCAATTGCCTCGTTCTGGTGTTTTCATCTTTTGGGACTGGCGCCAACGATGTACTTGGGGCCCTTTCCCTATTTGTCCGCGGCCAGTTGGTTGGTGTTCCTGCCCACATGTTTTTGGGAACGAGTGCAGGAGCCTTGGCTCCGGTCGGTGAATCCCAGGTTGGGGATTCTCTGGGAGATGTTGCCACTCTCCTTGCGTCCCGTTCCCGTCGAAGAGGGAACTCTATTGTCTCCGGGTGCCTCCGGAGCGGGTTGGCTCCATCAGGTGCTTGCCGGTTTGCTGATCGTGAATCTGTTGGTTTGGAACACTCTCGAGCTTGACGCGGGTGGCGCAGGGCGCCGACTGCCTTGGTGGTGGAGCAAGGTAGCGTACACCTTGCGTTTGGATCAACGATGGGGGATGTTCGCTACCCGGCTCCAGGAACCGCGGACGGATGGTTCGTGATCGTCGGCACGACGGCGAACGGCGTGGATTACGATCTGATTCGAGGTGGGACGGCGATCCTCTGGGAGAAGCCGGCAAGGGTTTCTGACTGGATCGCAAGTTACCGTTGGCGGTGTTACCTCTTGAACGTTCACAAACAGGCCCGTGGCGTTCGCAAGGAGCAGTTCGCCCGCTACCTTTGCCGAACCTGGAACGCGACTCACGACCTCGATGAGCAAATTGCGAAGGTTCGAATCTTTTACGTTTCGAGCGGACCCTGCCGGACTGGACGATCGCTCCCCCCAAACGCCAGCTCTTCCATTCACATATCTGCCAAGCCCTTCGACGATCCCCGTTGGCATTCACTCCAGGTCAGAACTGGAGTCCCGATTGAGGAGCGATCACTAGCGGCCCGCGCAGAGGCCAAAGACGTCGCGATGCTCGACCTACGCGGCCAGGGACCCCGCCGTTAGCGCACAACCGGCGGAAGTAGGAAAAATCCGTGGGAGCCGCGAAAAAAAGTCATGCGATCATCGGGAGTGTTGTAGAGAAAAAGGAACGTGCATTTCACCGAAGGAGCATGAGAATCCTGGGGTTGGATTCTGTTGCAAGGGTCTTTGTGGTAGTGGTTTGGGGTTTCTTTCTGGGGCGTCATCCTCGTGTCGGCGAGGGTTTGGATGGAGGTGTTTATGGGTCGTGAGGGACCCGTCGTTCGCGAACCAAAAAAATTTCTTCATCACCTCTTCACCGGACCCCTCGGCGTACTAGATATTGCTCTTTATTAAGGGGTGATCTTTGTCCGAGGAAACGGATGTCAGTGGCAAACGACGCTCGACTTTCGGATCGATTGCCGGCAGATTGGCGTAAACGGGTATCCGCATATCGCGGTGTTCCGGCCATGCATTTCAAACGCGTGATGAAGACGCTTTCCGAGTTCGAATGGATGAGCCAGGACGAACGGGAACGAGCGGCATTCGTTATCGTCGAGAAAGAGCAGCTTCGCGAGCAAGGTTACGAAGTTGACGACGACGAATAACGTCGTTTACCGATCTTGTTGCTCAAGAGTACGGGTTCGCAACTTCTGGAATTTCCAGGGGGCGAGCCCCGGGGCGGCGGATGCCGCTAGCAGAAACAAGCCAACGACGAGTGTTTTCGGTCCAGTTGCCGCTCGGAAAAGCAACGTTAAGGCGCGCCTTCCGCTCGAGTTTGCCAGTCGACGTGACGACGCTACGGATTTCGAAAGAGTCGGCTTTCAGGGCACTCGGTTTCCTGCCTGTGGGCATTCCGGCCGTAACAAACGACACTCAAGACTTGGGGCGCGGAAGCCTCTCACGCGATTTCCGCCCTCCTGTTCGGTGTCGAAAAGGTCCTTTCTATTATTTACGGCCGCCCGTCCGAGACGTGACGGTTTGGGCAGCAGCTGAATGGAGGGGTTCATGCCACTGTTCGGCTCCCATCTTTCGATTGCCGGTGGCTATCATTTGGCGGTACTGCGTGCCGCGGAGTTGGGCATGGATTGCGTCCAACTGTTCACCAAGAACAACAATCAATGGCGCGCCAAGCCGATGACGGAAGAAGACGCCCGGCTCTTCAAGCAAAGCCTTACAAAAACCGGTATTACGCATCCCATTGCGCACGATTCCTATCTCATTAACCTCGCGGCCAGCGACGAGGAACTCTGGAACAAGTCCGTGGACGCCATGGTGGTCGAATTGGAACGCGCCCACCTCTTGGGAATTACCCACGTGGTCGCCCATCCGGGATCCCATGTTGGCGCCGGCGAAGAGTTTGGGCTGCGTCGAGTCGCGGAAGGACTCGATCGTGTCTTCGAAAGGACGGCGAAGCTAACGACGACCGTGGCGCTGGAGACGACGGCGGGACAGGGGACCAATCTTGGCCATCGATTCGAGCATCTCGCGGCGATCATCCAGCAATGTTCGTATCCGGACCGCTTGACCGCCTGTCTAGATACCTGCCATGTCTTTGCCGCCGGCTATCCTTTGGCCCCGAAGAAGAAATACCTGGAAACCTTCGCGGAGTTTGATCGTGTCGTGGGATTGGATCGTCTGGTTGCATTTCACGTCAACGACAGCAAGAAGGGACTGGGCAGTCGGGTCGACCGCCACGAACACATCGGCAAAGGATGCCTTGGGATCGAACCATTCGAGCACCTTGTCAATGATCGCCGTTTCGCAAAACTCCCCATGTATCTTGAAACTGCCAAGGAGACCGATCCCGAGACCGGCAAGGATTGGGACGAAATCAACCTGGAGGTTCTGCGTGGCTTGATCAAACGGCCAAGTCGAAAGCCCAAAAAGGCATCCTCGTGATCGGCAAGCGGTTCGCGACTTCCCATCTCGACCAACGGATTCGAATCCTTGCATCCGCGAATTTGAAGTCGTTTTAGAGGCTGCCACCGCGCACGAAGAAAGGTCGGACCAAGTCGCTTCAGTCGGTTTCCATTTCGTATCGTAGCCCCAACGTACTCTTGACGTCCGCCGTCTTGCGTTGAAAAAGCCAGAGTCGCTCGGGTACGTAGAGCAACGGAATCTCCACCCGTTCAAACGGACTTTCCGGAGAGTTCAGCATGTTCACGATGTTCTGATACTCTTGGTTGAAAATGATTAGTCGATGTTCGCTGTTGTATTCGCAATTGAAGTCGTAGAGCACGAGAATGTAATCGATTCCCTCGAGTGAAGCCCGCCAATTCACGTTCAAATACGGATCCGTCAAGGCGTAGATGTTTCTCGATGCGGGATCTTTCGTCATTTCATTGAGCATCTGCAGTTTTCCAAGGTTCCAGTCTCCGCTGTTCCCCACGAACGCGACCGTCGTCACGCGTTTTTGGCTTTTCAATTTTTCAAGGAAGGGAATCGTGGTCCAGTCGGTGAAAAAAACCGATGCACTCGTGACCAACAGGTTTGAAAATGCGACGCCGGCGAGCAAAACCAAGATGGAGAAAACACGCGCGAACAGGGATCGCGAGTTGACGAAATGACGCAGGATCGGCGCCGCGGTAATCGCGAGGACGGGCATCGCGACATGAAAGTATCGCGCTTCAAAATGGATGACGGGCAATGAGAACAGTACGAGAAAACCACCCGTCGATAGTCCCATGGTCGCCAGTAAGTGAAACTCTTCGCGGCGATAGCCGGGTTTGTCGAGGATTTGTTGAAATCTGGGAAACGCGTACAGAATGCAGAAGCAGGTCGGTAAGCCCGCGACCAGCAATGCGTGAGCCAGGAGCCGCTCGGTGGTCGTCGGAGGCTCCACCCCCGTATAGAGGCCGGTGGTGTTGAGGACGATTCGCAGGTGATTCAAGATGGGCGTGAAGTTTGGAACGTACCAGGGGAGGGAGATCGCCAACGCGGCGACCGAGGAGAGACAAAGGTAACGCCACGCCGCCCAGGGCCCGGCGCGGTCCGCGACGCGAACCAAAGTCATCAGGTACGGGATTCCGAATAATACTGGCGTTGATGCTTTGTCCAGCAAGGCAAATCCGAGAATCGCTCCAAGGAGCATTTCCCGATGCCATGCGGGGGCGAGGGCTTCGCGCACGCACGTCCACGCCGTCAACAAGAACAATATCGAAAGGAGCATTTCGGAGATGAAGAGCAAACCCACCGTTGTGTTGATATCGCTACTAAGAAGACAAAGAATCGCGAAGTAGGCGGTGGTGACGCTCGTAAGTCTGGCGGTCACGAGGAATACGAGAAACGCCTGAAGCACGAAGATGCCGTAGGTGCAGATGTAGAGGACCGTTAAGGTTGAAAGCGACGGAAACGCAAGTTTGATAACACCGAATAGGAAGTTAAGGAGCGGTGGTTCTGGCGATGTGTGACTGATCGATTCCAGGTACGCGAGCGGCAATGGAATTGGAGCCGATCGTGCGTTTCGCGTGGTCAAGAGCGTGGAATACAGCCGATTGGCATCGTCCCAACCCAGCCAGCCGCTGTAGGTGGACAGAAGGTGGAAATAGCCGTAATAGACGGTCAGGATTCCGAAGAGCACGACAAGGTGTTTGAGCCAAACTAATCCGTTCGCGTTGCGGATGGGGTCGGTGGTAAGTGGCGTATTGGACGAGTCTTGTGCCGGTGCATGTGACGGAGGGGCTTCCAGGCTCGACGAGTTGAACGTTGTCCCATTTCCCACTGCGAATTGAATCCCCAATCTTCACCAGTCAACCCGCGGATCGCTCGAACGGCTTCACTGTAATGCGTCGCCGCCACGAGTTCAAGTAGATCGCCGGCGCTCGTCCCATCGCCATTCCCGATCGAAAGGGATGGAGGGTTCGTCTAAGCCTTGTTCGCGAGAATCTCGCGAAGCACTTCCCCGTGGACGTCGGTGAGACGATAGTCGCGTCCTTGGTGTTTATACGTGAGCCGGGTATGGTCGATCCCCAGACGTTCGAGAATGGTCGCCTGCAAATCGTGCACGCTCACCGGATTTTCGATCGAGTTGTAGCCGAACTCGTCCGTAACGCCGTGCGTGATTCCCGTTTTTACGCCGGCGCCGGTGAGCCACATCGTAAAGCATCGAGGGTGATGGTCCCGGCCATAGTCGGTCGGCGTGAGTTTCCCTTGCGAGTAATTGGTTCTTCCGAATTCACCGCCCCAAACAACGAGCGTGTCATCCAACAGCCCGCGCTGGGAAAGATCCTGAACGAGTGCGTAACAGGCCTGGTCCACGTCCTTGGCCTGCCTGCGGATCATGTTCGGTAAATTGCCATGCTGGTCCCAACCGGGATGATAGAGTTGGATGAAACGGACCCCTCTTTCCGCGAGCCTTCGAGCGAGAAGACAGTTGGCCGCGAAGGTTCCCGCCTCCTTCGCCTCTTCGCCGTACAGCGCATACGTGGACGCGGGTTCGTTCGAGAGATCCAAAACGTCCGGCACGCTCGTTTGCATGCGGTATGCCATTTCATACTGTGCGACTCTGGCGTTGATTTCGGGATCGCCTAGATCTTCAAACTGAAGGTGCTGGAGTTCCGCGAGTCGGTCGAGCATCTTTCGCCGCGATGACCCACTGACTCCATCGGGGTTCTTCAGATAAAGTACCGGGTCGCCACCGCTACGGAATAAAACGCCTTGATGGGTACTGGGGAGAAACCCGTTTCCCCAAAGTCGGGCATAAAGCGGCTGGTCGATCCGCTCTTTCGAGATCAACACGACAAAGCTCGGAAGGTTCTCGTTCGCGCTACCCAGGCCATAGCTCAACCAGGATCCCATGCTCGGCCTGCCGGCCAGATGGTGCCCGGTTTGAAAAAAAGTTACCGCGGGATCGTGGTTGATGTGTTCGGTGTGCATGCTCCGGATGAAACAAAGCTGGTCCACCATCTTGGCGGTCCAAGGCATCAGTTCACTGACCCAGGCGCCACTTTGGCCATGCTGCTGAAACTTGAAAAGGGAGCCGGCGAGCGGCAAGTGCGCCTGATTTCCCGACATTCCCGTCAGGCGTTGACCCATGCGCACGCTCGCGGGGAGGTCCTGGCCGTTCATTTCGTTGAGCTTCGGCTTGTAATCAAAAAGATCGAGTTGCGAAGGGCCCCCGGACATGAAAAGGTAAATGATCCTTTTGGCCTTGGGGGTAAAGTGAAGATGTTTTAGCACTCCCCCGGAACCAACTTCATCCTCGTTCTCGGGCCGTCCCTCTTTGGCAAGTAGATGGAAGAGGCCGAGTCCCGCAATGCCGCCGGCGTGGCGTGAAAAGAACTCGCGCCGGCTGAAGGAGGCCGAAGGGACGGTAATCCTGGAAGACTCGCGCATGTTGTTTACGGTGTCCTTCATCTCCGGTACACGGCCTCGTCATGATTGAAGATCGCTTGCGCCAGGACGGTGGCAGCGGCGAGTTCTCGTTGGTCGATGGTTGGGTCCGCCTTCGTCTCGCCGACCTGGAGCAATTGTTCGGCGGATTTGCCGTCGCTTTGAAAATGGGCCAATTGCTCCTGGTAAAGCCTGGCGAGAACGGACGTCTCGCGTCCGGTCGCGGGTCGTCCCGTGATCGACTGGAAGAGCCATTGGATCTTCGTCTCTAGGTTCGCGCCACCATCGCGAAGCATGCGTTGGCCGGCAAATCGCGCCGCCTCCACCTGCTGGGGGTCGTTGAGCAAGGCGAGCGCCTGAAGCGGCGTGCTCGTCGTTTGCCGGCGGACCGTGCAGTAACTCCGGTCGGCGGCGTCGAACGTGACCAGGGACGGCGGCGGGACGGTTCGTTTCCAGAAAGTGTACAGACTCCGGCGGTAGAGATCGGGGCCGTGGCTTTGGTCATAGTTCGGATTCCCCATCGCAATGTTCCAAAGGCCCGCGGGTTGAT
The DNA here is from genome assembly GCA_046350335.1 of Planctomycetota bacterium. Lineage (GTDB taxonomy): Bacteria > Planctomycetota > Planctomycetia > Kolteriales > Kolteriaceae > JAXMAQ01. The sequence goes on from JAXMAQ010000016.1 coordinate 26,289, forward strand.
AAGGTTTGACGCTCGGGCCACCTATCTTTTCCACCAACAGACCGCTGGCGAACAAGGCTTGTCGCAACATCTCCGCCGTCAATCGCCGGGCAGGGGAGCGAGCCAGCCAGAGATTTTCCTGGTCCTGGGCAACGGAGGTTGGCTCCCCCGTCGACGACTGGCAGTAAGTCGCGCTCGTTACGATTTGCTTGATCAGATGTCGAAGGTCCCGGTAATCGTGGGCGTTACGAAGTCACGCGCGAGCCAATTCCATAGTTCGGGATGGGTCGGGCGCGGGATCCTTGCATCCGAAACGTCCGCCGTTTCGACGATTCCCCTTCCGAAAACATTTGCCAATACCGATTCACGGTGACGCGGGCGAGAGCGGATGCTCGGGATCGAGAAGCCAGTCCGCCAAACCCAGTCGGTTTCGGGGCGCGTTCGAGGGAAACGGCGGCAGGGATTTCGGCGTGTCCGCGGTGACGGGCTCTTTCGGCTGATCGTAGTTGCCGCGCGCGAGGACGAATGCTGGTTTGGGATCCGGCAACTCCTGCATGACCATCGCTTCTGGAATGGCGTGGATCATGCTCCAGTGATCGGTTCGAGCTTTCTGCAACTCTTGGATCGCCGCCGCATGCGGTGGATGAGCCGTTGCCAGGAAGAAATCGAGGAGTCTCGTTCGTTGTGTCTCGGTCAACGAATCCACGGCCAAATTGCAAAGCCCTGTCTAAGTCATCCTTGCCCGCCAAATGGGCGATCTCCAAGGAGTAAGTTCGCGTTCGAAGACGATGAAGTCGTCCACCTGCCCTTGTTTGAAACCGTTGTCGCGAAAGCGATATCCGATTGCGAGTTCTGGTTCGCTGCCGTCGTAATGAATGTCCTTGGTCAGGCGATCGACAAGGATTTCCGTCTCGGCCTTTGCGGTCGAGATAGACGTGTATGCCTGCCGCTCGACCGGATCCGTCGTGCGTAACCGTCACTTGGGTCCACTGGGCGGGACGATGGTCGACCTGGTGCGAATCTTCACGGCATTGCCCGGCCACATGTGATAGAGGCCGAACGCGACGTGTCCGTCTTCGCCAGATCATAGCCGCGATGTCCGGCATCCGCGGGCGCCTTCGAATGATGCAGTACCGTGGCGCGCGGACTGGACGCGGGTTGCTGGATTCGAATGGATAAGCTGAACGGCTGCGAGCGTGGGAAGGTCCGAGATCGGGAAAGCGGAATCCATTGTCGCCGGTGAGGGTGGCGGCTTTCCGTTGGGGCCATCGACCAGCGTCGGACCTCTGCAGCGCGACCCGGCTCTTGCCGCTGGCAAGGTCTTTGAGTTTACCCCGTTCACGGTCTCGAAGTCGAAGTTCGCGATCATACCTGGCAATCGAACTTCGCTTGGCCGTTGTGACAGCCAGCTTTCAAAGGCCGATAGAGACTCGTCGCGAACCTGTTTCAACTTCGCCTCTTTCGCTTCCAGTTCGCGTCGGAATTCGGCGATCTTTGCATCCTCCGATTCCGATGTCAGCAGCAGGGTTGGGGTGGGCATGGATGAGGTGAAATAGGTCGTTTGGCCCGCCTCGGCGATGTTTTGGAAGAAGGAATAAAGGGAATAGAAGTCCCGCATCGTGAGGGGATCGTATTTGTGATCGTGGCATCGGCTGCATTCGAAAGTGAGGCCGAGAAAAGCCGTGCCAAAGGTGTTTACGCGGTCGACGACATAGGCGACTCGAAACTCCTCCTCGACGATGCCTCCTTCCTCGTTTTGAGAGTGGATTCGGCCGGAATGCCGTCGCCAGTCGCTGATCCTTCGACGCATTTGGCAGTAGATCCCCGGCGACTTGCCAACGAACGAAGTCGTCGAAGGAAGATTGCCGTTAAACGCCCGGATGACCCAGTCACGGTATGGCCACATGGGCCGAAAACGGTCCATCTGGTAACCATGCGTGTCGGCGAATCTCGCCACGTCCAGCCAGTCAGACGCCATCCGTTCCCCGAATCGGGGCGAGGCGAGCAGGCGATCAACGACGCGTTCGTAGGCATTGGGGGAATCGTTCCCCTCCACGAACGCCTTCGTTTCTTCGAGCGTCGGCGGCAGGCCGGTCAGGTCCTGCTGTGACGCGTCGGAGGAGCCGCTCTTTCGAAGTTGGCGGAGCTAGGGTTTCCAAGCCCCGCGATTCGATCTCTTTGAGAATGTTGATCGATAGGTTGCCGAATTCTCGCCCCGTTTTGGGGCGATAGGGCGGGCACGACGGCTTGGCCATCGGTAACAATGACCAATGCAACTTGTACTCGGCTCCTTGTTTGATCCATTGCTTCAACGCGTCGACTTCCGCGCGCCGCCAGCGGAGCCTTTGTTCGAGGAGTGGCGGGCGGCATCACGACATCGGCAATCCGCCGGAGGTGATGTCGATCAGGGCGGTATTCGTGATCCCGGCGTCTTCGGCGGGACGAGTACGGCGGCCGCCCAGATCCGCGACGTGGTTTTCCCGCGTATCCAACCGTAAATCGCCTCCCGTTTTCCTTCGTCGGGACCATGACAAGCAAAGCAACGGTCCGAGAGTATCGCGCGAATGTCTCGATTGAAGGAGATCGTCGCTGGGGATGGTCGTTTTTTCCGCGGAGGGGGTTGTTCGCCGGAATGGACGGACGAGCCATGCATCGTCGCCAACCATGCGTGCAATAAATGATCGTCCATCGGCGAATGGTTGTTTTCTCCGGGGCCGCATCAACGTTCCCCTGCACATGGATTCGGTCCGAGCGGGTCCCAAACCAGAACCTTGCCGCTCGGGGGGCGGGCAGCGCGAACCGGCAAGAGTTCTCTTCATTTGATACGCAATTCTCGCGACTTTCGCCTTACTTGCGCCTCTCCTGGGGTTTTCGAATATCCTTTGCCTCTCGGGGTGAAGGATAAGTCGCCGGTCTGTCCTTCGCCGGCATGGAGAGATACAATCATCGCAAGCGTCGCTCGTCGGGCGGAACGTTGTTTTGTCAGGACCCTTGGGCTCACAATCACCAAGGAGAGGCACAAATGGATGCAACTTGAACGCGGCGGAGTCGCATGGACTTGCCCGAGGAAGTATCGCAATGAAGATATCGCTTTTTCTGTTCGTCCTGCTGGTCTTGGCCGCGCCGATGGCGTTTGCGCAGCGTGGCAACCCACTCACTCAGTTTGCCGGTCAATCGCCGGACCAGATGATCGCGGAGTTCATGAAGGAACACCAGATTCCCGGCATGACGTTATCCATCGTTCAGGCACCCTATGTTTCCCGGGTCATCGGTTATGGCGTGGCGGACGTGGAACGTGGTTTGCTAGCCGCGCCCAATACGTTATGGGGGCGCTGGGGGAGATGACTCAGGCGTATACTGCCGTCGCCGTGCTTCAATTGGTCGAGCAAGGGGCTCTTTCGTTGGATGACGCGATCGGCAAGCATCTTAAAGATATTCCCGAGACGTGGAAGCCCATTACCATCCGTCAACTCCTTGCCCATTCCTCCGAACTCGATTACACGAAACAACCGGGCTTGATTCGTCCATGAGTATGCGCCAGGGGAGATCCTTGGACTCGTGGCGAAGTTGCCGTTCTCCTTCAAAAGAGTGGAACGCGCGTCGCGAGGAGCGCGACCGACTTCTTCCTGCTCGACTGGTCATCGAGAAGGCCAGTGGCATGAGCTATGAAGCCTTCGTCGTCAAGGGACAGATTGAGCCTCTTGGTTTAACGCACACCATCTTTCCGTCGCGCATCGCGAGCGTTCAACAAGAGACGATCGCGCCCGGCCAGAAACACCAGCGGTTTCTCGCCGATCGTGCGTGTTCATCGATCCCACGGAAGTAGCGACCGGTTACACGGAGAAGGAGGGCGGCGCCTGCTCCGTTGCCCGCGAGTCGCCAAAGCGCCTTTTTTCCACGGGCGCGATCTTTGCTTCGGCATCGGATATCAGTCTCTGGGATATTGGCCTGGCGGGGGGATTCGGTCAAGAGTCCCGAACACCGAGTCATCTACAAGGGGATCACCTTGGAGGATGGCACTGCCGTGGCCGCTCATTGCGGCTGGCGTTTCCCGGCACACCGGGCTCATGGACATCACCGGAAACGCGCGCCGGGCTTTTCCGTTTATCTAAGCCGGTTCACGGACAAATCGGAACTGGTATGCGTCACCCCAGCGGCCAACAAGGGAGGGGTCGATCTCACGGAGCCGCTGGCTCGGCGGACGCAGGTCAGCTTGATGGACGTCTCGGTCCTCCGGTGGATCCGAGGCTGATGCACTGTCTGGAAAGCTGTTATCCCGCGAACGTGACCATGGATCTGACTGGAGTCCTATTTGAAGCACAAGGGAGTTGGGATTGCCGCGCGCGTGAATCACTCGGCGGCGGCGAGCAAGGTTCCTCTCGATCTTCGACCCACGGAAACGCTCATTTTCGGAAACCCGGCAGTGGGAACTCCACTCTCATGCTGAGCCGCCAGTCGATGGCGCTCGATCTTCCGCTGCGCGCGGCGGTGTGGCAGGACGATCGAGGAAGCGTTTGGTTGGGTTGGCATGACATCGCCCGCGTTGCCGCCGAGCATCGCGTCGAGGATCGATCAGAACTTCTTAAAAAGATGAATTCGGCACTGGCTGCCGCCGCGCAATACGCCACTTCTCCTTACGTCCATCGATCCCGGACAGGGGGATGATTCAATCCGTGCCGATGGCCCCTGTCGGTGACGCCGTTTGGACGGAACTCTTTCTCATGTAAACGACGAGTCCCACGACGGAGGCGGACCCGAGCAAGAGAAGGGAAGAGGCTTCCGGGACGACGGCGACCCGAAAGGTCGCCGTCACGGGAAAATGATCCGAGGGGTAGATCCCGCTGTAATTCCGGCGGATGATCGAGGCGGCGGTGACTTCGAAATCGTCGGAATGGAGCACGTAGTCGATGCGCGATCCGGATGAAGTCCCCGTGAAGACGTCGAAATGGTAGGTTCGCTCGTTCGGGCCACGAATCGGAAACATTTCCCGGTAACTGTCGTACAGACGAGGGGACGACGCGGGACTCAGCCCTTGAAGTCTTCGAACCGTCGTTGACGTTTCCAGCTCATTGAAGTCCCCCGTCATCAGGATTGGCAGGCCATCGGCGAGCAAGCCGAACATGGCGCGGATCAAAGTCGCGGACTGCTGATTGGCGCTCGAACTGACATTGTCCAAATGCGTGTTGAGAACGAAATAGCTCTGATACGATTGCTTGTCGAAAAGCTTGATCCAGGTTGCGGCGCGAATGGACCCTGCTCCGGAAAACACCGTTCCCGGAACATCGGGAGTGGTACTTAGCCAAAAAGTGCCCTGATCGAGCAAGTCAAATCGATCGGCGCGGAAGAAGATGGCGGCGTATTCCCCTGCTTGCAACCCATCGTCGCGTCCGATTCCATACCAGTCATAGACGCCGAGAAAGTCTTCCAATTCCTGGGTCTGATCCGCGCTCGTCTCTTGAAGTCCGAGAATGTCCGGATTAAACCGGCTGATGACGTCGGCGACCATGAGTCTACGGGCATTGTCGGGATCATAGGCGTTGTACCAACTTCCCTCGCCGAGCACGGCACTTAGGCCGCTACCGCCGAAAACATTGAACGACATGACCTTGAGTTCCGTCGACGGTGGGGCGCCGGTGACGCGCGTGCTCGCAATACCCACCCAAATCGTACATGCCAAAAATACTCGTCGATGCATAAGGCTTGCCATTCTTTACCGTTGTCCTGCCCCCGCTGCGTTTTCCAAGCGGCGTTGCCGCCGCAGTCATTTTCATGTCCCTCATCGAGTGGGGAAATGTGCGAGCTGAATGCTCCCGCGTCATCGGAGGAACATTCCGACGAATTTGCGGTTGATGGGGATACGTGAATCCAAAACGAAGTCGTTCCCGCTCCTGATACAATATCCGACCATGCAGAGGCGCCTAGCCCCCGCGGGGCCGGCACGCGCAATTTTACGGGAACAACAATGCAAAGGGGACGAAACACGATGACGCAGGGCAGGCGAGTGCTCGCAATCATTCTGACGCTCGTGGTCGCGGACAGTCTCGCCCGCGCCGCCGTCGGCGAACCGCCGCGTTTGATCGATGGTCCGCGGAACATTGTCATCGAGGAGAATGAAAAGCCAGGTGCCCTGGATTGGCAACTCACCCGCGTGCGTGTCGATGGCAAGGGATTCCGCTCTCCCTGGATCGAAGGGTACTGTTCCAAACAGAGCGTCCAGGCGGGAGAGACCATCGACATCATGGTCTCGACGAATCCGCCTCGTCGTTTCCAAATCGAAATCTTTCGCATGGGATACTACGGCGGCCTAGGGGCCCGGCTGATGACGACACTCGGACCGTTCCAAGGATCCGTTCAGCTTGAACCCAAACGCGGCGAGAAGAACATTCATGAGTGCCAATGGCAACCGTCCGCGAAATTGACAATTCCTCAGGATTGATCAGCGGGTGTATCTTGCCGACTGACCACCTTGCCGGAGAACGACGAAGCGCCTATTGGCAGAGCTTGGCGTCGTTTTCATCGTTCGCGACGATCGGGCTCGCGGACGTCCTGTTTCAGTGCTCGGATAATACGTGGCAGGCGTACAATCGCTGGCCGAACGATTTTTCCATCTACACCCACCCCAAGGGAACGCAAGGCCCGTGGGCGGACGTTAGTTTCGATCGGCCGTATGGTCGGGAAGCATTGCAACATGCCGAAGTGGTAAATGATCCTCTAAACGGTCGGTTCCGGCGAGTTTCTTCCGCTGGAGTTCCCACTGGCGTATTGGCTTGAAGAGCATGGTTACGACGTCAACTATTGCTCGAATAGCGACATGCTCTCGCCCGATCGCGGCCTCAAGTGCAAGGTTTTCGTCAGCGTGGGGCACGATGAGTATTGGGATATTCGGCAGTTCCGCAGCGTCGAGAAAATGCGCGACGAAGGCGTAAATCTGCTCTTTTTTTCCGGCAACAGCATTTGTTGGGTCACGCCATTTCGCAGCAGCCAGGATGGCCGTCCCCATCGCATTATATTTCGCGGGGGACCGTACGGCGCACGGAACGACTACGGTTTACAGCGGGAACGCGAACACGGTCCGTTTCCCGAGCACGGGCCAGATGAAGGGTTGCTCATGGGGGCGCGCAACATCGAGCCGGTGAACGGGGGAGGGGATTGGGTCATTACCAAGCCGGAGCACTGGATGTTCACGGGGACAGGAGTGAAGCGGGGGGACCGTATTCCGGGACTCATCGGCTGGGAATATCACGGGGATCCACCGAAGATACCGGGATTGGAAGTCGTTGCCGCCGGCACGGCTTGGCAGGGAGGCGAGAATCCGCAGCAGTGGACCGCGACCATTTATCCCGGACCCAAAGGGAACTTTATCTTCAATGCATCGACGATCTTCTGGGCTCAGGGACTGAGTTCCCCTCCCGGTCACACGTTGCCCTGGTCGCATTGGAGTCGTCCCCACGGTCCGGATCCACGCGTGCAGCAGATTACTCATAACCTTTTCCGCAAGGCCATCGATAAAGAGTAGACGCCAGGAGTGGTGGCTAGTTGTCCGTTTTCCGCGGATCATGCCGTGATTCTGGATTCGCAAAACCTGAAGTCAAAGGTACAATGGCGTGTCCGGTGAAATCCTTGCCATCCCCCACGGCTTATTTCACCGCGGCATGGATTGGCGAATGGTGTCTTAACCTCCTCCGCGAGGGTCGCGAAATGCTACGCATCCTCGGTTCCGAAAAACGGCTCTGTGATGGCCTTTCCCGGCGTGATTTTCTTCAGGCAGGGAGCCTCGGTTTCCTTGGCATGGGGGCACGAAAGGCTTTTGCGAAAGACTCTGCCGATTCACCGAGTCACGGGGGGACGTTTGGAAAAGCCAAGCGGTGCATCTTCTTGTATCTCTACGGGGCCGCGAGCCAGCTTGAAACCTTTGATCCCAAGCCCGAAGCCGCGGTGCAAGTGCGCGGCGAACTGGGCTCCATCGAGACGAGCGTCCCAGGGGTTCGAATCGGTGAGCTCTTGCCGAACACGGCCCGCGTCGTGGACCGTATGACGCTCGTCCGTTCGATGACGCACCCTTATCCCCTGCATGCGTCCGCGTTTACCATGACGTCGATTCCAACGATCGACGTGCCGCTGCAGATGAGTCCGCGCGATCCCCGCCATTGGCCCTTCATCGGCTCCGTCGTCGACTATCTCGCCGACCAGCGTGGGGAACTGGCGCCGCGCATTCCTCGAAACATCGGACTCCCCTGGAGGCTGAGCTCGCGCCGACCATATGCCGCTGGGGACAACGCCGGACCTTATGGCGCCTGGTTGGGACAGCTTTATGATCCGCTTTGGACCGACTTTCAGGGATCGGGTTCGCGGGTCTCGACCTATACGTTCGGTGAACAGACTGTTCGGTGCAAAGATCCCTACGGACCGCTGGAGTCTGATTGCCGCTTCGACCTAGCCGGCGACGCCGCCATGCCGGAAGGGATGACGCTCGATCGACTGAGTCGTCGAAAATCGCTTTTGGAGCAATTTGACGACGCTCGCCGGTCCTTGGATGCCAGCCCCGCGACTCGTTCCTTCGACGATTTTCGAAAACAGGCATTTTCGTTTCTGACGACGAGCACCTTGCGCGATGCGTTGGATGTTTCGCGCGAACCGGCGAGCTTGCGCGAAGCTTATGGCATGACGCTTTTCGGTCAGGCTTCGCTCGTTGCCCGCCGATTGCTCGAAGCGGGCACGCCTTTCGTCACCGTGTTATGGGATGAATTCGAGCTCGTCAACAGCGCCTGGGACACGCACTACTACCATTATGAATTGCTCCGCGAACAGCTTTGTCCAGGGCTTGATCGAGCTCTAAGCATGCTCATTCTCGATCTGGAATCGAGAGGAATGTTGGAGGACACGCTCATCGTTTGCACGACGGAGCATGGCCGAACTCCGAAGATTGAGAACGTGCAGGGTGGGGGTAGAGGGCATTGGGCGCGGGCCTACTCCACCGTGCTCGCCGGCGGCGGGGTTGCCAAGGGAAAGGTCGTTGGCCGGACCGACAGTATCGCGGGTTCGGTGATCGAGACTCCCGTCTCACCCAAGGACATTCTCGCGACGATGTATCATCTCTTGGGGATCGATCCCGAGACCACCATCAGGGACCGATTGGATCGACCCATACCCATCTCGGGAGACGGACGCGTGCGGCATGAATTGCTCGCGTGATCGCGTCTTTCACTGACCGAATCGAAACAAGCCTACCGCTTGTAAACGCCAATTCCAAGAGTCGTTGTTTACAAACCGAGTCGTTTAATAAACGCGCCAAAAGAGGATCGTGGGTCACTTGACTTGCACCATCGCGCCGTTACACCATTTTGTCGCGAAGATTTCATCGAAAACGAAAGACCAGTTGCATAGGCTAACAGTGGGAGTCCGAGTCGCGTGGCGGCGAGACGATTAAGGTTTCGCGGAGGCGTGATGGCGGGAAACGAATCGAGACGCGAGTTTCTCGGGAGGCTCCACATGTCTGACGGCAAAGTCCTCGATCCTCTGAATACAGTCAAGAACGGTAGTGCCGCCATCAAGGTGTTTCAGGCATTTTAATGCTTTGAGCAGTGCTGCCGCGCGTCAGGGAAGGTGGGTTAATGCACGAGCTTTAGCGAGGAAAGGAGCATGATCATGTCTACGTTAACAAAGGAAGATCTGAAGGATTTGATGGAACAATCCAAGGGCCAAGGGTTGCTCCTCTCCTGCTTCGTCGATCTGTCGGAAATCGAAGGGTTCCGTTCTCACGGACTAGCGCATTTCAAGGCGGAGGCTTCGTCGGTTCGGCGCATGCTTCCGGAATTCTCGGCGGAGCGAGAAGAAGCGGATCGCAACCTAGAGGCGATCGGTCGGATCTTGGAGACGGTATCTGCCGACCACGCGAAAGGACTCGCGGTTTTCATGGCCAAACAACGGAATTTCGAACGACTGTTCCTTGTCGACGGCCCGCTCGAAAACCGGCTCGTCATTCATCGGGATCCCTATCTGGTTCCGCTGCTGTTCGCGTTAAACGAACAGCGGGAGTACCTGGCGGTGGTTTGTGATACCCATCAGGCGAGACTTTATGACACCACCTCGTCGAATGCTCATCTGGTCCGTGAATTGAGCGAAGAGGTGCCGAAGAAGCAGCATTCGAGCGGCGAGCGGTGGGGAAAGGAGCAAGCAACGATCGCTCGTCATCGGGAGAATGTCATTCTGCACTTCCACAAAGACGTCGCTGCCGCCGTGGAGAAAGCATGGTCCGATCATCCGTACTTTGGGATCATTCTGCTCGGCGAACACGAGATTCTCGCACATCTTCGCGACAAGTTGCCCAGACGGCTGCAAGAGAAGATCGTTCACGAGGCGGCCTGGACGTTTGACGCGTCGGAGTGCGAACTCCTGGCGGCGGTAGAGGAATTGGATGTCCAAATCTCTCGCGCCAAGGAGATGCGCATGGTCGGTGAAGTGAATCGGCGCGAAAAAGAAGGCCGCGCGGTCGCTCGCGGGCCGAAGGAAGTACTCGACGCATTGCAATCCGGTCGAATCGGAGCATCGGGACATGGTTGCCTGTTGGTCGGTTCGGACCCGGGAGAACTCGTGGGCCGATGCATGGAATGTGGTCATTTGGACTTCGAGGTGCCGACGCACTGCTCGCGCTGCCGCGCGGTTTGTGAGTCGGTGAATCTATGGGAAGAGGTATTGCTCTTTGCGTTGCGGCATCGGATCGAGGTCTGTCCGCTGCACCGCGGCTCGGTGCCTGAATGGGAAGGTTGGATGGCTGCGTTGCTCCAGGAGTAGTAATGGCGCATGTTCGCGGTCCGGCTACTTAAAGGGACACGGCTTTAGCCGCGATTGGCGGCGTCCATGAATAGGCAGCGGACTGCCGTGTTTATCTCTTGATCAGCAATAGGAATCGCGTTGGGTAACGGCACGAGAGTCGAGATGGAAATCGCCAGATCGTAAAGGAGTGTCATCATGTCCGAAGGTCAACGGATCGAATTGTGTCGGCCTTGGCTGGTGACCGGTTGGCCGGGAATGGGGAATGTCGCGCTCAATGCCTGCGTCTACTTGCTGTCCAAGTTGGACATGGAATTGCTCGCGGAGTTATCGGCGGACGATCTTTTCGACATCGATCATGTCGAGGTGCGACAGGGTCTGGTTCGTCGTGGACGTAGGGCGCGCAATCGTTTCTTTGTGTGGAAGGATCCGAAAGAGCGGCATGACCTGGTAGTGTTTCTCGGCGAGGCCCAGCCTCCGATCGGCAAGTACGCGTTCTGCCGGCAATTGATCGCCTATGCGAAAGAGTTGGGAATCGAACGGCTGTTCGCGTTTGCAGCGATGGCGACGGCGATGCACCCTCAGCAAGCGTCGCGAGTTTTCGTCGCCGCGACAAACCAGGAAAGCTCGACTCGCCTTTACAGGCTCGAACTCGAGATACTCGGAGGACGGCTTTATCGGAGGTCTCAACGGAGTGGTTCCTGGGGCCGCGGAAGAAGCGGGCATCGGTGGCGGCCTTTTGGGGGAGAGATTCCTCATCTTTTCAGCCAGCTTCCATTCCCCAAGGCTTCTCTGGCAATCCTGGAAAAGCTCACCACCCTGATGGGGATCGAGATGGATTTCACGGAACTCGGAAGGTCAGGCCGAGGCCATGGGAACCCAGCTTTCCGAGTTCCTGTCACGAATGGAGGAGGCGAACGAGGAACAATTAGCCGGGCAACAGGAGTCGTTCAGTCCGGAACGTGATGAAGAAAGACGCTTAAGTCCGACTCATCGCCGGAAGATTGAAGAGTTATTCCGAACAATCCGCTAAGGATCGCCTGAAAGCGTTTGAACTCAAAGTGAGCTCGATCGTTGGGGTGTATTCAAGGAGTATGAGGATCGATTTTTGGATCTATTTAAACGTCCGGCGGAAGGATCCTGATGGCGGGTACGGCTACGCATTCCTCGGGGGGATGAGATGTCTCGCGTGGACGCGTCCCCCCTTTTGTTCCGCGATGGCGGGGCGTTTCTCGCCCGATTCTTCCCCGATGGCTTAACAGCAAAGCCGCCGGCGGCTGAAAAAAAGCTGCGATTGTCCTTCTCAGGTAGGAAATTGAAAGAGCTTGAAGGTCTTGTACCCGCCACCGATGTTCGACACGGTAAAACCTTTTTGCATTAAGATTCTGTACAGGTAGCCGCGCATGCCCACTTGGCAATACGCGGCGATTGGGCGTTCGTGCAAGTGGTAATTCATCCATTCGTTCGCGAAGGTCGTCGATGGGGATATTCACGGCGCCCGGCAAATGGCCGGCTTCGAATTCCGTCGAAGTTCGAACATCGAGTAGAAAGGGGCGCTGTTCATCGGGCATGGCGAAAACTCGCTCGACATCCAACTGGGGATGATCGGCACGAAGCATGCCGCCAGCGACGAATCCAACCATGCTGATCGGGTCCGCGGAACCGAATTGAGGGGCATAGGCCAGTTCCATCTCTTCCAGGTCGTAGACGGTCATTCCCGCCTGAATGGCAACGGCAAGTACGTCGATCCGTTTGTCCACCCCCGCGCCCCCAATTCCCTGGCCGCCGAAGATTCGACCGGTCTGAGGATCGAAAAGGACCTTAAGCGTCATGGCCTCAGCGCCCGGATAATAGCCGGCGTGGTGGGCGGGATGAACGTAAACCTTGCGATAAGGCCGCTTGGCGCGGATGAGTGCTTTTTCGGAGCTGCCGGTCATCGCTGCCGTCAGGTGAAAAACGCCGACGATGGCGGTGCCTTGTGTCCCTCGGTATTTTGTGGGTTTGCCGAAAACATTATCGGCGGCGATTCGCCCTTGACGGTTGGCAGGGCCGGCAAGTGGAACTTGCACGGGATCTCCCCAAACCGTGTCCTTGACTTCGATCACGTCGCCGACCGCGTAGATATCGGGATCACTGGTTTGCATGCGATCGTTAACCCGAATTCCCCCCCGCGGTCCAACATCGAGTCCGGCGTCGACGGCGAGTTTGTTTTCGGGCCGAACGCCCACTCCGAGGATCACCAGTTGCGCGGTAATGCTCTCTCCGGATTTCAGCCGTACCTTGATCCCCTCGGGAGAACCGTCAAAGGCTTCCGCCGACTGGCTGAGTATTACGTTCACCCCCTTCGAGCGAAGTAGCTCCAGGATCGGAGTGGTCATTTCCTTGTCGAATGGCGGAAGCACCTGGTCCTGTAGTTCGACAACGGTGGTTGCGAGTCCCCGGCGGACGAAATTCTCGACCAGTTCGAGCCCGATGAATCCCGCGCCGACGACGACGGCGTGGTTGACGCCTTGGTCCACCAATTCCTTGATGCGGTCCACGTCTTGGAGATTTCGCAAGGTGTGGATTCCTGGTAGGTCGATACCGGGAATTGGAGGACGAAGGGGGGCGGCGCCGGGCGCTAGGATCAGTTTGTCGTACGTTTCCTCATAGGTTTTGCCGGTGTCGAGTTCGCGAATCGTGATTTGCTTGGCGTCACGGTCGATGCTTTCCACGGAGGATCTGGTTCTGACATCCAGCTTGAATCTGGCGCGCAGCATTTGCGGAGTGGTGACGAGTAACTTTTTGCGGTCGACGATCTCTCCCCCCACGTAGTAGGGGAGGCCGCAGTTGGCGAACGAGACGTCGGGGCCACGTTCGAAAAGAACAATCTCCGCGGACTCGGACAATCGGCGGGCACGAGCCGCCGCCGAGGCGCCTCCCGCCACTCCGCCAACAATCAGTAATCGCATGCTGCGCGCCCCTTCCATGGTATGCGGGCCCCTATGGATCGAAAACGAAACGGCACGGTCATTTGCCGCTCGTCATCCAGCGGGTTACTTCCGACAGTATCTCCACCGCGGAGGGGGGAAAGGCGTCCGCGTCCGTGCTCCAGAAATTGACCGACATCGGCTTCCCGTCGATTTCCACCGGAATGTGCACGCTGGACTTCATGCCATTGCCGGCTAGCTTCTTGAACAAGATGCCCTTGGCATTTGTGTAGTCGCTAAACACCAAGGGACGTGGACTGGTCGCGGCGTCGGCCAACTCTTCGCCGGCGGCATTGATCCGGGTGGAAGTCGTCCGGAAGAAGGTTTTCATGCCGTTGACCTCCTGAACGTTGCGCAAACGTAGTTTGCCCTTGTCCACATAGGAGACGCAGACGCGGTCCACCTGCGGAACGCTGTTACGCAGGTAGTAGGCCATCAGCTCGAATTTCTGCGGATCCTTAAGGGATTCTCGCGCCATGTCGCGGAGCTGTTGATCGATCTGCGTGCCGTCGACATCGACGCGCGCCAGAAACTCCTTGACGCGGGAAACCGGTGGTGGCTGCGGCTTGGTCAAATCTTGATCCGCGAGCATCATTTCGAACCAGCCGAACATCATCTCTTCCCAGGTCTGCTCCCCCCAGGTCACTTCGGAAGATGGATCGGGGTTTGCAAGATTATCCTCCGAATTGTCGAACCACGCCACGCAATGGAGTGAGGAACCCTTGGGCATGAACACCGGTTCCTTGAGTTGATAGGTCGTCTGCCAGCCGAAATCGTACTTGGGGACCCAAAGCAAGGTTTGCGTCTTGCCGTCCGGATAAACGGCGTCGTAGCGGAACGACTTGCCACGCAGGTGCATGTGAGGCGACAGCGAGTGGAGCATCGAATCCGCGTTGAACTTATATTTTGATTCCACCTGATAATCTTTTGCGTGGGGCGGAATCTTGAAAGTAAAGTTCCCCGCGTTTTTCACGACAAGTTCCTTTTTCACCTTCTTGGGATCGGCGAACTTGAAGCCGACATAGCTCAGGTCTTCCTGCTCCGTTCCGTTCGGCGTGTAGTGCAGTTCAATGATGAATTTCGAACCCGCGGGGACGTAACGGGCCAGTTCGTCCGGCAAAACTTCTTGGCGAAGGCCAGGCGCGAACGCGCCCAACCAGTCCGCCTGCAATCGACCTGCTGGACCAGTTTTCGGACCCGACGGCGGCCGGACGTATACGATGATGTGGTGCACGACCGCGAGGTTCCCCGGCCGAGGCTCGATCGCCTTGATCCACTTATCTTCCGTCCAGCCGGGATCGACCACGAACCGTTGGTACTCGACCGTGCCCTTCGCGGGAACGGTATAAGGCTTGTCGGACATGTAAATAACCTGGTCCGGCTGCGGAATCATCCAGCCATCGGGAAACGATGGGCTGGGAGGAAGCTGTTTGGGATCTCCCTCGGGAGCCCCGTTGTCCACCCATCGGGTGATCAATGCGACATCCTTTTCCGGCAGGCGGGCATCATTAACGAAATGTCCGAACTTGGGATCGGCGTGCCACGGCGGCATGCGGCGTTCGGAAACCACTTCCTTGATCATTTCCGCCCAGCCTGCGGCTTCCGAATACGAGGTGAGCGTGAACGGGCCGATCTGACCGGGACGATGGCAGGCAACGCAATGCTGATTGAGAATCGGCGCGATGTCTTTCGTAAACGTGACTTCACTTTTGGGGTTTGGTTTGCGGACCCTTCCGATCAAACAGCCGGCGACCTTCGTCTCTGGCTCGGCAACGGGCTTGGAGGAGAGGAGGGCATCGATCGCTCCGGTCAATTCCTGTTTCGTGGGTTCGGATCTTTGGTAAGCACGGCCCAATGCGTCGAAGCCGAATTGGTCATCGATGCGGCCGCGGTATCGCACCACGCGGTCTTTGTCGAGAACGAAGACTTCCGGAGTTCGCTCCGCGCCCCATTGGTCCGCGACCACGTTCCCGAGATCTTTGAGAATCGGAAAGTTTACCTTGTGCGTTCGTTCGAAGTGGAGGATTTCAGTGACGGAATCCTGAACGTTGGAATCGAGCGCGAGAAACGCCACTCCTTTGCTTTCATAGTCCTTGGCCATGGCAGCGAGACGGGGGGCATACAGTTTTGCCAGTGGACATTCCGTCCCTAGAAACGCGATCACCACCACGGGCTTGTCGGAAAGTTCCGACAGCGAATGACTTTTGCCGCGCGCATCCTGGAGCGAGAAGTCGGCGACCCGCTGACCCAAGATCGTCGCCCGCGTGGCGGCCGAATTGCCGTTCTCCTCCGGCTTGGCCGCGAGCGAGTGACCGGCAAAAGCCACGGATAAGATGAATGAAGTAACCCAATTTGAACGCATCGGGGAGACTCCTCGACTCATATCGGCCGACAATGCATCGGCTTTAAGACCAGGTTCCAGACTCCGGCAAAACGGACGAAGGATTGTATATGGCTCGTACTTTCGTGCTTCGTGGTCGGATACCTCGAATCCACGCCGGGCGTCGTTTCGGCCGCGGATTACAATAATCGGTTACCTATAGACGCTTAGAAAAGTAATGCCGAGGCCCGGTGTCGGTTCATCGACGCCGCGAAATACGCCATTCCTCTTCTGAAGCTCGCTTATGGGCACGGCCGTGGGTTGACGGGCGGGAGTCGCTCAAAATCCGCTCGCTACGGACGGAAATCCTGGACCAGAGGCACGAACGACTCGCAACTCCCCGCGAGGACAGTCTATCCGCAATCCCCCTTTGTGGAAAGATGATTCGAGCCGATCAAATCGGGCTATTGCCGCTCGAAAAAGTGATGCCGTGGGCCGATCCGATTGTCTCCGAGAGTCTGCGAGCAAGCGTCCCTAACGTAACGGCAATGCTTTTCTGATGCTCAATAGCAAAGGGGCTGTTGCTCGACGGGCCCCTTGCCCCTGCACAAATTGATGTCGAT
Organism: Planctomycetota bacterium; assembly: GCA_046350335.1. Classification (GTDB taxonomy): domain Bacteria; phylum Planctomycetota; class Planctomycetia; order Kolteriales; family Kolteriaceae; genus JAXMAQ01. The sequence goes on from JAXMAQ010000016.1 coordinate 42,950, forward strand.
CGAACAAGTTTCACGGACGTTCCGCGTCGAGCTTGGCGAGGTATTGGCGGGCTGCTTCGAGGACGGTGTCGCGGCCGGCCGCCAGATCCGAGGCGGATTGATTCACGGGAACGTCGGGTTCGATTCCTCGACGTTCAATCGGACGATCGAGGAAACCCTTGTATGCCTTTACGGGATAACGAACGATAAAGAGGCCGTTTGGCAGCGTGTAATTGGTTTTTCGCGCGGAAGCTCCAGCCGTGGTTTCTCCGAACATTTTCACGTTGGGCTTGCCGACGAACCAGGAGATCCAGCCTTCGCCGGCACTAATGCAGCGGGCGTCGAGCAAAACGGCGATGGGGCCGGCGTACTGTGGTCTTGGGGATTTGGAACCGTCCCTGGAATTGAAGTTGCCGAACGCTTCGTTGGTATCAAAACCACCGCCGCTGTTTCCGCGAACGTCGAGGATCAAACCCTTCGACTCCTTCAACTCCGCCACTGCGGCATCCAGCAGGGTCGGCAATTTGTCGCTAATGCGCCGAACGTAGAGATAGCCGATACCATCTTCGAGCTTCATCCAACTCACGTCGCCGCTATCGTTGATGCCATTCCTGGGGACGGGCAAGCGAGGCAGGTATCCCCCTCGTTGATTGGCGACGAGTGAAAAGGACCGGTAATTTCCCGCAATGTCCTTGGCCTCGAGGTCAACGTTGGCGCCCTCGGTCATTTGCCGGGCAAAGAGGCGAACGGCGTCGTACCGGACGGTTCGTTCACTCGAATAGCTGATGTACTTTCGAAGCAAGGTCTCCATGGCCGCCAATGCCGAAGCGGAAGGTTTGTTGTTGAGCGAACGGATGGTCATTCCTACCTTCAATCCCGCCCTTTCTGCATTGCTTTTCGGTGCAACGTAGTAGACGACGGGCTGGTCTCGGTCATCTCGGAGGCACGCGAAGCCAGCGTCCCATTCGGGAAATGGTATCTTGGGCACATCGGCGGTTCCCGCGAGCAGTTGGGCATGACTATCCTCGAGCGCCGCCAACAGTTCGAGACAAAGCAGGCCGAATTCCGCGTCACTCTTGACTTCCGCGGCGCGTGGCGAAAGCCGTTGCCCCACGGCAGGCCAGTCGATTTGTTTCAGCTCGAAACACGGGTAGTTCTTGAAGAGCGTTGCATGCAGGTCCTGGAAGGCTTGTTGGTAGGAGACGTTGACAATTGGCGGGATGCCTAACTGCTTTGCTCGCTCATTCTTTCGGGTCTGAGCAAGTTCCTCCTTGCGGAGGATCAGTCTTGCGTAACCGTCCGCCGCCATGACGTCCTTTAGTGGTACGCGCGCGCCAGAGTCCAAATCTATTTCGCGATCCAGGAACGGAACGACGACGAGAAGCCGTTCGACGGGGTCGCGGGGAAGTGCTTTCATTGCCGCCGCGAATTCTGGAATGGCGGTTTCCGCCTTTTTTCGGAGGTAATCTTTCGGCAAATGTTTGAACTCCTCGACGAGCGCATCGAGGCGAGGGGGAGGTGTTGTATAGCCGTCGCTCCAGGATGCGATGAGTGGCAGCGTCCCGGTCGTGGTCTCGTCGGCCTTGAGCGTCGCCTCGCTGCCGCCAAAACCTGGATTGTTGTCATTGGCGAAACCCGCGAAATAGGCCATTCCTTCAGGCAAGCCGTGGATGGTCGTGCGTCCGAGTGGCATGCGATTGAAAGCCATCATCCTTGGCAGGAACGGACCCGACCATGCCGCGAACCCGAGGATTCCGTCGGCAGCCAGCGGATGAGCACTTACGATGAGCAAGGTGTCGTTATTGGGAGACCTTGGTTCGGTCGTGATATTGAGACTCGAACTGCCGCGCGGTCGAATCTCGATTTTCATCGAAATACCGGACGGGACGACGACGGCATCTGTCCAACCGTGAACGCGCACGACGCCGCCATTGACTTCGAGAGGGTCCGTCACCGGCTTGTCCGCATCTTCCCAGGATTGCGCGAGCAAGCGATAGTTGCCTGGCCTCACGTGGTCGATGGTGAACTCGCCGGCGTCGTTCGTGGTTGCGGTAACCATTTTGAGCTTGCCGTTGCCGACCGCGGATAGATGTTTGAAATCCGCTGGAGATACGGGAAGCCCGGTAACGGGATCGAGGACGACGATCATCGATTGGCTAACCGCGGATCCTTTGGAATCGACCACCTTGCCCGCGAGCTTGCCGACGTCCTCCTCGGCGGCATTTGCGGAGAACGGTAAGCAAGCAAGGATTTTCATGACGAATCGCGCGGCAGTGTCCATGATGCGTATGTCCTTGAATGATGTTGTCAGGTTTGGAGCATCAGAAAAACAATGGCGTATTTCGCGGCCCGATCGCTTGGAGGGCCTTGACGTTGACCGCGATTGGCGGTGTCCATGAATTGGCGCTGGGCCACGGCATTGCTTTTCCGATCGGCAATAGCTACTTCTGGTTCGACCGAAAGCGATCGGCGTTCGGTTGCATTTATTGTCCCGTCGTTAGTTTGTCGAGCTCCGCGAGCGGTACTTTTACGACTTCGATCGATTGTTTGCGGCGAGAAAAAGCGATCCAAAGGGAGCCATTGTTTTCGATGGCGTGTGGGTATTGCAGTGAATCGTATTTCGCGGACGCGTAGTGGGAATGGGCGTCCGTAGCTGTTTGGTCCTGCAATGAGGGGACAGGGAGGCGTCCCATGTGCGTGAACGTGATCCCGTCCTTGGAAAGGGAAAGGCAAAGCGGGTTTCTCCGCTGTGGATTCGTGTTCGAGATGAGGACGTATTGTCCACGCGAGGTTCTTATGCCGAAGAACTTACTGGTTGCGTCGGGAAAGTTGGTTTTCTCGGGTTTGGTCCAGGTTTGCCCATGGTCCTGGGAGAGCGCGCGATAAAGCCGGCCGGACTTCGAGTTGTCGCGAAAGAGTCCGAGGAGTCGGCGGTTCGGAAGCAACCACCACGTCGGCTCTTCGGCACGAAAGCCATCAGGGCTCACGTAATCCACGACGGGAATCGACCTCCAAGTATGGGGATCGTCGACTCCGCCGGTCAACAGGAACACGCGTCGCCGATGATCTCTGCATATCATTCCCCAAGTCCCATCGGAGAGTCGTTCGGGAGGATAATTGTTGATGCAGTCTGGAAAAACGGGTCCCAGTGGTCTCCATCGGCGTGACCGGCGTTCCCATTGCCAGGCGAGCAGCTCGAGGCTTTTTCCAAAGAAGTGGACCTTGCCTTCGTCGTTGAAGGCTTCGTCATGGCTGGCAAGAGCAAGGAGTTGGCCATCGCGAAGCCAGAAACCGCGGGCGATGTAACGAAATCCCTTTTCCGGCGAGGGGGGCATGATCTCCAAAGGGTTGGACCAGTGGATCCCGTCGTCGCTGGTCGCGTAGCGGACATGTTGCGTGGGATTGTCTTCGATGACCGGTCCGTGGCTCCACATGCACCAGTATTTTCCGTCATGGTGGACGAGGTAGTTGTGCAAGCGGAACTTCCACTCGGCGTCGGATTGGGAAACCACCGCATGGGAGCCCGCCAGTGTCGGTAAGGCGTCATAGTCAATCTTGGAAGGGTCGACGCCAGTTTCCACTAGATTCAACATGGGGGGCAAGGGATCGACGCCGGCATTTGCGTTCATGGCGAAAAATGAGAAGAAAACCACAAGACATGTTGGGGCAAAGTGCTGTGGATTGGGCATGTAAGCCTCGGAGACGGTTTTGGATGTAACGTTCATTTCCTTGAATCCGTTGCATCGAGGGAGTTCGTCAAAATCGCGGACTGCCTGTGCCGATTTCCTCGCGCGAATTCTTGATCGCCTCCGCGAGCTCTCGTGGCTGGTCGGTTCCAAGAACGAACTGTTTTCCTGATTTGAGTCGGATGGCCACGGCGTCGAAACCCGAAACGTTGTAAAGCCAGCCTCGAGGGGTGTAGTGCATTCCCCAGCCCTCCCAGAGGTGCGTCTTGGTGACTTCGGCTTGCTCAATTTCACGCAACGGTACTCGTTTTCGAAGGACTCCGGGTCCAAATGCCCAGATCAGATCGTCGTCCGTTACGAGAATGCGTAGGGAGGAGAACAGATAGCCGATTGCCAGTAATGGGAATGCGATAACGAGTGGAATCCAGGGCATCTCACGAATCCAGGCCACGCTGGCAAGACAAAAAAGTCCGCCACCGCCCAACGCGCCGAGTATGACCGTACCTGTTTGTCGATGTTCGAATCGCGTCATGCGGGATTCTCCATGGAACAGTCCACTACGGAGCCATCATGCAGTATTCGCCGGGATTGAGGAAGTCTTGAGGGCTTATTGCCGCTCGGAAGACAAAAACGACGAAACCGCGATGTATTGGGTCTTCCGTTGCAAGTGGATTGAGGGCAGGGGGGCCTTTCCTTCAAACCAGGCACGCGCGAATTTCCCGCCGTGGCAACACCAGCTTGCAAGTGTGGCAAAAGTGGGGGTAACGGCGGTTCGGCTTTAATCTCCAGACGTCCGTCCTTCGTCGCCATCGATCTTGGTCACAAGTTGCTCGTGAATCCGCTTTTCGAGTTTGGTGAGCGCTTCTGGCTTGAAGCCGTTGGTGGTCGCTTCCTCGAGGCTGGCTTTGGCGGCGGTCTTGTCGCCACGCGCCATCTCCACCACTGCGAGATGGAAGTAGATCGAGGACCTTACTTCGTTATCGAGACAGTCCTCCAAGATCTCGCAGGCTTCATCATGTGCTCCCTTCCACAGGAGGACCATGGCTTTGGTGTCCATGATGGCGGGGAGAGGTCCCAAGGTGGCGGCGGCATGTTCGATGAGTGTCTCCGCCTCTTTGAGATCGTCCTTCTTTTCCCGCCGCATCACGAGAAGATAGGCGAGCGAATTCTGCGCTCCTGCGCGCGCCTGGGCGGGAACGTCCGGTCTTTTGAGTAAATCGCGGTACGCCTTGATGGCTGCCGGGTATTCGTCCTTGAGCAGGAACAGACTTCCTCGGAAGTAGGGGAGGTAAGAGGCCTTGGGATCTTGCTTGGTCGCCGTCCGCAGCCAACCCTCCACGATCTTGACATGGTCCGGTTTGACGCCCGCGCGGTTTCGCATGAGCAGATCGATTCCCTTGCCCACGACCGTCACGGGGGACTCCGCCACCATGGAATCCTTGAGCTTGGCCAATTCCGCGTCAATGTCGACGCCGGCTTTCTCTTTGGTCTTTCCTTCTGCTTCGGCGAGCAATTCCTCGATCGCGGCGCGGAGTTGAGTTCCGGGGTCACCCGAGAATCGGTACCGAATGACTCCTTTGGCGTCGAGGACGAAAACGGTGGGATAAGAATCAATCCGCCACTTGCTTGCGATCGGTCCGTTGGCGCCGTCGGCAATACAGGGCCAAGTGACCGCATTGCTTTCGAGCAATTTTTTCAGGCGCGCGGGCGCGTCGCAGTTGATGCCGACCAGAGCGAACGGTTTGCTTTGGAACTCCTGGCAGAATTGACGTTCATCGGGATACATGCGGCGACAATACGGGCACCAGTCGGCAAAGAAATCGATGACGGTGACTTTTCCTTGGTGATCGCTCAGTTTCACTTCCTTGCCCGCCACGTCCTTGCCTAGAAGGTCTGGCGCGACGGAACCCAGGGAGAGATGCTCGACCTCGAATTTCAGGTTGCCAGCCAGGCTGCCGAGCGTGGTGTCGTGAATCGAGACATCGGAGAAATCCGCCTGAACCATATTCAAGAGGCTGGAAATCTCTTGTTTGTAGCGCCGCCGGCGTCCTTCCTTTTGGCTGAGTATCGCGGCATTGAGAAAGTAGGCGGTTCCCTTGTTGGGGCGTTGGGAAGTCTTGGCAGCGATCTGTTTGAGAAGGTCCACCGTCTGCCGCGAGGTATCTTGGCCGAGGATAAACAAGGCTTTGAAAAGATCGGGGTCGTCCAGGTGATCCGCCGTGATTTTCTGGCTGCTCTTTTCGATGAACGACTTCGACTCGGGGATGCGGAGGGAGGAGGCGATCTGATAAACGATGAGCAAGGATTGTAAAGCCGCGGGCGTTCGCGGATTGCGTTCGGCAAGCCGCCAGAACTCATTCAGATACTTTTCGACGACGTTGTTCTTCGTCAACAAGGCGCGCACTTGCTCGGGAGAATTGGCATTCTCCAACTGTTCGCGAAACTGCAGCTGAGCGCGGATATATTCCTCGAAGAGCCGAAGGACTTGCGGATCAGGTTGTTGGCGAAATCATTTTGCCCCTTCTTTTGACTGAGTTCATCGAGAGCAACCGCCTTGGGCTTCAGCTTCTTCTGCAGTTCCGCAAGATGTTTGGAATGAGAGGCGAATCCCAGATTCTGTCCGGCCGCGACCCAAGTATTGATGCCAATGACCTCGCCCGCCTCGGAAAGCAAAGGTCCACCACTGCTGCCGGGGGAAATGGCCGCGCTGGTTTGGATCCAGACATGATCCGGGCTGCTGCTCAAGAATTGTTGATATTGCTCCGGCAATTCGGAGGTCTTGTGAACCGCGCTGACGATTCCTTGCGAGACGACGAATTTGAAGCCCGCAGGATGACCGACCGCGAGCACTCCGGTGCCGGCGGGGGGCGCGTCGGATTGCGAGAGAGGTAAGACGGTGACTTGAACGGGACGAGTCTTGAGCTCTAAGATCGCGAGATCGGACTTCTTGTCCACCGCGCGGTAGCCGGCGACTTCATACCGGTTCCCATCGCGAAAGAGTACTTGGGCGGACGTTGCTTCGCGGATGACGTGATAGTTGGTCGCGATCAAAGCCGTGGAATCAATAATGAAGCCGGTGCCCAAGCTCACGTCCGAACCAGAACCGTCTTGCGTGGTAATCAGAACGATCGCCGATTCAATCCGTTGAACCAAGGAGGCGAGATCTTGACTGCTATTGATCCTGGTTGGCGGCGGGGTCGGGGTTAAAGGGGCCGCCGGCGGATTCGCGGGCGCTGCCTGGATCGTCGTTTGATTGACGCCCGTCGCAGGCTCCTCTTCAACGATCGGGGGAGGGGCGTATGCCACGGGGGCTTCTTTTTGAAGGTTCTGCCAAATCACGATCGCGGCGAGCAATATGAAACAAACCGCTGCCGCGCCGATGATCATCGTCAAAACGTCTTTTTCCGACGTCCGCCGGGTTCCCGGTTTCTTCGACTTTGGCATTCGGCGTGACGTCGAGGAAGGCGGGTCCTTTTCTCGATCCGGGCGCTGACTTTTCGCCGTGCCGCTATTCTCGCTTTTGGCTTTCGAACCGTTGGGTCGCGAAGGCTTGACCGTGGCGAGGATGCTGGTCTGGCACCGCGGACAGCGGATGTGCTTGCCTTCGAGATCATCCTTTACGGAGAGTGTGGCATTGCAGGAGGAACAGGACATGCGGATGGGCATCATGGGTCTCCGAGCTAATGAGAGACTCAAACGGTTCGCTCACTTCCCTTTCGGAAGTGCGAACGGGGATTTTTTCTGACGTAACCAACAGGGATTCGCGCGGCTCCGGATATGTGCGAATAGGAATGCTTTTCGCCCAAACCTGCCGCAATTTCGCGACACCGGAGAGCCGCGACCGTCCGCCGAACGAGCGTTTCCCCTCGCGACCGATGAAAGCTGTGTCCCTGTGGGAACATTCGGGACACCGTTACCGTGGGACCCGTTTCCGAACTCCCATACGGCGGCTCGAACACAGGTCAGGGTCCGTGGGTGCGGGCAATTGTTCCACGGTGCTCCTGTTCCGAACGGCGACGATCCAATGCCGTGGTCTGAGTATAACAATCCAGCAGCGATAATGGTCGAAAAAGTGACTGAAATTCGATCCGTGGGCTTCCTTAGAAACAGCGATTCCTGATAAGAATCCGTTTCGCCTCAATGCCAGGGATTTCGCCCTTGAGGTATCTTCAACCTTCGGTGAATGGCGGACGGGATCGGGTTGCCGTTTTTTCACACCTATGCGCGGATAACGAGAAAAATTGGTACATCTTCGATTTGTTTTGTTTCTGCAATTATAAAACAGGCATGCGAAATGCCGCTAAAACTGTTCGCGTTTGAACGCAAATGCCTCGGCTGGCGAGAAGTAGGAAAAGCTGGAGCGGAACAGCGAGATTTTTCCTCCCTATCTCAAATTCGGAACGCCTATTGCAGCACTAAGCCGATAGCCGTCGATGCATTCACCCCTCGGGCGGGAAATTCACGCCAGTCCGGCATCCAGTGGAGGGAGAATATGTCAGCCGTTATTGATCGTCCTGCAGCTTCAAACCCCGATAGTTTTGAAGAGAAGATGCGTCAGCTTCTACTCTCCAGTGGGATCAGCGATTTTCGCGACGTTCTGGTGGCGTGCGACGAATCGGTCATTTCCATTGATGGAGCGGTCACCAGCCATTATCACAAGCAGTTGGCGCAAGCCTTGTTAATGCCGATGGCGGGCGAAGACCGCAAATTCGTCAATCGTCTGAAGGTGATTTCTAGCCGACGACCTCCGATGCCCCGAGACCCTGCCTGCTGAACTTCAGAAATGTAATCCTGTATTTCCGCGCCCGGTCGATGGGAGGGCCTTCGCGCAAATCAAGGCGGAACCATGCGAAACGTGACTGAGCGGCAATAGTCCCTTTCGGCCCATGGCTGACATTGAGGCCCGCAGAGCCCATTTTTCACTCGTGCCGTTTTCCGCTCGCATCTCTTAGGCAGGCTCATTTGAACCGGCGCGCGAGTTCCTTCAATTGAAAATTTTCTCCGCAGGACTGCCAGGTTTTGCGGCAAGAGGTCTTGTTCGCTTTTCGAGTAAGGCCACTTGGGAAAAACAGTGGTTTCCCTCCGATCCCCGCGCGACACGCTCGCGCGGCAGCGTTCAGCGGCCTTCCCGAGGTTTCGATAGCCGATCCGTGTCGTTGATAGATTTCGTCGGCTTGTCCCTGGAAATTAGGGTTTTCCCTAATGACACCTCCGTCGACCGAGCAGGAAAATAGTTGCTTTGCCATTGGCGGGTTTTCGCCTTGCCGAGGAGTTTTCGTGCCCAAATTCACTGACATCGTCATGGATCATTTCCAGCATCCTCGGAACGTCGGGCGGCTCGATTCTCCCACAAACGTCGGAATCGAAGGAGAAGCGGGCCGGGCGCCCTACATGGTGATTCAACTCCGCGTCCAGGACGAAAGGATTGTGGACGCGCGGTTTCAAACCTTCGGCTGCGGTGCAGCGATAGCCGCCGGTTCAATGTTGACGGAGATGATCCTGGGACGCGACGTGCCCGAATGCTTGCGGGTCACGGAAAACGAGTTGAACGAGGCATTGGGGGGCTTGCCGGCAGACAAGCTTTGGTGCGCGCAACTGCCGGTCGCGGCATTGAGAAGGGCCTTGGATAGCCAAGAACCTCGCGAGACGCCGCGCGATTCGCATTGAGAAGGGAATTTCATGAAACGATTCGCCCTCATTTTCGAGGATCGGGTGCGACCCGAAACGACCGGTCTCTACTGCCTCAGAGCCTTTTCACGCCTCGGGTCTGCCGTTCACTTCCTGCCAGAGGAGATCGACAACATTGTCAACAACGATTTCGACCTGTTCCTCCGCGTGGACGACGGGCTGAACTATGAGGTGCGCTCCGATCTCCATCCCATGATCTATTGGGCCATCGATACGCACGTCAGCTTTCATAGGTGCCTGGAGGCGGCTCGATCGGCGGACTTCGTCTTTGCGGCCCAACGAAACGGTGTTGAACTATTTCAGCAGGCGGGAATCGACGCGAGTTGGCTTCCCCTCGCGTGTGATCCGGAAATCCACGGCCGCCAGCCCGAGCCCAAGCGGTTGGATCTCTGTTTCGTCGGAAATGTCTTGCCTGGAATTCGAGAAGAACGACTCGTCGAATTGGCGCGCGAGTTTCCAAGTCTCTACATCGGCAAACATTACTTTCGCGACATGGCGCGCGTCTACTCCCAGTCAAAGATCGTCTTCAACCAGAGCATCGCGAGCGACCTCAATATGCGGCTGTTCGAAGCCTTGGCGTCCGGCTCCCTTTTGGTCACTGACGATCTGACCTGCAACGGCATGAGGGAGTTGTTCGAGCCAGGCCGGCACCTGGTGACATTCCATGATTCCGAGGAGATGGTTTCCAAGGTGCGATACTACTTGGATCAGGAGGATGCTCGCGAGCGAATCGCCGCGTCTGGAGCGCGCCCCGCCGCGATTGCCAGCCATACCTATGACCACCGGATTCGGACCATGCTCGACGTGGTGGAATCCAGGCCCCAATCGTTCGCGATTCCCCCTTCGGACGTGGCTCGAATGGATCGGAGTTACTTCGAACATTCCCGCCCGGAATTGTTGGAATTGATCCCCTTGGACGCGGAGCGAGTACTGGACGTGGGATGCGGCGGCGTGCTCGGAGAAGCCTTGAAACACAGGCAACCCGGCCCGCGTTATCGGGATCGAACGAGATTCGAGGCGGGTAAACTTGCCTCTCAGCGACTGGATGGCGTCGTGGAGGTGGATATCGAGTCCGCTGGCTGGGATTTCGAACCCCAGATCTTCGATTGCATCGTATGCGGCAGCATCTTGGAGCATCTGCTCGACCCCGTTCGTTTTCTCGGGCGTTAGGAATTGGCAAGCGCCGGAGGGCGTGCTCGTACTGGGCGTGCCAAACGTCGCCATCATTCCGTCGTCCGAAGTCTCATGGACGGTAACTTCACCTACGAGCCCGCGGGACTTCTCGATCACGATCGTCAGTTCTTCACGCTTCGGCGACTGGAACGCTTGTTGACGTTGGCGGGCTTTGAATCCGAGATCGTTCACTCTTGCCCGGGGAGGAGTCCCGTTTTTCAAGAGGTAGTCGATGGCAGTCTCGCCATCGGCGATCTGCAACTCGAAGGGTTGGACGGCCAATCGTCCCAAGAGTTTTTCATTTATCAGTTCCTCGTGCAGCCCGGCGAATCGCCACTGCGACGCCACGCGCTCATGTGCGACCAACCGGAAACCATTGATGATCTCTTAAAGGTTGAGCCGAATCATGGCATGGCGATGGTGCCTGACCTGGGCAGACTCCGTGAGCCCGCGAAGTGGTTAAGGAACCTGCATGCACAACTGCGGGATGGCGACAAAATACGGATTGCCTTCAAGACTTGTCGGCACCAGAGAGTTTTGTCGCGTCTACTCATGGGAGAATGGGACCAACCACTCGAAGGCGATACAAGCCGACCTCTTCGATTTTTTACGCGTCGCGAAGTCGAAAAGTTGTTGTTCCGAACCGGCTATGTCGTTGAATCGTTTCAACCCGAACCGACTTCGGAGTGGAGCCAGTGGCAGGCGGCTGAGCGTCCCCTGGTGGTTTCACGGGATGGGCTATTTTTGAACGCTCGCTCCCTCGAAGATGCCGAGGAGTTTCACGTAACCGGCTACAACGTGACTGCCCGTCCGGCCGCTCCACGAACCGAACGTCTCACGTCCATCGTCATCGTGACCCACAATCAATGGGATTACACGCGCCAGTGTCTTGAAAGTATTCGTTTTCGCACCGACGAAAAGATCGAGATCATCGTGGTGGACAATGGCTCCACCGACGCAACCGTCGATTGCTTGCGTCAACGGGGCGACGTGACGCTCATCGAGAATTCCGCCAACCTGGGATTCCCCAAGGGGGCCAATCAGGGGATCGCCGTGGCGCGCGGCGACTATATCCTTTTGCTCAATAACGACGTGGTCGTCACCACGGGCTGGCTGCGGCGGCTTCTCGACGCCCTGGAACAAGATCCCGGTCTCGGACTCGTCGGGCCGTGCAGCAATAATGTCAGTGGCGAACAATGCGTCCCCGTCGAATACGACGATCTGGCATGCCTCGATGGATGGGCATGGCAATGGTCCAAGCAGCACGCCGGCGCGCGGACCCTGACCGATCGTCTCGTCGGCTTTTGCTTAATGATTCGACGAGAGGTGTTGCAATCCATTGGCACTTTGGACGAAAGGTTCGAGATCGGCTGTTTCGAGGACGACGACCTTTGCCGCAGGGCCATGGACGCGGGATACAAGGCGGCCATCGTATGGGATAGTTTCGTCCATCATTTTGGCAGTCGGACGTTCCTCGGTTCCGGTGTCGATTTCGCCGGGATCTTGGAACGAAATCGGCAGAAATACCTCGAAAAATGGGAGCCTGCGAAACCTGCCGATTCCTTGGTCGATTCCCTCGAATCCCAGGATTCCCTCCGTGAGCCCGAAACAATCAAACGTCGGCCGACGCTCTCCCTCTGCATGATTGCGCGCGACAATGAGGGAACGATTGGCCCTGCTCTCGAAAGTATCCGTCCCTGGGTGGATGAATTGATTGTCGTGGACACGGGGTCCGAGGATCGAACGCGAGAAATCGCGCGTGCCCTTGGCGCCCGCGTCTTCGAGTTTCCCTGGTGCGACGATTTCTCCGCGGCGCGCAATTGCTCGCTCGCCCACGCGCAAGGAGACTGGATCCTGTGGATGGATTCCGACGACGTGATGGATGAAGAAAACGGCAGACGTCTCCGCGAACTGCTGGATGCGCCCACCGATCCCTCACTTTGGGGGTATGTGCTTCAGGTCCATTGTCCCTCGGGCGATGGCGAACTCGAAGCGACGGCGGTCGATCACGTCAAGCTGTTCCGCAATCGAAAGGGAATCCACTTTGAAGGACGCATTCATGAACAAGTCCTCCCCTCGATTCGCCGCGGCGGGGGAGAAGTTGCCTGGACCGATCTCTTTTTGGTGCACGAGCATTCCGACCGCACGCCCGAAGGGCGAAAGAGAAAACTCGAACGGGACTTTCGCATTCTCAAGCTCGATCTCCAGGAACGGCCCGATCACCCGTTCGTCCTTTTTAATCTCGGCATGACCCATGTCGACGCCGGTCAACACGAAGAGGCAATCGAAGCACTGGTTCGTTGCCTTGAGGTGTCAGACGTCGAACAATCGCATGTGCGCAAGGCCTATTCGATCCTCGCCAGTGCCCACGTCGAGCGACGAGAATTCGATCTCGCCCTAACGGTTTGCCAACGTGGACGAGCTCACTTTCCGCTGGACGCGGAACTCTTGTTTCGTGAAGCGATGCTCCAGCATCATTTCGGCAGGCTCGAGGAGGCGGAAGCCCTCTACCGCCGGGTGCTTGACGATGAAGAAGAGAGACATTTCACAAGCGTTGATCGTGGCCTGGCGGGGCACAAGGCACGCCACAACCTCGCGCGAGTCCTTGAGGACCGGGGAAATCTCGCGGCCGCGGAGTCCGAATGGCGAAATATTTGCCAACTATTCCCTGAATACCTCCCCGGTTGGCAGGGGCTGGGGGACGTTTTGATTCGGCAAGGGAAGTTACAAGAGGCCATGCTGGAAGCCGCGTCGTGGCGCGAGAATCCGCGGTCGTTCGCCGCTTTTCAGCGTGAAGGGCACTTACTCGGATCAAAAGCAGCCGTCGCGATTAGCAATGACGTCGAGGCGGAGCGACTGCTTGCCGTCGCGGTCCGGCGATTCCCCGAGGATCCCGAGCCGCTTCGTGCCTGGTGCAGGTACCTTTTCGAGCATGCCGACCCGCAATTCGCGTTGCCCGCGTTGAGTGAACTCGCGCGGCGCGAGCCCGACGATGCGTCCACGTATCACAACTTGGGCGCGGTTACCTTCGACTTGGCGACGCGAGCAACGCCGTTGAATCCTTCCAGCGATCCTTGGTTTGCGCGCATTCCCCCGTCACCTCGCTGCACCTAGGGTACGCATGGCTTCGCGAAACCGGCGCGCGACCAGGCGATCGCCATCTGGCGCTAAGCCCTCGCCGCGCCCCGGAGAATGAACAACTGCAGTCCGCCCTCGCCGAAACGTCGCCAACACTCCCCGAGCGTCAGCCCGGATGTTTTGCAGATAAGTAAAACAACACCGTTTTGCCCGGCCCGGTATCAGGGAGAGCATCGCGCTTGAGCGGGTGGCACTGGATCTGCCAGTGTCATCAATATGTCACGATTGGCGGCCGTCCGTCAAGGGGACAAATGCGGCAATCGCGAGCTGGGGACGATCGGGATAGGAGGATGCGTGCCGGGCCCCATGCTAGTCATTGGGCTCACGGCAAAGTCTTCGGTTTTGGGGATTGTTGTGAATGTATTCGATGGAAGCGCGGAAATCGCGGAAGGCGAGAAGAGATCACAAACGCTCTTGAATCTTGAAGGCGCAGCTTGACAGTTGATTTCTGAAGATCAATAACGGCCAAATCGAGGTTCCGGTGGCTTACAACATTTTTCAGCGGGGCGACTTCGGTGTGATATTGAAAATAGAGGTTCGAAGCAATCGCTTTCCCTATTGCCCGTCCGACTGTTGGAGATTTGAGGGAATCGCGGCAGCCGATTGGATTGTCCAATGTGACGTGACTTTGAAACTCACCATCAGCCAAGGCACGTTTGTTATTAAAGGAGGCTCCGAGTATTCGTGCAGGGGTTTAAAATGCTTACGTGACGATTTGCATCGGCTCGAAGCTGGTGACCTGACAACCATGGATCTGTTCTGTATACAGGGCGCATTATCCATCGAACTCCTCAATGTTGCTACGTTTGGGAAGAGATTCGCGGTGGACGGTACTTGCGAATTTCCTCGGGCCGGATGGGAGGAAGATCGGATAGAGCAACTGCGAAACGACGACAGCATCGCCGGATTGTCATTGCGGTTTGCATTTCCAATTCTCGACTCCGTGCCGCGGAGATTGCACGAATCCCTTTCTAGGCTTCTTCAGATCATTGACGAACGTGCGGCCGATCATCAAGGATGAGCAAGACCAATGTTCGCTGTTCGCGAGAACGTCTGTTGCCACCGTTCTGTTGCCGCTGGGAAAAGCAATGTCGGGGCCCGGTGCCAATCCATGGACGCCGCTACTCGCGACTAGCGCCAAGGCTCTTCAGACGACCGGCCGTGGCATAACGACATTATTGTTCTGATGCTCTTTGGGGTGGTGAAATCACCAGTTGCAGCATGTGTTTCAGGGCTTAGCCCCTCGCTCACCTGTCGTGGCCCACCGGGCCGAGGGATTCATCGGCGGTGGGACTATGCAGAGGACGCCAAGTCGCGTAGGCGCGGCTGACGATTCTTCTGCCCACTAGTCGCTGGCGCGTGGATGATTGTTGAACAAGCGTCGAATCAATGCTGGGGGATAACCACCATCCACTCCGGCACACACACATCCTCGCAGCCGTGGGGCGAGCGAGTTGCAGCAGGTTCTTTCTCACGGAACTATTAGTAAATCTCCCAGTTTTCGCGGTCGTATTTGCTGGAATTTGTCGCTCGAGGGCTCGGACGCTTCAAATCTTCGCGGATTTTATTGCCGCTCAGAAAAGTAATGTCGGGGCCCGGTACTAATTCATGGACGCCGCGAAACGCGGCTAGCGCCAAGGCTTTCCAAGCGACCGGGCCGGGGAATACGACATTACTTTTCCGATGCTCGATAGACATGTCCAGTCTTGGCATGAAACCTGCCTTTGACGGGGATCGTGAGCCCTATTGTTGAACCGCTTCCATGATCCGCAACGAATCGCCGAGGCAATCGATGAGAGTTTCGCAGACGAGCAAGGTCAATGAATCGATCGGGGTGGTGGTCTTTGCGTACAACGAAGAGGCGCGCATTGAGCGTTGTCTCGAAAGCGTCTTGCGGGAAGCGGAACGTTTGAACGAGGTGAGGATTCACGTCATCGCCAACGGCTGCACGGATCGAACGGAGGCGGTCGTGCAAAAAGTGGCTCGGCGAGATCCGCGCGTTTCACTTACGGTTCTCGACGTGAAGGATAAATGCAACGCGTGGAACCATTATGTTCATGAGTTGGCGGATGCTCGCCCGGTTCACTTCTTCATGGATGGCGACGTGACGTGTGGCGAGGGTTCGCTCGCCGCCATGACACAAGAGCTACTCGCGCATCCGAGCGCCCATGCGATGGCCGGTCTGCCGTTGTCGGGACGGAACCGAAGCCATTACGAGACGTTGGTGCGCACGAAGGGCTGGCTGTTCGGAAATCTCTACGCGGTCCGTCGAGAACATTTGGTCCGTCTTCGGGAATTGGCGATCCGGTTGCCCCGTGGGCTCTGCGGCAACGATCATTTCATTACCCGCATCATGTCCTCGGATCTGGATCCCACGTGGAGGGAGGATCGTCTACGCATCCTGTGGAAGCAGGGGGCAGGGTATGAATTTCGAAGTTTGCAGCCGTACCGCGCAGCCGATATTCGGACCTATTGGCGGCGGAGCGTGACCTATCGCTTGCGGGCGCTGCAATTGGCAAAGACCTACAACCTTTCTCTTTGCCAACTGCCCGAGTCGATGGACGAAATCAATCGCGAAATCTTGACGGAGTTGGAGCGTGACGCGCCGTCGATCCTCGACTGGAGAAGTCGAGCCGTCCGAAACCGTCTGCGCGCCTCATTGGGACTCGAGGCCAAGTCCGGGTCGGAGAGAGAAGCCAAGGACTCGTGCAGTGGTCGGCAACTTATTGCAGCATTAAACCTCGGTGCCTTGATTTGATCGCAGGGACGTAAGGTTCGGTGGATCCTGCCATTCTCACGGCTGAATGCCGAGATTGCGAAGGTTCTGCTTGGCGAGTTCGTAACCCTGATCGGAGGCCTTGAGGTACCAGGCGATCGCCTTGACGCGATCGGCGGCAACACCCCAGCCATTCTGATACAAGACGCCGAGGTTTCCTTGCGCCATGGCGTTCCTTTGCTTGGCGGCCTTTTGAAACCATTCGAAAGCGAGCTTGTAGTCCTGGGATACTCCTTTGCCGTAGCAATACATCAGTCCGAGGTTGTTTTGCGCGTCCGATAGCCCTTTGTCGGCGGCCTTGCGAAAGTATTTGACCGCTTCTTCGTTATTGGTCGAAGTGCCAAGGCCGTTCTGGTAGAGGAAACCAACGTAGTTCTCGGCTTCGGCGAGTCCCTGGTCGGCGGCCTTTTTGAGCCAGGCGAAAGCGATCTCGTCGTCGCGTTGGACGGCTTTTCCCTCATGGCTTAGCCTGCCCAGATTGTATTGCCCCGCCGCGTGACCTTGCTTTGCCGCCGCGTGATACCGTCGCACGGTAGCCTTGTAATCCCTTGGTCCTCCCCAACCCAGTTCATCCATGAGGCCCAGTTGGACCAACGCGTCGCTGCTTCCTTGGTCGGCAGCCTTCTGGAACCAGGTTCGGGCCTGCGCCTGGTCTCGTGAGACGCCGGTACCGTTGAGATACGCCGTGCCCAAGGTGAATTGCGCGCGAAGGTTGTTTTTGTCGGCGGCCAGTTTCAGCCATTCGATCGCCTGGGCATGATCGGTTTTCATTCCGGTTCCCGCTTGCGCAAGAATCGCAAGATTGACGAGCGAATCGGTGTCTCCCAAGTCGGCGGCCTTGCGGTAAAGGTGTACCGCTTTGGAGAGATCTCGCGCCACGCCGCGTCCCCGCTCATACATCCATGCCAATGCATTCAGCGCCGGGGGATAATCAGACTTGGCGGCACGTTCGAACCAATGCAAGGCGGTTGCATCGTTCTGCGTGACGCCGCGACCTTCGAGATAGAGGTAACCCAAATTGGACTGGGCAACGGGTAATCCGCTGTCGGCCGCCGACACGTAGTACCGTACCGCCGACTCGACATCCTTGCTCACGCCAAGACCTCGTTCGTGCATCCAACCGAGAGAGACCATGGCTTCCACATGTCCTTGTTCCGCAGCCAATCGGTACCACTTGACGGCTTCGGCATTATCCTGTTGGACGCCATTCCCCTCGCGATATATCGAACCCATGAGTGCGTGAGCTTCCGGGTCTCCTCTGTCCGCCGCCTGACGAATCAATGGAACGGCGCGGTCGACATCCTTGGGTACGTTATCGCCGGTGAGGAATCGTTTTCCTTGTTCGAGGAGGGCCCAGGTTTCCCCCCGCTGAGCCTGTTCATCCACCAGCGCGCGAAACTCGTCCGGCGGTGGCCTGGTTCCCAAGGTTACGGGTACTTCGGTGGATACTCCATCCCTGACTCTTTCGAGAAGCAGGAGATCGCCCGAGAAGTGGTTCTCTTCGATCCGGCGAATGAAACTGGAAACGTCGGTGACCGCGTTGCCATTGATCGACAGAATGACATCCCCGGGATTTAAGTCGGCATTTGAGGCCGGGGCGCCCGCGATGACATGTTGGACGACGACGCCGCGGCCCCCCTCAATCTTCAGTTGGTCCGCCAGGGGTTTCGGAAGCTTGATAACGCGAACGCCAAGCCAAGGGCGGCTGCCGGGGGGAATAGTGGGGTCGATAAGCGGTTTCGGCGGAGCGGAAGCCCTGGCGGTCTCGGGGCGGGGTTCGGTTGGGGGGGAGGGTCATCGGGTGGAGAAGGGGAGTCCGTCAATTGCTGGAGGCGAGCCAATTCGTTTTCCGATGGCATGGATGCCAGTGTAACCGAGAGGACTTGGCGGGCCTTTTCACGATGCACGGTGACGCGAACTCGGTTTCCCGAGACATGGCGCTGGATCTGCTTCTGAAAATCGGCGGCAGTGGCCACATTCTGATCTTCGACGCGGACGATGATATCTCCGACGCGGATTCCCGCGCGCGCCGCAGGGCCGTTGGGCACTAGAAGCAGGACTATGGCGCCGGACGCGGTATCGAGGCCAGATGCGGTCGCGGTCTTTGCGTCCAGATCGGTGATCTGGATGCCTGTCCAGACGGGCTTCCTGTCCTCGGTTGGATTTCCGACGGCTGGTGTGTCCGCCGGGTTGATTGGAATCCTTACCTTCTGGCCGGTTTTCACCTTTTCCGCGCCGCGGTCGATGCGCGCAATGGTAACTCCATTTTCAAGGCGCAGTACCCGTCCACGTGCCACGCGTGCCTCTTGTTCGATGCCGGGAACCGATACCACCACGTCCAGTGGCGCGTCGGCGGGTGGCATGACGTCACCATCGATGGAAACATGGACTTCGCTTCCTTCCACCCGATCGATCTTGCCCGTAATCTCCGCGGCGAGCAGCGCGGGAACCGACCAGCAGTTCGCCAAAACGATGCCAAGTAGCATGGTTCTCATGGTGCCGTTCCCATTTGGAGCTGGACCTCTCGACGACAGGTCAGTGATGGTGACCGCCGCCGTGGTATCCCTGGGTCGCTTGATTGATGGCATTGATCAACGTACTGATGCCGTTCACCCAATCGGCGCCATTTCCTCTACCGCCGTGGTGGGAATCGCCCCCCGTGACCCATTCCTCTTGGGCTAAGCGATTCTGTTCCTCTTCCCACTGTCGCTGACGTTCTCGCTCGACCTCGGTAAGTTGGCCGTCCAACTGCCCCGCTCGATTCGACGCATCGAGGTCCACTTCCGCGTTCCGCACCGCATCACGGGCTCGAGCGATGTCATTTTCCGAGAGGTCGGTGTCATCGGGTAGAGTTTCGTCGAGAGGAGGGTCATCCTGAGAATCCCTCGAAGGTTCGGGGAGTTCGTCCTCGGTGAGCATGGAAACCAGATCCTCGAAGGGGTCTTTCGAGCCCGCTTGTCTTCCTCGATTGCCGAAAGTCTCTTCGAGTTGATTGGAGAGTTCGTCCGCCGCCGACAATCCGACGACTCCAGCCGCGGTTGCGTCGAAAATGCGCCTTCCCGCGAGTCGTTGACCTTTCGAGAAAACCCCCCAAAGCGCCGGCCCAGCATGCTCCCCGGCAAGCAACTCCGCCTGCGTGACGATGACTTCCCCATTGGCCCCGCGCGTCCAACTATTGAGTTGGATGTCGCCAAAGCCCCCTTTGTGCTGACCTCCCAACCTCTTGATGAGTCCAAAGGGCCCGGTGATTTCATGTGGTTTGAATAGCGAGGCGGCCTGGCCTTCGAAGATGAAGGCGACGTCCCCTGGCCTGGGCTCGCGGGTATTGGCGAGATAGCCCGCCAAGCCGTCGGTGCGCGGATTGGTTCCGGCATACACGGAACCTTCGGTTTGTCCCCAAATTCTGCCGGAATTGAGGATATCGTCGACATTGTTCTGTGCGGAATAGAGACGTGGCGGCGAGCCGGTGCCACTGAGGAAATTGGCGGCTGGCCGAAAGCCGCGTCCGATTGAACTCGCGATGGGGATTGCGCGTGCCGCGTCTCCCACGGCATGCAAGGCGGCCATGCCATATTCGCCTTGCTGCGCATGCACCGAGGCCGTTCCGAGGCCAGACCCAATGCGTAGCGGATCAACGGCCACGGTCGTCACGGTTGATGCGAGCGTGTCCGCCGCCACGCCGGTGACGTCGCGAGAGAACGTGTCGATCGCGCGGTCAAGGCGAGCGGTTCCTTGCGTGTTGCCCGTCAGCCAATAGGCGCCCCGAACGGGAGCGGAAATCAGATAACTCACGCCGTACCCAATTCCATAGCCGGCACTCGCGCCGGCGGAACCGGCGGCGTCGGAGATGCCGTCCGCGATTTCCGCCGCGGTAGCTCCGGAAGTATCGATGTAACGAAGCGGGTTGTTGTATGCGTATTGATAGGGATGAAGGCTTGCCGGATTCGTCAGTTGGCCAGGCGCGGGGTCGGGGGTCAGGAATCGTCCCGATTTCGGATCGTAGTACCGAGCGTTGAAGTACACCAAACCCGTTTCCGGGTCGAACTGGCCGCCGGCGAAACCAAAGGGAATCTCGACAGGCGACGAGGGGGCGCGCGGATTCCTCGGTGGTCCAAACGGATCGTAGTCCCAGGATCGCAACAACTCTCCCTTGCCGTTCGTCAATGCAATCACCGAACCGGTCAAGTCCGTGATCGGAATGAGCCCATCCGTGCCGTCGTTCGTACCTATTTCGAGCATGGGGCCGGATGGCCAAACGCGCGGCTTGCCGTCGGTAATTTCCATGAGAAGTCGAGGGCCATCGTAGACATAGCGGGTGATCCGTTCCCCCACGCGCTTGTAGATTCTTCGTCCTTCCGGGTCATAGGCGTACTCCGCCGCCGGCTTTCCATTCTCTGAAACGGCAATTAGTCGCCCGGCGGCATCGAATTGATGGACGCGGGTCTCCGAGCCCTTTTTTACCTCGACGAGCGGCTCCTCGAGGGCTGTAACGGTACGTCGAATCACGAGTTTTCAGTAATTGGTCGGCGTTGCCGTATTCCGCCTCGTTCACGAGTAGGTTTCCGACCTTGTCGTACTTCCATTCGCGGGAGCCGTCGGCGGAAGATTCGCGGACGAGGCGATTCTCTTCGTCATAGGTGTATTCGCGGACGATTTTATCATCGGTCCATCGGACGAGATTGCCGACGGCATTGTGTTCGTATTTTCGATGAATCAAACGATCGGCATTTCCGTTCGTAAGTTGGATTTCGAGCATTCGGCCGCGGTCGTCGAAGGTTCGCCGAAGTTCCAGACCGTTCGACAACTGCGCGCGCACGACCCGGCCCGCGCCATCGTAATGAAATCGCGTGGTTGTTCCCGCCACGTCCGCAATCGCGGTCACGCGATCCAGGTCGTCGTAAGAGTAAGTCCAAGAGCCGACGCCGACGATCTCCAGTCCCGTTCTACGGTCCCCCTCGTCGTAACGGAAACGGATCGTTTGATTGGCGGGAGAGTAATGAGTCTCGATGACGCGATCGAGTAAGTCGTACCGGTGAGTCGCGCGGTACTCTCCTTGCGAGGCCTCGGTCATGTTGCCGACGACGTCGTATTGGTATCGAATCGGAGGTTCGTCGGTGGCCGTCATCGCGATGATGCGTCCGAGCAAATCTCGTTCAAAGGTCGTCCGCTTGCCGTCCGCGGTCTCGAGTTGTTGCAGTTGGCCATCCAGATCGTAGGTAAAAGTCGTGGATCGACCAAGAGGATCGGTCGAGCGGATTCGTCTTCCCCACGCGTCGTAGTCGCAACGTCGAATCCTTCCCATGGGGTCCTTGACCTCGGTCACGAGGCCATTGGTGTAGGCGTAGGAGTACGTACCTCCGGTAGGCGATTGAAACTGGACGAGTTCGCCCACGGGTGAATAGGCCGCCCGCCAGGCATGATCCGCCGCGTCGGTGGCGGTGACGATTCTTCCGAGCGAGTCGTAGGCGAAAGCGTACTTTTCGCCATTCGAATACTCTTCTCGAATGGGATGACCACCGGGATCGACGGCATAGGAGATCTCGCCCGATCCGGGGCGTCGTACCACGAGCCTAGACCCTTGCCGATCGAATTCAACCAAGGGTTCGGAATCTTGCGCCACGCCGTCGAGGCGGCCGAACTCGTCGATCTTGAGTCGCGCGCGGCGGCCGAGAGCATCCTTTGCGTCAATCAGTCGGCCCTCAAAATCGTAACGGCATTCCTGCCGGCGGCCAGCGGGATCGACGACGGCGATGACCCGGCCTTTCGCGTCGCGAGTGTACTTCGTCGTTCGTCCTAGGCCGTCCGTGACCGTGGAAAGATAACCTCTCTTGTCGTAGGTCAACGTCTTGCGGTAGCCGATTGGTCCCACTAGTTCGATTAGTCTGCCGCCATGGTCGTATTGATACTTCCAGACGGCTCCCGTCGAGGATCGACTTTCGATGAGTTGGCCATCGGGGTCGTAGGAATAGTCCTCCGTGAATCCAGCCGACGATCGGCGTTGGATAAGACGTCCCCTCGGATCGTAGACGTAGTCCATCATCCGGTCCCCGGGACCTTTCTGACAGAGAAGTTTACCATCTCGGCGATAGGTGAATTGACGTTGCCCCTTGGCGTCAACAATCCGCGTGAGTTCGCCGCGCGGGCCATAGGTAAACTTGGTTTCGCGCCCCAGGGGATCGACGCTGGCCACCAATCGGTCGTAAGGGTCATAAGACCATGTCGCTTTGTTGCCCAATGCGTCGACGCATTCGACGAGATTCCCCCTGCGGTCGTAGCTAAATGCCGTGCGTCCGCTGCTCGCGGACTCCGTAGCCGTGAGTCTTCCTTCGCGGTCATGGAAGTACTTGGTCTCCGGCCCGTCTCCCTCTTTGCTTGAGGCAAGCAAACCGCTCGCGTCGTACTTTCGCTCGCGTAGGACTTCGCGTCCGGCAAGGACTCGCGTGAGCTGGAGACGTGCATCGTACTCGAATGCCGTCGTGCCTGCGGGCGAGTCGATCCGCGTGGGTAACAACGTGTTCTTCAGGTATTCAAGGGCCGTAGTGCCGTCGTCGTCCGTGATTTGAATCGTTCTACCACTCGCGTCATATTGGTAAACGGACGAGAGGCCGGTGAAGTCCCGTTTCTTTATGAGCCGATGGTTCGAGTCAAACTCGCGATACTCTTGACGACCCCAGGGATCGGTTGTCGTAATCGTTTGCCGATCACGTGAGCGGACGATTTGGACCACGGAAGTTCTGCCCGAGGAATCGGTGAAACGCCGAATCCCCCCCGCGTCGTCGTAACTGTAGGTTTCATCCCCGCTGTCAAGCCACGATCGACGGAGGACGCGTTGCTTCTCGTCATACTCGATGTCCACGATGCCTCGAAACGGGTCTTCGATTCTCACGGGAAGTCCACGGCGGTCGTATTCGAAGCGAAACGTGAGGTCTCGTGGGACGTTCCAGCCGGGCGTGGTGCCGAAGCCATAACGAACGGACATGCCATTGGAACATTCGACGCGCGCGAGTCGGCCGTTTGCGGTGACGAGGAAGCGAATCCAGGTTTGGAAGGGACCGGTAACATGCGCTAATCGCCCATTGTCGTCGTAGGAGATCTTGAATCGAGTACCGTCCGGTTCGACGACTTCGGTGCAACGACCGGCGGAATCAAACGTAAGCTCGCTGCCATCTCCTTTTTGAAGGACGCTTCGGTCCCTATCGATCGTCAAACGTTCTCCCATCACCGACGTCCATACATTTCTTGCCGCGTCAAAATGGAAGAAGTGGAGTAAACCACCGTCGTCAATGGCGGCGAGATTTCCGGACTTTGAGAGCGACTTCTCCCAATGAATCCGCCAGCGATTGCCCAGAAGTCCCGGTTTGCGAGTCTCTGGCAAGAAGCGGCGTTCCACCGTTAAAGCACTCGCGCCCGCAAGTACCAGTACGTCCACGCTCCGCAGGAATAAACGACCGGTTTCCGGGTCGACGCCGCTGGTTGCTCGATCTTGCACCGATGCCAAGCCAACCGCGCGCAGGTCGCCGGATTGCTCCGGATCAACGGCAAGGCGGCCGGCGGGATTGAAAAGGACAACTTCCACTCGGCCATTGTCGGAGATGGACCCCGCAGCCGGCATTTGAGCATAGATTTGCGAACGTTTTTCGTAGGAGTCTGCCGGCAGACCGACGCGGGACGAAAGTTCCAAGCCAAGGTTGACGGCGACGGTATTTGCCTCATCGATGGCGAGGCCAATAAAGTCTGGAATCCGTGCCCCTTGCTTTACCTCCCGGTCGGCTTGCACGGGTGACGCGTGGATGGTTGTCGGCTTGGAATACAGTTTGACAAGCACGGGACCAGACGGTCGCGGGGCACCCGAATCCGGCGATTGGGCATAGACGGAATGTTCCAGGTCGCTTGTCGGCGCGGAGTCGCCGATTTCAAGTTCAAGGGAGAGACCTTGTGTGCCCGCGGCTCGAACAGCCTCGGCCGCCTTCATGCCAAGAAACGACGGGGTCGCGAGTGCCTGTTCCTTTGCCGCGGCGCCGGCTTGCTCCGCATGCGTCAGGTCAATCGGCAGCAGCACGACGAACCACATGCCCAGCACAAAGCTGGGACGGCGAGGATTCGACATGACTTGATTCCGAGTATCGGCAAATGGCTCAAAATTACCTACGTATTGCCGCTCAGAAAAACAATGTCGTGGGCCGGTCCCGAATTATCGACGCCGAAAATCGCGGTGAGCGCCAAGGCTCTCCAATCGACCGGCCCTAGCATAACGACATTACTTTTCTGATGCTCGTTAGAGCTTAACAAAGTCAGTGTGGTATCGCGATAGAAGTTAAGGTGGCGATTAACATTTTATCGCCCCATCGACTTATTCCGTGCCGTATTCGTAACGGACGTTCCAAGGATCCTCGGTTTCCGTCTGGAACCGCTTGAGTTTGCCCGCGAGCTCTTCCCGGACGGAACGATACTTGGGATCGTCGGCGAGATTGACGAGCTCTCTGGGGTCCGCGTCGAGATCGTAGAGTTCGAATTCATCGCGATGGAGATACTTGTCCACGGTCCGCGAGCCATACTTCGGTTCCTTTCGCGACCACACCCTTTGCCAAGTCGGCGACGCGAACAGATCACTGGCATGGGGAAAGGTAAGGGGGGCGGCGATATTCCATATATATTTGAACCGGCGATTGCGGATGCCGCGCATCGGGTAGTACATCGTCACTTCGTGGAACGTATGGCTGAGAAAGACTTCATTCCATCCTTCCGGATTCTCCTGGTCCACGATTTCTAAAAAGCTCCTGCCATGAAAACGGTAATTCGTTGGCGGTTTGGCCTTGGCCCAATCGAGAATTGTCGGCGTGATGTCCGTGAAGCTGATCATGGCCGAGTTCACGATTCCACGTTTTTTCGATTCGGGCGAACGGACGATGAGGGGCAAGCGGACCCCGGGCTCGTAGACGTTGGTTTTGGCGCCGGGGAATGGCATGCCGTTGTCGCTGAGGAATAGGATCAAGGTATCGTCCCACTTTCCGGACCGTTTCAGGCTCTCAAGCACTTTGCCGACGGAGCGGTCGAGACGGGAAATCGCCTGGTAGTATTCCGCCAATTCGGCACGTGATTCGGCGTTATCGGGGAGGAAATGCGGGACCTTCGCTTCTTCGGGAGAATACTTGGCGGCGGTCTTTGGGGCCGGTTCCTCGCCAAATCCGTGGGCCGCCCGGTGGGGCTCCACGAACCCCAGGACCAGGAAGAACGGCCGCGGGTCGTCGTCGGTGAGAAATTCGTTCGCCAATTGCGTCATCTTTTCAGGATTGCGAGCGTTGACCTTGGGCTCGAAGTCGATGGGGTATTTCTCGTCCGGTAGCACGTGTCGTTTCCCGATCAGGCCGGTTCGATAACCCTGGTCCTTGAGGAGCATGAAGACCGTTTGCACCGATGGCCGTTGATGGAAGTTGTGTTCGGCGTGCGCGTGGCCGTATTGACCATTGGCGTGGTTATGAAGTCCGGTGTAGAGAACGCTTCGGCTGGCACTGCAGGAAGCGGTCGTGGCAAAGGCGTGGGAAAAGCGGGTCCCCTGGGCGGCCAGGGCATCGATATTCGGAGAGCGAATCACGGGATGGCCGTAACATCCCAGGTCCCCTCCGCCCAAGTCGTCGGCGACGAGCATAAGGACGTTCCTCGGCTTTTCCGCCTCTTTAGCAACGTCCGCCGCAGCAGCGATGGAAAAGCTGACGAGCCAAAGAGTTGCAAAATTGGATATCCTCATGAGTCACCTTGAAAAAACCGGTTGGAATCCTTGCCACGTAGCCTGGGATATAGTATCCAACAACGCAACTGCCTTGCCGACGGAAATCATTCGCCGTCAAAGGCTGGGAACGGGGAATTGGCGGTCGAGCCAGGCGTTCGACGTTTTCCCTCCGTGTGCGTATCTTGAATAATCCTGGGCTGGTCTGAACGCCAGTCTTTTCGCGGTCTTTGTCCGTGAGTTGAGGGATCGAAGGAAACCATGGCGGAAACGAACGAAGATCAATCCAAAGCATTCGACGAGTACGAAAAGAAGCTAAACGCCGCCAATCCCGCGGCGGAGCCCTATCGGCCTCGGCCTTCGCTGAACGACGTTCCCAACGGTTGGGACGTCGGAGTTGTCCCGGACGATTCCGTGCCCGTGAATCTTCGCGGCAACGTTTGCTCCGGCGTCAACAAGCCGAAGAGCCTCAAGCGGTACGCGGACGAGTAGCTCGACCTTTTCCGAGCCGCGCACAATTCGGGTTTTCTTTCCGGCTGTTGTCAAATCTTCAGCCCGTGATGCCTTTGGGACACCAGGGTTTGCGCTCGCGGCTGAATCGAGCAATTCCCCTGCGCCGAGGAGACATGAAATAGATATCCCCATTCCCGGCAGCATTATGCCAGCGTTGCACCAATAGCCAGCATCCCCACGGCATAACGACATCATGGCCAAAGTAACAACGTGCCACGACCGCCGAGCAAAGGCCGGCTGTCATGGTCCACGCCTGTCATCGTCAAGCATAGCCGAACGCCATCGTGCGGAGGAATCTTGGCGATAGATGGATAGGGAGCATTTGCCGCCAAGGACGTCGATAGCGCGGGCGCCAAGATTCCACAAGGATGAGTGACGCCGACGGGGGGCGAGCACTCATCCTTGTATTTCTGAACGACGAGGTTAGTTGTCGCTAAAGGTCTTGGCGACACCGGCAGAATGGGCGTCATCATTGATCGCTAAGGCGCCGAAGAAACCGATCATCATTTCCTCGAAGGTTTGGTCGCCCCAGCGGACCGTTTCCTTCGGATTGGGGTTGGCGAGATTCTCCTCCGAGTTATCGAAATGGGCGACGCAACGGAGCACGGTCCCCGCGGGCATCAACTTGGGTTCTGCCAGTTCGTAACGCAGCTGCCAATTGAAGTCGTAACGGGGGACGTCGAGCAGAATCTCGCTTTTGCCGTCCGGGTATTCAACTTGAAAGCGGAATGATTTCCCGCGTAGGTGCATGTGCGGCGTCATATTGGTGAGGAGCATGTCCTCCTTGAACTGATATCGCGATTCGACGCGGTGGTTGTTGGCGCCCGGGGGGATGCGAAAGAGTGGATTGATGGCGGCCCCGCCGTGAACCTTCTTTTTGACGGTCTTGGGATCGGCGAAAACGAGGCCGACCTCGCTGAGGTCCTGTTGCTCCGTCCCATTGGGAGTGTAGTGCATCTGGAAGATGAGTTTGGAGCCTGCGGGCACGAAGTTCGCGACTCCCAACGGATAGGCGCGCGGAATATTGCCCGGAGCATAGCCCGCGAGCCCACCGCGCCGACGGAAATCCCCCTTCGAACTTGGGGGTTGGATGAAGACGATGATGTGGTGGACCACGCCACGATTGCCCGGCTTGGCTTCCGCTTCTTGGATCCATTTGTCTTCCGTGAAACCCGGATCGACGGTGAAGTATTGGTATTCCACCACCCCTTCCGCGGGAATTGTATAGGGTTTGTCGCTCATCTTGACGACCAGATCAGGCTTGGAGATTCGCCAGCCTTCGGCGTATTCGCGTGGTTTCGGTAGGTCCTTGGGATCACCTTCCGGACAGCCATTGGCAATCCAGGCGTGGATCGCTTTTTTCTCGTCGTCCGAAAGACGCGCGTCGTTGCTGAAATGACCGTACTCAGGATTGGCGAACCATGGCGGCATGGTTCCCTGATCGATCACCTCCGCCATCATCGGCGCCCAACCGACGACTTCGGAATAGCTGGTCAATGTAAAGGGGGCGACTTCACCCGCGCGATGACATTCGACGCATCGATCCTGAAGGATCTTCGCGATCGTGTTGGAATAAGTGACTTCGCCCGCGGGCTCCTTCTTAGAGATTCGGCCAATGAGGCAACCGGTCGCCTTGGTTTCGGGAACGGAGACGGCGTTGCCTGCAAGTAGTTCGTCCAAGGCGACGGTGAGATCATGACGATGAGCCTTCGGCTTGGCATAACCGGACGATTGGCCCACGCCATATTGATCGTCGATTCTGCCGCGGTAACGAATCACGTGTTTCCCGTCGAGGACGAATACCTCTGGTGTCCGTTCCGCTCCGAACTGGTCGGCAACCAGGTTGCTGGGATCCTTGAGCAAGGGAAAGTTCAGGGAGTAATTGCGAGCGAACGCGGCGAGTTCGGCGATCGAATCCTGCTGGTTCGAATCGACGGCGAGAAACGCCACCCCACGATCCGCATAGGTCTTGGCCAACTCCACCAGGCGTGGCACGTACAGTTTCGCGACGGGACATTCCGTTCCTAGGAAGGCCACAACGACCGCCTTTTGGTCCGTGTAATCCGACAGCGCGACTTGCTTGCCGCGGAAATCTCCAAGTTTGAAGGAATCCACCTTCTTCCCCAAGGGACTCTGCGACTCCGTCTCCGCGGAAAGAGGTGCGATCCATGCGCCCAAAACCATCAAGGCAATTGTGAATCGAGCCAAGTTGCGTTCCTTATTCGAGATCTTCACCCCATGGGGTGATGCCGTACTCATTTGCTGAACCCAAGGCGCGGACCATCGCTGTCGAGTTAAACCCTAGCTTTGAATGGCCTGCCTTGCATCGAGTTCTCGTGAGACCTCAGAGGAAGGCGTGAACAACGCGAACAAGGGTTGTCCTCACGCATTCTTTGTACTCTCAAAACCCCTCACCGGCCGGTCAGGTTTCGATGTTATCCCCATGAAGTTTTGGCTTTTGTGACGATCCGCCGGCGATTGAAGGTTGAGGGACATAGAAACTCGGCGGCAAAAAGATCCGTCCACCTAGGAGTTGGAATGGCCTGTGAGCTCGTCCTAATTCGTTTTGCAGGAGTGGATTGCGTATTCTGGGGATCGGCGAGTTTTAGCGGGTGATCGGCGGAACGCGCGTCGAAAAACCATTGTAAACAGGAATCGCGGATGTCATGATAACGCTTTCGCCAGCGTTCGCGATCGACTTGTTCACGATCAAATTCGGTTGCGGGACCGACCTTCGTGGGCGAGCAATAGTGTCCGTACGATCCACGTCGTTATTGGTTGGTGTCGGAGCCACCGGCGGATCCATGCGCGTCATTCTCATTGCGATCGGCAGCCTCGGGGATACCTTGCCATTCCTTGCGCTTGGAAAGGCGCTTTTGCGACGCGGACACGAGGTCATTCTCGGCGGCAATAGCCATTACGCCAACGTGGTGGAGCGTCACGGACTGCAGTTTGAAGAAGTCTTCTCTGCGGAAGACTACCAGGGTTTTCTGGAAAACTATCGTAGATGGACTCTCCGTGAGTCGGTGGACGAGGGCACCCGACTCATGCGTCTATGGATGGAAAAATCCCATCAGTTGGTCCTTCGGCGAAACCTGCCAGGAACCACGGTCGTAGCGTCCGTTGGGTGCGCCTTCGGGGCTCGGATCGCGCAAGAGACGCTCGGCATTCCATTAGCGACGGTTCATTTACAGCCGATGTGGATGCGGAGCGTCAGTGACGGAACCTGCTTGCCTCCCTGGTTCCCCCGGCCGTTCTTCCGGCTGGTTGAAGGGGTCGTGGACGTATTGATTGATGGTGGATTGGGCAAAGTCACGAATGCTTATCGAGAAACCCTAGGGCTTCCCCCCGTCAAGCGCTTGATGCGGACGTGGTGGCATTCCCCCCAATTGGTCCTCAATTTGTTCCCCGAATGGTTTAGCGCTCCTCAGCCCGACTGGCCGACGAATACGGCGTGCACTGGTTTTCCTCGTACGGACGATTTGCATGACGAGAATGTTCCGGAAGTCGAAAAATATTTGGCCGCCGGCGAACCGCCGCTTGTTTTCGCACAAAGCTCGATTGGCAAGGACGAGGGATTTTTCGAGGTTTCGCGGCAGATCGCTAGTCGGCTGGGTCGCAGGGCGATTCTTGTTACTCCCAAAGCGTCCGCGACCGACTGCAAGCGGGATCTTCTGGCCATCCGATTCCTTCGATTGGATCACGTCCTGCATCGTTGTTCCGCGCTGATTCATCATGGGGGAATCGGCACGATCGCCTCGGCCTTAACCGCGGGCGTATGCCAGTTGACGATTCCGACGTTGCCGGACCAGTTCGACAACGCGCGCCGTCTCGAGCGGCTCGGCGTGTCGAAGGTGATGAAACGCAAGGAGTACACGGCCGATCACGGCGCCAGAGTGCTCTCGGGGCTGTTGAACTCGAAGGTAACGAACGCGCGTTGCCGTCATTTTTCGGCTTTGGCAGCGGCGGACGACGGATTGTCACGTGCCTGTGACGCCCTGGAAAGACTGCTGGCGGCAAGCACCTCGCGGGGCGTGGTCGCATTCCCGCTAATCCCCAGAGGACACTCCCAGCCAGACGAGGAGTCGTTTTCGAGCAGGAATCTCGTAATGCAGGTAGATCAAGACCGAAATGACTAGGGCAATTCCCACGCAAACGAACAAGAACCCCATCGGTCCGAGGATACGTCCGCGCGCAATCGCGATAATCACCATCAAGTACGTAATCACGGCGTAGTGGAAAATGTAGAGCGCATAGCTCGCGTCGCCTAGGAGCACCATTCTGGGGTGACGCAGGAAGGCGGCGATTGGGCCTCCGCCACGCGCCAACCCGTAAATCGTCATGTCAAAAAAAGGGGTCAGTAATCCATTGTGAAGCTTCAGAAACGAAAACGATTCGCTGGTGACGCACATGATGGTGACGCCAACGATTCCGATAGTCGATAGTAGCGCGCCCCGGAAATGGCTCGCCGAGAGATCCCGCGGCGTATTTCGCAAGTACAGTTTTCCAAGCGCGATTCCCGCGATGAATTCGGGAAGACGCAATAGGGGATTGAATTTCACGACGAATAGCCAGAAGGCCTCGCTGGTCCAGACAATTCTGCCGGCACCATCCGGAGCAAGGGATTCGTAAATCACCGTGGGCACCAGCGAGAAAACCCACATCCAACCAACCGTCATCAGCAGCCCATGCGTGGACCGTCGATCGATCCAGGCGGCGAGCCAAGGGAAAAGCAAATAGAAGAAGGCTTCGCAGGAGAGAAACCAGGCGGGGGGATTCCATGCTTGCGCGGAGTAAGGCGACCAGGACTGGGCGAGAAAAATCGTTGCCAAGGCATTACCCGCGGTCTCGAAAAGCGTGGCGGGGGCCGACGCGCACCCATGGCGAAGAGAAAGATCGGAAGCGTCACCAGTAGCGCCAGACCGTAACTCGGATAGATTCGCGCGAATCGATACGCCCAAAACCTCTTACGATCGATGGGGAGTTCTGGTTCGTTCAAGATAGGTGTAGGCGAGAACGAACCCGGAGAGCACGAAGAAGAAATTCAGCATCACCGGAGCGGAGCGCAACACGTTCCTGAGGATCGTTCGATTGTTGAAGACGGCCGCGCCCGAGGAACACCACGCCTGGAACTCCGCAACACCTTCGCGGAGGTTGGCGTCCTCCGGCAGGGCATCGCGAATCTGAAGCCCGCCGATGACGTGATAACCGAGGACGATGTGGAAAACGACGATATAGAGGGCTGCCGGAAACCGGATCGACGATAACGCGGGCAGATAAGGCTTCGAAGAACTCAAGTTGATACTCGCGATACCTGTGTCCCAACATTGACTCGATAAAGTGCAACGACGGGTCGGCTCCCGGAATGCAGGGGCTCCGCATTCCTGGGGACTGTCGTTCCCTTCGAGATAATGGCACGTTATAGAGAGATGCTTGCCGGTTGGACGAGGGATGTCACCCTGAATCCAATCCAGCAGGACTGAAATCTCCGACAACGGAGACCGGGGAAGGGCTTGATACGAGCCGTCAGCGACAAGCGAAGGTATCGCTAGTCGGCGGTCGTCGCGGTGAAGACCGTCAAATGACGATTGACAAGGTCCGCAAGAGACCGTCGCGCCTTGTTGTCTTGGACGAGGGCGTCCATGGACTTTGCGACGTAGCGAACTTCTGCGGCCGTCGAGCATTCGCCAAGGGCGCGGTCCGCGATTTCCATTACTGACTGATCGGTGAACACCATTGTGAGCATCCTCCATGGCGGTGAAGCGTGACACCATGCCTTGGGCAACATTCCGTGCCCCGGTTGCTTACCAACCTTGGAAAGTTGAAGGAAGAGCACTTCACATGCCCTTTGAAGTATCGAAACCTGTTCCGCTTCCAACTCTATCTTGCTTTTGATGCCGGGATTTGATTGCAAGTCCAAACTGGAAATTGCCTTGCGTTTTCTGGTTGGGTGAGATCGCGGCAGTGGATATCCCGAGAGACTGGAACTCGCCTGAAAATCTCTTTGTTCAGTTCACGAAACAAATTCGTAAAGCTTTGTTCACATCCTTTAACACTGGATCTTTCCCAGCTTTACACGCATGTAAGTTGCTTCCATTGTCCGTCATCGGTTAGATTTAGGGGCGGCGTATTCTCGAAAGGTTGCCATGTGGATCGATGGACCCAGGATTTTGGAATTGCTTCGATCCCTCGACATCACCCATGTCGTCTGGGTTCCCGACAGTGCGCTCGGAATGTGGGACGCGGACCTTCAGAGGGAAACGTCCCTATCCTTGGTTCGGCCTTGTAGGGAAGGTGAAGCACTTGGTTTGGCGGCGGGGCTTTGGCTCGGTGGAGCGCGTCCTTTCGTCATGATGCAATGCACCGGACTCTATGAGGCAGGGGATGCTTTGAGGAACATCATCCACGACCTGCGCATTCCCATTCCAATGCTCGTGGGGATCCGAAGTTATTTCGCGGCTCAAAAAGGGATGAATGATTCCGCAGCGGAGTTTGTGATTCCGATTCTACGGGCATGGAGAATCCAACACACGTTGGTCGACCGCACGGGCCAGTTCGATTCGCTGCTTCCCATTCTTCAGCAGGCGCGCGGCGAGTGAAACTCATGTGATCTTATTGGGCGAGTAGCAGGTTCTCTCGTCGAAAGGTGGAGCGACGGACATGCGGCTCGCGGTTGCCATTCAGCCGATCGCTGATTTCAACAAGCCGGCGATTATTGTCACGACCATGGCCACGGTAAGGGAATGGCCGGCGGACAAGGACGGACCGCATGTATTCCACTACGTCCCTAGCAGCATGGGGCAGGGGGTTAGCCTTGGATTGGGGTTGGCCCTTGCGCGGCCGGAAAGGCGGGTCATCGTGATTCACGGGGATGGCTCGACCCTCATGAATCTGGGGAGCCTGGTCACGATCGGTCACTGCCAGCCAAGGAACTACGTCCTCGTGGTCGTCGACAACGGCATTTACGAAGTGACCGGAGGCCAGCCCCACGGCGGCGCGGGAAATGTCGACTTCGTGGGCATGGCGAAGGCCTGCAGTATTGCCGATGCTTCTGCCTACGTCGATCCAAGCGTTTGGGCGGCAAACGCGGATGATGTGCTTTCACGGCCAGGTCCGGTGTTCATCTCCTTGAAGGTCGAGCCACGAATGGGCCAGCCTAGTCCCAAGCCTCGCCGGCCAATGGCGGATCAGATTCACGATCTACGACGATTCCTTGGAATCGCCGAACCCGCGTAATCGGGCTCTCGTTGTTCCCGGTCGCTTTAAATTCCCCCTGTCGACATGAACGGGATCGACTGGGGTTCGTCAAGGAGGTTTGGGACGATCGCTGAGCAAGTACGCAATCAGGTGTTTCAGTTCTTCAGGCGTTTTGACAAGGCCGGCCGGCATTGGGGATAGGTTTTGCAGCTTTCGATCTTCGATTTCCCCTTTAGCAACCTTGACGGCGTGGCATTGGGGAGCAGCAACTCGATGGCATCCTCGGATTCCGCCACCACCAGGCCTGTATGGATCTGGCCGTCCGAGGTCACGAGAAGCGTCGAACGAAAAACATCCGCGACCTGCCGATTGGGCAATAGAACGGATTCAACCAGGTGCGCGACGGTAAAACGTTTCGCTGCATCCGCGAGGCTGGGGGCCCCATTTCCCTGTTGATTGGCGGTGATCGCGTGGCATTTCACGCATCCGAGTGCATCCGCGCCGAAGAGACGACGACCTTTTTCCGGGTCGCCTTCCTTGGCAGCCTGGAGCCAGTCAATATTGGCGAACTCCGGCGTCAACACTGCGGAATCGTTCCCACCCGGTTGCGATTTCAGCCGCTCGGCGAGCGTCGCCAACCCCAGGTGCTCCGGCATGACGGCGGATACATTGGCGGGCGCGAGGTAACGTATCGCGACCGTCTCCGATGGCTTCGTGCACGCTAGTCTCACAAGAATATCGTTGCTTCCCGGCTGGAGATCGACCACGAAGTCGTTTTCGTTACTGAGTTCTCGTCCGTTGTGCCAGGCCTTTCGCGGCGCTTCCGTCTTGAGTTCGAGGGAGATTTTTTCCGCGTCAATGCTTTGGAAGCGGAAATAGACGTAGACGGAGCTCGACGAGACATTTGACGCGAGGGCATGCAGATCCAGGCCACCCTGGAGCGGTGCCTTGCGCCACGTTCGCGATTCATTGTTGTCGCGGTATTCCATGGAGAGATCGATGGGCCCTTTCTCCGGAGGATGCGGAGTTTCGAGTCCTTTTTCTCCGTCGTTAAACGGTCCCAAGGTCCAAACTTCGGCTGGGCTTCGCGGCTTGTATTTCGCGAGCCGGGTTTGCAGCGAACGTTCGCGAGCCTTGGCGATCAGTGGCTCGCTTTTGGGGTCCTTGAGCAAGGACAGGAAATAAGCGCTCTGCAGACGCACGGAGTCTTCCGCGTCGTCCAGTCGCGTGATCAATAAGTCGAAGAGCTTCCGTTCCTCATCGCTGGGCGAAAGGGTTTTCCATCTCTCCGCGATGGTGAAGCTGCCGACCCTTCCCAGGGATTTGAGGTCGATTTCACGATCCGCGTAGCGGATCGTGAACGCCGCGTTCTGACTCTCGTATTGGAGCGGCAGGTCGGCGGGGATCTCGCCGATGGCGGGAGGAATCGTAAGTCGAAAACCAGCGGCAAGCACGCCGGCCAGCCGCTCGCGCATGAGGTCGGATTGACAGAGTGTCTCGATGTCCTGGAGTGTGCCCGTTTCCGCGATTAGGCGAGTAGCGAACTGGCGTAAATAGGTATCCTTGCTTCCCGTCGAGGCCTTGAGGGCTTCGAGCGGAGTGGAGGTTCTTCGGCTTCGCAAAACCGACAATGATGTGAGTTGAACTCCCGGATCGGCATCCTCGAGTCCGGCAAGAAACGTTTTTCCGTCCTGCTCGAGTGCCTGGTGCTCCGCAAGTACTCGGATGGCTTGCCGTCGCATGCTCGGATCGGGGTGGTGTTGCAACTCGCGGAGAATGGTCGCGGCTTCTTGGGTATTCGAAGCACCCGCCAGCCAGGGAAGATGTCGGCGCGCGGGATCCGTATCGGTAACCGCGCGAAGTTTCGCCGTCGCCTCCTTAAGCAAGCCTCCCCCTCGTCTCAAAATCTCCTGATGCGCCCGATTTCGCTCCCACCAGGAGGGGCTGGAGAGTTCCCTCCAAAGCCTTTCCTCCGACGCGTCGGCCAACGCAATGCCATCGAATGCCGCGTCCGCTGAGTCCTCGGTCCGAGTGATCATCACGAGATCGGCGGGGTATGCGGGAGACCATTCGTTGTGCAAAAGATACGAAATCACGCCGAACACCCGGCCACCTCTTCCGACGGCGACGCCAACCGGTCGCGCCTGACTGGTCCCTTCGAGTATGGCAATGTCAGGTGCGGCGAACGTGGCTCCCCGAGCTTCTAGCGGGAATCGATCGATCCTCCGTTGGCCCCAGCGGGCAAGAAGTAAGCTCCCACGCCACGATTTTGGCAGATAGGTTTCGTCGTAATAGGACTGCGCGACGGGCACTTCCCGGCCGAGATTGGTGTTCACCATGTCCACCAGGTCAAAACGCTCGGGAGATTTTTGTCCAAACCAGCCACGCGGCCAGGAGAAGTCGACGCCCGGTACGACATGAAGTAGCCGAGCAGGGACATAGGCGGCTGGCAACGATTCGTGATCGTTGTCGTTGGTGAAAAGGTTCCAGTCGCTATCGAAGGCGATGCCAAACGTGCCGCGAGTGCCGCGCGCGACGATCTTCAATTCGCTCCCATCCGGGCGGCAGCGAAAGACTCCGCCTTGGCCCGTGTACGGTACCTTCGTGCCTTCCGGCTGGGTATATATCGTCCAATGGCCCCAGTGATCGGGACGAGTAAAGTCTCCGTAGTTGAGCAAAGGATCGCCCGACGTGAAATACAGATCCCCCTCCGGCCCCCATGCCAACCCGTGAAGCGTGACGTGCAAGTCCACCGGGAATCCCCACAAAAGGCGTCGCGGAACCAGGCCCTCGCGCTGAACGCGTCCTTGGGGAAACAAGTACAGGGCGGCGTTGGTCATGACGTAGAGGTCGTCCCCGCGAATCTCGATGTCGTTGACCCACGAATGTTCGGGAAAACGGTAGATTTCTCGCCGCGGGGCATAACCGCCGTCCGGCTTTGGCTCGTAGACGAAGAGA
Source organism: Planctomycetota bacterium (assembly GCA_046350335.1). Classification (GTDB taxonomy): domain Bacteria; phylum Planctomycetota; class Planctomycetia; order Kolteriales; family Kolteriaceae; genus JAXMAQ01. The sequence continues at coordinate 79,782 of JAXMAQ010000016.1, forward strand.
GCCTCGCGTCCGCCGACGAACAGTTGACCCTCGGAGTCAACCTTGACGCTGAGCAGTGATTCATTGGGACACGAATCAATGCGCACCAGTTTGGTTGCATCGTCCGTCGCGCGATAGGTGGATGATTCGGTTCCTGGCGCTTGATGAGGAGGATATGCGAGGTCGCGGCGCGCTGGATTATTGATCTTGGAGGCGTCCGCGAACGCTTTGTTTTTCTCCAGTCCTTCGCCCGCGTCGAAGTGCCATAGGCCGACGGTAGCCTCGTCGGGTTCAAATGGACCCATGGGAGCGGAAGGAAGGTTGCGAACGCCGCGGCTGATTCGCACTTCGTCGATCTCTCCCGCGCAGCCGATGGATTGGGGTGGATAGGCGGCAAAGGAGAGTGGACCGCTGCTAGCCGTTGGGATACCACCGGCGATCGCCGTGTCGGACACCTCTTTTCCGTCAACGAAGAGCCGAACCCGCGCGGCTTCGTAGATCATGGCGATCGCATGCCATTGATTGTCCACGATTTCCTTTCCGGAATCGATCACTGACGGGCTCGCGCCGGGAATAAACGCGCTAAGTGTTCCGGAGCCGGCGGTGGTGTAAATCTCCCAGTGCGTTCCGGATTCTTTATGGCCGTTGGCAACGAGAATATTGAACGGGCGTTTGTCCTCGAGTCTGGCCCAGCATTCGACGGTCAGCGGTGGTTTTTGGTATTCCTCTTTCGCTTCGGCAAGCACGGGCGCCCATTTTCCGGGCAGGGGATTTCCGAACGAGGTGGGGAGTGGTTGCGCCTTGGAGTGGGTGGCTTTGGGAGCGAATTCGTAGGTGATCGGCAACTTCGATTCGACACCCGCTTCCGGGACCTTCACGTGGGCCGTCCAGAGCAGCGCGTTGAGCATCATCTTGCGGAAGTTCTCGACGCCCCAGTTCGCGTGAAAATGACCCCCCGTGAATCCGAATCCACGTCCACCTCCTTGGCGCTGGACGCACCAGGCGACCACTTGATCCGCCTCTTTGCCAGGGATCGGGGTCTTGAGAATGGGGGTCCATCGAGCATCTTTTTCGCGAAACCGGATGTTGTAGTAGTACTCCTCCTGAAGTTCGAACGGCGCGATGCCTCGGCAGATGGGATGTTCCTTGGCCGCCGGGTAGGGCATCGTCTTGTGCGTGCTGATCTCGGAGAACCAACGCCGTTCATTGGAGCCGTTCTCGTAATCGAAATATCCGCCGATCCAATCGAGAAACTGCTCTCCCCCGCGACGGGAAGGAACGAAAACCGTGTAGTGGAGCGCGACGAATCCGACGCCCTGGTCCATGAGTTTTCCGAGAGTCTCCAGTCGATTCTCGCGAAGGAGCGGATGGGCCTTCTCGTCATGGTCGGAACCATCGGAGAACAGAAAAATCGTCGCCGCGTCCTCCAATGCCTTGGGATCGGCGGGCCAACCATGCAGGTGAATTTCGGTTTTTATTCCTCGGACATTGGGAGAGGTGTCCAGACACTCTTTGAGAAGCGCGGCTCCCTTTTCGTACTCATGATGCCCCGGGCCGTGGCTCTTGTCCCCCGCGAGCAACACGATCTTGCGTACCGGCGCCTCGGCCATCGCCGGCCGGTCATCAACTCCAAGAACGAAAGTCCATGCCGTCAAACAAAACGCCGCACCCAACACCATGTGTCCATCCTCGAAAACCGGGGTGGTTTCAGAAGTCCTCTGGGCCGGCAGGTCAGTATAGCGGCAGAGAGGTCGGCGCGACAGAACGGAAATGACGCCGCGAATAAAGTCGCCACGACACTGCCGGTCCATGCAACGACGGCGTCCATATTCGAAACACCGGAATCGCGGCCTTGGCGTCAATGCCTCCGCGAGCGAGTGGGCGAATCGCCGACGTCGTGGTGGGCGGGATTACTCGGCAGTCAGGGGGAGTCGCGTCGTCGGTTTTCCTCCACCCAGCCGCCACTCGAGGTTTGGCGATAGAAACGCTCCTCCTCCAGGGCGATTAGGGTGATCCAACCGTTCTGGGTTAAGTGGGCGACGGTTGGATGTCTGTCGATGATGGACTGGAGCGCGTCCCTTGTCGCCTCAATGATCACCGTGAGTCTCAACGGTTCGTGTTGAAACTGTTGCCCATCGTGAATGGATTGCCAAGGGAGCCCCGTTCTCAGATCCCCGCCGTTTCCCTCCAACAGTCCAAAGTTTCCAACCACGTTGTGGAGTGCTTTGTTTCCAGCGCCAAACACCTTGTTGTCCACCGTGGAGGCGTAGTATTGCATGTTGATCCAGTTCGTGACGACCATCGGGGCGGTCATGATCAATTCGAGTGTTCGAAGGTCAGGGTCCTTCCGCTGGTCGTAGTCATGAAGGAAAACGCGTCCGCCAAGGTCAGTCGCCGCCGTTCTTGCCCGGGGGGCAACAATAAACGCCGCGTTGCCCGCCAATCCCCATTCTGGTCGGACTTGCGACCAACATTTCGCGCGTTGAAAACAGTCCATGTCGTCGCGCAACCTCTTGGCTCGTTCCTGACGAGCTTGCACGCCTGCGCGCTTTACCCATGTCTCCAACTCCTGGAGATCCGCCAAGAATTCCGCTGGAACATGTCTCTTGTCGAAGAATTGGATTTCATCGGTCGTCGTGTTGTGTAGGGCCGCCAAAAACCAGACATCGGGAGGCAATTCGACCCCATGCTCGAGCAGTTTGGATCTCACGCTGGGGTCATTAAGCAAAGAAGCGGCGACTCGCGCATTGGACTCTCCAGAATGCCCACCGCAAGCTCCGCAGTCCAGGCCGGCTTTGCAGGGGTTATTGTTCGTTTCGCTCACGTGGCCACAAAACACCACGAGTCGAGGGAATCCAGAGTTCAATCCCAAATGTCGCAGCATTCCCCTAGCGAGTTCGACCCGTCTATCCAACGGGAGGCCGGCGAGTCCATCTGGCCGCAGATCGGGGCAGAGCAATTCCCGACGGTCTTTGGGAATGCCGTCGTACCGAGCGTCGTCCGTTTCGGACATTCCCATCGTGTCCGCCGCCAGTTTCCAAACGTAGAGCAGTCCCATGGATTCCACGAAGGAAAAGCAGGAGGTCGCGGAGACTCGAAATTCCTTCCAGAGTTTTCGCCAAAGTCGAAGACCTCGCCGGGATTCCACGACGTTGGTCATGGTGTCCGGACTCATGGTGTCGAGCGTCTGTTTGATGCGAAATGCCGGCTTAATCAAAACTGGACATTGTGCCGTTCCCGAGTTTTCTCCGAGGGGCAAGAGCTCCATTGGAAGGCCAAAAAAGCCAGCAAAACCAGATGTTTCCACTCGATCGCTCACCGATTCAAGGTGCCGGCGAACGACTTCGGATCGAACATCGATGCAGAACACCATCCTTGCCGCTTTGCGATGCGTAGATTTAGGTGTCGCGTAAACCAACTTTTTTCGAAGGGATCTTCGATAGGCAATCTCGGCGGCTTTCTGTAACGCGTTTCGGGCCAATAACTCTCGCGGCCAAGCGATGTCCGCGTCATTCGCGAGAATCCATTCCTGGGTGTCGATCTGTCCCGACGCATCGACGCCATATTCGCGCGCCAAGGCGACGTCATAGGCGACGCGAATGGCGAGTAATCCCAGGAGGTCGTCGTTGGCCGCTCCTCGATCAGCGGACCAGTCATCGAGATACTTTAGATAGGCTGCCCACCCGGAAACCGAGTACAGCTCGCATGAAAGAAATGCCTCCCATTGGCTATCCGTGAGATCCAATTCCTCCAGTAGGGCTTGCACGCATTCCATCGGAGAAGAGGGGAGTTGGGCAACGAATCGCCGGAAACCACCGATTCCGAGAGATTCCATCCGACGGTCGATCCGCGCTACATCGAGCCAAGCCTGATACAAGGACAAGCTCTGCCAGGGACTTGGCCAAAGCGCATGGCCGGTATCGAAATGCGCGGAGCAATGCCGCGAAATCTCCTCGGTTATGGTCGATGACCAATGGGACCGTGTTTCCCGGTCCAGTCGTTCCGCAAAAGTGAGCATGAGGCGGTTATGCGGGTCGACGCAAGTAGATTGCAGAATGTCGTTGAGCGTCTCTTCATCCCAATTCTCATATCGCTCCGGATGGCTTTCGGCACATTCCGATAGGGCTTGCCGCAAGTCCTCGCGCTTGATCATCCCTTTTGCGACGCGATCGCGAAAATATGCCAAGGGCATGAAGGTTTGAAGATCGCGCAGAGATGCCTGTTCCTGGCAAACGCTGAGAAAATCCTTTTCGAGCATACCCGTGAATGGATTGACGGCGACGAAATCTTGTAGCGGCCACAACGGCGCGATTTTCAAACGCACCTCCTGCCACACGGATGCCAAGGATGGGATTTCAAGCGTCGCTGCAACGGTCATGCGTTTCCCTTTCATGAGAATCACCATGCGTTAAATCCCGGATGCCGTCGGAACACTGACGGCGGAACTTCATGCCGAACTTTGAAATTTCGTCAGTGGTTTCCCCATACGCGAACCACGAGTTTTCGAGCGAGGAGGTCCACATAAAAACCGTTCGATGCGTGGACATACAGCCACTTGGACAACGGCAGGTGTCTGAAACGAGTGACGGTGATTTGCAGCGTGAAGGTCACTAGGAAGGCCGCTCCGACGATGCAAATCAACCAGTCGTGACGAGGAGAGACCACGCTCGAGTTTGCCGACAGCGACCGCGTCATGATCTGCTCAAAGAGGAAGTAAGCGCCAACGTAGCTGAAGAACAAACAGGTTGCGACAATCATTCCTCGCATGGCGGTGACGCGGTCCTGGCTTTCGAAGCTCCGGGCCAACAGTTGCGCGAGCGCCATCGTCAGGATGAACGCCAGCGCGAACCCGCCTGGCTTTTGGGCAATCGTGATGCCCATGGCCCAGAAAAGGCTAATGCACAACGCACATGCGATAAGGCTTCCCAAAACATAGGAGGCGAAGGACCAGTCCGCAGTGGGCATGTTCCTGGGCGTTACCTTGGCTTTGGCCGATTGTTCGATTGCGCTGCCAGATCGGAGAAATGCATGCGCCTTGTAAAGGGAGTGAGCAACAATGTGTAGCAACGCGGCGGGAAAGGCGCCCACGCCGCACTGAAACATCATGAAGCCCATTTGCGAAATCGTTGAGTATGCCAGCGAGCGTTTCACGCTTGTCTGGGTCAACTTGATCACCGCTGCGAACAGTGCCGTGAACGCTCCGACGAGCGCGAGCAGGTCGAGGGAGATGCTCGATAGAGAGACCACGGGACTCAACCGGATCACGAGGTATCCGCCCGCGTTAATGATTCCGGCGTGCATCAGCGCGGAGACGGGGGTCGGCGTTTCCATGGTGTCCGGTAACCAACTGTGCACGGGAAACTGGGCGGATTTGGTCATGGCGCCCAGAACCAGAAGAATCGCGATGCAGTGCACGTTCCAAGGTTGTTGCGACGCGACCTCCGCGGCTCGAAACAAATCTCGATATTCCAGCGAGCCAAACGTTGTGTACGACAGGGCCAAGGCAAGGATCAGAAAGAGGTCGCCGAGTCGACTGATGAGAAACTTTTTTCGCGCCGCGAGTAACGCAGAACGCCTTTCCCGATAGTGGACAAGGAGTTGGTGCAAGCCGAGGCTGGTCATGATCCATGCGACGAGGAACATCGCGAGATTGGAGGCGACGACCAGGCAGAGGACGGCGCCAAGGGTGAAGTTCATCCATCGAAAGAACCGTCCCTGGGCCGCGTCACCCTCCAAGTAGCTCCGGGCATAACGAGCAGTAACCAGCCCAATAAAGCAAACTAAAAGTGACAAGGTGGCAGACAGGCTGTCGAAGCAGACGCCCAAAGCAGCGGGCCCCAAGGCCGGCGACACGGTGACATGGATCGCCCCATTTTTCCAAATTGCGATCACGGCCAGCGTCATTGCCGTAAGCGTAATCAAGATAATGCCTTGTGTTGTTCGTCCCATGGTTGCCGCATGCCGGTTGACCCAGCGGTCCGGCAATAGGCCCCCAGCAATCAGGGCAAGGGGTCCGGTCAGAACTAGCCAGGCAAATGATTCCTGCATCGTTGGTTACTCCCTCCTTTCTTGAACTTCAGACGGCCTGGAACGCAATTTATTACACGAAATGTATTTCGTCAATTGGTTATCGTAAGATTTGTGTTTTCCGTCGAAATTCCTCGGGCCCCGACAAGGTGAACCGCGGAGGTGTCTGGCATTCGGCAGGGCGTGGGTGTTTAGAAGGAAGCGGCGCACCGCCAGGGGGGGATGTGCGTACAGATTGGTGGCGTGCACACCACGCCGACTACAATCTTTCTGAGAGGTCGTGGAGGCAGGTGATGAAGGAAGCTCACTTTGTCGATGAGAAATGAGGCGCTGAGGCTGGAGATTTCAGCCTCCTGCTAGTTTGGTTGCTTTCTGTAAGTGTCTTATGCTTATTTGTTTGTGATTATTTGTTGGTGAGAGGGCTACCGGGGGAGGATGCCATCAATCGAAGCACTTCACCAATCGTCTGGTGTGCTTCAAGGGGATGCCGCAAAGGAAGTGTGCCGTCGATTTCGTAATGATTTCGTCTTCCGCGGCGTGAGCTTTTTAAGTATCCCGCGCCCGCGAGATCGGATACGATTCGTTGGACCGCTCTCTCGGTGATTCCCACTTTCGGAGCAATGTCGCGCACGCGGATTTCCGGGTCGCTCGCGATGCATATCAGAACATGCATGTAGTTGGTAAGGAATGTCCAGGCTCCGGGCGATGTCGATGAATTTTCTTTTTCCATTCGCGATCTCACCTATTGGATTGCTGAAAGTTACACGATAAAAATGTCGTGAAAAGAAATCGACGAAAAAACCGTCTGCTTTTTTGTAGCGAGTGGAAGGAAAAAGTTATCGCCGAGTAATCTATCGAGAAGGAAGGAGTAGCCATTGCCTTCGCTTTCCGCACCACATCCAACCGATCATGTTTTTGACAATTTGGAAATGCTGGCCGCGGGTTCCGGAGTCCCGTTCGACCCCGTGGCTGCAAGACATGCCATCGAAAGCGGGAAGCGTCGCTTGGAACCCGCGATCGAGGGGGAGTGGCCCGGCAACTTCTTGGCTATTGCGGATGCTGCAAAGTCGATCGGCATGGATGCTCGGCCGGTCGATGAGCCGCTTAGAAAGCTTCTGAATCTGGCGCGAGAAGGGGCTCCCGTGCTCGTGGGGTCGAAAAAGCTTCCCATGGGCGTCGTTCTGTTGCGCGCCTCCGGAAGAAAGGTGCTCATTGCGGACCGCGCGGAGACGATGTCTCGACGCTGGATCCCGCGATTGGAGCTTTTGATTCAGCTCGGAATTGACTCTGATAAAGAAGTCGTCGAAGCGATTTTAGTGCAGCCTCAGCTTCCCTACCAACCCATGCATCACGGGCATGGACATGGGCATCGCGTGTCTCCGCTCCGCCGATTGATGGCTCTACTTCAGACGGAGCGAAGCGACATTCATGTGGTGGTCGTCTACGCCATCGGAATCAGCATCCTCACCCTCGCGACGCCGTTGGCCGTCGAGACCTTGGTCAATAGCATCGCATTTGGGCGCTTGATCCAGCCACTTATCGTGGTCTCGCTCCTCTTGCTCGCGTCGCTGGGTTTCGCAGCCGTTTTACGGATCATGCAGACCATTCTCGTCGAACTTTTGCAACGCCGTATTCTGATTCGATTGGTTGCCGATCTCGCGTATCGTTTGCCGCGTGTTCAGGTCTCAGCCTTCGATCGACAACACGGTCCGGAACTCGTCAATCGCTTCTTCGACGTCGTTACGGTGCAAAAGGTATGCGCCACCTTGTTGCTTGAAGGTGTCGGACTCGTGCTTTCGGCGTTTATTGGTGCACTCCTCCTCGCGGTCTATCATCCGTTTCTGCTCATTTACGACATTGTCCTGGTGTTCGGCATGACCGTGGTGACCTATTTGCTAGGCCGCGGCGCGATCCGCACGAGCGTCGCGGAATCGCTGGCGAAATATGACGTTGCGGATAGCCTGGAGGAAATTGCCCGATTGCCGATCGCCTTCAAACAAGGGGCGGGGCCCACGTTGGCCATCGAGCACGCCGAGAGTCGCGCCCACGCGTATCTCGCCGCGCGGGTCGAGCATTTCCGAGTTCTTTTACGGCAGATCATTTTTGCTCTGAGTCTACAGGCGTTGGCGAGCACCGCATTGCTCGGCCTGGGAGGCTGGCTGGTCATGTCCGGGCAGTTGACGCTCGGGCAATTGGTGGCCGCGGAACTTATCGTTACCGTGGTCATCGGGTCGTTCGCGAAGATCGGGAAACACCTTGAAAGTTACTACGACCTGATGGCCGCCATGGACAAAATCGGTCACTTGATTGACATCCCACTCGAGGAAGAAGGGACGGAAGAACCGAGCAGCGAGCGGCCGTCGGCGAAAATAGCGCTCCGGGACGTCCATTTTCGACACGGAGAAGGAGGCCGTGTGCTCTTTGACCATTTCTCCCTCGACATAGAACCAGGAGAACGCGTTGCCGTTGCCGGGCCGAGCGGCGTGGGGAAAACCACCTTTCTGGAACTTCTCTACGGCCTACGTCTGCCGACTTTTGGTGGAGTATGCATCGACGGAATTGACACACGCGTGATTCGGCTATCGGAACTCCGTCGATCGGCGGCATTGTTGCGCGATTTCGACGTCGTTGCAGGCACGGTGCTCGACAACGTCCGCATGGGGCGCCATGGAATCACTTCCACGCAGGTTTCCGAGGCGCTCGCACGCGTGGGATTGCTCGACGACTTGGCCCGAATGCCCGAGGGTTTGAATACGCCGCTGACCCCGACCGGTTCACCACTTTCTCGGGGACAGGTTCGTCGAGTGCTCCTGGCACGAGCCATCGTGGGAAAACCACGTTTGATACTCATCGACGGTGTCCTGGACGGTTTTGATCTCGAACTTCGCAAACGGATGACCGCGATTCTGGTCGATCACGACGCGCCCTGGACGGCGATCATCGTCTCCCAATGCCCCGATGTCGTCGCGGCATGTGATCGCAGCATCACGTTTCAGAGTCCTTAGTCCGAGCTAGTAAATCCAAAGCGAAACATTGAATCGGAAGGTCGGCGGTCATGCTTCAATCCCCGAAAACGGTCAAGGATTTCGAACCTCCCATCGCGATGCCCACCCTGCGTTTGGCGGCGACGCCTTCCTGGCTCCGCAGGGTTTCTCGGTTGCTTCTCATCCTGTTCATCGCCTCGCCGTTCTTTCTTACGCTGGTACCTTGGATGCAGACGGCGGGAGGGAAAGGGAGGGTCGTCGCCAATTCGCCGCTGGAAAGGCAGCAAGAACTCCGGGCGCCGCTCGACGGCATCATCGTTGACTTTTACGGCCACGTCGAAGGTTCGGTCGTCCGCAAAGGGGATCCGGTCTTTCGTATCGCTGACAATGATCCGCTTCTTGCCCAGCGACTGGAATCGCAGATTGGAGAATTGCAGCGCAAGATCGATTATTCCTTGCAAAAGGACGACGCGTTCGACAATCAGATGAACTTGCTCAATATTGCGCTCAATTCGGCGATCGAGTCGGCGCAGGCAAACGTCGAGACCGCAGAGAACAAAGTTACCGCCTTTGAGCGAAGTGTCGATTCTGGCAAAGGACCTGATGCGGCTCGGCAGATCTATGAGCTGGCGGAAGCAACTCGCGTCCGAATGTTGGGTTTCAAAACAGGAGGTGAAGAACTGGCCGACAGAGACCAAGAAGGCCGAGGCGGAGGTTGCCAAGCCGATACTGGTGGACCTGAAGGGGGCTCGGAACGACTACAAGGGAAAGGTCGCCGACCTCGAACAGAAAACGGAGAGAGGGGCAAGCGAAAATCGAAGAAGCTCGATCGAAGCGAGAGCAAGCTTCCTCGGAGCTGACCACGTGTCTGCGCGGACCCAGCCAACTCGGAACAAGCAGCCAGATCGGACCCAACCGTGACCGCCTGGGACGGTGCAGGTTCTGGTTGTTGAGAACCCGTGACAACTGATTTCCCGTCAAAAAAGGGATGGCGGACATCCTCGTCCCGCATACGGACGAGCCGGCGGTGGGAGCAGTGACGGATGGCATCGACGCGCCGTTGGTCAACGCGGTGAAGGATCGGGCATCCGACAAAGACGGAGAGGTTCGCGTTCGACTGCAATTCGAGGGATGGCCTGCCGTGCAGTTCGCCGGCTGGCCTTCCGTGGCGGTGGGCACGTTCGGCGGAATTGTAAAGCTGATCGATGCCACCGACGATGGCTACGGACGATTCCGAATACTCGTGGTCCCTGACCCGCAAGACCAACCTTGGCCCAATGCGAAGTATCTTCGGCAGGGAGTGCGAACCAACGGTTGGGTTCTGCTCAACCAGGTGCCGCTCGGATGGGAAATCTGGCGGCAACTCAATGGCTTTCCACCGGCCATCGCCACGGACGATGTGAAGAAGAAGGATGACTCTTCGGAGATCTACAAGAGGAAGAAATGATTCTTCGTCCGACGACGCTCACATGGATGCCCGTGCTCTTGATTATGTTGACGCAAGATTTACAGATCCTTGCGGCGGGCCCGATCAGTGAGCGACGCCACGGTGGAGTCTCGCGATCGAAACGCCGCATCGAACTGGCGCAAACCCCTCGCGAGGGCGCGCCGCGAGCGCCCGCCGATACATTGGCTCCCGCGCCAAAGGTGGACGCGAACGACATCCCACCCGCGCCGCGGTTACCGACTTCGTTTCCTCCACGGCCGCCGATCGAACCTCCCGCAATTCCACTTGGGCCGGAGCAAAGGCAACCGCTGCCCGATTCCAAGGACCATCCGGAATCACCGACCGAGTCGGGGAGAATCCCCTATGTGCAGGAGGAAACGCCCGGCCTTCAGCCGCCCTGGAAAACCACGACCTCGGCCGCTCCCCCACTCGAACTGCAGGTCGTCATCGACGCCGTCAATCAATTCTTTCCCCTGCTTCTCGCCGTGGAGCAAGAGCGAATCTCCCGGGACGGAGAGGTGATATCCGCGCTGGGCGCCTTCGATTTCCGCCTCCGCGCAGGGGGAACGTCCAACGCCTTGGGGTACTACCAATACAATCAAGGGAACGTCGGTTTTGAACAGCAATTCGCCACGGGGGGCATCAAACTTTTCGCTGGCCATCGCGTCGGCGTGGGGAATTTTCCCTCGTGGTACGGGAACTTGGAGACCTACCAGGGAGGCGAGTTCGCAACCGGCGTGCGCGTTCCCTTTTTGCGCAACCGAACCATCGACAAGTACCGCGCGACGCTCGCAAAAGCCGCGATCGATCGACAGATCGCGGAACCCAATATTCTCAAGGCGCGTATCGAGTTCATTCGTGCTGCGTCCTTTGCCTATTGGGACTGGCTCGCCGCCGGACAAACGTATTTGGTCAGTCGCTCGTTGTTGAACCTTGCCGAGACGAGAGATTCGGCGCTCAAAAGACGGATTGAGGCGGGCTTAACCAAGCCGATCGAGCGAACGGACAATCAACGCTTGATCGTGCAACGGCGCGCCAAGCTGGTGGCGGCGCAGCAGAAGTTTCAGCAAGCCGCCATCAAACTGTCGCTATATCTTCGCGATTCGAATGGACTGCCGGCGCTGGTTCCCGCAGAGCAGCTTCCAGTCTCGTTCCCCGATGCCGTGCCGGTCGAAAAACGTCGTATTCCCAACGACGTTGCTTACGCCTTGGAACGTCGTCCGGAGATCGTCAAACTCAATCTCCAACTCCAGAAGAACAACATTGACATGGCCGTGGCGCGGAACGAATTCTTGCCAAGCATGGACGCCCAGGTCTACAGCTCGCAGGACGTCGGAGGACCGAATCCCAAGAAGGACAAGGGAGAATATCAACTCGAGGCGGGTCTTTACTTCGAGGTTCCCCTCCAACGCCGGTATGCTCGCGGTCAGATGCAAGTGGCGTCTGCGTCGCGTACACAACTCAACTTGGAACAGCGATATGCCCAAGACAAAGTGATTACGGACCTGCAAAACGCCATCGCCGCCATGGACTCGGCGTACCTTCAGGTGGGGCAAGCGCGCGAAGCCGTCGAACTCGCGAGGATCATGGAAGAAGCGGAGCGTCGAAATCTGTTCCTGGGGAACAGCAACATTTTGTTCGTGAATCTTCGCGAGTCGGCGACGGTGGACGCGGCGATCTTGGAGGTGGATGCCCTGGCGGAGTATTACCGAGCGGTCGCCGACTACCGGGCGGCGTTGGCGGCGGACGCGGACGATCTCCGGCTCAATATTCCCGCCGCCGCGGACGATCTCCGGCTCGATGTTCCCGCCGCCGAACAAACCAAATGACGCGACGAGGTGTGATCGAGATTCCCTTCGATTCGCGCGAGGCTTTGGCCATGCGAGGCTTTGGCCATGCGAGGCTTTGAGAGTTTTCTCGCTACGACTGTCCGGTGAAACGAGCTCTTCCACGGCTTCACCGTGGCAAGGAGCGTTTGTCCCTATGAAACCGAGAACGAACCGAGACCGAATATCTGGATCGCGCTTCGTTTGACGGACCTGTGAGTTTGCCGGTCGCGACCGTTGGCAAACGTCAGGGACCGCGGCGTTGCTATTTATGGGAGCCGTCAATGGCAAGAGTGATTGTCCCGCCGCGTGTTCCTTGAATCACGGACCCTCGGAACCAAGCAATCAATCCATGTCCGACTATGTCGGAGTTACCGACTTCGTCGACTCGTCCGTCGTCGCCGTTAAGATGTTGCTGATTTCGGACGACGAGGCTGCCTCCAAGAGCCGGTTTCTCGTATCGGGCTCCGCGGCGAGACTGGCGATTTGGCTCAGCAGGATTACTTGAATATCCGGCTGCTCGGCGGGGGTGACCAATAGGAAGATCAGACGCACCAAGTCCGAGGATTGGCGACCAAAAACCAGACCTTCCGTCGATCGAGCGAAAACCACCAGTGGCTTGGACAGCCGAGGGCAACGAGCATGGGGGATGGCCACGCCGAACCCCACGTCGGTGGACATTTCACGCTCCCTGGCGATGGCCAGATCCCCAATATGGACTCCCGCGGGAAGCTTCTCTCCGGGAATCTTTGCCGCGATCTCGAGAATCGCCTCTTCGCAGGTCTTACTCGTCAAATCGAGGAGCGACGGTTCGACGAGCAGGAAATCTTGCAAGTGGATCTGCGGATGCCGCGGATACTCGTCTTCCATCCGACCAACCACCTGTTCGAGAATGTCCTCCACGGTCACGATGCCTACCGGTTTCCCTTGGTGCTTTACCACCGCAATCGTCGCGGATTCCTTTTGGAAGTGTTGCAAGGCAGAGGCTACGTCATCTTCCATGCTCAGGTCGGTCAATGGACGAACAAGAGGAGACCAATCCGGTTCATCGGGACTGAGTCCGATGAGATCTTTGGCGAGAAGATAACCCTTGGGAAGTCCGCTTTGGGATTCCATTACCGGCCAACGAGAAAACTGCCGCTCGCGAAGTTTCCGGCGTACCTCGCCGATGTCCATGGCGTCGGTCAACCGCCGGACGCGCGTCCAGGGGATCATGATATTGCGAACCGACTGCGAATTGAGGCTGGAAACGTTGTCCAGATAAGCCGGGTGCGAATGTCTCGAACGGTACGGTCGATCGATTCACGTCCAGCGCCGCTGTCGACAAGCACGAGCCGCGCCAAGGCGACGGCGGCCTCTCCTCTTCGAAGATGCGGCAGCAGTCGCGCCGACCTGCTCTAGCGCCTTCGTTCGCGCAACAGTGAGCCCGAACGAAGATCTTCAACTTGGGGTTTAGATGTCGTGCCATGGAAACGATGGTCGACCGCCGAGTCGTGTGGCAAGGCAAGGACTAAGTGCGATGCGTGTGCGACTCCCGCGAGTTCCAGGATCGTGTCACGGGAGGCGTCACCGTAAATGGCTGCTCTTCCTGGCCCCTCCGTAGCCCGGATGACCGTGTCCGTGTTCATGTCGATGATGACGGTATCCAATCCGGCCTCGCGAAGCAGCCGATCGACGGTTCTGCCAACCGACCATATATCCCACCACGACCGCCAATTGTTTGTCGGTTTTCGCATGATCGGCGATGTTCACCGCCGACGCTTCATTCACTTCACGACCTTGCGTCTCCGGCGCGCGTTGAGCATCGCCCAAAGTCGGGATATCGCTGCAGCCATCGTTCGATGCTTCCTATCGGAACGGAAGAGCATGGGATTGATGTGATGGAAAGGATCGCGCCTCCGACCAGCACGTTATGTCCTCGTCCGACATCAAGCCGAATTTATGTGCGGAATCGAGATGAACGAGAACTCGCCGATTCCCGCGCGAGTCCCAAGGCGACGGTGTATGCGGTGCGGACCGGAATGGCCGAGCCGCGGCAACGATCAAGAAGGCGACCAACGGTTTGACGAGCAGGATGATTCCCAGTGGCGGCGATCACCGCGAGCGGTTCACGCCAGAGAAATATGGATCGAACAGCATTCCGACGGAGACGAAAAAGAGGACCGCGAAGGCGTCCCGAGGGGGAGCCGCGCCCCGCCGCCTGATGGCCACCGGGGATTGCGCCACCACCATTCCCGCCAAAAACGCCCCCAGCCGCCATCGACGGCCAAAAAGCACGTAAGCGCCCGCCGCGATGGCGATCGAAAACACCATCACGGTCAAGGTGAATAACTCCCGTGAACGAAGCCTCGCGACCTGAATCAAAGCCTACCGCGGAATCAAATCAAACCCACGAGCATGATCAGGCCAACGAGTGCTGCCAATTTCAAGAGAGCAAAGTGCGATCGCCACCAGGATTCGACAATAAAGGTTTCTTCCCCCACGCCGGAAGCCTCTTGCTTGCCGAGCACGGGAATTAGAACCAATACGATCACGGTAAAAACGTCTTCCACCAGAAGCCAACCGACCGCGACGTGACCCGCCGCGGAGTTCAACACGTCGGCATCGAGCAGGACTCGCATCAGGACCACCGTGCTGGCGACCGCCATCGCCATGCCAATCATTGCTCCGACTTTTGCGTCCACGCCGAACAAGAGAAACACGGCTATGCTGATGAGCGTGGCGGCGACGCTCTGCCCCACGGCTCCGGGAATGGCGACCGACCGGACTGCAAGCAGATCGCTCAGATGAAAATGGAGTCCCACGCCAAACATTAGCAAGATGACGCCCACCTCGGCGAGTTGGTGGGCCAGGTGAATATCGCCGGTGAATCCAGGAGTATGAGGTCCAATGACCACGCCAGCGAGCAGGTAGCCGACAATCGGCGATAGGCGAAGCCATTGTGTCACAAGGCCCAGGATCCAAGCTGCGGTGAAGCCCGCGGCGATGGTGGAGATCAAGGAAAGTCGTGCATACGTGGATCCTCCTACCAGATGCCGCCGAGCGGTTCGGAAAGCTGTAGCGGCCGTCGGGAACTGAGGCCGAAGATCGCTGACATTTTCTCCACAATCGAGCGGCTTGTCCGCCAAGCCTGGTATTCCTCATGGTACTTCCATGCCAGCGGATGGACTTCGACGGGTACCGGCCAAGCGCGCTTGCGAAGCCACGACGTTTCCCACCGCGTAAAGGCTGGCCGCAAAGTTGACTTTGAAGACCGCAAGGTGCGGCGGCTCGAAAATGAATGCCTCTCCGCAATACCAGACCACGAAAGGCCGAGCGACTGTTCGTGATTCTTTCGCCGCGAATTGGCACACTCCGGCGGCGTTCAACAGCCACGGGGACGAATGAACATTTTTTCCAAGACGCCCTGCAAGGCGGATTCGACATCCCCAGTATCCAGCAAATTCACGCGGAGCAGCTTAAGCTGTCGATCTCGGGATTCCCGTTGAGGGGGTCGAGACTACCGTTGCCTCCAAGGAAGATTTCATGGGTTCGTGCATGTTGTGATCGACGCCCGCGACCGGATTCATTGGTTGCCGGACTGGGCTTGGCCAAGTGATTTCGAGACGGATTTACCGATGATTGAGGGACCAACGCCTCGGTTCGAGGCAGGATGGCCGGGCATGGGTAAGTCAAGTCAACGAAATGCAATGGAGCAGGTGGAGTTCAACGTCGTGCCGCGACGCCTCCGCCCGAACGGAGAGTTCGACTCCCCGGAAATGCGGAGGATTCATTTGGCGGAATATCGGACACGCGACGGCGTCCGCCGCAGCCAATTCCCTAACCGAGATTCACGCTTTTGCATGGCGACGATCAGCCAGCCGGCTTGCATTGGCTTGCGGATCATCGAGTCGTGGGCGTCTTTCTTGCCGAGATCCTCGAACGAGGCGTTTACAGGCGACGACGAACACGCGGATGGTGACCTCTCGGCAACGTGCTTCGTTGCCAAGAGCAGATTATGCGGGAGAAGTGACGAGATTCGCGAAAATGAGAACGGGACGATAATTCGGAGGAATCCAGAAATGTTCGTTTCCTGTCTCATGGTGGCTAATTGTAGAGCATCCCAGGGATGGAGCAACCGCAGTCCTTGGATGGAATGAACGGTGCCCATGGGCAGATGATTGCCAGGATCGCGGTTTCGTCAGCATTCGCGTCACATCCAGGACGTAGCGTTCGGCGACTCCTGGCGCGTGTCCGCGATAGGTGGGAGATTTTCCCATCTCCGAGGTGACGTGGTATTGTCGCAATCTCGTGAGTGTCTCCTTCAAACGCGCGATTCCTTCTTTGAAAAACTCAGCGTTTGACTGCCTCGTACATGGGCGACACTTTGCTTCCGGAGGTCGAATTACTCGGAAACAGAGACAGGATTATCGCTTGACCGCGACAACGAGGAGAGCTTTGGAAATGATCCATAGCAAGGGGCACGCGCGAAGACAGCTGCTCCCACCCGGTAGGTCAGCGAACCTCCGTCCATGGTGAGGGGAAAGGTCGGCGGGGAGCGTGTAGTAAAGTCAAGAGTCGTTGCCGCCGCGGCGAGGCGATTCAGCCGGAAGTAGGTGGGAGCATAACTCGCATCCGTGTAATTCCAGCCCCGTCGTGATCCGCAGCACACGTTGGCCAATGGAAGCGGCAGATAGCGCTGAGGAATGTGGCCGTAGTGGACTTCCATCGGCCAGAGTTTATTGGGAACCAGAATATAGAGCACCCCGCCGTGCCAGTTGGTGCGGGCGATCCGCTTGATGGCGTTCTTCTGGTCGGGTAGATGTTCGAAAACGTTGTCCAAGACCACCAGGTCGTAGACCTCGGCATCCTCTAATGAGTCGATCCCCGCATGACGAAAAGTGACGTTCTGCAGTCCAGATTCCTTTCCCAACTGGTCCGCGATCTCCGCCAAGGGTCGACTGGGTTCGATTCCCGTCACCTGCTGGCAGCGGCGTGCCAGTTCCAGGGCGGTATGGCCGTAGCCACAACCGACGTCCAGAACGTGAAGCTCTTGGGCCGCCTTTGGTAGGTAGGGACGCGTTGTCTCCAGGATTTGTCGAGCGAATGCTTCCGCGAGCGGGCCACGAGCCTCCAGCATCGCCCGCTCCCCTTGTCATACTGCGGCCGATGCTCGAACGTCCCCTCGACGGGGCGTCCGAGGGGTGATGCGGTCCTCACCTTCTTCCTTCGATTCGGTCATGGCTCGGCCTCCGTGCGATCCGTGGGCCGTCAAGACTTTGGCGGGAAGGAAAGCTTCTTGAGGACTTCACGTGCTTATCCAACGCCTTGTTGAGGAAATAGGTCGGCTTCATGGCCCCTTTGCTGAACAGCTTTTCTGCCTGGTCATCCAGGTGCTTGCTCTCCGGGCGGTCGCTTTGTCCCAGGGGAAGCACGGTCCATGATTGGGGTGGTTTGGTGAGAAGCACGATCTGCGTCGACGTTTGCCCCCCCCGGCCGAGTTGCTCTTTGGAGCCTTCCTTCTCGCTGAAACTAATGGCGCGAGGAGTCGCGAGTCCTTGCACCGAACCCCCGCCGACCGGCCAATCCCGGTCCATGCCTCGTCTCCCTACCCGGTAGACGTCGCCATAAGCCACGTTAACGCGGCCGAAATCCTTGAGAATCTTCTCCGTTCCCTTTTCCAAGGCGACGAGCAGTTCTTCGTCCTGCACCGACTTGGGAGGCGGAAAACCGGCCTTGTCCGCCAATTTCACCTGGTCATTCATCTCGTCTTTCCAATACCGGTAGGCAATCGCGCCCGTGGAGTCCGGATCACATCGCCGATTCCACTTCAAAATGAGGTCGACCATCCGCGCGAGATTTTCGTTTTGCTTGCGCTCGCCGCTTGCCCCACTCCAGGCGTTGCCAAGCAGCTTTTGCCAGGCATCGACTCCCCAGACGTCCGGGCTCATGGCGATGGCGATCGCCTGGTCGACGTCCATTTCCTTCGTCCGATCGAGCAGTTCCAGGCACATGGCCGCCCGCTGATGGAGGGGATTGTCATAACGCCGGGTAAGGTCGTAATAGCCGTTGAAGAGGTAAGGACGTTCCTTGTGTTTGTCCGCCGTGATCGGACAGTTCTTCATGAGAAACTGCGGACTGACGTTACAGTTTTGCATGTAGCCCTGGGGAGGATTATGAATCTGGATCAACTCCTCGAACGGATGAATCCCCAGCCATTCCGTTTTTGACGTGTTGCCGGGAACCGGTCGAGTCCAATCCTGGCCGGCGGGACGAACGGGAACTCGGCCGTTGCGGACGTAGAAGATATCTCCATCCACCGTGCCGATCATGATGTTCTGCTCCATGAGTTGGAGCATGGACAAGGCCGATTTCATCTCGGCGAGGTTCTTTGCCGTCGCCATTTTGAAGCCCTGTTCCAAGAGCTTCACCTGGTCGAAGTAGGGGAGTTTGAGAACATAGGCCTTGCCCACCTTGCGGGCGGCGATGGGGCCATGATGCGTGTATTCCACGTCGAAGGGCTTTTCGACGACTTTGTCCCCGTCCTTCACTCGGATGACGATCGGGCGAACGGTCATGTCGCGCCATTTGCCGTCATAGCGGTACTGCCGAGGGTTTTCGGGATTGATCTCTTCGACGTAGCAGTCGGCGGCGTCCGGGCCCCCCGTCGTCATGGCAATGGAGCAAAACCGGCTATGGCCGAGAGAGGCGAGCGGCAGACCGACGATTCCCATGCCTGAGAACTCCAACTCCCCGCCATAGATGCGCGATTCATAGAAGCGGAATTGATCGTACCAACTGAGGTGGGGATCAATGAGCGCGATCGGCGCGTTATACTTCGTTCGCGAAGGAGCCACGAGCCATTCATTCGAACCGCGGTAACCCACCGGATCAGGTTCGACGCCCGCCCGTTGCATGTCTTCCCCCGCGTCCCCTTCCGGCCAGCCCCAGATGATGTACCGGGACAACGCCACGCACATCCAAGGCTCCAAAGGCAGAGACCATTCGGGAACTTCGTCGGGATGGTCCGTCATGTATTGGCGAATGCCGGCTTGGTACGCCTCGATGATTCCTCGAACTTTGGGGTCGAGTTCCTGGTATTTGGATTTCGCCATGTCTTCGTGCTGCCAAAGTCTTTGGCGTATGTCGTCCCGAATGAACTGGGGGCCGAAGACCTCGCTCATCCGTCCGGTCGCGCGGCGGTATTGTTTGCAGAGTTCGACCAGCCGATCCTCCGCCTGGGCGTATCCCATGCCGAAGCACGCGGCCTCTTCACTGTCTCCGAAGATATGCGGCACGCCCCACTGGTCCCGATGAACAGTGACCTCGCCGGCAGAGCTAAATGTCGCGCCCGCCGCGAACCCCGTCGCCAACAACACAAGAAGAAAAGCACGAACCGAACCCGACTTTTTTCGCGAAATCACGAGAACTTCCCCTTCGACCGATCGATGTCCCATGCCCAGCAACGCGATCGCCCATGGGCAGCGTCACGCCTGCGAATCCTTACCGTCCGCCCATTATCGGCGTTGGGGCTTCAAACGCGAGGAGAATCTTTCACGTCGTCCGCCGGTGGCGTCTGTCAAGATGTGCACACTTCTTTTGGGATAGGGGTCGTTTGCCGGGTGCCATGGTCCGCGCTTGCCGTGGCCATGCGTATTCGACCATGAACCGCCGATTGCAAAGATTCAGACGTAGGGTGCGCACGGCCCACCTTTGGCAAAATCTCCGATATGGCCATTGCCCCCAAAAGGTAGGCAGTGCCTACCTTGCTTGGCTTGCCGGTAATGTCGGGGACCGGCGCGCTTGGCGTCAAGGCCCTTCAATTGACCGGGCCGAGCATCACGACATTACTTACTGAAGCTCTATAGCCCCGACTTTCCAGTATGCCGCCAGCACTCGCGTCGCGAGCAGGACGCTCATGGCCACGGCGAGGAGCACGGTCGTCGACGCCTCGGGCACGACCGTGATTTCGAGAATGGGGACCGACGGTCCGGGGCCAGGAATGGCGGGGGCCGTGAAACCAAACGGCTGTTGAGGACTGCCGGAGGCCGCCACGATGCTCGGGACGGAGCCCCCAAGGATCACGATGCCGCCCAAAAATCCGTTCAAATAGGCAACGCCCAAGGGGGTCAATGGAATGCTAATGAGGGTGAAATCGTCGGCGCTGGTGATGGCCACGGACCGGAGGGAAGGCCGCGCCTCCCTCGATGTTACAGCCGCCAGCAACTCCGACCGCAGGGTCCATCGGCGAATCAAAAGCCGCCCGGACCCATCGCGTGCAAGCCGCCAATAAAGTCCCGGCATCGCCGATCACCGCCAGAGGAGCGATTGGCGCGACGATGTCGAATACCTCGATGCCATCAACGCTTTCGAACATTCCCGCGGGGAGGATCAATGTTGCTGATGCGATGGGCGCGCCAATCGCGCTCAGGTCAAAGACGAAGTAGTTGTTCCGATCCATTGGGGCCAACGGCGTGGTGCCGGGCGGTGTCCCCAGCGCGCCGGTTGAATAGTGCAACTCGTAGCCGACCGAATAGTTGAACGTGGCGCCAGGCGCAACCGTGCCGTCACCTTTGGAGCTACCGCCCGCCATCGTCACGAAGCCGGAGTCGACGGCGCTCAGCATGTCTGCGTGGGTTGAACACGGCGTCGCGACCAGGAAAAGTGCAACCAATGAAGCGAGCATGAGACGGGACATCTTCGGCCCCTTTCAAGGAGAAGAGACGCTCTCGCAAGAGGAGAAAAGTCGCAGGCTCGATTCCATGATAATTGACTCTGTGGAAATGCAAGCGAGATTCCGGTGAATGGGCGATTTCGAGCGGAAACCTCGGTCATCGATCCGGAGAGTCCGCCTTCTTCGCTCTTTCCCCGTGATTCACTCCGGCCAATCGAGCGAATCGAACCGATATTCGTCCTTGGGATCGATAAGCTCTTTTACCTTATGGCGAAACTCTTTGCCGACTTCAAGAACCGCCTCGTGTCCGCCACCCGAAATCCACATTCGCCCTGGACTGCTTGGGCTACAATAAAAGAGCTCGACGTGTTTTCCGTTATCGTACGTTAGGAAAATAGTGTCTTTCGGACGCGTCATGGACATTGACATCCCATGGTGCGAATATAGTACAAAGTGTCTCTTGAGTTCGACGAGAACATTCCGGTCAATGATCGACCTTTCGACAATTTTCTCTTCATCCGTTCTGGGCGAACACTTAATGGTAAGTTTGCTCCATGTATTTGTAGTGGGATTCAATTGATTCCATATTATTTTTTGCTGGGGCCCAATTCCCTGAATGCATCCGTGAAAGCACGGCACTGCAAGAAACAACAACATGGTGCAAATTTTTCGATTCCACATTCGTCACCTCACAAGTCTTGCACAACAACAGACGTAGTGGGCACTGCCCACCTTCTTTCCTTGGAAGAAGGGAAATGCCGACATATATCGGATGTCAGTCGTCGACCCGTGAGCCCGAAGGATTTTATTCTACCACCGAATTTGGTGGGCTACAAAACTGACCGCTACCTTTCGACAGTGACGTAGGGTGAAACTATGTAAGCGGAGGTCGAGCCAACTTCCGGTGAACTTGAAAACGTGATAAACGGACCACGTTGTTTGACAAGGTTCGCTTTCACACAAGGAGCATCGGATGTATTTCGTTGGCATCGACCTCCACAAAAAGCTTATCGTTCTTTGCGTCATGGACCAGAATCGCCGCGTCATGCAGACGCAAAAGTTTGCGTGTTGCGAGGTCGGTTTGATTCGTAAGTTCTTTGAGAGTCTGGGGAAGTTCCGCGCTGTCGTGGAGGCAACGGCAAGCTACGAGTGGCTGGTGGATCTTCTGGAGCCTCTCGCGGACAAGATCGTGTTGGCGCATCCGAGCAAGCTACGCGTCATTGCCGAAAGTTCGCGCAAGAGTGACAAGCTCGATGCAAAGATCCTTGCCGAGTTTCTGGTGTTGGACATGATTCCGGAGGCGTACCGGCCGACGAAGCGCGAGCGCGAGCATCGGATGCTGGTTCGTCATCGCGTGTCCATAAGACGGGGCATCAATCGAGTGAAGTGTCGGATTCGGCGGGTGCTTTCGGATCACAACACGGATCGGGACAATTTGTTCAACGCGAAAGGACTGCAATTTGTCCGAACGCTGATCTTGCCCGAATCCGAGCGTTTCGTGCTCGATCAATTGCTGGCAAACTACGATCACTTGAAAGAACAACTCGGCGCTATCGATCGACGAATCAAGCGATTCGCGGAAAGCGCGCCGACGAAGGAAAAGGAAGCACGCGAATTATTGGCAACGGTTCCCGGAGTTGGTGAAGTGGTCACCGAGGTGATTCTCGCCGAGCTGGGAGACGTCAACCGTTTCGGCTCGCAGAAAAAAGCTTGTGCTTATGCGGGTCTGGTTCCCTCGAAGCGAGAGTCAGCGGGAAAGTCGAAGGACTTGGGCATTACCAAGGAGGGTTCTGTCCTCCTGCGGACGATGTTGGTGCAATCCGCCTGGGTGGCCGTGCGCTATTCTCGGAAGTGGGGACGAGTTTACGATGATTTGCGGCGACGGTGCGGTCCCAAACGTGCCATCATCGCCGTCGCCCGGCGTTTGCTGACCGTCATCGTGGCGGTGCTCAAGAGCGGCAGCCCCTACAGTGCCGCACCGAAGGTGGATCCAAAGCCCAAGTCGCGGCGGAAGGTTCCCGAGGCTGCTCACGCCGGAACGGCGTTTTAATTCGAGCAGGGAGTAGGAAGAAGAATTTAGACAAGGAGACGAAAAGCAAGCGAGATTCGGCGAACATCGGTGGGCAAGCGCGATTCAAAGAACGACCCCGGCTTGTGCCCCTGAGAGCAAGTTACGACGTGCCTCTCGTTAGGGTGAATGGTGGCGTTCTTCGCATTCCTTTTTCCTGGCGACGCTCCTTCGTGGGCGATCCCGAATAGATGGTTGAGCGTGTTTGCTTGTCGGCCCAGCTCCGGAAAATCGTGGAGGGAGCTTCCCTTCACCTCGGGCTCAGAAGATGTGCAACGGAGTGCACGATCCGACAATGTCTGCGAAGTCGACCAGAGGGCAAGGACGACCAAGCCGACGGCGAGGGAGATGTGCGCGGACTCCGTTACCCGTTTTCTGCACCGAAAGAGCCTTGACAAAACTCGCTTCATAGATGGGCACTGCCCACCTTCTTTCTGCCACCGAATTTGGTGGGCGGTGCCCACCCTACAAAACTGGACTCAGCAATCGAAATTGAAGGCCGAGTCGCGCGAATTCCGCGAGATCCTTAATGTTTGGTTCCATTGTCCGCTACCGTTCGACAGTGCTTTCATTGGTGAATAACGTTTTTGAAGGGGCAGCGAAGAGGGTTAGTTCTTGGCGGCCTGGGTGGCGGCTTCGAGTTTCTCCAGGCGTTCGAGGAGACTCTTGTTTTCCTTTTTCAGCTCGTGGAGTTGATCGCGGAGATCCTTGGTCTGTTGTGACGGTTCCGCCTTGGCGGCGAGCGTTTCCGCGCCTTTGCGAGCACGGGCGCGGATCCGGCCGTCGACCGCGGTTTCCGACTTTCTGCGGAGGGCCCCGGACGATTGCGGATCCCCCAAAGCGACCAGGCCGGCGATGGTGCCGAGGGAGATGAAGAAGTCGGACTCCAAGAGCGTTTCTTCAAGGTAGCCGCGGACCCGCTGGCGTTCCTGCTGATCGGCGAGCTTGGCCAACGTTCCCAACTTCGTCAAGGCGTTGTAGCGGAGGCGAACGGGAACGCCCCGTCGGCAGCACTCGCGAATCTTTTCCAAGGCGGAGGTGTCCTCGAGCATCACCAGGCCTTCGATCGCTTCAATGCGAATGATTTCGTTGAAACTCTCCTTGGTGTCGATGGCGAAATAGAGCGCGTCCTTGGCGCGAGAATCGCGAGACTTGCCGAGCGATTTGGCGGCCGCGGCCTCCACGAAATAGGAGGCGTCCCCGTTGCTGAGGACGGAAAGAAGGTGGTCGGCGGCGGCTTTTTCACCGCGGAACTCGCCGAGCGCGCGCACCACGCCGATCCGGGCCTTGGGATGTGGCAATCGGACGTGCTTGAGCAATTGGTCCAATGCCGAGGGGCTCGCCACCTTGCCAAGGGCCTTTGCCACCTCCGCGAGCACGTACCAGGGGGCGTTCGTCCCCAGCGTCTTTCCCAGCGCCTCGACCGCGCGTCGGGTGCCCCGTTTGCCCAACTCGCGGGCCGCGTGAATGCGCGCGACCTCGTCGGTGTCGTGATGTAGTTGCCGCGTGAGCATCTCCTCGGGCAGGTCGGCGAGATCCAGCGTTTTGAGAATCCAGTTGCCGACGTCGAACGTGAAGAAATCGGGCACGAAGGCAATGGGAAGATGAAATTGTTGTTCCCCTTGTTCGACGCGGATGGTTTGTTCGATCCGTTCGTTCTTGCTGCCTAGTTGACCAAGTTGCGTAAAGGCGACGCGGACCGGTAATTTGAAAATCGAGGTGAGATCATCCGGCTTCTGGGTCTGCCGGACGGTCAGGGTCGCGAGTTTTCTAGCGGCGTCATAGGAGAAGCCCAATTTAAACTCGGGATGCCCGCCGCCGTAAACCCATTGCTCGAAGAACTCGTCGAGATTGCGCCCCGTGGCTTCCTCGATGGCGCGTAGCCAGTCGGAGGTCACGACCGCCCGGCCGGTATTCGAAACGGTGTAGTGCTTGAGAGCCTTCCAGAATAGCTTTTCGCCGAGCAGGTAGCGAATCATGTGCTGGACGCAGGCCCCTTTTTCGTAAAGGTGGCGGTCGAACAGCTCGATCGGTTCGTCGTAGCGATTGCAGACGATCGGCCGACGGTAAGACTCGGCGTCTTCATCGAGATAGGCTTCCATCTGCAGAAGCATGTAGTGCCGAAAATGATCGTCGCCATGCTCGTGCTGTTCCCAGCAGCATTCCATGTAGGTGGTGAAACCTTCGTTGAGCCAGCCATGGCTCCAGTCCCTGCAGGTAATCAGATTGCCGAACCACTGATGCGCCAGTTCGTGACTGACGAGCGGGTGAGAACTGAAATCGAGATGCGCCCGGTCATCGTGGAGTGTGTAGGCGGTCTGGGTGGTGGCGGTGGTGTTTTCCATGCCGCCGAAAATGAACTCGGTGACCGGAATCTGACTGTATTTGGCGTAAGGGTAGCGCACGCCGATCCGTTCACTGAAGAATTGGACCATTTTCGGAGTCGCCGCGAAGGAATTGCTCGCCTTGGCTTCGTCGCCGGGATGGTGAAAGTAAGTCACGGGAATGCCGTCCCACTGATCACGAACCTCGATGAAATCGCCGACCACGAGCGTCACCAAATACGCGACGTGAGGAACGTCATGTTTCCAATGGAACCGTTGGCTTGCTCCCTGTTCGATTACCGAGAGCAGTTTGCCATTCGACAAGGTGTTGAAGGGTTTGGGCACGGTAACGATCATTTCCGTCGTCGCTTTTTCGTTGGGATAATCGAAGCAGGGGAACCAATATCGGCTGTCCTCATCCTGGCCTTGGGTCCAGACCTCGACCGGTCGGTTGGGGTAATGCTCGTCCGGGCCGATGAAGTAGATACCCGCGCGCGGATTGACGACTCGGTAGGGAATGCGCAAGTCGACTGGCTGATCGGCGGCAAGCGGGTGGGGAAAATCGATCCGCAACTGCTTTCCGTCATAGCGGAAGGGAACGATCTCCTCGTTGGCGCTGACCGAAGGAATATCCATGTCACAGGCATCGAGCGTCAGGGAAGTGACTCCCTCGTCGATGGGGATTACGGTGAGGGTGGCGACGCCGTCGAGGACTTTTTTCGTGGGAACGACGGTGAGTTCGAGTTTGATGTGCGCGACGTCCACCACTCGGTCGCGGGAATAACGTCTCGGGGTCTGGTCCGAGAAGAACGGCTTGTACCCTTTATCGTCCCTGGAAAGTGCTTTCCCCGTCGCGCCGTAGTGCTCCGACATCCCATCCTCCACGTGGTCCAATAACGTCGATCAAATCTTCGGTCAGACATCTTACAGGACCCGCGCGCGGTTCGCGGGCAGTCGAGCAAAAAATCACTGGAACGGCGGCCAGAGGCGAGAGAGAATTCCAGGAACGACTGGTTTCCAGGCGAATCGCCGTTACCCGTGTCTTGAAAAGGCGTTGTGACATAGTGGTTAATCGAGGCCAACGGAATTTTCTTCGAGTGGATGTAGCCGGGCGGTCGAAAAGCACGTTCCTAGGGTTAGATCCCAAGTGGCCGTGAAAACGGATGCGGGGCAGCCAGGCCCGCCTCTTGGGTGAAATGATAGACAGGATGATTTGAAATGCAGAACAACCATACCTTCGATCGTCGGGCCTTCCTCGGAGCCACGATGGCAAGTCTTTACACGACGCGAGGTCTGTTTGCCGACATGCTCGAGACTCCCCGTTTGACGGAAGGTCCCTTTTATCCCAACAAGATGCCGCTCGATCAGGACAACGACCTGATCATCATCAACGACAGCACGACGCCGGCAGTGGGAGAGATCACGCATTTGACGGGTAAGGTTCTCGATGCGAAGGGGAGCCCTGTGCGGGATGCCACGGTGGAGATTTGGCAATGCGATGCCAACGCCGTCTACTTGCATACGGCCGACAGTGGCCGCAAGTCGAAGCAGCAGGACAAGAACTTTCAAGGGTTTGGCCGATTCGTGACCAGTGCGCAAGGGGAGTATCGGTTCCGAACGATCAAGCCGGTGCCGTACCCCGGACGTCCCGCGCCTCACATACACGTGAAGGTGAAGAAGGGGGATCGCGAACTTCTCACGACGCAATTGATGATCCGAGGGCACGCGGGGAACGCGAAGGATTTTGTGTTCCAGGCGGTTCGCGATCCGGTCGATCGCGAACTGATCCTCGTCGATTTCAAGCCGCTCAAGGAATCCAAGATGGGTGAGCTCGCCGCGACGTTTGACATCGTTCTCGGCCGCACGCCGGACGAAGTATCGTTCCAGCCTCGCTCCATCCATCGCTGAGCGCCCGCTCGGACCTGCAAAGATCCGGCGCGGGTGCGAACCCGTTACCCGTAACGCTTCCGCGCCGGAATATTCTCGGTTTTCACGAAGAATCCACTCACTTCCAGGAGGAATGTATGCGCGCACTTTGGGGAATTACGTTGGCCGCGTCCGTTTGCGTGGCGACGAACATCAGCTTGGCACAGCCGCCCGATGGTCCGCCGCGAGGGCCGGGAGATCGTCACGAGCGGGACGGAAGAAGTCTCGAAGGTTTTCTTTCCCGCCTCCTCCGCTTTGATGGAAACAAGGACGAGAAATTAACCAAGGAGGAATTGGTCGATCCTCGGTTGGCGGCACTCTTCGAGCGTGCCGACGCGGACAAGGATGGCGTCGTGACCAAGGAAGAGTTGACGGTGATCTTCAAGGAGGAATCCGTGGAGCCAGGTCCGCGTCGAGGCGGCCCACCGCGGGGCGATTTTGGTCCTGGTGGTCCTCCCGACGACGGACCTGGGCGACGCGGTGGTCGTGACCGCCGACCTCCTCCACCCCCGGAGGACATCGACTTCCGCGATGGTCCTCCTGGCCGCCGTGGCCATTTCAACTTCCGCGATGCTCCGCATGGCGAAGGGGATGATGGACCGCGCGAACGCGGGCCGAACGATCGACCCCGGCGTGCTGGTCGTGACGGAGAGCGGGGCGGCCCTCCGCCGATGCCTTTTCCTCCTCCCAGGCCAGGGGATATCCTCCCCCATTTCCTGCAGGATGAATTGGACCTTTCCGAAGAACAGCGAAAATCCCTCGGGGAACTGCAAAAGGAAGTCGATTCCAAGCTCGCGGAAATCCTGACCAACGATCAGAAGGAGCAGCTCAAGGAGATCCAGCGGCGTCGGCCGGGCGGACCAGGCGGCCCGAGAGGCCCCGGCGGACCTCCTCCAGGCGAGGACGGACCGGAACCGAGGCATCGTGATCGGCGACCCTGAGCGTCACCCCCCTTGGCTGCACTTTTGGGGCCTGTCCATCCTCTCAATGGACAGGCCCGCCATGCTTTTTGAACTCCAATAATCTTCCCTTCGGACGCCCTGAACATGGACGTTTGACACGGTTAAGTCACCGGGCGATCTGCTCGACGAGAGTCTGGAGGTCATAGACGCGATACGCGCCTGAGACATACTCCGGTTTGGCGAGGACGGATTCGGGCCAGGCGAGAGAGGTTTCCGGATGGACGAGGTACCATCGAATCCCCGTTTGTCTGACGAATGCCGCGATCTGCTCGGACGTGGAGGCTTGCTTTAAGGTCTCAAGCTCGGCGAGTCGTTGCTTAAAGATCTCGTCTCCGCGATCTCGGGCGGTATAGGAGCCAACGACCGGCCAACCGGCGTACGCCCGCCGTTCCGAAAGCCGCCTCCACCAAGTAATAGGGGTCGTTTTCCGCGTCCTGGATCCGGTCATCTGGCTTGGTTCGCGATCGAAGGAAGTTCGAGCAATCCACGAGGCCCCGCGGGACGGGCATGTACGCCCACAATTGATCGGTCTGCCAGTCATTGGTGTCTGTTTTTCCTAGCCACCACGGGAGGATCAAGATCAGAACGGCAACCGTCAAAGGGACGCTGTGCCCTCGAAGGAGTAGGGGGGCAAATAGCTCTCTCCCTCTTCCCACGAACCAGGTCATCATTAAGAAATACGCCCAGCAGAACGGGACGAATTGGAGGTCCCAAGGGTTGCCGAACGCGTGTCCCGTGATGTTGGGTGCGAGCAACAACGCGTAGGCGAGATAGATGGTCAAGGCTAAGATCGCCACAAGATCGATCCATCGACACCGCCGCCATGCGATCGCGACGATGGCGATAATGCAGAATAGGGGCAGAAGGAAACGAAAAGGAAGGTAAAGGACCAAGAGGGCGCGAAGACCCACGCCGATCAATCCCTCGGTGTCTGCCGCTCGCAAGGCAAGCGCGCTGGCGGTTGAATCGTTAACGGTGTGCATCACGAGGAATTCCGCCAACCTCTTTCCCGGAGGAATCTCCAACGCAACACGAGGGATGCGCTCCCAGAAGGGAGTCAGAGGGAGAATGGCTGCCAGTCCCAGGAACAACATGACGATCCCGAGAAGGGGGCCTTTTCGCTTTTTCAACACGGGGGCCAAAGCGCCTCGCCAGCGAGCCGAGCTTCCGAATAGAGCGACTAGCAGGCAAAGAGGAAAGGCCGCCACGAACACCTGTGCCTTGAAGAACAGGCTAATCGCCGCTAGCGATATTCCGGCCGCGACGGGGAGAAAACGGACGGACCGTATCCCGGAAGTGACGCAGGCCAGACCCATTCCCGCGATGGCGATTCCGTAGGCATTGGAAGCCGCGATTTGCAGAAAACGAAGGAACGAGTAGAGGAACAACCCCTGCGGGAACAATCCCAAAGTCCACATGGTGGCGTCGGGAACGACGAGCACCCCCACGAGGCACCAGATTCCACCTCTCACGCCGAACCAGGCGGATCCGAGCACGTAGGCCGCCATTCCCATGGCCGCAAGGCCCATCGGCAGCCACAGCGAGAAGTTAAGCTCGTATGCCGAGGCGTCCGTCAATGTCTTGATCAATGCAGGGAGCGCGTAGCTCGCGTAGTGATAAAAGGGAATCGGTTCCCCGGAAAGGCCATACCTTCCCAGGTTTCGAACATCCCCCGGGAAAGCGAGTAAAGTGATCTGTTCGGTGTGAATGAAATGGTCGCGGATCGGTTTGAAGATGACCTGAGAATCCTGAAGGGACGTTGGCGGCAGATAATGCTGTATCCAGGCGGTGGCGCCGGCGAGACCGAGGAATAATGCCAGTAATCCCGCGCGCGGCGCTTCCGATGCCGCGAGCCGCCAGAACTGTCGCCGACGTGCCAGGAGAAAGAACAAGCCGGTACAACCCAGCATCCAAAACAGGACGCGTATATCGAGCGGCGAATAAAGTTTTGCCATCGATATCGTCGGGCCGATTACCGCCAATCCCAAAAGAAACACGGCGGGGAAGCTCACGGGAAGTACTTTGGCTAGAGAAAAGGCAAATGCGACAATCCGACCCCAGACCACGATCACGAGCACGACGCCCGCAAATATCAAGGGGTCGAACGTCCCGAGTCTTCCCGTCGTTTGGTAAGACCAGAGGCATTGAAACAGGACGATCACGCCCAACGCTAGGAGGTCGTGGCGCGCCAATCCGAACGCGGAGATCCTGGAAATTGGGGGTGCTTTCATGGCGACGAGTCGTCCCTAGCCGAGGTGGAGGACGAGTTTGGAGAGTCGCGCAGAAGTTGAACATCGACTTGGCGCAATTCCAATTCTTGAATCGAAGAGTTGCCGAGTTGGATCTCCAGGACGGCATGATCGGTCCCTTTGCGCGCAAGGAACTCGAACTCAAAATGCTTCCAATCGGATTCCAAGGGAATCTGCTGAAAATCGCTGACGGCGTCCCAGGGTGGGTGAAACTCGCGGACGACACATGGGGCTGAGTTGGTGGCGTCGGCCCGGGCGTCGAAAGAGACTCGATACTTCTCGCCGCGGAGAACCACCAATCTTTTCTGGATCGTCAACTCCCAGGGATTCTTTGATACGCGGCGGATGACTGCAAGACGATGGCGGCGCGGATCGTCTGAATGGACTGTTAGTTTCGCGATGTTCCCGTCGGCACAATAAACGCCCCATTCCGGAATCGCGATCGTGGGTCGAG
This sequence comes from Planctomycetota bacterium, assembly GCA_046350335.1. Lineage (GTDB taxonomy): Bacteria > Planctomycetota > Planctomycetia > Kolteriales > Kolteriaceae > JAXMAQ01. Next base: position 110,681 of record JAXMAQ010000016.1, read on the forward strand.
ACGCGTCGTAAGGCCGGGTAAGCAACAGAAGCGTGACGGCAATGACGGCACTGGCAAACCACTGTGAGCGGACTTGCCGATCGGTCAGATCTTCGTCGTCGAGGTTCGAATGCTCCAAGTCTTAAATGACCCTCTCCAGATTCTCACGTGTGCCGCGAGAAGGGACGGATTTCGGAGGATTGGTGTAAATGATTATCCGGTCGTGCATTGTGGTCGGCGAAACGTGGCGGCCGACCATTGCTCAAATTTTCTGTTTCCCAGGCTTGACCGGAATTCGCCACTCGGTTATCTCCTCGGCCCAATGGTGCATGGAAGCACCCAACAGGCGCAGGGAAGCGCCTCCCTTTTCCCCTGGAGCGGCTCATGGGGACAACTCTTCGCCGTTGGCTGGAGGACTGCTTGCAGCGGATCCTCGCGGTCGGCATGGGGCGATCCTCGCCTCGCTCCGCACGCCGTCCGGCTCGGCGGTCCAGACGCCGTCGCCGCGTGATCTGGCTCCCCAAGTGGCTCTAGTTTTGTCGTTCGCGGTTCAGCACGCCTTGTATTCGCGACGAATTCCCTTCTCGGTACCGATCGCAAAGAGCCGATCCGGTTCGATTACCTGATTCTTGGGAACGTAAGTTTCAATCGTAACGGGAATCATTTTGAAGGACGGCGTCTTGGAAGCGGGGTCGACGGCCGATGGAACCAAGACATTCGCCTCCGGATAGTACATCATGCAATTCCCTTGCTTGATGTCGAACTCGCGAACCAGCATCCCCTCCATGACGCCGACGGCACTACGAACGGTGACCTGCTGGTCGACTTTCAGCCCCAGCCGCTCGATGTCCCGGCGATTCATGAGCACGACGTCGCGCCGTTCCTGGCCCCGGTAGAGATCCTCTTCTTCGTAGACGACGGTGTTGAATTGCCCTTCGGATCGGACCGTCATCAGGCGCAGTTCACCGCGGCGTCCCGCAGGTTCGGGAATCGCGAAGGTCTTGAAGTGCGCTTTGCCGTCCGGAGTGGCGAAATGGGGCGAGTGAAACGTTCGCCCGGGGATTTGGAACTCTTGCTTGCTAGACGCGATGTCGCGTATTTCCTCGTAACCGGGAACGATGGTCGCGATGGCCGCACGGATCTGGTCGTGTTGTTTCATTTCATTCCAGTTCACCGGGCCGGCGTTTCCCAAGACGGACTCGGCAATGGTCGCGATGATGGAGACTTCACTCCTTGGGCCGGGATGTCGCGGTTTTCCACCGTCGCTGAGTCGAACGTAGTTGAACATCGACTCTTGGGTGGTTTTCTGCAACTCCTCGTCGCGGGCTAGGACGGGTAGTACCAGCGTCTCTTTGCCGAGGCCATGCGCGTGCCCGGTGTTCAGCGTGGTGGTGAGATAGACCATGGTCTCCACCTCGCCAAGCGCTCGGCGCGCGAATTTGGAGTCCGGATTGCTGCCGTACAAGTTGCCGCCGAGGCAGATCCCCAGGCGCATCCGACCCGAGTTCGCGGCTTGCATGCAACCCATCGTGTCGAGACCTGGCTCGGTAGGCAGTTGCACGCCAAAATGATTCTCAAGTCTATCAAAGAGGGCTGCCTTGAGAGTCGGAGTGACGCCCATGGAGCCAATTCCCTGAACATTACTATGGCCCCGGATGGGAAGTAGGCCCGCGGCCGGCTTTCCCACCATTCCCCTCAGAAGCGCCAGGTTCACGATCATCTGCACGTTTTGGACGCCGAACTCATGGTGCGTAATGCCCATCGTCCATCCGAAGACGACGTTTTCAGCCTCGATGTACGATTCAGCGACCGTTTCAATCTCGCTTTTTTCAATGCCCGAACGACGTTCGATCGTGTCCCAGTCCGTGGACTCGATCATGCTCTTGAACTCTTGGAATCCGGCGGTCGCGGAATCGATAAACTCGCGATCGAGAGCACCCCGTTGAAGAACGACCTTGGCGATACCGGCAAGCAAGGCGATGTCCCCGCCGATATGCGGCTGGACATATTGCGTGGCGATGGGGCTGCCGAAAAATAGGCTTTTCACATCGGACGGAACGCGGAAGTTGACTAATCCGGTTTCGCGGACGGGGTTGATCACGATGACTTTGCCGCCGTGCCTACGCACCTGCATGAGGCTGCGCATGAGACGGGGATGATTGGACGCGGGATTCCCACCAATCAGGAAAAAAAGGTCTGATCTTTCGACGTCGTCCAGAACGACAGTGGCCGTCCCTGTGCCAAGGGACGCGGTCAACCCCACGCCACTGGCCTGGTGGCAATAGTAGGAGCAATTGTTGACGTTGTTCGTTCCATACAGGCGCGCAAACAGTTGGAGCAAAAAGCTCGCTTCGTTGGAGCTTCTGCCGCTGAAGTAGAAAAAGGTCTCGTTCGGGCGGATGCCCTGGAGGCGGTCGGCCACTAGTCGAAGAGCCTCGGTCCAGTCGATCACGCGATAACGGTCTTCGCCAGGGCCGGCATAAATGGGTTGAACCAGTCTGCCCGAGGACTCCAGTTCTCGCGGCGAGAAGGTCTGCAAAGCGCGCAGGGGATATCGTTGAAAGTATTCCTCGCGGATGCCGTCTTGCATGTCGGCGACCATCGCTTGAAGCGACTTTTTGCAGACTTCCGGCCAATGGCCGGCTTCGTTGCGCATGCCTCCCTGCTGGCCACCCATGCCAAGCGCGCAGGTTTTGCAGGCATTCTTGGAACTCATGGCTTTCCATAGCCGCCACCAGCCTGCCTTGCGAGCCATGCGAAGGGTGTACCCAATAGCGGCCCAGCCGCCTCCACTATTCACGCGTCTCTTCATGCTCGCAATCGTCCCTTGGCCGTGCATGTGGAATGGAGACCGATCGATCCGTTAGGTGCACGCCAACGCCTGTTTGCGGCGGGGGAAGGTCCATTTTTCCTGCCATCCCGGTCTAGGCGTGCTATAACGTAGCATATCGGAACCGTGCTCCCATTGGGACAAGAATTCAGATGCTGAAGCGAACGAGACTGTTTCCGCGAATTCTTGTCGATGCGATTGCGTGTGCCGCTTGCCTGGTGCTTGTACGGCAGATTATTCCTCCGTTGGAGGCTTGGATCAAGACCGACTGGCAGTCCCCCGGCCTCTCGGTGGTGGGTCCGGTCGCGTTTTTCTGCTTCCCGTTTCTGGTCATGCTGCTGCTTCTTGGAGATCTCTACGAGATCGCGAGGCATCGCACGCCCTTTCAGACCCTAAGAACCATCATCGTGATCGGGGTGATCTGCGGGCTCCTGTACGCCGTGTTGGCGGTTCTGATCGAAAGCGTGTTCGCGCCACCATTTAAGACCATTCTCCTCGCGGGAAGCGTCTCCCTCATTGTGCTTTGGCTCTTGCGGGTCACCTTTCCCGCTTTTTACAGCCGGCCGTGGAAATGCCGGCGAATGCTGTTGTGTGGGGCTCACACCTTCGCGATTCGCGCGTTGCAGCGTTTTGCGCGCGACCATTCCGACGAGATGGAGGTCATCGGCGTCGTCGACGATTTCAAGGGTGGAGTTTATTTCGAGAATCTCGAGATCCCGTTCTTGGGTGGGAGACAGGCTCTTTCGACGATCGTCGAAACGCATAAACCAGACACCATTGTCGTTCTGACCGATCAATCCGAGTATGCCACTTCGGTGATCAATTTGCTGGAAACGCACGAAGTGGTCCGCGAGGTTTACGTCCGGGCGCAAATCCCGCTGTTCGTCGCCCAAGACATCGACTTTTTGTTTGTCCAAGAGGTTCCCTTGCTGAAGCTTTTCGAGCGTGGGGAAGGGACCATGACGCGTGCCTACCGCTTTCGGGATTTGGCGGACAAGTTGATCGCGTTCGTGTTTCTGGTCCTAGCCTCGCCGCTCTTCGCGATCATGCCGATCTTGATTCGATTGGAGAGCAAGGGGCCGGTGTTTTATCGTCAAAAGCGACTGGGTTTGAACAATCAGCCGTTTTGGATTTTCAAGTTCCGCACGATGGTGGCGGACGCGGAGAAGAAGAGCGGCGCCGTCTTGGCGCAAAAAAATGATCCGCCGTAACACGCGTGGGCAAAATCATGCGCGCCCACGCGAATCGACGAAGTGCCGCAAATACTCAACGTTCTGCGGGGGAGATGAGCATGATCGGCCCCCGGCCGAACGCCCGGAATTTCAGTGCTTATCTCGAAGCGATTCCGTGGTATCCCCTTCGGTCCCTTTGCAAACCCGGCGTCACGGGCTTGGCACAAGTGAACGGCGACTACCACACCTCGGCCCAGAGGAAATTGCTGTATGACGTAAGTTACCTGGCAAACATGAGTCCGCTTTTCGATCTGCGGATTCTGCTCGCCACCGCGGTGACCGTACTTACCAAAAGTGGGCACTAAGGAGTATTGCCCAACACGATGAATCGAACGGACCTATTTCAGAGCGTTCGCGAACGGCTCGACGAAGAGCTCGATGCGATTATTGAGGGTGGAGATACCAACCGCATCGAGCCGCTCGCCAGAGAGGTCGCACAAAATCCGCGGTACGCCGACCTGCGTTACCGGCTCGCGCACCTCTATTACCTCCGCGGGGACTATTCGGCGGCACTGGGGGAGTTGGATCAGGCAATCGCCATCAATGCCAACTTCACCGACGCATTGCATCTGAAGGCGAACATCCTCGCCAATCAAGGCAATGTCGAAGGAGCGCTGAGCGTCTACCAGAAACTGTTGAAGAGCGAGGAAAACGCCGAGGCCTTTTACCGCGCCGCCGTCATACTCGGGCGACTGGGGAGACACGAAGAGGCGATCAAGCACGCGCGCCAATGCGTCGAAAGGCACCGCGACCATCAGATGGCGCACGTCTTCCTGGGAGAGCAGTACATTATCTGCAAACAGTGGGACGACGCCATTCGTCACTACGAGATCGCCAATCGCGTTCGCCCGTACGAGGATTACTGCTACATTCTCGCGGTCCTTCATCTTCGCGCCGAGCGAATGTCCGATGGCGAAGAATATCTCGAGGAAGCACTTCGACTAAAGCCGAACCATCTCAACTCGTGCGTGCGGCTTGCGGTCATCAAGGTGGTCGAAGGGGACTACGAACGGGCCTACAATCTACTCCGCTTGGCGCTCGAGTTTTATCCGAGCTACCCCGACTTGCGCTATAGCCTTGCGAAGGTCTGTCTTCTCCTAGGCCGTCGAGAAGAAGCTTACGGCCTCATGCAGGCCGCCTTGGAAATCAACCCGCGTTATGCCGAAGTTCGACGTGAAATGGGCTATCTCTATAGCGCCCGTCAAATGAATCGGGAAGCGGTGGACGAACTCGAGCATAGCATCGCCATCAATCCGGACGACGAACAGGCTTATTTGAACCTCGGATTCGTGCACAGCAACCAGGGAGATCACGAACGCGCCATCGACGTGATGGAGCAAGCCATCAAGCGTTTTCCGGATTCCTGGCGACTTTATCACAACTTGGGAATCGTGCACCTTCAGGACAAAGCGTTCCCCAAGGCCAAGGTTTCTTTCCTGCAGGCGATCAAGATCAATCCAGAATTGGAGTCCATCCAACGCAGCTTGCGGATCGTTTTTCAGGACGAGTCTCTACTCGAGGACGAAAGAGAACGGCTCATCCGCATCTACCATGCCGCGGAACAGCAACCCGAACTCGACCATCACCTCGGTTTGGTCTACCTGGATTTTCACAAGGAAAAGACGGCCGTCCATTACCTGCAACGTTCTCTGAGCTCAGGATACCAGGTTGAGCTCAATTCGATCTTGCTCGCCACGGTGCACGCGAACATGCAAGAGTTCGACGCTGCGATTCGAGCAATCGCCGACTTCACCATGACGGGACTGGCGGAAAAATCCTGGCAAGCCGGATCCTGCCGGGGTTGTTCCATGCCAACGTCGGCGATCACGAATTGGCATCGCGGTATTATCAACTCGTGATGGCGGATTCGCCGCTCCTCTTTCACGCCTTTAATCGGGTTTGCATCTGTTTCCGCGAACGAGAAGAGCTAGATGACATGCTCGATGACTATGTCGACTACGCTCGTTTCCATGAGCGGAATAGCGCGTTGTTTTGCCGGATCGGAGAAATCCACGCCAACAAGGGAATGCTCGTGGAGGCAAAGCAACATTTTCACCATGCGACGATTCTGGACCCCAATGCGTCTCACGCCTATCACGCGATGGGTTTGCTCATGATGCTCCGGCTCGACTACACGCTCGCGATCGATTATCGGCAGCCGTCGACAAGGAACCGGAATGGGCGGTTCCCCACCTGAGCCTGGCGCTCATTTATCTCTCGCAAAACCGCACCACGCTCGCAAACATCTCCTTGCGACGTTACATTCAGTCGGAAGGGGATGTTCCATGGCGCGAGGCGGCCGTGCAGCTACTCGAAAGAACCAAAGCCACCTATGAATCGAGTGGTCGCGAACGCGAGGTGGTCCTCCATTCTCGGGGCTGCCGTCGCCTGTCCACGCAGCCACCGGTCGAGAGCTTGGACCACGGGAGGCTTCGAATGGGATCGCCTCTTGGCGATGCGTTCGGTCGTTTCGTTTGCCGCCTCGACGATTAGGGATGTAATTTCGCAGAAGCAACAGCAAGGAAAGAGACCTCGACCATGTCGACAGGAACTGCCGTCTGCCTCCTGGGGTTTCTCCTGGTGGGCGATCCAACAACCAAACGTTCGCTGGCGGGCTGTCCGCCCGTGGAAGTGCGTATTTTGATCTGTTTGATATTCCCCACGTTTACGCCCAATCGTGGCCCGGACGCGGCACGGGCGCTCGGTTATGTTCACGCAGGGGAACGACTCGTCCAGATGGAGATCTTTCGGACGGGCGCGTCCGGCAGTCTCGCGGAACCGCGGGCCGGACGTGCTCTCCTCCGACATATTGATGCGACAGTTGGGGTCGTTGCGGGAAGCCTACTGGCGGCTAGGGTTCCCGCGTTGCGGGAGGAACTGGAGGCGTACGCCGCGGGAGTCGATGCGCGTCGCCGAGCCCAAGAGGTCCGGCTTGCCGCCCGCTTTTCAGGCTGCTCTTGGGGTCGACCCTGTTCCCTGGACGCCGCCCGACAGCTTGGTGTTTACGAAGTACATGGGCTGGGATCAGTCGGGAACGACGGATGACTTGTGGTTCGGCATGATGGTCGAAAAATTTGGAGTCGACGCGGTCCAAGAACTTTGGCCGTTATCGCGTCCCTTTGAAGTTCCGATTGTCGTCCGGCAAACGGAGCGAGCTTCGCTCGCCAAGGAGAGTCTTAGCCCTGTTCCCGGATCTGCGGCGGCATTTGTCGCTGCTGCTCTTCAAGCCGTTCGCTTCGAACGTTGGCTCGGAGAAGGGACCAGCTTGGGGGAGCAACAACTGGGGCGGTGGACGGCACGAAGACCGCCTCTGGCAAGCCGATGTTCTGCACGATCCGCATTTGGGGTTTTCCTACCGATGCTCTGGTATACCTGCCATCTTTGCATCGCGGGCAAGAATGTCTGTGGCGTTGGATTTCCTGGTGGGCCGGGCATCGTGATCGGCCACACGGATCACCACGCCTGGGGCGTCACGAACATGCAGGCGGATGCCGTGGATTTCTTCGTGGAAACCATGAATCCCGACGACCCGATGCAGTACGGCACTGCGGGGAATGGAAGCGAGTCCAGCCGCGTATCCGAGGAAATTCCAGTTCGAGGTTCTAAGCCGCATCCGCTCGACGTGGACTTGACGATTCATGGCCCGATCATCAGTCGGGAAGGCAAAGTGATTTCGATGCAATGGACTGGTTTTGGTCCGACGACGGATTCCGCGGCCCTTTGGGAATGTCGCGAGCGGAAAGCATGTCGGACTTTTGAAAGCCGTCGATGATCTCGCCGTGCCGTGCATGAACGTGGTTTACGCCGATATCGACGGGAATATTGCCATTCATCCCGCTGAAATCCCTGCTCGCGCCCTGGGACAGGGACGACCCTGACGCTGACGGCGCGTCGAAGCCGATTGGGAAACTGCGATTCCGTTCAAAGTTACTGTCGGTAAATCCGAAAGAACATTTCGTCGCCTCCGCGAACAATCGGCCGGTGCCGGACGGCTTCCGTACTACGTCGGATGGATGTGGATCCGAAAGCTATCGGCGTGCGTCGAATCAATGAATGCTCGCCTCAGCCCAGAAACTTACGACCGACTCGATGGCGAAGATTCTTCATGATGATTACGACAAAGCCGCCGAGAGATTCCTTCCGCCACTACCGCGCGCTCGGACAAAGTTTCGACGGATTCCTGAAAAACAAGCACGTGCGACGTGCTGGCAAAGTGGAATCCTTGTGGGCTGCCACCGATTCGCCTCTTGTTTGGCTTCGATGGTTTTCCACGTACCGCGGTGCCGTTTGGGACGATGAATGGGAAGCACGCGGCATCGAAAAGATGGGGGGATCCTGGGGGTTCTGTGGGGACAACCTCCGTGAACCGATGCTCGAGATTCTCGAGTCGATGACCCGCGATCAGCCGAACTCACGGTGGTTCGACGATCGGCGGACACCTGTCGTCGAGGACCGCGACGCCGTGCTCGTGCGATCGTTTCAATCCGCCGTCGCCAGCATTACCAAGGACTTCGGCGATTCCGTTGATGGTTGGCGTTGGCGGAACTTTCACAAGCTCAAAATAGGTTCACTCCTCGGGGATCCACGGCTTGAACGGATCGGAGGGCCCGTCCCGGGAACGCCGTTCACTGTCAATCCGGGCGACAATATTGGCACGCTCGGCGGTGGCGCTTCCTGGCGAATGATCGTCGATTTCGGAAACCTCCATCGAAGCGTTGGCGTTTATCCCGGAGGTCAGAGCGAAGATCCACAAAGTCCGCATTATGACGATCAGATGAAACTCTGGGAAAAGCTTCAGTTCGTGGATCTGAACATGGTCGGCAAGGAGAAGCTACCCGCGTCCGCCGTTCGGCATCGGTGGACCCTGAACCCGTGACATCGCAATAGCAACCTTCGGCGAGATGCCGAGATTATTTTGGTTCGGCGTGTTCGGGTGAATAGATTTCGGTTAGTGAACTCCCGAGTCCTCGCGACCGCTCGAAGGAAATGGAAGGTCTTTAGTGAGTTTTCCGCCAATATTTGACATTGACGAAGAGCCGCGCGCTCTCGTGGTCTCGCCCCTACGCGATATTAACAGTTTCGAACGGGGAGATCTCGACAGCGCGGTTGGAGTGGTTCTTGAGAGGTACGGCCAGCAGCCCTCCGCGAACATGGTCATGGATTTCCATTTGACGCCCTATTACAGCACGACCATGCTCACCGCGATGCTTCGGTTATGGAAAAAGGTTCGTGATCGCGGCGGTTGCATGGCGTTCTGCAATCTCTCGCCGGACGAACTGGAAGTGTTGAAAATCACGCGTCTCGATACTGTCTGGCCAACCTACGCCTCGCGAGAAGATGCTTTGCATGCGGTGGGCGAGCACGCGTCCTCGTGATGCGCGAGGGAATGAAGGTCATTCGAAAATGTCGTCCATGATTCGAGAGCTCGTCCAAGATCCCCGGATCGCGTCTTCCGCCATGAGGAAGGACTTCAGATAACGAAGGAGAAGTTTCGCGCGGCGCACGAGCTGCCTGCCAATGAGCCAATGGCTCGGCGACCAGACGGTCGCGTCGATGACCCGATAGCCACTGTGGGGGTTGCGGGTGAAGGTGTCGAGTTGGATGAAGATGCTACGCCGCGAGCGGAATCCAAGCAGGCCCCGTCGACTGAGTCGGAGTACCGTCTTGTCGTTGTCGCAGTAAACCACTTCCGCGTCCATGGTGTCGATGAATCCACGTAACTTTCTCGCAAAGATTTCGAGGGGAAGGAACGCGACGAACGTGTCGCGAATGTGGTCGATCGTCTCTTCGTCGGAATTGGTTGGCTCGCTCCCCCTGGAGGTGACGGTCCCTTCGCTTTGAACCGTGACCGTCGAGGATGTCCCGCGCGAGTCGCGACCGGCGCGTGGTTCTGGCGTGGGCTGGCCCGAACCCGTCGACGGTATGTGAAAGCGGCGTACGCCTGCCGGATCCGTCTTGACGGGCGTTCGAACCCTTTCGGTCAATGGACGGGTCAACGGTTTGCCGGTCGGCGTCGAGGTGACGGCGGGGGTCCCGAACACGATGGCGTTACTGAGGGCCTCGATCAAGTCCATGCAGCGGTCGAAGCGGACCTCCACGTCCCGGGAAATGGCACGCGACAGGATCGGTCGGTCGGCGGGAGGCACCGCGGAAAAGTCCGGCGTTCCTCGAAGATGCTGAAAGATCAAGCCACGCACGTCCGTCGCGGAATAGGGACGCTTTCCGGTCAGAAGTTCTTGGTAGGTTACCGCCAATCCGTATTGGTCGGCCGTGGGCTCGACCCGGCCGTCGAACAGTTCCGGGGGCGCGTACGGCGGACTGATGGCGATCGTCGAATTGGTCAGGTTGGTGTTTCGTGGTTGGACAAGGCCAAAGTCGGCCACCTTCACGTGTCCGGCGGAGAGGAACAGGTTTTCGGGTTTTACGTCCAAATGCTGTAGGCCGAACCGGTGGTTGAGAACATCGAGGGCTTCCGCGGACTCCCGCATGTAGCCGAGCAGTTCGTCCCTTGGAATCCCACTTAACCCGTTCGCGGCGCACTCGTCGTATCGGTCCGCCAGACTCTTGTCCGCCAACTCCATGACGATGACGAGATAATGATCCACAATCTCGTACCGTTCGATCGAAAGCAGGAAAGGATGACGGATCGCGCGGATCTGTTGTAGACCTTGAAATTCTCTGCAGTTTTCCGGAAGAGTCCCCGCCTCGATCGTGGCAATCTTGATGGCCTTGGAAAGACCGCCTGGGGCCGTCGCTTCCCAGACCTCGCCGAATCCACCCCGGCCGAGATATCGCACCAATCGGTAACCCGGGATCAGTTCCACGTTTGGAGCAAGATCCCGAACCATTCGATGCTTCTCCCGATCTCGAACAGGTATTCTTGCCGGCGTTTCGTGAAACATGCCGCCGACGCTCGGCGAAGGATGGCATTCCCCTAGCGCTCCAGGATAACCGGGATCGGGCCATAGGCATAGTCCGTATGGTCCGTCGTCGCCGTTTCCGCCTGGAGGGCGCGAGTAAGCATTGTCCAGTCACCGTCCATCATTCGTCTCTAACACGCCGGGTGAAGCGGCCTAACGGG
>JAXMAQ010000017.1:0-121164 GCA_046350335.1 Planctomycetota bacterium
CCCGCGTGGGGTCTCGACATGTTTGCTGTCGGCCCGCACGCCACCGAACGAGCCGTGCAGTCGACGGGAAACGGTCAGTGGGCCAAGCCCGCCTGGGCTTCAAACACAGCCACTCCCGATGCGATCAGCACCGACCGCGCACTGCTCATGGAAGGCGGTCGCCCACTACTTCCCGGTGCGAGCGTGCGTGGGCCTCTGCGTCACGCCTTTTCTCGCATGGAGCGTGCTGCGGGCCATGAAGTGAATGACCCGCACCTTGTACAGGGTAATGTCGGCGAAGACGACCCGGCCGGGAAAGTCTTCGGCACTGTCAGTAAGAGCAGCCGCATCCTCATCCGCGATGCACGTGCCGAAGGCGAATGGGCGGCGGCAAAGCTCCATATGCACGCGGAAGACGAGTTCTCGGCGGGCACCTTCGGAACCTCGAAGCGCGACGCAGTGCGCATGCTCCAAGGCACGTTTCCGGTGCGTATCGTCGTTGAGGGCGATGGCAACAAACCGGAGAAAATTGAACAACTCGTTAAGCTCATTGATCACCAGATCGCCCTCGGGACGCTCGGGCATCTGCCCATCGGCGGTCATAAAACGCGAGGTGCAGGCGCGAGTATTTGGCAGGCGAAGCCGTGGATTAACGACGATGTGAAAAAAGCACGGGACTGGACACTGCCAAAGGAACCCGAGGAGCAGACGACAAACAGTGCTCGCTCGAAGCGCTCCTTCATCGACTGCCCCGTCGCTGCCGACGCCTGGGTACGCACAACGAACGGCGCGGTCACGGAGGCGCTCACGCTTGGAGCAACCACGAAGCTCGCGAAAGCGGCGATCGGTGAGAAACTCGTGGCGTGGTGGTGCGATCCGACGATCAATCTCGATTTACACACGCCGCCCGCGACGTTCGGCAACACATGGCCCGGTGAAGACGACAAGCTCGAAGCCGATGAGGTCGCCTTCTACGCGGAGCGCGCGGTCTGGCGGGCCGTCCGCACGGCGAGTGGCGTGAGATTCGTATTCATCGAAGAACTCTCCGCGAAGGAGAGTGAGGAGAAACCGACGCGCGTGGTCCATACGCCCGCTCGCTTGCACGGCTTCCATCGGTTCTCTTCCGCCAACACCGGCGAAGGCAACGTACTCCTGCGTGAATGGCACGTCGGCAACGAAATCCTCGGTTTCACCCTCACGAGGGGGCAACGCTGATGTCGCAGAAACCTCATCGCATCTATGTCGTTGTCAAGGACGGTAAGCCACGCGAGCCGAACAAGCTCAAGGGCCAGTTGGTTCCTCATGTGGATGTCGTGGACGCTGGCAACAAGGTATCTTTCTTTATCCATGCAGTGAAGGAAGCTCACTTCGATCAGGTGCGACCCAAACTCGCAGCAGCAGGGCTAGAAGAAGCACCGATTCCCGAACGGCCCGGTCCCTTTCCAAAGCCCTACGACTTCGTCTCGCTCCCAGAGAACCTGACGACCTCACCGCCGATCTGGCACGACGGCACGAGTAGCGCGGGCCGTCTCTCAGGTGAAATCCGATTCGAGCTTGAGACGCTGACGCCGCTCCTCGTCGGCTGGGAACGCGGACAGGTCGGTGACAACGAGAGCGACTGGCCCGTACCTCCGAATCTCGATGGCGTTAGCCAACTCGCCAATAAGAAGTCGGTGCTCTGTCCGCTACGTGCGCCGTGGGGCAAGCGGCCGGTTGTCATTCCTGGCGACTCGCTCAAGGGCCTTCTGCGCCACGAACTGGGCGCACTTCTCGGCGCACCAATGGAGCGAGTCGCCGAGCGCTCGTACTCGTATCGCCCGAACGCGCTTTTCCCAAAGGATGCTGGTCCGTTCCTGGAGGCGAGGATTGCGTGGGTTCCAAAGGATGGCGTAGAAATGCGGCCATTGGACCCAAACAATTCGAATGGGCCGTCGATTCGTGTTCCTGTTCGCCTCGAATTGCCGGGTAACCTCAGGTATGACAGAAACAGGAATGCGCCCAAATACCTACTGCTTTGACCCGCTGAACAATGAGGGCGACCCCTATCGTGGTGGCCAAGGAGCCGGTGAACGGTTGAACTCGAAGAGGCATCTCCACTCGAGAATGGGCGTCATCAAGAGCGAGGGCAACGAATCGGCCAATGTTCCCGAAGTGGTACAGGCGGGTTATATCAATACCGTTCGCCACCTCATCGACGAGGCGAGCGGGCACTTCAGCGAGCGCCATCCTGACGCGAAGGAACACGGAGCGAACGCAAGGACTCGCATCCTCAAGGCCGCGAAAGAGGAAGTTTTCCAACCCGGCGACCTGATCTGGGTCGAATGGGACACCGAGAATAAGTGTATCGTCTCGGTCGGCTGGCACTACTACTACCGCTGGGCCTACACCGACTCGGTCCGCAAAGACGCCGACGCACCGAGGCTCGAACGCCACGGCCTCTTCCCGCTCGACAAGGAGCGAGAGAAGGACGACGACGCCCCGCAGGAACTCTCATTGGTTCGGCGGCTCCTGGGCTACACCGGCGACAACGAGGGTAGTGCAGGCATCGGCCAAGGTGATCACTCGCAACTCATGGGCCGCGTCTTCGTCAACGCGGGCCTTGAAGTGGTCGACGAGAACGACAGCGAAGACCAGCGATTCCTGCCGCCGACCTTCCTCAAAGAACTCGGCATGCCGCGACCAAGCGCGGTCGAGCACTATCTGAAGCAGCCGCACCACCCGCGTTCGCGTCCATCCGACAACGCCACGCTCGTCACCTATGGCGATGGCGCTGGCTACGACGTACCCGGCGAACTCGCGGGTCGCAAGTTTTATCCGGATCGCAAGGATGCCTACTCGGACACGCCCTGGGAAGATACCTCCGAAACGAAGCGCCAGAACGAGCGGAGCACTCTGACGCTCGAAGCTTCAAAGCCGAACCGTAAGTTCCGCTTCACTGTTCGATTCCGCGACCTCGATCCTTGCGAACTCGCGGCGATCCTAGCCGCCCTCTGCCCCGACCAGTTCAAGGGCGTGCTCGGCGGCACTCACTCTGACGGCTATTGCTCGAAGCTCGGTCACGCTCGCCCGCTCGGATGGGGCAGCGTGCGAATCGAAGCCAAAGCGATCCTATTCCTTGATGAAGTCAGCGATACCCTCACGCTGAAGCCCGAAACCGACCTCAACGCATGGGTGAAGAACAATTACCAGAAGACTGCGATGCAGGACGACTGGCTGGCGATCCATCGCCGCAACCACCCGAACGCCGCAGACTACCCGCGAGCGAGAGATCGCGACGGCAACGAGAACATCTACACGTTCCACACGGGCTTGCACGCTGAGCACTCGCGCAACCGCCGTTACAAGAACGGAGGACGCCGATGACAACGCTGCTCGTCATGACCGTTGGCCAGACAGACGTGCAACTCGTCGTTAACAACCAGCGACGCAAGCTCGATGGGAACATCTGTGGCACGCTGCACGATGCCATCAAGGATCATTCATGGTCTGTTGTCGATGCGCCGAGCACAAGAAGCCGAGATCTCATCAAGTCCCTCCCCGAAGGTGAGCTTAAGCTTTGCACGCCGAAGCTTGATGCCGTGCTCGCGCACTTCGGCGACGCGCCGACGGCGGCGATCATCTTCGAGACCAACCGGCAAGATGCACGTGACCCTCGGATGGCGGGCGAAGTCATGGAGCGCCGCTTACGTGATCGCGGCATAAGCCAAGTGATCCGCGTGGCGTATTTGACCGACATGGAACAGCTTGAAAGCCCGTCGAATGAGTTCGACGCGGTCGTCCGGCGAACCGTAGTCGCCGCGCTCACGGATGCCATCAGGAAGCAGGTCGAGCAACTCACGAAGAACGACAAAGTCTTCGTCGCCACGACCGGTGGCCTGGCTGCTGCCAACGAACTCATCATCGAATTGGTTCGGCTCCACGCCGTCGGTGGACCGACCGTCACCTCGCTGGAGGTGCCCGATGGAGAGCGCGCCCAGCAAGACGATCACGCCGTGGAGGAAAAGTTCCATCCCGCTGCGGGCTACCGCGCACGCTGGCACGCCCTCTCGCTTGTCGAAAAGGGCAACCTCCTCGGAGCATGGGGAGCTGTCAGTCACCTTCAAGACGAACCAGGCCAGGAGTGGACGAAGATCATCAAGTGGCTCGCGTGCTTTGCATCATCTCTGCCGCTCCCAGCCGACTGTGAGTTCGACGTCCTGAACCACAAGCGAATGGGGGTGCGTACCGCGCTTCGCGTTGAGCTAGCGCTTCGCGCGGAGGATATTCCGAGGGCGGTTCACGGAACCAGTGCATTTTTAGAGTCCGCTCTGTGGGATCGCGTCCTAGAGTGCTTCGAGCGAACAGGTGAGAAGAGGAAGGGTTTAGACATTCTGCGTCTCAAGGCAGAAGCACAACCACCTAAGGGGGATAAACTTTTACAAGATGTGCATGCCGACGATTCAGAAAATCGTAGTCGTCCGTTCCAGTGTCTTGAGGATGGCACATATGTCTTTTATGAAAATGGTGCCGGACGTTTCTCCCGTTACTATGTGAAGAGCGGTCCACTCAAGGCGTTGGTCGATGCCGTCGAGAAGGTGAGGCCGCTCCGCAACGATGTCGCGCACAATGAACCTACTCCTAGTCTGATGAACGATGCGCGCAGAAAGATGATCGATGCGTTGCTTTGGTCTGAGGACAACAGGTTCTTACGGCAACCATTGGTTAAAGACGTACTTGAAGAGCTTGGGGTGAAATGCCCAGAGGATATTTGTGTCAATCTAATTGCCGATGTTCGTGCATGCCTTCTCGATATTCCGTGATTTACAACATCTTGAAGGCAAAGTCAGTTCCCGCACATTCGCGATGGTTTGGGGGACGGGGATTAACGGGCGGGGGTTAATCGGGCAGGAGGAAGCTTAAGTGGAGTTCGGCGTGGCGGCAGTGGAGTTGGCGCCAGTCGGAGTCGGTCATTTCTCCAAAGACGGGGTGGGGGAATCGCTGGGGTTCCTTATCGAATCGTTGGAGCACGGCGAGTAAACGCTGGCCGGCGGCGTGCGTGTCGATTCGAGGAGGAAGGATTTCGCTGGCGGCTTTTCAGGTGCCGGCCTTCATCGGCTGGAGTTGAAAACGCCGTTTCAATAGAACTTTTGCCGGCCACTGAATGAAAGGCATTTGCTTGTCAAGCCGGCGAGCGATTTCTCCATGATGATGGCCAGGTGATCGAGATTCTGGGCGGCTTGATCCAGTTCCCCGCCTGCACGATCCGCGGACTGGTCATGAGCCGTTCGACATCCTTCGCGATGTCCTTGAGAGTCTCGAAGTGCACTTTCCGCCTCGCTGGTCTACTCCCGGTGCCATGGCCCTGAAAGCGAAATGCTCCCGGATGGTCCGCCGGGTTCGAGAATCTTCACCACGCTGGTTGAGAAGTTTTCCCCCGTCGCGTTCCTTACCTGATTTTATGGAATACGTGGCTCGAGACCGACGGCATTCCTTCCCGGCTAACTTTAAGTTGAGTCCTTGAGCGTGGGATGGCCGAAACTTCCTTTTCGGACAGGGGCGAGCGAGAATTGGTGACGGGGAAAATGCCAGCACCTGTCGGTGTTTGAACTTCTGAAAAAGAGGGAAGACCCCTCACCCTGGCCCTCTCCCGGCGGGAGAGGGAAGCAGAAAAGGGGGAGAGGGAAGAAGGTGCAAGACCCCTCACCCTGGCCCGGCGGGAGAGGGCAGCAGAAAAGGGGGAGAGGGGAGAAGGTGCAAGACCCCTCACCCTGGCCCGGCGGGAGAGGGAAGTAGAAAAGGGGGAGAGGGGAGAAGGCGGAAGACCCCTCACCCTGGCCCTCTCCCGGCGGGAGAGGGAAGCAGAAAAGCGGGAGAGGGAAGAAGTAAAGCGGGAGAGGGAAGAAGTGGGCAATGTTAATTGTTGGGGCGATTCAAGAAGGGGATTCGGTCGGTTTGGGGGTTGCAGAAATCGAGGAGCGTGGCGTTGGTGAGGTCCGCGATGTTTTGGTTGTTGGTGAATAGAACGCGGACGCCGAAGTTTTCCAAGGGGAATTTTTCACAGCCTAGGCTGAGCGTGTAGTTCGCCTTGGGCAGATCGGTTTTGCCCATGGCCTTGGCGTAGCCAAGACTGTTCCAGTCACTGTCGATCGTTCCCAGGAAATGGAACGCGGAGACGGGAATGTTTTTCAATGCAAGGACGATATCGGTATCGCGTCGATGGGTTGGTCCCCATTTTCGCCAAACCCATTGGCTTTGGGGGTAGCTCGCGAGCTGGTCGATTTCGCATCGGGTCAGGTATTGGGTCAGGTTGGCGGGCCGATAGTCGGCGTCGTTTTGGGGAAGATTCGCGTGATATTGGTCCACGGCGTGGATGGCGTGCAGCACGCCGCGGGCGTTGGCGGGGAAGACTTCGCGGCCATTGGCGGGAAAGAGGATCGCCGTGACATGCTGGCCGGCGCGGACCGGCGTCCCCACTTTGGACATCGCTTCGAGCACGGTGTAGCCCTTCAGTTCGTCATGGTCGGCGACGAAGATGTACCGCTGGTCTGGCACGCCCAAGGTTTTCAATTCGCGCGCGGAAAGGAACGACTCTTTCGCCGGATCGTACGCGATCAGCCGAATCAGGTACCGGACCGGCGTTCCCTCTTTCAGACGCTCGAAGGCCTTTTCGGAACTGCACCGTTCGACTCTCGCCAGCGAGGGGGGAAAGGTCGCGTCCGTGGCTTCGGCATTTGAGATTACGATTCCGAAAAGAAACGGGACCATGCATACGCAAAGAAATCTCAGAGCGGCAGAGACGCTCTTCGCGAATCGGATCTTCTGCATGCATGCTTCCCTGCGATAATGAACTGAGCTTAAGGATTGTTCAAGTATAGTTATACTCGTAATGCCACGGTTCGTAGGGGCTTGCCAAAGGTCCCTTGAAGCGTCCTTCGCCGGCGGCGTTGACGGCGTCCTTGAGTTTCTGCGTCCAGCCATGGGGGCCATCCCAGGTGGAGATCCACGCGCCCGAGGCGCTCGCCATTCTCTTGCCGGATTTGTCTTCGATCACGAAGTCGTAGGCGTTGCCGTGTCCGTGGTCGGAAAGACCGGGGGCCGCGAGCATTAGTTTCGATTTCAGGCTGACTTTCGCAAGGAATTTGCGGAACTTTTCCGCGTCGTCTTTTCCCGCCGTCTCCGAGTACCCGCTCTTGTCGATCTCCTTGGATACCTTTTCCTTGAGTTCGATTCCCAAGCTGAGGACCTGATCACTGATTCGCCAGAGGTATAGCTGTTCTTCGAGGGTCCGCACTTTTTTCGAAACGAGCAGTTTATATCCGGTGTTGGTGGCGTTGAACTTCGCCTTGATGTTGTCGATGAGTTTGGATGCCTTTTTGTAGGCGTCGCTCTTGTACCATTCCTCGATTTGCGAGTCGCTCCACGCCCAGTTTTCCCAGATCTTCTTTTTGCTCACGTCGGTGTAGCGCACGTACTGCCTTGCCGCGAGCAGTTTTCGCTCCAAACGCGCGATGCCGATCAAAGCGACGATGCACTCGGAGTCGAGCACCCAGTTTTCCAGTTCATCGAGATATTGGAGGATTTTCGCGTCGCTAGCCATGATTCCTGCCACCGTTGAGGATTTGAAAAATTGAACGAGCGCACGGCTGAAGTACCCGCTCCTCAGCCGGCCTCACTGGAATTTCCTTTTTTTGACCGTGCCGGTCAAGGGAGTGTTTCCTACCGCGAAATGTTCCATCGAGCGGTGCTCTTGGGCCATTTGTTGAATGGACAATTTCGCGGAGACCGCCGCCAAGGTATGGGAAAATCAGTGCAAGTCCGGACAATGATTTGCTCCTGGTCGCGTGATCCGTGGCGAGAGGGATGTCCGGGGCATCCCGGTACCTCATTCGCCTTGAAAGAGGAGCAGGAAGTTCGGCATAATAGGGGAATGACGCCCGCTTCGGACCTGCCAGAACGCCCCGCCTGCTGTGTGAACTTTTGGAACCCGGGTTCCTCGGTCAAGTGGAGTGACGGGCCAGGCGTTCCAAGAGGGAACGTCGTAACGGACTTACTGCCTCCGAGCCTCGCGGAGAGCCGAAAATGAGTGTTTGGAAGATGGTGGTTTCGCAATCGCTGGTTCTCGTCGCCGCCTCGTTCCTATCGGCGGACACAGGGAACGTCACGTTCGAACGGGATATTCGGCCGATCCTTAAGGCGCACTGTTTTCAGTGCCATGGGGAAGCGGAAAAGCTGGAGGCGCGCCTCGACGTCCGACTTCGTCGACTGTTGGTGCAGGGGGGGGAGTCGGGGCCGGCGATTCAACCGGGCATGCCGAAGGAAAGCCTCCTCGTTCGTCGCGTGACCGAGGGGGAGATGCCTCCCGGCGACGTCAAGCTGACGGAAGAAGAGATCGCGACGATCGAACGCTGGGTGGCGGCAGGCGCGCCCACGGCTCGGCCCGAACCGGATAAAATCGAGCCGGGGACCGGCGTAACGGAAGAGGATCGCGAATTCTGGTCCTTCCAGGCGATCCGCAGGCCGAAAGTCCCTGCCATTGACGCCGCCATTCCCGGCTGCGATCGCGTCCGCAATCCGATCGACGCATTTATTCTCGAACGACTCGCCAAGGAGCAGCAGACTTTCGCATCCGACGCGGATCGGCGGACGCTCATGATCCGCGCGACGGTGGATCTGGTAGGCTTGCCCCCCACGCCGGAGGAGTTGGATGCTTACCTGGCGGACACGTCCCCGGACGCTTATGAGAAATGGATTGATCACTTATTGGCGTCGCCCCATTACGGCGAGCGTTGGGGACGTTTTTGGCTTGACGTGGCGGGGTATGCGGAGTCGGACGGGTATTCGGACGCGGATCCGCCGCGACCTTATGCGTATAAGTTTCGCGACTATGTGATTCGCTCGCTCAACGAAGACAAGCCCTTCGACGCGTTTCTCGCGGAGCAGTTGGCGGGGGACGAGATGATTCGTCCACCATTCAAGAATCTGGATGCCAAGCAGGTCGAAAAGCTGGTGGCGACGGGGTTCTTGCGAATGGCGGCGGATGGAACGGCGACCCCCGCGATCGAGGTCGAACCGGTGAGCAACCAGGTGGTCGCCGACACGATCAAGATTGTTTCGACCTCGCTACTTGGTTTGACGGTCGGGTGCGCCCAGTGCCATGACCATCGTTACGATCCGATCCCGCAGACGGATTACTACCGCATGCGCGCGATTTTCGAGCCGGCTTACGATTGGAAACAATGGCGCGTGCCGTCGCAACGCCTGGTTTCTCTTTACACGGACGCGGATCGGGAGAAGGCGGCGGCGGTCGCGGCGGAAGCGGCCACGGTTTCCGCCGAGCGAAACGAGAAGCAGACGAAGTTTCTCAACGAAGCCTTGGAAAAGGAACTCGAAAAGTTTCCGGAAGCGCAGCGGGAGCCATTGCGTGTCGCGTATCAAACTCCCGCGGGAAATCGTTCCCCCGAGCAGCAGAAACTGCTCTCGGAGAATCCGAGCGTGAACATCAGTGCCGGCGTACTTTACCAATACAACGCTCAAGCAGCCGAGGAGCTGAAGAAGTATGACGAGAAAATCGGGGGCATACTCGCGAAGACCCCGATCGAGGACTTTATCCAAGCGCTTTCCGAGCCGCCGGACCACTTGCCCGTCACGCACAAGTTTCACCGCGGGGATCACCGCCAGCCGAAGGAACCGGTCGAGCCTGGTGGATTGACGGTCTGTTCCCCTCCGAGCCAACGATTGGCGATTGCGACGGATGATCCGAACCTTCCGACGAGCGGTCGGAGGAGTGCGTTCGCCGCCTGGCTCACGGGTCCCGAAAATCCACTGACGGCGCGCGTCCTCGCCAACCGCGTTTGGATGCATCACATGGGACGTGGGATCGTCGGAACGCCGTCAGACTTTGGGGCGATGGGCGAGAATCCGACGCACCCGGAACTCCTTGATTGGCTCGCCACGGAATTGCGGTCCGGCGGCTGGCGTTTGAAGCGATTTCACAAACTCATCATGACATCGACGGCCTATCGGCAATCGTCGCGAATGGACTCGGGGAGCGACTTCGACCCGGACAATCGTCTCTATGGTCGCTGGTCGCTGAGGCGGATGGATGCCGAGTCGCTACGGGATCGGATTCTTGCGACGGCCGGCACGCTGGACCTTACCATGTATGGCCCGTCCGTCCCCATACAAGCGGATGCCGTCGGTCAATACGTCGTCGATCCGAAAGCGAACCGGCGGAGCGTTTACATTCAGGTTCGCAGGAGCCAGCCTTTGGCATTTTTGACGGCTTTTGACGCGCCGGTGATGGAAACGAATTGCGACCGGCGAG
This sequence comes from Planctomycetota bacterium, assembly GCA_046350335.1. Classification (GTDB taxonomy): domain Bacteria; phylum Planctomycetota; class Planctomycetia; order Kolteriales; family Kolteriaceae; genus JAXMAQ01. The sequence continues at coordinate 10,283 of JAXMAQ010000017.1, forward strand.
CCGTTTCCACCGTCGCTCCCCAGGCACTCATGTTGATGAACAGTGACTTCGTCGTCGCGCAGGCGGGTCATTTCGCGGGCCGACTGCGTAAAGAGGAAGGGGCGGATGTTTCGCGGCAGGTAACGCGTGCCTGGCGGCAGCGTTTCTCCGTTCGCCGACGGAGGAGGAAGCAAAATCCGCCGCCGCTTTCGTCCATGAACAAACCGAATACTTGAGAAAGTCACAGCCCGCGGCGGCCAACGTGCCGCCTCCGGATCACGAACTCCAGGCTCTGACGAGTCTCTGTCAAACCCTGTTGGGCTCGAACGAATACCTTTATTTGGACTAGAACCATGCAGGTTCCGCATTATTCACGGCGTCAATTTCTCTCGCGCAATGCGCTGGGCATGGGTAGCGTTGCATTGGCTTGGATGCTGCAGCGAGACCAATTGCTCGCGGCGCCGCACGTGCCTCGAGTGAACCGGTCCTTTGACATGAAGCCCAAGTCGCCGGCGCAGCCGGCGCGCGCTCGGGCCATGATCTCATTGTTCATGCACGGCGGGCCGAGCCACATGGATTTGCTCGACCCCAAGCCGGAACTGACGAAGCGGAACGGCACGGATTATACGGGCGAGGTGGTTTACAGTTTCGTGAACCGGGCGAGCAAAAAGCTGTTGGGTTCGCCTTGGAAGTTCTCCAAGCACGGGGAATGTGGCACTGAAGTCTCGGAGTTGTTGCCTCACTTCAGCAAGATCGTGGACGATGTCGCCGTCATTCGGTCCATGCACACCGACATCAACGGCCACGAGCCGTCCATCTGGTCTATGAACTCGGGCAAGGCGCAGCCTGGCCGGCCGGCACTCGGGTCCTGGTTGACCTACGGTTTAGGCTCGGAGAGCCAGGACCTCCCCGCGTACGTCGTGCTCAGCGATCCCGGGGGATATCCCGTGGACGGCGTTCGCAACTGGTCGAATGGCTGGTTGCCTCCACTGTATCAGGGGACGGTGGTGCGCGCCCAGGAGCCGAGGATTCTTAATCTCGATGCGCCGCCAAATCTTCGGGGGGAAGTCCAGCGTCAGAATCTCGAGTTCCTAAGGCAACTAAACGAGAGGCACTATCAGTCGCATCCAGGGGAGGCGGACCTTGAAGCTCGGATTGCCACGTATGAACTGGCCGCCCGCATGCAGACGGCCGCCAAGGAGGCCCTCGACATTTCTGGAGAAAGTGAGGTCACGAAAAAGCTCTATGGGCTCGACGAAGAGGTGACCCGCGAATATGGAACTCGCTGTCTCATCGCGCGGCGTTTGATCGAACGTGGCGTACGTTTCGTTCAGCTTTTTGTAAACGGACAGATTTGGGACAATCACCAGAACATCAAGGCAGCCTTGCCGAGCTGTTGCCAAAAGACGGATAAACCCGCGGCTGGCCTTATTTTAGACCTCAAGTCGCGCGGCTTGCTCGACTCGACCGTCGTTCACTGGGGGGGCGAGATCGGCCGGCTGCCGGTATCCGAGGGGGCCGGTGCTCCCGATCAAATCGGACGAGATCACAATGGCCAGGGATTTACGATGTGGCTGGCGGGTGGCGGCATCAAGGGGGGAGTCACCTACGGAGAAACGGACGAGTTCGGTCATCGGGCGGCAGTGAACCCCGTGAGCCCCAACGACTACCAGGCAACGCTGCTCCACCTTTTCGGCATCGATCACAACAAGTTGATTTACCACCACAACGGCCAGGAGCAGAAGATCGCCGACAATCGTCCTTGCAGAATCGTGAAAGAGATCCTCGCCTGATCCAAGAGACAATAGGCTGTTTACTGCTCGTCGATCCGAGCAAACCCCCGCGAGTTCTCGTCCCTGCTTACGTCAGTGGTCGACGTCTGATGTCCTGATTGCCAAGGGAATGGAAGCGAAGTCGGATCTTGGGCAACCAAGGAGGTTTCAGCGCGTCGCCGCGCGCTTGCTTCCGAATCTCCGTTCCAGAACGTCTCGTCGATAAGCAAAGATCGCATCCAGTTTTCTTTTGACGCTCAACGCATGGACGATTCGTCCGATCGGGCCCAGAGGGAGCGCGTAGTGGACGATGTCAAGGACTTCGATGCCGTCTCGAACGGGCGTAAAATGATGTTGATGATGCCAAAAGCGGTAAGGGCCAAACCGTTGTTCGTCGACGAAGAGTTCGGCGGGCACGACGTGCGTAATCTCGGTGACCCAACTGAGGGGTACGCCGAGTAGTGGACGAACGGTGTATTGGAAAACCGCTCCGGGGCGGATTCGTTCGAATTCCACTTCGCTCACGTCGAAATGAAGCCATGGGGGTGTGATCTCCGGGAGGTTCATGGGATTGGAAAAGAAATCCCAGCACTCTTCGAGGGAGATCGGGAGAATCTGACGGGATTGGAGTTGATGGACTTGTGCGAACATTGAAGGTTGGCTCTCGGGTTACGTCGAGCAAATTGGCCCACGAGTAACTATAGAGGGGTTGCTTCCGTTGGCCCGCGGCAAGACAGAATCTCGAATACCGTGGACCGGAAGCGCCCATCGTCCTATCATTGCGGAAATCCACGAAATGGATTGCCATCAACCCATCCGACGCGCGGAGGCGTGGAGCCATGTCTGCAACCTTTTCGGATCTGGCGACGGGATGGTCGGGCAGACACCTGCTCGACCTCGAAGAAACGCCGTTGGAATCCCTCGAAGCGATATTGCGAACGGCGAATGCGTTTGCTCATTTGGGGAACCGGGTTCCGAGTAACACGCTCGAGGGAAAGGTGGTGGTGAACCTCTTCTTCGAGGATTCGACGCGGACGCGAACGAGTTTCAGTCTCGCGGCACGCAAACTGGGGGCGAACGTCGTCGAGTTCACGAGCAAATCCTCGAGTCTCTCCAAGGGTGAGTCGTTCATTGACACCGCGCGAAATCTGGAAGCATTGGGCGCGCACATCGTGGTGATTCGTCATAAGACTCCTGGCACACCACACTTGCTCTCGAAGAATTTGGATACTTCCGTGATCAATGCCGGCGATGGCGCCCATGAACATCCGACCCAGGGCCTGCTCGACCTGCTCACGATTCTGCAAGTGAAGGGAACGTTCAAGGGGCTTACCGTCGCGGCTCGTGGGAGACATCGCGCATAGCCGGGTGGCGCGAAGCAACATTTGGGGTTTGAAGAAACTGGGCGCGAACGTGATCGTCTGCGGTCCGAAAACCTTGATACCACGGCATATCGATAAGCTGGGCGTCGAAGTCAGCTATCACCTGGACGAAGTCATGCCCCGTTGCGATGTGGTGAACATTCTTCGGATTCAGTTCGAGCGACAGCGGACCGGATTGTTTCCCTCCATCAACGAATACGCGCACTTGTTTGGCGTGGATGGTCGGCGGCTGGCATTGGCCCGCCCGGACGTACTCATTCTCGCGCCCGGGCCGATCAATCGAGGGGTGGAGATTAGTCCCGAGGTGGCGGACGGGCCGAACAGCAAGATTCTACGACAGGTGGCCAACGGGCTCGCCGTGCGGATGGCGGTCATGTATTTGGTAACTCGGGGCAGTCAACGGTCGTCGGGAGGGTGAACGGCATGGGCACCATTCGCATTCGCGGCGGCAGGGTGATCGATCCCAGCCAGGAGATTGATCTCGTTACCGATCTGTGGGTTCGAGACGGAAAGATTGACTCGATCGGTCCGCAAACCCCCTTCGATCCCGAACAAACCATCGATGCCGCGGGCCTCCTTGTCGTCCCGGGCCTCATCGACATGCACGTTCATCTGCGCGATCCCGGAGGGGAAGCGGACGAGACGATGGCGACCGGCACGCGCGCCGCGCTTGAGAGCGGTTTCACCAGTGTCGCCTGCATGCCGGATACCGAACCAGCGGTGGACAATCAGGCTGCCGCCGAGTTCATTACGCTGCTTTCCAATCGCGCGAACCACGTCAAAGTGTTTCCTGTCGGAGCCGTGACCAAGGATCGCGCCGGTGAAGAATTGGCGGAAATGGGAGGTCTCGTCGAAGCGGGCGCGGTCGCCTTCACCGATTCCCCGCGTCCGATTTCCAACGCCGACATCATGCGCCGGGCCCTGCAGTACGCGCAGATGTTCGACCGACCGGTATTGAGTCATCCGGAGGTGCCGGAACTGACTCGCGAAGGGCTGATGAACGAAGGTTTCATTAGCATGAAACTCGGCATGGCGGGCATGCCGGCGGCAGCGGAAGAGATCATGGTGGACCGGGACATACGTCTCGCGCAGGCGACGGGGGGGCGCGTTCACCTGCAAAACCTGTCCACGCAGGGGAGTGTCGCAGCACTCCGGCGAGCGAAACATTCCGGGATTCCCATCACCGCGGAGGTTTGTCCCCATCATTTCACCCTCACGGAGGACGAGCTTCGAACCTTTGACAGCAACTACAAGGTCAATCCTCCATTACGTACCTCGGACGATGTGCAGGCGATGATCGCGGGCCTGGTGGACGGCACGATTGACGTCATCGCTTCCGGGCACTCTCCCTGGGCAACGGAGAAGAAGCTACGAGAACTGGATACGGCGCCCTTTGGCCTCATTGGGATCGAAACGTTGTTGCCGGTTGCGGTTCGGACATTGGTCGAGCCGGGCCATTTGACCTGGCCGGAACTCATTCGCAAGATGACGGCCAATCCGGCGAGAATCCTCGGAATCGATCGCGGGACGTTGCAGTCCGGCCGCGTGGCCGACGTTACCATCATTGATCCCGACGATACTTGGACGGTGGATCCGTCCCGCTTCCGCTCGAAGAGCAGGAATTGTCCGTTTGCCGGTTGGATTGTACGTGGCCGCGCGAAGTACGTGTTGGTCGGCGGCAAACTCCGATTTCAACGGGGCGAAAAGAAGGTGGCTTACGGCTGACCGCCGCCGGTTACGGACGGTGCTCCTGGGTTCCCGTCATTGGGGGGCCCTGATTTCTCCCAGCGTTCGAAAATTGGAATCCATCGAGCCGCTAGTGGATCGGTCTGGCTTCGAAGATCGAGAAGCAATTTCTTCATTGCCTCAGGCATGGGAGTGGAAGGGGGCACGGTTCGCAGACCCAAGTTCGCTCCGTCGCGAAAGGTCATCGCCAGGAACTGTGAAATCGGAAAGTGAACCGCGTTCATCGAGACGTCGAAATCGGGCAAGAGGATTTCCATTCGCTTTCGGCCTGCGTACTTCGAAAGCCAGATCAATGCTCGTTGAAACGAAGTGACTCCGCGAACCGCGTTCGCCCATTCCTGAGCGATCGGCGCTTGAATGGCGTTCAAGAGGTTGAGCACGACCTCTTCATCCTTAGGTGAGTACTCTTCGCCCCCCACCACTTCGACGTGATTCAATCCTTGGGGAAACGTCACGACTTTATACGCCGAAAGGGGAAACAGAACGCTGTCCACGGGGGGAAGATAAAGGGGAATGTTCGGCAATCGAACGGGTTGTTGCCGAACGCGTCCCGACTCGTCCAAGAGGGCGAGCAATTGTTGATTCTGGAGGAATCGAAGACGTGCGGGGCCCGCGACGGTTTCGAAATGTCGAACGGCTACGTCGGCCACGCGCCATTGGTGCGCCACGAGCAGAGGAACGGTGGCGCAAGCGATGATCCCGCCCGCAAGCCGCGCTCGCTTCCATATCGAGATAGTGATGCCGTCAATGATCGCTCCCAAGGAAGCGCACCAAGGCAGGGTCGCGAGGTAGAAATACCGTCCCGAGGACATCGCCGCTTCCAGTGAGATTTGTGAACGGCTCAGATTCACGCCGAGGAGGTAGAGTCCGCCGCAGGCGAACATCAAGGACAAGTCGCGCCATCGGCGAAGACTGGTCAGCACCATCACGCCGACGATCAAGCCCATGAATGCCCACTTCAGCCCAAGCTCCTCGCTGCCCACCCTGTCCGCATTCCAAAAGGTCAGGTTCCCGAGGGCAACGGCGAATTGGGAGAATGTTCGACCGAGGGCTTGAGAGAATCCGGAAATAGCCGAGCCTTGCAACGAGGTCTGGGTTTCTGGAAGTGTGTTGGTTAAGGCGAGCGGGGCAAACAGTAGGAAAGGAACGAGCCAAGCCAGCAGGGCAGCCTTCCAACCCGCCCGCCCGCAATCACCTCCCTCGCGATCCTGCCGAGGCGCGAAGTGCAAGAGCAAAGAAGTGGCGCCGATCATTACCGTGAGGATCCAGCTGATCGACCAAACCCCCACGGACAGAAACGTCGAGCCAGCGATCGCGAAGAGCCATTTTCGCTGGCCGGTCTGGGAATACTGGACGGCGGCGATCATTCCCACGAGCAGGAAAATGACGGAAAGCGGAATGGTGGCACACACCAGCCAGATCAGCGGATTGTCCCACCGGCCGATGGCCACGGCGCTCCAGAGCAGTGCGCCGCACGCCGGGCCGAGTTGACGACGGGAGAATAGGCGGAGCCAGGCATAAAGCAGAATCGCGGAGATCGCTTGAATCAAGGCGACGACGGCATGCCAGTATCCCGGCTCCAAGCCAAACAAGTAATGTTCGGCGGCGTAGAACATCTTCCACAATAAAAAGACGTGCCCCGCGTAGGGACGCACGACAAACTCCGCGAAGGTGGATTTTCCAGAAAGCGCGAGTCCTAATTCGAGTTGGTAATAGATGTCATCCTGGGTATGAGCCGCGTCCTTGTAGATCCATTGAACGGTACCCGCGAGAACAAGGCAGGCAAGGAAGAGAATTGATGGGATCACGAAGGGCGCGCGGGCGAAATCCCGAAAACGGACAGTCGGGGGATGGAAGACGGGTGGGGAATCGTGTTTTGCCGCCGCCCTGTTCATGGGGATTCCTTTGGTATGCGCCATTTCGTGTCTTTGAAAGTCTACTTATTGCGGTGCGGAAAAGTAATGTCGCGTCCCGGTGCCAAACCAAGGACGCCGCGACTTGCGGCTCGCGCCAAGGTCCTCCAAGCGACTGGGCCGGCCATTACGACTTTCTCTTTGTGAAGCTCGACGAGCTTCGCCGTCGCGCCCTTGAGGTTCGCGGTTGTCAGGCTTTGCATTTCGTGGAATTGTCAGCGATACTCGTTGTACGAATGCTCGACGTTCGAGTTGCGGGAAAAGCCAACGCTGGTGTCGACGATGGTTAGGGGCGCACGTGGCGACGTCCCTTCAAGCCGTTTTTTCGTTCGGCGTCTTCCATTGACAAGGGTTCTTGAATGCTGAAAGCGTATCTCCGTCTGATTGCCGTGACCACGATCGCCGCATGCTTCCTACCCACCTTTACTCTCGTAGCCTTTCATCGAAGTCTCGAGGCAGAGGGGATCGTCACGTCGGGAACGGACGGCGACGTCACTCGGCTTGGAGTCATCGGAGGATTGGCTGCGGTGGCGATCGCGGCCATTCTGTTTGCGTCGCGAAATTGGATCCGCGACGTCTCGGAACAACAGCATTCGTGGATGTCCAACCTCCCTTCCTGGTCGCTGGATGCGGTGATCCTGATCTCGGCGACCGTGAGTCTGTCGCTGGAACTAGCCGTCATTCGTTGGCAAGGTTCGGTGTTCGAGCATTTCGCGTACTACAAGAACCTAAGTCTTCTCTCTTGCTTCGTCGGTCTCGGAATCGGGTATTCGCTATCGCGATTGCCACAACTTCCGCTGCTCTTGGTGCTTCCGCTGCTGGCGTTCCAGATGGGCATGCTCCGTTATCTCCGTTTTGGCCTGGGGGATCGCGCGCGCGGCCTGAGCCGAAGCGTCGTGAAGGAACAACTCATCATGGGGGCGGGGACTGCCAAGAATGTCTACGATTATCTCTCCATCTATTGGCTCCTCGCGGTGGTCTTCTTGCTCACGGCACTAATCTTTTTGCCGATTGGGCAGTGGTGTGGTTTGGTCATGGATCGCCGAGCAAAACTCCGCGCCTACGGTTTGAATCTGCTGGGCAGCGTCGTGGGAGTTTTGTCGATCCTCGCGATCAGCTATTTCTGGCTGGAACCGGTCTGGTGGTTCGGCGGCGGTTTATTGGTGCTCGTGGCGTTCCAGTGCTTTCGACTTCCCACGGCGATCTTGTCTTTGGGTTCGAGTGCGGCGATAGCGGCGGTGCTCTGGATCACTTTGCCGGGGGGACAGCGGATCTATTCTCCTTATCAAATGCTTGAGTTGGGTAGAAACGCGGCGGGGAACCTCGAACTTCGGGCGGCGGGTCACTATTTCCAGGCCATCAACGACTTTTCCGAGGCCACGGTGCGAGCGACGGTCGATCCCCACGTTCGCCACTCGGCTGCTTACTACGGCCTGCCTTACTTGATTCATGGCCGGCCGGACAATGTCTGCATCGTGGGCGCAGGGACGGGAAACGACGTCTCCGCCGCCTTGCGCGCCGGGGCCAAGCATGTCGATGCCGTTGAAATCGATCCCGCGATTGTTCTCGTCGGTCGAGAAGCGCACCCCGAGCGACCGTATCAGGATCCTCGAACCCGTTCCATCGTCAACGACGCCAGAACGCACCTGCGCTCGACCGACGAAAAGTACGACATGATCGTCTACGGATTACTCGATTCCCACACCCTCCTCAGCCACGCGTCGAATGTCCGACTGGATTCCTTCGTGTACACGGTCGAGGGTTTAAGAGAAGCACGCGCTCGGCTTAAAGAGGGAGGAACTCTTTCCCTGGCGTTTTGCGTGCTTTCCCCGGAACTCGCTCGCAAGTTCTTCCTGATGATGCAGGAGGCGTTCGACGGGCGACCGCCGAAGTGTATTCAGGCGAATTACGACCGCGCGGTGTTGTTTATTCAATCGGAAGGGACCAATGTCACGCTTCCGCCCAAAGAGGAATTGGAACGCGCTGGCTTCGTGGAGGTAACGAGCGTACTCGACAAACCGATCTTTCAGGCGGACGTATCCACCGATGACTGGCCGTTTCTCTACATGCCGGTGCGCGTCTATCCCACGAGTTACCTGGTCATGGCGGGGTTGATTCTCGTGCTGAGCCTCGTGCTGCTAGCCGCCTTTTTCCGCGAAAAGCCGACCACCTCGGACGGCGTCTTCTTCTTCCTCGGCGCTGGCTTCATGCTGATCGAAACCAAAGGGATCACGGAACTCGGCCTCGCCTTCGGCAACACCTGGCATGTCATCGGTTTCGTATTGATCGGGATTCTTTGCTTCGCGTTTTTGGCCAATGCCATGGTTTCGATCTTCCAGATTCAAAACGCCACGATTCCCTACGTGCTTCTATTGGGGAGCATTCTTTTCGGAGTCCTTGTCGCGGGCAACGAAAGTCTGTTTACCCCGACGACGGGGGGGCGAGTCGCGAGTTTGGTGGTGTTGACCGGCCCCATATTTTTCTCGGGCATCGTGTTCTCGAGCCTGCTTTCCGCGGGTGGAAACGTCTCGAGGATCATGGCGGTCAATCTGTTCGGCGCCATGTGCGGCGGGTTGCTGGAATACAATTCGATGTATTTTGGCTTCCGGTTCCTCTATTGGCTCGCTTTGGGGATTTACGGCTTGGCGTTCGTGCTGTCATGGCGGCGAACCAACGCGATCGAGCCAGCGTCGGTTTGATGCGATTTAACGGTATTCTTTCGCGCGAATAGAAGAAGGAATGCATTGCCCGCGGAACGTCGATGATTCCCGTTTACTCTCGAACGGAACACCATGAGCCAATCGGTCATTCCAGGAAACGATCTCGCGTCCACGCGGCTATACGTCATCGCGGGGGGCATGCTTTTGCTTTCCTTATTCCCACGGTCGATCCCACGGAATGACTACCAGCTCCAATCGACGTGGACGCTGGAGCAACGACTGGGCAACGACGCCAAACTCGAGTTTTCCGACCAGTATCGAGAGGAAATTCACGTTCGATTGGATTTCGTTCGGCCGGATTCCAAGCCCGAAGAGATTCGTCTTTCACAAGTGTTGGAGATTCCCAGCGGTTCGTTGGTTCGGATGAGTTTTCGCGCCAAGGCGGAGTCTTCACGAACGATCGAATGCCGGCTCGCCGATTTTCACTTTCCGCGATCTGAATTGTCCCAGCCGACGGAGTTTTCCTTGACGGAAGATTGGGCGGAATATTCTCATGAATTTCGCGTCGTCGAGGGACGACACGCCGGTTCGTTGGAGTTTCTCTTCGGTGGTTCACCGCATTCCTGTTGGCTTGCCGACGTGGTGATCGTCACGGAATCCGATGCCGATCCGTGAGAATGGGCTTCATGCATCGCGGCTTGTGCTCCCTCTCGGCAAGTGAACTCGTTGGCTTCAAGAGCAGAAAACGAAGCGATGGCTCTGAACGCGGAGGCTATGGAATCGAGAGGAAGTTCGAAGCGGCCGTACGTCTCATGGCTGGTTCCATTCCTCACGACCTTCGTGCTCCTCTTCATCACCCGCTGGGAAATCCTCGAATCTCCCCCCTATTGGGACGCGATTACCGCAGTCTGGAACGAAGCGGCTTACCTCGCGGAAACACATTTCGATTACCGCGGTTTAAGGTCGAGCGCGGGGCAATGGCACGACCATGACGGCGGTCGAAGGTCCTACTGGACGAGCGTTATTCCGGGCATCATTGCCGGTCTGATGCTGGTTTGTCAGACCGCGGCGCAAACGATCGTTGCCTATCGGCTGGTGGTGTTTGCCTCCGCAAGCCTGGCAGCCACCTTTCTCTACCGCTTGTATCGCCTCGAACTTCCGGTACTGCCGTCCCTTCTCGCTTGTCTGGTCACCTTCACGGTTCCGTTGTTTTGCGTGCAAATCGACCTGCTGTCGATGGAAATGCCGATGGTCGCATGCGCCATGGCGTGCGCCTGGTACGTCGCCACGAATCGGTACGCCCCAGCCATCGTGGCATCCATCCTCGTCTTCGCCGTGAAAGCGACCGGCTTTCTGGTAACGGTCGCCGTGTTGTCTACACTTCTCTATCAGCGTCTCCGAAGGCATCCTCCCATTGCCCGCTCCCGCCTGGCCGCATTGGCGATCTCTCTGGCGCTGGCGTTCGAGTTACTCGTGATTCGAGCAGGGGACACGCACACCACCAATATGCGCGGCGGCGCCAACCTGGCGGTGACGTTGTTTTGGTGCCCAGATCTCGTCTTCGCGTTCGTAATTTGCATCCTGGCCGTAGTGATCGCGCTCTCCACGCGGATTCGTTGGCTTGAAGGTTCCCTTACTTCCAGCGAGTGGAATCGCCATGGAACGCGGCTGCTTTCCGCGACGTTCTCTTTTTCTCCCCTTAGCGTGTTCTCCCTAAGCGTGGTTCTTCTCAATCTCTTGGCCGTTCATTTTGTTCCCGTGCTTCCAAGGTATCTATGCCTGGCGGTCCCATTCCTGTTCTTGCTGGTGAATCGCGCGATATTGCTCTCCGCGGTTCCTCGGCCAGTTGGTTACGTCGTTTTGGGAACGTGGCTCACGTTTAATATCGCGAATTGGAACGGAGGATTGTTTCCCGCGCAGGAATCGATCCCTCTTTGGGCGATGCCGGTTCCCGCCCTCCAAGTGGCGCGCGAAGGAGGGCATTTGGAACGGAGTCACGAATACCTGGCGGATCATCGGGCGAACATTCAAGCCATCAAGGAATTGAGCGAAAAGCACGCGGATCGGCCGATCGTCGCCGGTTATCCCTACGTGCACATGCTAGCCATGCCATGCATGGGGTACGTCACCAAGCCGCTCCACGGCTACTCGATCAACGGCTTTCGAAAAGTCGCGGGTGGATTCAAGGATTCCGTCGACTTGTACCACGATGCGCCCGCCAGCGTGTTGTTCATTCGCGTTCCGACGACGTTTTATGGGCATGCCGCTCGATTCCAGGTTCCCATGCCGGACTCGGGGGAGATTCTCTTCGACGACGACGCGGCCTATCCGTTGATCCTGTTTCAGAAAAGTTTCGCCCGCGATTTGGACTTAGCGGGCCGAAGGGAATGGTATCGGGACCACATCTTGCCAGGCCGTTCCTTGGATGATCGTATCGAGTCTCTTTTGGAGAAGGGGGAATACGCGCGCGTCGTCGCAGATATCAATCTCTTTGCACGGAAAGGGAACACGCCGTGGAATGACCCGCTATTTCTCGCGGTTCTTCAATCTCGAATGGGAGATCCCGCGGTCGCCGAGTCGATGTTCCTGCAGCAATTGGCCATCGATCCCGACATCCTCCCGTCATTGAACCGGAATTCGCTCGCACGTCCACCGTCGCGTTCCATGTCCAAGGAAGAGGCCCATTTCTTGGAACGCGTTCGTTTAATGCTAAACTCGCCGGACGGGCTACTTCGCGTTGGTGCCCTTTGGATCAAAATTGGCCAGCCACAAGTCGCGCGCCGTTATCTTCTCATGGACGCGCTTGAAAGGAATTCCACGTTCCAACTCCTCGTTGAACGCCAGACGGCCGCGGAAGAGCGCCTTCGCCTAGGCGATTACGTTGCTGCGGAAAAGTGGTATCGGGAAATCCTCGGCGATCATTCCGCGTTTGCCCCTGCCTATGTAGGGTTAGCCAAGATCGCTTATGCCCGAGGGCAATTTCAAGAGGCCGAGCGGCAGGCGAAACACGCGATCTCTCTGGTCGAAAACCAAGCGGACGCGCATTATCTCCTCGCGCTATCCCTTATGCGACTCCAGCGGGCTCGGGAAGCAAGAACACACTTTCTGATCGCGGAATCTCTCGCGCCTGGAAGGCATCCAGGATTCAAAACCACAAAGCCATCGCCATACTGAGAAAGATTGGCAAAGAATCTGCTCCTAGGCATGCCCCTTCGCTCTAATCCAAGGCACTCCCGGCGACCGGGGGCAATTCGAAGTTGGTCCTGAGCCTCAATGACCAGCGTGGGTTGAGGCGGAAGAATGCGTTTCCTCATCTTTGTCGATCAAGGTAAAGAACATGCCTTGAACGAAACAAAAGAGTGCTGCACTGAACAGAAGAATCACGCCATGGGTCGAGGATTTGTCCAAGTAAGCGCCAATGAAGGCAAGAGAAGTGGCGCCGAGGATGCCGACGGTCATGCCAAGCACCGCGCGAGGTCGCATCCCTTGCGCGCCGCCGACGACGAAATACAGCACCGATTGTGCCGCGAGGGGCAGGACCAGGCTCGCGCCCAAAAATGCGGTGGACAGGCTCAGCCAAAGCATGAAGAGCATGGCGGTGATGGTGAAGACGGGATAGTTTCGCATCGATTCGCGACCAAGTTCGATCATCCATCGGCACCAGAGAATCACCCAACCAACGAGTCGATGGGGCAAACGGTGAATGCGCAGTCCGACGGCGGTCATGCCCAAGAGCAGCAGGGCGCAAAGGTCGACCAAGATGGCGATTGGATTGGTGAACTGCTTCCAATACTCGGGCGTTTGCTGAAGTAGCGCATTGACGCCGCTTGCAAGGAGAAGGACCGCCGCCGCTGCAATCGCAAAAAAGACGACGTTGAACAGAATCGACGAGAACGTGCGTTCGCCACGAATAACGCGGGCTGCGCAGCCCATGAGTGCAACAAACACCGCGCCAAGTAAGTCGGACTGGCTCAAATCGTGTTTCCTTGAATCAAGAAGGATACCTTTTCTAATGCCAAATGGCTTATCACTCCATTGTCATGACCGACCGGCCATCGCGAGGAAGTATCGGTGGGAGCCGGCCTCGCGGGGATTGGTTTTCGCGAACGCTTTTCCTCTGCCCTTTCCGCCTCTTCCTTGATGCTCTTATAGAGAATCGGGAATTGTGTATCGTCAGGATAGCGTTTCATGAGACAACGCAATTCCTCGAAGCAGTCTCCCGAATTCACCCATCTGCTGCAAGTACGCGATTCGCCCGAGCGATGCCCGCGATCGATCGACGGCCGGCCACGTTTTTTCCAGGTACCACGACGCAACCGGCGTACCTGCCGGTATCGGCTTGCGGTAGAACTTCACGGGGTAGGGGGAGCGATCTTCGAACAGAAGGGTGTCGCCGGGATCCGGCGGGGGAAAGAACGCCAAGGCGGCTCCGAACCAAACGTATAGGGGAGAGAGTCCCGAGCCGCGCCCCTCCGTCGTCGCCGCGAAACGTTCCGTTGCCCGCAAGGCGTCCGGAAAATTCGCGACCCGCTCGACCCTGAGTGGCTTTTGTACGTAGCCTAGGCGGGGCAGTCCGGCGTAAAGGCGTAGGGACCCGTCATCAACATGGGAACGTCCGCATGCTCGCGCTCCAGGGTTTGCATCGCTTCCAGATTCGCATGAAGGTCCGGAAGGTACTCGCGGCTCCGTTCGAGGAGGATGCACCAGCGAGGTCGAGTGAAAGGATTCTCCGCAAACGTCTCTTTGCCGACGTCGGCAATGGAGGGGAGAAAGCGGCCGGAACTGTTTGCCAGATTGAAGCCGAAAAGGATAAGGAAAAATGCCAGCGGAATGCTCCGGCGCCAAGGGAATCGAAACAGGGTGATCCCTGCCGCAAGATAGAGGAATGGCACGGTTCCCGACGCGTAGCGAGGCGTGAAAATGTAACTGGCCATGCTTGCCGTCCAGAGCAACGTGATGAGCCAACTGAGTCCCATCAAGGGGAACACGGAATCGCCGTCGTCCGAGCGCCAACTCCACGGGACCGACTTGCCGCTCGCTGGATCTCTTTGACGGTATAGCATTCCCAGGAGCAGCATGCCGACGCCAACGAAAAAGAGAACAACGAGTTCCGGGCACCAATGGATCGCGTTCCGAATGCCGAGAACTCCGTTGAGTCCGCCGTAAAGGGTCTGGACCTCCTGGCGGGCCTCAAATGAGGTGTCTCCCCACCAAGAGAGGCCAAGTTGGAACGCCAGTGCCAGCACATGCCAAACCAGTCCTCGACGGGCACGACGTTTGGATTCCGCATCCCGCGAGCCCAGACGCCAAAGATAGAGCAAATACGTAGCCGAGGACGCCGTCACGAGAATCGCATTCACCTTCATCAGGAATCCGAGAGTACTGAGCAGCGCGGCGAGAGCAAAATGTCCTCGCCAAAGCGACAACACCGCCAGGACGGAGAACGCGATCATCGGTATCTCCATTCCCAGCATTTCGATCTGTACGGCGTAAGAGGGAGTCGCGAGCACGGCGGCGCACAAAACAATGGACGGAATCAGACCCACGGTCGGCCGAAGCATGGCGTGAAGCGCCACGATGGTCACGCTGGCAAACGCGAACATCGCCAAATGACCCACGAAGTACGTCAACGGCAGCGTTGGGCACGCAAGTATCAAGAGGGCAAACAAGGTGGGCACCAAGCTGATCATGTAGGAGCGAGCGCCAACCTTCGGACTCATGAAATGGGGCTCTTCGTAGCGGAGACGGTGGTAGTCAAACCCCGATTCGACCAGAAAGTCCACTTCGTACCATAGGCCCGTGCACTGCTCCTCATAGGGGGGCAGCCAAAGGACGTCATGATGCCAAGCGGTGATCGCAAGCCAAACAAACAGGAAGAGGATCAGATTGGGCAAGAACACACGTCGAATTGCCAACGGCTGGTTCTTCTCGTTTTGAAGTGCTTCGTTCGCCACTTTCGATGGTTTACCGTCACCTAATGCCAATGCCTTATCCAGATATAGCGTTATTCGCGAGTAAGGCGTTCGGATGCTTTTCGTTCCTAAGCCAATCCCGCGAATGAGAGTTCCGCGCGCTTGTTCAGAGTCTAAGCGATCGAGAGGTTTGCGTATACAGATGGTTGGAGGAGATCGGCTTGATCATGGCGCGCGCGGTCGTGAATTCGGCCCCCGTCCGTGACGGCGGAGGAAACTTTCGTCTGGTACTCCATGGTAAAAACGGGGAATGTGGGGAAAAGATTCGGTGATGCAATAGTAGTAGGTCGCACCCGTTGACTCCGGCGTTACGCCGTAATATCCGTTGCATTCATCCAGATCGCCCAATCCTGTCGCGAACTCGTAGTCTTCCGTGAAGGTGCCATCATATTTTCCTCGAGGTCCGCTTGGCCTCGTACCCCTCTTCAAACGGTAGCTGGAGCGGAGGAACTTTCGACGACTCCGCTGATTTTCCGGCTCCGCGTGCCCCACTGCGTTGTAAATGGGATAGCCGTCGGCGGCGTAGCCCAGAAGGACCATTGGTGTTTTCCCGCGCGAGTTGCGGGTGGACGGCTGCCGCGATCTTTGAAGGAGAGCCTGAATCAGGCCTTGGGGCGTACCGTGATAGTGGTAGGCGCCGCTCGGCTGTACGTGCGCGTGATTGTGGTCCAGTCCGAGATTGATGCGTCCCGACAGCGCCTCGTAGTTCCACCCTGACCGGCGATCACCGTTCCAGAACTCCGCGGTCCCCGGATCGAAGGGAACTCCGTTGAGCGCGACGCCGAAGGGATGGTGGCCGAGCGGGACGGGTTCATCGCGCCATTCGGGCTCCAGCGGCACGCGAAACGCAAATCGTTGAGCTAGAATGCTGTTGGGGTTCCCGCGATTGGGAAAGTCGCCGTGTGCATGGTCCGGAATGCCATTCGCGACAATATAGCGGTACCCATCCCGCTCCTCGATGGTGACTTGGTTCATGGTTTCATTCGAGTTCGAAACATTGTCTCTGTGGTCACTTTGTCGGGATCGCGATCTTGATGAACCGTTCCGAATCTCGGAATTCCCGCCGGAAGACCCGGGTTTCGCGAAGCGCGAGGGAGAATCGTTCGCTTTTCCCTTTGAAGGCTTCATGCATTTTTCGTCGGATCCCGTTTGGCTCCAAGCCAATCCGACGCTCAGAAAGATGGTCGCCATGCCGGCGAGTAGAAGAACAATCGGTGTACGTGGCAACTGCGTCCCTCCCTCCTTGTTTCTCCATCGAGTGGAATCACGCGAGCGGAAACACGAGGATAGGAACGGAAGTCAAGGTTCCTTTTCCACGACAAATCGACGCCTACCGAAATTGGCAGGTATTCGGAGAAAAAGAGTTACCGAACCTGTAGATCCTGGAGCCATTAGGCCGTTCTAATGCATATGGGCAATCCCAATGGTCCAGCGCGGAGATGACGTGAACACCGAATGCGGAAGTGCTTGTGAACATTCGCTTGCGGAGCAGTTTGACCTGCACCGCGAGCGATTGGCAAAGATCGTGGCATTCCGGCTCGATCCGCGATTGCGCCGGAGGGTCGATGTCGAGGACGTGCTCCAAGAGGCGTATCTCGCAGCCCAAAAAAGGGTCGATCATTATCTTCGAGAACGTGCCGGTTCGCCCTTCGTCTGGCTCCGGCTGATCGTCGAGCAAACACTCGTGGACGTGCACCGTCAGCACCTGGGTGCGCAAATGCGCGACGCCGGCCGTGAGGTCCCGCTTCGCGTGCGCGCGAATCAAGACTCTCTTTCCGAGTCGATATCGCATCTTCTGGCGCAGTCGAATTCGCCGAGCAAGGCGGCGATGCGCGCGGAGGCCGCGCAAAAAATACGGGACGTGCTCGAACAGATGAACGAGGTGGACCGGGAAGTGCTCGCACTTAGGCATTTTGAGGAACTCACCAATCAGGAAGTGGCGGAGGTTCTGGGCATTACCCCCAAGAACGCGAGCATTCGCTACGTGCGCGCGTTAAAGCGCCTGAAGGATTCCATGTCGGCGCCCGGTGATGCCTCGTGATGAGTGGTGGCGCGTGCCGGCGGCATTGACCGGTCGGAAGGTCCGTCTCAAGCCGAACCGCTTGGAATGGAGAGATCGGCCGGATTCGCGTTTAACTTCGATGAGGTGGGCGTGGAAATAAGTCGTTGCCAGGCTGCAAGGTGAACATTGCTTTTCGGCGGGTAATTCGCGGATATGTCTGACCCAAGAGATCCTCTAGACATCTTGGCGACCGAGTTCGTGGACCAGATCCGCCAGGGGGACTCGCCGGATATCGAATCGATCGCGACCGCGAATCCGGAACTGGCGGACGAAGTCCGCGAACTATTCCCCATCCTCGAAGAGATGGAGCGCGCCAAGGCCGAACAGCCGTCGACGCCCGTCTTCCAGCGCCAACCCGAGCGTCTCGGCGATCTTCGCATCCTCCGTGAGATCGGTCGAGGTGGAATGGGGATCGTGTACGAGGCGGAACAGCTCTCTCTGCGTCGCCGCGTCGCCGTCAAGATCCTCCCTTCCGCGATCGTGCATGACGAGCGAAGCCTGCGCCGATTTCGGCGGGAAGCACGGACCGCGGCCCGATTGCATCACACCAATATCGTTCCGATCTTTGGGGTCGGCAGCGAACAGTCCTGCCATTACTACGTGATGCAGTTAATCGACGGTGTCGGATTGGATCGCATCTTGCGCGCGCTGCCGCGAGCGCAGTTCATTCGTTCGAGAAGCGAGGAGGATTCCGCGAACCAACCTGCCGGCCCCATGACGCCTCGCGACGCCTTGGCGGCGGCATTGCTCGGAGAGGGATTCCCGATCGTGGAGCAGGTGCCCGCTGGCGATGACAGCGGGGAACTCTCCGGGCCGGCTACCCAGCAGGAAGTCACGGATTCGCTGTCGGCCAATGACGAGACCACCAGGACCGCGGTCTCGCCAACGTCACAATTGCGGAATGGAAACGGTAAAAAGGTGCGCAAGGGGCGGGAAAGAACGTCATCCAATGCCGCTTCCCTTGACGAGGCCTACTTCCAGAATGTGGCGAAGATTGGATACCAGGCGGCGTGCGCCTTGGAATACGCACACGGCCAGGGAGTGCTGCATCGCGACGTCAAGCCGGCGAATCTAATCCTGGACCGGCAAGGGGTGACCTGGGTCGCGGATTTCGGTTTGGCCAAGTCCTTGGCGCAAGAGACGGCAAGTCGGACCGGTGATTTGTCGGGCACGCTTCGGTACATCCCTCCCGAGCGATTCTCCGGAGAAGGTGACGCGCGCAGCGATGTCTACAGTTTGGGGCTAGCGCTCTACGAACTTCTGGCTTGGCGCCCCGGTTTTGACGCGACCGATCCCGCGCAATTGGTTTCGCAAATTACTCATTCGGAACCCGACGAATTGCGCACAGTCAATCCGGCCATTCCGCGCGACCTGGCGACAGTCGTGCACAAGGCGATGGCCCGCGAGCCGAAGCATCGATACGCGACGGCGGGTGAGTTCGCGGACGACCTTCGACGCTATCTCCAAGGGAACCCGGTTCATGCCCGCAGACTCAACGCGCTCGAACGAAGTTGGCGGTGGATGCGGAAGAACCCGGTGATCACTGGGCTTTGGTTCGCCGTTTTCGCGTCACTCTTTCTGGTGGCGCTGGTAACGACGGTTGGCTACGTTCGCACGCAATTGGCGCTCAAAGGCGCTAGAGTTCAGCGAGAGCGAGCGGAAAACACCGTCGATTTGGCCATCGAGGCGCTCGACCGGGTCTATCATGACCTGGCCCCCTCGCGCACGGTGGATGCCTCCCGCTGGACCGTGGACACCGAGGATGGCGAGACCAGGGAGATCGCGGTCGAGCCCGCGGTTTCGCCGCAAACGGTCGCCTTGCTCGAAGGCATGCTGGACTTTTATCGTCGCCTCGCGGCCACTGATCCGACCGACGACAGGTTGGCGCAGAAGATGGCGGCGGCCAATCATCGCATCGGCATGATTCGCGCGCGACTCGGTCAGTATCAGGAATCGATCAAGGCGTATCACTCGGCCCTTTCGCTGTACAAGAAGCTCCTGGTGGAAACGAATCAAAGCCCCGCGGTACTGCTTGCCGCCGCCGAGGCGAACAATGAACTTGGCGAGGTTTACGCAAAAAATGTCGAGAAGGGAAAATCGCTCGCGGCCCACGAGAACGCCAAGAAGATCCTGACGGAACTGCGTCTGCGCGAAGAGGTTCCAGAGGTTGTGTGCGAACTCGCACGTTCATACTATCTGATGGCGCGAGTCATGAATCCCGAGCACCCCGGTTCCATGGGTCCGCCGGAACTTCCCGGGTCCGCCCAGGGTCGGCCGCCTGGCCATGAGCGTGGCGCCTTTGCTCGCGAAGGGAAAGACCGTCGGCCACCACGCCACGACGATCCGTCGTTTAGAAGGGAAAAGCACGACGATTTCCGCCGGCGACCGCCAGAAAAGCATGGTCCGCCGCCAAGCCGCGATCAGGAAAAGAAACGAGCCGAAGCGGAGGCTGCGCTGCAGACCGCCGCGAAACTACTCGAAGACTTGGGACACAAGCCGGAACGTTCCGCGCAAGGGGATCTACTGCTCGCCTGCATCTATCGCGAAATGGCGCGCAATGCCTTGAGCGAGGAACAGGCAAACGCCGAACTGCAAAAGGCGATCGACACTTTGGAAGAAGTGCAAAGACGGCACCCCACCTTTCCCGACGTTCGGAGCGAACTGGCGAAGACATACTCGCAAACTCCCATGCCGTTCCCCGAGGATGACGAGGCATGGGAAACGTTCGTGAAAAGGATGGAACTTGCCGTCGAGCTCGAAAGGCAACTCGTTCGCGAATACCCCGACCTGCCCGAATATCGGTTACTGTTGACCCGTTCGCTGCTCCGCTTTAGTGACGGGCAATCGTTCCTTGGCAAGGATCGGGAATCCATCGAAAGTCTTCGTGAGGCAGTGTCGAACCAGACGGAACTGGTCGCGAGATTCCCGGGAACGAAGATCTATGCTTGCCAGCACGCGGACCTTCAGACGCGTCTCGCCTCGCGGCTCATGCATTTCGATCCGCGCGAGGCTCAACGAATGGCTCAATCCGCGAAAACGGAACTCGAATCCCTCAAGGATGCTGGTTTGGAGCGGTGGTTGATCGATGGTCCCCTTCGGCACGCGGAACACATCATTGAGGAATCGGACCATCCTCCACGGCATCGACCGCCGCCGCCACCACCTCCGGACGATCATTTTCCGCCGCCTGAGTCTCGCGACGGCCCCCGTCGATTGGGCGAGAGGGGAGATCGCTAGCGACCTTCAGAATCTTTCCGCCCGGCCGCTTGGAGGGCCTCGGCGCTCGCCGAGAGTCACGGTGTTTAGGAATGACCGCCAGGCGGCGGCCTTACTTTTCAGAGCGGCAGAAAATGTTCCTGCAAAACCCAGCGGTCGGTTTCGAGACCCGTTGAACCCTCTGCACGCGTACCAAGCGTCGCTTGGTCCGACCATGGAGAACGATGGATCAGTCTCCACTAAACCCTGGGCTTCATTAATCCGTGAGCGTCGTTATTTCGGGCTCGGAAAAGGCAGACTTTCTGTGGATTCAGCCTTGGGCTTGGAAGGAGTAATGGGAAGATTTTCTTCCTTGGATTTACCTTCCTGTTGAAGGGGCTCGATCGGCCGAGCCTTGGGCTCCGGGGTTTTAGACGCCTCGGGTGACTTCGGGCTTTCCGTCGGCGCTGTTCCCCGTTTGGGATCGGCCTTCCTATCCCGGTGTGGCTTTTTGTTTTTGTACAGATCGAGTCTTTGGCGAATGCGATATTGGAGTTCGATGTCCTTCGTTTCGCTGGCGGCGGCAAGCGCCTTATTCGCGGCATCGATCGCTTCCTGCCATCGCCCCAATTCGGCGTAAGTGGCGGCCATGGCGTCGAAGACGAGCGGATCTTCCGACTTTGTTTTCTCGCGTGCCTTCTCGATGAGACTTAGTGCTTGCTCGCCGTTGCGAATGTTGTCATCGGGGGAGGTGGCCAAGAGCCACGCCAACTCGATGGAACCGATCATGGCGTCGCCACTGCCTTCCATGGCCCGGCGGTAGAATTCAATGGCTCGCTTGTAGTCCCCGACCTTCTCGAGCGCGGTTGCCATGTGAAGATTCGTCGCTGGATCGTCCGGCCGGAGTTTGAGCGCGTCGCCAAAATACTTGATTCCCTCGACGTACTTCCCTTGGCGCACATAAACTTCGCCGAGCCCGTCCAGCGCGCGGAGGAACGGTCGATCGGAAAGACGGATCGCCTCTTCGTATTCCTTGATGGCCTCGGCAAAATTCGCCTGGTTCGCGAGGGCCAGGCCTAATATGGCGTGGATTTGTGGGTTGTCGGGATGGATCTCAATCGACTGGCGCGCATGCGAAATGGCGTCGCGGTAACGTTTCATCTTGACGTATGCCAAGGCATAGTCACTGTGTGCTTCCCAACTCCTGGGCCTGGTCTTGAGCTCTTCTTCGAGATGTTTGAAGGACTTATCGAGTTCGCCACGCGCCGCGTAGATCTGCGAGAGGTTGCGGTGCGCCTGCAAGCTCCCTGGATTGATGTAAAGGGCATAAGTGAACAGCGTACCTTGGTCGCGCCAAATCTGAGCCTGGAAAAAACTGGCGACGCCGAGAATTAGGAGAACTAGTCCTCCGGCCATGATCAAAGGTGGTTGCCAATAACGCGCCAGCAGCCACGCCAGCGCGACGGCGGGCCCGAACATGGAAAGGTAGACGTAGCGGTCCGCGACCGTCGAGGTGAACTGGAACGCGAAGGGAACAAAGCCGAGTACCGGCAAGAGTCCCGCGACGAAGACGCCGGCCGCCGCCAACCAGACCCGGCGGTGAGGCAATAGGCAAAGCCCCGCTCCCACGGCGAGGGGGATGATCCAGGCGAAATAGGGCCACCAGTGTCGCTGGATCGTCTCCGGTGCTCGGCCGTAATCGGGTCCCAGCCACAACGGGAAGACAAGCTTGTAAATGTAAAAGGCTAGGGAGTCGCCGACGATGAACGGGCGAAACCATAGCGGTGCCACATATTCCAAATCATTGGGCGATTGAACATTTCGCGTGACGATCGCCATCGCGGCGGCGGGGATTACGAGCAGAAAGATTCCCGCCAGGCTTCGTCCCGTCGGCCGCGCGAGGAATCCCCACTCCAGGATCAAAGCGATGGCGGGGACCATTACTGCGGAGGGCTTGGAGAGCAAAGCCAGGCAGAGCGAAACAAAGGAAAGAGCCAGGTGTACCCCGGACCAGGAAATGGGGGGAGGGGGCAATGGGTCGTCCGCCGTCGAACCTTCCCGCGAACTCTCGGGAGCGTCACGATTCGCCGTCCCGCTCGACGATTCCTCGGAAAATTCCTTGTTCGCCGTATTCTCGGCGGTCGTCTTGTCGGAGGGAGAACTCGCATAGAGCAGGTATTGCCATATCGCGAAGAGAGAGAAAACCCCGGCGAGCAAACCTTTGGTCTCCGTGATCCACGAAACGGACTCGACTTGAAGGGGATGCAGGCCGAACAAGAGCGCGCCCAGGAAGGCCGCCCCGTTGTGGCGCACGAGCAGACGGAGCAATGTGAATACCAAGAGCACGCACAAAACGTGCAGAACCAGATTCCCTGTATGAAACACGGCGGGATCAAACGGCAGACCACTGCTCGGATCGGGAGATGGAGCGTAACTCGCCTCCAGGGCCAGGAAATTGTAGGTCAGCGGCACGTAAAGCGAGAGATACGGTTCACTCCAGAATCGTGCAAAACTTTCCCCCGTGAGGGGAATGAAATGCGGATTGCGAACGACGTTGACCGTGTCGTCCCAGGCGAATTGAAAATGCCGGGTTTGCATGAAGACGGCGAGCACGATGCCAGCGAGCAAGAGGCAAAGCGAAAAATAAAGGTCGAGCGCTCCGAGATCGGAGCGCTCGTTTCCATGGGCCTGCGATGATTCTGGCTCCGGAGTCGCGGACGCTTGGTGCGTGGGGATCGGAGTAACTGGGTTCGCGTCGGAGTTCTTTTCGTCCATCAAAATCCTGTCCCGTTCATGTACCCATTCATGCGTGCGGAAAATCGTAGCACGCGAATCTGCACCTTATCGCCGCTCAGAAAAGTAGTGTGGGGGCCCGGTGCCAATTCATGGACGCCGCTAATTGCCGCTAGCGCCCGGGCCCTCCAAGCGACCGGGCCGATTAACGCGACATTACTTTTCTGATGCTCAATAACCGTTCCACGCCTGATTTTCCGTGTGCGTTCGGAAGGTTGCGCGTGATTCAACGCACGGACGACACTCAAGGGAACGTGCCGCTGACTTCCGTTTGAGGCCGGCGTTGATTCCACCGTCCGCCGCGGACCATCTTCACGAATCTATGCGCCATGAAGAAAGCCGGCCCAAATCCTAACAGGGTCGGGGCGGCGCATGCAACATGGTAGATCCACGGGGCGGATCGAACTAGCGGCGACAACGGCGAGGATACCGCTTGACCGCGTCCCCTGGGTTCAGGATAGTAGTAATGCCGCTCGAAAAAGTAATGTCGTGGGCCGGTCCGCCTGCCGACCCGCCGGGCAACCGGCTCTAGACTTGCGACATTTTTTTGGAAGCTCAATAGGAGTCACCGACATTCGGGGAAAGCCGAAAGTTGGGTGGCCTTGCCTGGTTGCCTTGGAATGGCCCGCGATTCGATGACAAACCTGAAACAACCCTCCGCGAACGGAAGAGTCAATATGCGATGTAGTGTTCGAGGCTTTGGACGGGGTAGTCTCCTGTGGGTGACGTTTCTTGTCTCGGTTTCCCCTGCGCATGCGGAGAATTGGCCCCAGTGGCGCGGTCCGCGGCGGGACGGCATCAGCCAGGAGAAGGGGATTCCGGTTCGTTGGAGCAAGACCGAGAACGTGCTTTGGCGATTGCCCGCGCCGGGGCCAGCGGGTGCGACGCCGGTCGTCTGGGAAGATCGGATCTTTTTCACGTCCGCCGCCGGGGACGATCTCAAACTGATCGCGGCCGATACTTCGGGAAAAGTGCTGTGGGATCGGACGATTGCTTCGGGAAATAAAGTCGTTCGTGATGGCGAGGGGAACTCTGCTTCCCCTTCTCCCTCCACCGACGGCAAGCACGTCTGGGTCTTTATGGCGACCGGCGATTTAGCCTGCTTCGACATGGGCGGAAAAGAGATCTGGAAGACCAATCTGCAGGACCGCTACGGCAAGTTCGAGATACAGTTCGGCATGACCTCGACGCCCCTCTTGGACGGCGATCGGCTCTACTTGCAGTGCATGCATGGCAAGGGTTCGTTTGTCCTCGCGCTCGACGCGTTGACGGGAAAAGAAATCTGGAAGCATGACCGCAAATCGGATGCCTTCGCGGAGTGCGAACATTCCTATGCTTCCCCCGTGCTTTACCGCGAAGGTGGCACGGAGTATCTCATCGCGCATGGCGCTGACTACGCCACGGCACATTCGCTCGCGGATGGATCGGAGATCTGGCGGTGTGGCGGGCTGAACTCCAAGGAGCCTGGAAAATACAATCCGACATTGCGTTTCGTCGCCAGTCCCGCGGTGGGACCTGGTTTGGTGGTGGTTCCCTCTGCCAAGAATGGTCCCGTGCTCGGACTGAAGCCGGATGCCAAGGGAGATATCACCAAAAGCGAGGAAGGGCATGTTTGGCGGCGGAAGGACAACACGCCGGACGTTCCCACGCCGCTCATCGTCGACGGCTTGGTTTACCTTTGCAGGGAAAACGGCATCCTGATTTGCATGGACGCCAAGACGGGAGAGGAACTCTATTTGGAGTCGACGCATCGCCAACGCCACCGCGCGTCCCCCGTCTACGCGGACGGACATATCTATTTAACGGCCGCCGACGGAATCGTCTCCGTGGTGAAGGCCGGACCGAAATTCGAGTTGGTTTCCAAGAACGATTTGGGCGAGCCGATCGCGGCCTCGCCCGTTATTTCCAATGGCAGGCTTTATTTGCGGACCTATGACGCGCTTTATGCCATCGGCCAGAAGTAGGCTAATGGGCCATTGTGGCTCGCGGGATGGGGAGTCCCTATTTAACGTCGACGTTCCTATCCCTCTCTGATTCCGCGAGCACGCGTTGGCAGAGGTCCAGGTCGTCGGTGAGGATGTAATCCACGCCGGCGGCAGCCAGCTTCTTTATCAGCTTTTCCTCCTGGGCGCCGAAGTAGTTCACCGTCACGCCGTGCCGATGCAATTCCGCGACGTTGTCCGGGAGTGTGCCGAGCCAAGAGCCGGCATGAAGTTGGATGAACTCCGCCTTCGCCGCGATGGTTTCCGGGACATACCGGCCGGGAAAACCGATTTGCCGGCTCATGTTGCAAATCTTGATGCCGGGGGCCACGGATTTCGCTTCGACCGCCTGTTCCTTCGTGCAAGCCAGGAAACAATGGTCCAGACGATCCTTTTCCCTAAGGACTTTGGCGGCTGCCTTTGCCACCCCTGGAGCATTTTTGAGATGGACGTTCGCCCAGGTGGCGCGCGGAATGGCGTCGATGACTTCTTCAAGCGTGGGAATTCGAGTACCTGCGAACTGGGGGGAAAACCAACTTCCCGCGTCGAGCTTTCGAATCTCCTCAAACGTCATTTCCGAGACTGTCCCCTTGCCATTGGTGGTTCGGTTGACGGTGGCGTCGTGAATGATTACCAGTTTGCCGTCGCGCGTGAGATGGACGTCGAATTCGATTTGGGGGGCTCCCTTCTTCACCGCCGACGCGATGGCGGGAAGGGTGTTTTCGGGAGCCGCCTTACTGTCTCCTCGGTGCGCGCACGCTTTCGTGCTCCGTTCGGGATTCGCCGAGAGCAGCAGGCACGCGCAAAGCGTCAAGCCGAACATGAATGGTTCCTTTAGGGAAAGGTGGAAAGTTCGCGAGTCAAGGTTTTGGCTGATCCGCCGTTTCCGAGCGGCAAACGGGAAGGAGAACGCTGGAGGGATGCTGCTTCGAAAGCAGAATCGTGTTGTTCGCGATGCGTGTCTCTTTGTCCGCTCGGAACGGGCGTCCGGTATTGGGATTCGGGTCGAAGCGCGGATGGTTGGAGGAGGAGATGGCGATCCGCAGCCGATGTCCCGCGTTCAAGACGAGGGACGTGCTCCATAGATCGACGTGGATTTCGTAGATCTCGCCGGGTTTCATGAAGTCCTCGCGCGCCAGGGAAACGCGGTGCCTCGCGCGAAGGATTCCATCCGTCACGAGCATGGATCGGCCATCGGGATAGATGTCGGTGAGCTTGACGGTGAAATCCGTGTCCGGCGCGTCCGAAGTCACGAATAATTTCGCGACGATCGGGCCGGTGATTTCGAGTGGCTCCGTGAGCGTATCGGTGGTGAAGAGGAGTACGTCGGGGCGATCCTCGACCTTTCGTTGATCCATGGGACCCTTGGGAAGGAGGAGGTTCTGGCCACCGACGGTCGGTACTGGATCCCTGGGATCGTAACGGTAACTTCTTTCGGCTTTCTCTTCCGTGGGAGCCTCCCAAGACAATGTCCCGTCGGCATGGCAGTAAATCGGCGTTTGGTCCGCGGGTGGAGGCCAGTGTTCCGCGGCGCGCCATTGGTTGCCGGGCGCCTTGGGATCGGTCGTGTCACCCATCACGTAGTAGTGGACGGGTAAGTCTTTGTCGACGCCATTGTCCGCGCCCTTGAGCCAGTGGTCGTAGAACCGAAGGGCATCGGCGGCGGGGACATGATGCCGGCCGGAATTCTCCGGATATTTCAACTCTTCGAAGGTTCCGTGCGCCCATGGGCCGAGAATCAATCGGCAATTGCCGCGGGCGCGCAGGCCCCCATGAGATTGAATCGTGACGAACGAGTGGATGCTCCCTTGCAGGAAAATGTCGTACCAACCGCCGACAAAAATGCCCGGCGTGTTGACCCCCTCGGCCTGGGCTTCGGGATTGAGGCCCTCCCAGAAGGAGTCTTCATTGGGATGGGCGAAAAACGTTTCGATGTTCCGTTTCGAAAGGTTGGTGGCGGCGAGCCAGCCTTCCATCAGTTCTTTGCGCCAGACTCCTCCCTGAAACGTGCATTGGCGATACATGTTCGAAAACGCGACTTCCACCACCTGTGCCCGGAAATTGTCGGGAGCGTGTGGCGCCGTCATGTTCTGCGTGATGCCGAGGGCAGATCCCCCGATCATCCCCACAATTCCGTTGGACCAAGGCTGGCGAACGATCCATTCGATAGTTTCCTGGCCGTCCCGCTGCTCGCCCCAGCCGTTGTGTTGAAAGATGATCGCGTCCTCTCCCTTGGATTGGAAGCGGCCGCGCATGTCTTGGCAAACGAAAGCGTAACCCTTTTCCGTAAAGACCTTGGCATAGTCCCGACCTCCAAGCTTTCCGTACGGAGTGGCGGCGTATAAGGTGGGAAAAGGGGGAGTGCCCTTAGTCGGTAAATAGAGATCGGTCGCCAATTCGACGCCGTCGTGCATCGCCACCATTTCCATTCGCGTCGGCTTTAGTTTCGGATTCGCCAACTGCTTGAGCAAGGCTTTCGCCTTCTCGATGGTTCGAGCGGCAGCTTCTTCGCGCGTTACGGGTTTGGTTTTCGGCGTGGCCTCTTTCGCGGAAGTTGGTTCCGTGCCCCGGGAGCCCGAGGCAATCATTCCCACGAACGCGAAGGCAAGCAAAAGGCGGCCGAATCGGTAGGTCATGATGCGATGGTCCCCTATCGGTATGGGAAAACAAACCGCGCTCAACACGCGCCGGCGACGCAGGGTCCGCGTTCACGCGGGGAAACGTCCCATGACTCGATCGCGCCCCGCGATATCGAAGTCCGGTTATTCGGTTCCGGCGCGAACGTAAATTGGATTCGAGAGAATCCACGGCCGTTCTTCGTTCGGGAGCGGGAGCCAGCATTCGACCCGGTAGACGCCAGGCTGTTCCAAGGGGTACTCGAAAGTGGTGCCGTTGGATTCGTGAATGATCGCGCCGTTTTGGATTAGTTTGAAATGGGCCGCGAGAGGAGCTGCGGCCTGCAGTTTCACCCCTTTGGCTTTGGCGTCAAGGAGGTATTGGCTGCCCATGGGCCATGTTTTGGAACCGTCATTCACCTGATAAACAAAGCCGGTGGGATCCGCCATCCAGTCAAAACCCACGTACGCGCGGCCAGATTGAAGGGCGTCCCAGACGGCGGGCTGCGTTTGCTTGGTGAGGAGCAAGTGCGTGCTCACGTGGCCGAAGCTCCTTTCGTAACGATCGAGTCGCATTTCGAAGATCGTTTCGCCAGGCTTTTTGTTGGCGGCCATCGATTTCAGGGGTTCCCCTGCCGCCTGAATCTCGGCGATCTTTTCGCCGACCGCGTCCTCGATGCGAATCTTTCCCCCTTCCAATACGCGCGTGATGATGCCGATGTTCTCGTGCGAGTCGTTCGCCGCCACGCCGGTGAGCGGGCCCTTCTGACAGAGTTGGTCGTACCGTTTGAGATAATCCCGGGGATAGTCTTGCAGGACCGCGAAGAACTCCTGCGGATACTTTTCGAGCGCGGGGCGGAGGCTACCCCAATACAGCGGCGTCGCCACCATGAACATGAGCCGCCGTTCTTCCTTCACGTCCGCGTGCGTGTTGTAGATCTCCGTTCCGGTCAAGCCGGCGATTTCCCAATCCATTCGTTCCTCGAGGTGGGAAAGAAAGACCAGGCCACCCGTGCGGAGTACGAGATCGGCGAACTCCTGGGGTGAGCTGGTTTCGATTCCCTTGAGGCTCTTGCGGGGATAGGCGAGGAATCCGCCCGACTCCGCGCCGGGGATCAGCAGCACGCCATCCTTCATTCCCTGATGCCCGTCGAGAAAATAGTCGTAATGGCTTGCGGGGTGCTCGGTGAACATGATGATCTGAACCCCCACCGCCTTGGCCGCCTCCAGGATTCTTTCGATCGTTCCTCGGCTGTCGTGAGAGAACTTCGAATGGCAATGGAGAATGGCGCGGTAGTCGCCGTACCCCGACTTCCAGGGCACGGCAACGCGCTTTTCCTTCAAGTCAACGACCGCTTGGTGCGTCGCCGCCAATTTCGGTATTTGTAAACGCTCGATGGCGTCTCCACGTGCCTGGAACGCGGCGTGGAAGAAAACGAAGAGGAGGACAATTCGTCGTACGGAGATTCGCATGGCGGGTTCGCTTCGGTTGAGGGTTCGAGGTCCATGAAAACAATTGCGCATCAGACTTTCGCGTTGGAATAGCCAAGCGGCGTTTATGCTTCAAGCTTTCCGCGCGGGATTGCCAAGGCACTCAGCCGGGGACAAGGGAGACTCGAAGCGGTTGAGGCACGCGCGACGAACGGAACATGGTTCCCGGCTTGGATGGGCAGACGACGTCCGGCCGAACGCGAAATCAACGCGCGCGTGATTCCACGGGCTATCCTGTGTACTTCAATATGAGATCGCGTGGCTTGGCGTCAATCTCGGTGAACTGGAGTCCGACTTCGAATTCCCGTTTTCCTGTCTCCTCGACGTAGACCACGCGCCCGATGAAAGGAGCAATCTGGCCGCGGATATCGATCTCTCCCTTGACGTGACTGGTGATCCACAAAGGACGATCGAACCGAAATGCAATTCCTCCCACGCCGATGTTCGACGTGCGCGCTTCCAGCGGTTCTTGATCCTGCGAGAGGGGCGTGATGCGAACGACGAGTGATTCGTCGAGGCGCGGAAACGCTCGGCGTTCGAGTGGGGATACGCAGATACGATTCTTCCCTTCCGATTTCGCGCGGTAAAGCGCGCGGTCCGCGAAGCTGAAGAGAGCTGCTTCGTTTTCCCCATCGACGGGGTAGGCGGCAATTCCGCCGGAAACGGTGGCGCCATCTTCGTTCAAGGTGGACTCGACCTCTTGGCGAAGCCTCTCCGCGAGCACGGACCCGCCCCGCTTGTGGGTTTCGGGCATGAGGACGACGAATTCTTCGCCTCCCCAACGGGCGGCGACGTCCGATTTCCGGATTGAACGGGAAAACGACTTGGCGATGCGCTGCAAGACCCGATCGCCACCCGCGTGCCCCAAGCGGTCGTTGACGGCTTTGAAGTTATCCACATCGAAAACGGCAATGACGAACGGCGTGCGGTAACGTTTCGCCCGATTGATCTCGGCGGAGAGGCGATCTTTGTAAAGCCGGCGGTTTCCCAGTCCGGTGAGCGGATCGAACATCGCCTCCTTGTAAAGGCCGGCAAGAACGTCCGGGTCAATGACCCGTGGGCTGGCGAGTTCGCCGAGGATGTTGACGAAATAGTCCAAGGCCGCCACGCGAAGTCCAAAGTCCCTGCCGAGCGCGCTGCTGACACGCTCCTTGTGAACGAGCACTTCCCGCCAATGTTCCTTGGCCCGGTCCGGGGAATAACGGAGGTTGGTCAAGTTCCATACGATGTCGCCATAGATCGATTCGCCACGGCGCTCGATGAGATGGGCGACGGGATCGTCCGCGGCACCTGGCGCACCATCGAACGACACGCTCGCTTTCGGGAGACGCGCGACGATCGATTCGATGAGTTCATCCCGCAAAGGGATGGGATCGTCGGACTCCAGGAATGCCGCGTCCCATTCGTCGGATTCAGACATACGCACAGTATGATCGTCCCGTCGTCGCGGTGTCAAGGGACCGCGGAAGTCGCGTGGCCCGGTTTTGACGCCAGTCTGCACAAGAGGTTGTTTTGAACGGTTTTTCCTTCGATTTGCTCGGCGAGGACACCTCCACTCGGGCGCGCTGGGGGCGACTAAACACCCCGCATGGGGAAGTGGAAACCCCTGTTTTCATGCCGGTGGGTACCCGCGCCAGTGTCAAAGGATTGACGCCCGATCAGCTTCTGTCCGCCAACGTGACGATGCTTTTGGGCAATACCTATCACTTGACGCTCCGGCCGGGGGACGAGCGCATTCAGCGGCTCGGCGGACTGCACAAGTTCATGGCCTGGGAACGCCCCATTCTGACCGACAGCGGCGGATTTCAAGTTTTCAGCCTGCAAGAGCTACGGGTGCTCGGCGACGATCAGGTCAGCTTCCGATCCCACATCGACGGCCAATGGCTGCACCTTTCCCCCGAGAAGGCGGTTGAGATCCAGGAGAACCTGGGGGCGGACGTCATCATGTGCTTTGACGAATGTCCTCCCGCGGACGCACCTCGCGCGGTGATCGAGGCTGCCGTCGATCGGACGAGCCGCTGGGCGGAACGATGCCGCCTGGCGCAGCGGAGGACGGACCAGGCGTTATTCGGCATTGTCCAGGGGGGAATTGATCCTGGACTGCGGGCCAAATCCGCCGAGGCGCTCGTGGCGCTCGATTTTCCCGGCTATGCCATCGGCGGGTTAAGCGTTGGAGAGTCGCCGCGACAGATGCAGGAAACGCTCGACGTCACTACACCCTTGCTACCGCGAACCAAGCCAAGGTACCTGATGGGAGTCGGGCGTCCGGTCGACATGCTCGAGGCTGTCGCGCGGGGGGTCGACATGTTTGATTGCGTCATGCCAACCCGGAATGGCAGGAATGCCACGGCTTTCACCAGCCAGGGGGTGGTTCGGCTGCGAAACGCTTGCCACGCGGACGATTCCAGTCCGCTGGATCCGCAATGTACCTGTTACACCTGTAAGACATTCAGTCGGGCCTATCTGAGACATCTGTTCCTGGTGGAGGAGATGCTCGGGCCGACGTTGGTCTCGCTGCACAACGTGGCCTTTTATTGCCAATGGATGGCGGGCATCCGGGAGAGCCTTCGCCAGGGCCGGTTTGCGGAGTATCGAGCATCTGCCCTTGCCGTGTTCGGCCAGTCTCTTTAACATTCCCCTTTTGCTCGCTCTGGGGTTCAAATCCCGTACAATCGACAAAGTGGCGCGGGTTTTTTCACGGAATCGGTCTTGAATCGACCGCACTGAGGATAATGGATCGATGGGAAATTGGTGGAGTCAGTGCATCTTGTTTGCCCAAGAGGCTGCGGAAAAGGTGGCGGAAGCACCTCCAGGAAATGGAGGAGGCGCCCCTTCGGCTCCACCGGCTGGCGAATGGATGTTTCTCGTCGCAATCATGATCGCGGGATTCTATTTGTTGGTGATCCGTCCGGAACAGCGCCGCAACCGTCAAAAGCAAGACCTGATCGGCTCCATCAAGAAGAACGACAAGGTGCTAACGATCGGCGGGATTTATGGCGTCGTCGCCAACGTCAAGCCGAACGAAGACGAGATCGTCATCAAGATTGATGAGGACAAGGACGTCAAAATCCGCGTCACCAAAGGGAGCATCGCCCAGGTCATTGCCTCCAAGGAAAAAGACAAAGAAGAGTAGTGGACGTCGGACCGGTCCGCGCATCTTTTCCTGCACCCAGGCCATTGGCTCGGATTCAAGGGTACCATGAAAGAAAATCGAACCTCTCGGCTCGTCATCATCATCCTGCTCACCCTTTTTGCCGCCTACGCGGTGCACGACCCCGGTAAATACCGCTTGGGTCCGGACCTCAGCGGTGGAACCATCCTCATTTACAACGCGGGTGGGCAGGGGGAAAAGTCCTCGATCGACGTCGAGAAGTTGCTTCCCGCTCTAAAAGAGCGACTCGATCCCGCGGGGCTGTTCAACTACGTCATCCGTCCCCTCGACAACAATCGGATCGAAATCGTCATGCCGCGGGCGATCACCGAGGACGTCGAACGCGTCAAGCGACTCATCAGCACCGTCGGTCAGCTCCAGTTCAAAATTGTCGCGAATCGCAAGAAGCATCTCGACTTGATCGAACGCGCGGAAATCAATTGGCCCAACAAACTGGTTGGAAAAGAAGGAGTCTTCGTCCGCTATGGGAAGTGGACTCCGGTCGACATCACGTCTCCGGACGGAAAACTCCTCGCCGAGCAGGCGGAAAAGTCGTGGCCCAAGGATCCGGAGGGAGGCGTCGCCCGCTTCAAGACCTCCGAGCAATTGGACGCCGTGGACGTCAATCCGAATTTGAACCTTGTCAAGACCGCTCCCGATGGACGCAAGTTCGTTCTCGCCACCTGGTCGGATGACAAGGTCGGGGTGGACAACAATCAGAACCTGGTCAAGGTCGATGAGGAAGGGAATCATTGGGCGCTCATGTTCAATGATCCCTACGACGTCACCGGCCGGTTTCTCGATCGCGTCGGTGCCACGCAAGAGGGGGGCGGTCCCGCCGTCGCTTTCACCTTCAATGCTGAAGGAGCTTCTAGGTTTCTTGAACTTACCACGGAATATCAGCCGGATCCGGACGGCTACCGAAGTCAATTGGGCGTCATCTTGGACAATCGGCTTCGCTCGGCCCCGAACCTCAACGATCGGATCTCCGCCAACGGCGTGATCACCGGGAATTTCACCAGCGAACAGGTCAACGAGTTGGTTCGCATCCTCGACGCCGGTCAGCTTCCCGTCGCGCTCGACAAGGAACCTTCCAGTCAATTCCAGATCGGTGCCACCCTTGGCGCGGACACGATTCGCCAAGGTACGATCTCGATTGGCCTGTCGCTCTTCGCGGTCATCATCGCGATGGGAATCTACTACCGCTTTGCTGGTTTTGTCGCCATCGTGGGACTGTCGCTCAATTTGCTCTTCACCGTCGCGCTCATGGTGCTCATGAAGGCGACTTGGACCCTGCCCGGATTGGCGGGTTTGGTGCTCACCATCGGTATGGCGGTCGACTCCAACGTTCTCATTTACGAGCGTCTCCGCGAGGAACTGGACCGCGGGGCATCGCTGGGCATGGCAATTCGTGCGGGTTATGAAAAGGCCTTTTCCACCATCCTTGACAGTAACTTGACGACGATCTCGACCGCCATCATCCTCTTCCTGATCGGCACCGACCAGGTCAAGGGGTTTGCGATCACCCTCATCCTCGGCATCCTGACAAGCATGTTCTGTGCCCTGTACATCACGCGCACCATCTTCGACGTCTTCTACCAGAAACGGTGGCTCAACTCCTTGAGCATGATGCGGTTGATGACGAAGACGAACATTGACTTCCTCAAATACCGCAACGTCTGTTACGCCGGCTCGCTCATTGTCATAGCGATCGGCATGGTCTTCCTCATTGGCCGCGGATCCGCGAATTTCGACGTCGATTTCACGGGTGGAACCATGGTGGGCATGCAACTCACCAAGCCACTCGATTCCGCTACTGTTCGCCGCCTTGCTTCGGAAGTGCTTCCGGACGTGTCGGTCGAGGAAGTTGAGCTGGCCGATGCTGAGCCGGGAACGCACTTTGTCGTTCGGACCACGGAACGGGACACGCCCGAGGAAATGCAGGGCAAGGACCTCGCGGAGTCGGTCAAGGGGAAGATTGCCAAGTCATTTAAGGATTACCTATCCATTCCAACGGCGGAAGCGGGCCAACCGGCCACCATTCTCGCCGATCCGTCGGACGCGTCTTTCGCGCCGTTCGTGGGAGGGCAAGTCGTCACGCTTACGTTCACGCAGGGGCATTCCTCCGCGTTCGTTCGCGGCATCGTCGACGAGGTGCTCAAGCAGATCGCGCCCAACGTTAGCGACACCAACAATCTCTACGCACTCGTCCCGATTAGTGACGGTTCCGCCGTCGAGGGCCTGGCCACCCAGGAACTCAAATACACGCAGTTCAAGCTGGGCACCAATCAGGACGTCAATGTAGTGGTCAAGGCCTTCTTGGATCGGCTGGCGGTGTCGCCAGATTTTGAACAATTCAGCCAATTCGGACCGCAGGTGGCCTCCGAGACCCAGGCTCGCGCGATTTGGGCCATCGTTCTCAGCTGGGTCGCGATCATTATCTATGTCTGGTTCCGATTCGGCTCCTGGGCGTTCGGCATCGCCGGCGTTGCCGCGCTCGTTCACGACGTGCTCATGTCCCTCGGCATCGTGGCGATGGTCTCCACGCTCGCCAGCGTCGTGCCCGGGTTGCAGGCTTTCTACATCACCGACATGAAGATCAATCTGAATACGGTGGCGGCCATCCTCACGCTCATCGGCTATTCCATCAACGACACGATCGTTATTTTCGACCGTATTCGCGAGGTTCGCGGCAAGACTCCGAGACTGTCGGCAGAACTGATCAACCGGTCCTTGAACGAGACCCTGTCTCGAACCATTATCACCAGCGCGCTGACTTTCCTCGTTGTCGTCATCTTGTTCTTTGGAGCGGGAGTTGAGCTACGCGGCTTCGCGTTCTTCCTCGTGGTCGGCATCATCACCGGATCCTATAGCACGGTGTTCATCGCCACGCCTCTTCTCTTGACGATGTCGGATTATCAAGCCCGGCGCAAGCAAGGGGCCAAGAGCCAATCGCGCGAGGAAGCGGCGTCCACCGCCCCCTCCTTCTAGCTCATTTCCAAGACGAGGATTCTCCCGACAGAAGGCCAGGGTGCCCAACCCTGGCCCATGGGCGTGACACGTTCATTCCTCCATTTCTTTTCCACGTCTGTTCTGGAGCGACGCCCGGCGGCTCAATCGTCGTAGACCTTACATCGTGTATTTCCCGAATAAAAACCGACATGATTTTTCTCAAGTTCGCATTGATTCGGCCGGAGACGCTTGAGGAGCGGTCATAATTATCCGAGAGCGCCATTCGGAGTGGTTGGGCCATGATTCGGGATGTTCATTTTGGGTTCCTGGTTCTCCTGGCGATGGCCGGCGCCATCGGCTTTCGGGTCTTGCCACATTTTTCCGACCAGGGGAAGGAAAAGTCAGTCGCGACGGCGGCGAACGAGCGTTCTCGATCCGAGGGGGCGAAAACGGATGCCCCCGTCCTCGCGCTCCCTGGCCTTGATGAGCCCGCGGCCGAGACCGTAAAGTCGGCTCCCCCAGCGAAAGCCGAGTCCCAGCCGATTGCCGACCAGGACTCCAAAGCCAAAAAAGGCGTTCTTACCACCATTTTTCCACAGGGTTACAAGGATCGCAAAAAAGCGGAAGAATCGAGGAGCGAGTCTCCCTCGCCCGAACCGGTACTGGAACCCCCCGCCGCCACTCCCCCCGCGGATGCCAAGGAGCAAGGCAAGGATTCAAAACCTAAGGGAGTGGATAACGGGCCGGTCTTGCTGATCGACAAGAACGCGGGCAAGGAGGATTCCAAGAACGACGTTGCTGCGGATGCCGATGACCCTCCCAAGAATCCGTCCAGAAAGGAAAAAGAAGATGGGCCGGTCTTGGCATTGCCTTCGGACGATGTCGTCACGGAATTCGTGCCGTTCGTCGAAAAGGAAGAGGTGAAGAAAAAGCCGGCCGATTCCAAGATGGACGAGAAATCGAATGCCGACGCGGATCCAGATCCGTCGGCGTCGAAAGATCGTTCCTCTTCGAAGGGTTCGAAAGTCGCCTTGGAAAAAGAAACGGATAAGGATGCCATCCTTCCCTTGCCGAACCCGGATCGGGAGGAGCGCGAGCCGGTCGCCTCGCGAACTCCATCCCCCCGACCTTGGCCACGGGACAAAGTGATCGAATCCGAGGGGCGCTCCAATTCGGAGAAAAACGCGTCGGGGGCGGAGGGAAAAGATTCCGAGGATCGCGTCAAAGGGGATAAAGTACCCACCGTTCTTTCCTATGACGTCCGCCCGGAAGGTTCGGATGCTGGACCACCGATTGTGAAAACCGGCCGTGGTCCCGTGCACCCATTCTTTCAGCGTTATTTGGATCGAAAAACTTACTACGTTCGGGAAGGGGACGATCTCCGACGTATCGCGGAACACCTGTACCAGGATGAATCGATGGTTTCGAAGTTATTCGAGGCCAACAAACATCAATTGAAGCGGCCGGAGGACCTACGGCCGGGCATGCTTCTCCGTCTTCCTTAGGGTCTTGCCAATCGACCCGCGGCAACGCGCGCCGGTCTCATCCATCGAATGCCGCTCGAAAACCGAGCGGCAATGCCGCCGGGAACTCCGTTGAACGCGGGAAAAGGGCACTTTTTCAAGTTCCGCGGAAGCGCTTCTTGAATGCTCGACGCCACGTCTTGACGCGGGGGCGGACGCTGGCGAAACACCTCTACCTTCGGTTAGAATCCAAAAGATGGGAACGGGTTCGGCCTCTCCTTGACGGGATCGATTCACGGCGAGGGAGAGGGACCATGACCTGGTGTTGACGGGGAACTTTACGGCAGGTTCCGTCGTCCAAGTTTCCGCAATGATGGTCGAGAGCTATTCGGCAAAAAGTGCCAGCAATGAGGTATTGAGTGCGATCGAAGATTTGGCTGTTCGGATTTGCAACCCTCTTCAGTTACCTTCCCCTGGGCGTTCAGGCCGACGAACGAACGGACCAATATGTCGAAGCGTTGCGTGCTTCCGGCTTCGCGGACCTGGCCATTGAGTATTTACGAAACCGGTGGGAAGCGAAGGGAACGACTCCAGAAGAGAAAGCGAATCTCGAATTCGAGATAGCTGCTTCCCTCATTGCGGCCAGCGACGCGTTGGACGACCTTTCCAAGCGGGAGCAGATGCTCGAGGATGCTCGCCAAAAGTTCGAAGAGTTCTCCAAAAAACACCCCAAGCATCCTAAGGCGCCAGAAGCACTGGTCCAGATGGCGACCGTCGATCTGCAAAAGGGTCGTTTGCGCGTGGTTCAGGCACAGTTGCCCGCCAACGCCGGTCGGGCGATCGCGCTCGCAAAGGAAGCGCGCGAGTTTTTCAAGAAATCCGCCGCCGACTACGAACAGGCACAGACTCAACTGCAAGCGGCTTTCAAGGCAATGCCCGTCTACATCAGTGATGAAGACGCGGAAGGTCGCGCTCAACGCGCCATGAAGGCCAAATTGTTCGACCAGTACATTGAAGCTCGGTTTCAAGGTGCCTTGGCACAGTTTTATCTCGCGGACAGCTACAAGACGATCGAGATTCCGCCCGCGGATTCCACGGACGCCGCCGCGGTCGCGGCGCTGAAGAAGGAACGTGAGGAATGGGACCGCGCTTACAAGGGCGCGTTGGAGAAAGCCAAGAAGGGATTCGAGGCGATTTATACGGAACATCGCCGTGAATTGGTCGGTCTGTACGCTCATCTCTGGATGGCGCGTTGCATGGCGGCGCAAGGAGAGCATCGCCAGGCGATGGGGATCTACGAACTGCTGATGGAGCACGAGAATCCCGACTTGGCGCGACTGCAGCGCGAAGTTTTTTATTTCCAAATGATCTCTTTCGCCGCCCGCAAGGAGTACGGCCAGGTGGTTAATCTCGCGGTCCCGTGGCTGCGAAACAACGCGAAATTTCGGCTCGAGCCCGCGTATCAAGGCGTGCAGATGGAATTGGCCTTGGCTTTTGTGAACCAGGCGACGGCGGCCGCGGACGAAAAAGAGAAGAGCCGGGATTACGTGGAAGCCAATACTCTATTGGAGCGTTTGGGAAGTTATTCCAACGCGTACACGGGGCTCGCTCGGCGCGAGCAATTGAAGATCAGTCCCTTCCTCAGCAAGGCGATTGGCGGTCGAAGCTTCAGCCAGCTCTTTTCGCTCGCGAATGCGAAACTCGATCTGCTCAAGCCGGAATTGCCAGCCGAAGAGCAAACGAAATTGCTCCAAGAGTCGAAGACTCTTCTTCAAGACGCGCTCCGAGCGGTTCGGGAATCGGAGGATGCCGATGCCGTCAATGACGCGCGCTTGGCATTGGCGTTCGTCCATCTTCGCTTGGAGGAGATTTACGAGGCGGCGACGCTCTGTGAATATGTGGCCCGGATGCATCCGAAGTCGACGGCGGCACCGCAAGCGGCGTTCTTTGGCATCACGGCTTATGCCTGGGTTTCGAAAAGTCGACCGATCTGGCGGAAAAGGGCATTCCGGCTCACCCGAGGTCGACGCCGATCACCTCGTCCAACTAGCCAACTACCTTGTCCAGCGTTGGCCCTCCTCCAAGGAAGTCGACGACGCGCTCGCCACCGTCGGCCGCTTGGAAATGTCGCTCAAGAACTACGAGAAAGCGACCGCCGCCTTCGACAAGGTGAATCCCAAGTCCGCCAAATACCCCGAGAGTCTGGCGTTGTCGGGGGGTGTTTTTTGGGATTGGTACAAGACCACCAGTCGCGAAGAGAACGCGGATCCCAAGGAATTGGAGGTTCGCCGGGTGAACGCCATGGATCGCCTCTCGCGCGCTTCGCCTCTGCTGCACGCGGCTCTTGGCGGCGTCATGGATCGGCAAACGTTTCTCAACGACGCCATGCTCGGCGAGGTGTATTTCGAAAGCGGGGACGACGCCAAGGCTTTGTCGGTGCTGATCCCGCTCGCCGACCGTTTGAAGGCTGGATCCGTCGCCAACGACATCGAACCCCCGCTGCGCATCGGCGTATTGACGACGGCACTGCAATGTTACGTTCGGCAGAACAAACTCAACGAAGCGGATGGCGTCATCGAACTCATCTCGGCCCAGCAGGGCCAGGAGGAAACGGGCAACGTCACGCTGGTCTTCATCAGTCTCGCCGCTCGGTTGCGCGAGCAGATGGCCCGTATCAAGGCGACGGGGGACAACTCCAAATTGCGCCAACTCGCCGACTCTTTTGAAAAATTCCTCGATCGAGTCTCCGGCCGGGAAGCGGGGCAGACCATCCAGTCCCTCGTTTACCTGGCGGACAATTTCATTGAGTTGGAGCGTTACGCAAAGGCGATCGCGTTATTGCAGAAAGTCATCGAGCATCCGGAGGCGGCGGACGAAGCGAATCGGGCGTCCGTCAACCGGGCCCGACTCCTGCTGGCCCGTTCCCAAGCCAAGCTCGGTGATTTCGACGATGCCCGAGCGACCATCGACGCACTGCTGCGTGAGAACATGAATGCCAAGGACGTGATCATGGAACGAGGCGAAATCCTCGACGCCTCCGGCGACCTTGGCGAGTCGATCAAGCATTGGAAATGGGTGGTGAACCGGATGAAACAGGGTCGGCCGCGGCCGCCGGAGTTTTATCAAGCGGTCGATCGATTGATCGCGACCTTTCTCAAAGTCTCGGGCCCGGATCGCGATAAGCGGCTCAAGGAAGGGGAGTACCTCTCCAACTTCTTGCTGCAGACGGATACGAACCTGCCGCCGGAATGGCGGCCGACGTTTGAGAAACATTCTGCGGCCCTCAAGGCCGCGATTGGTTCGAACTGAAACGAATCAACGCCTGATGGACGTTCTGATTCCGAGCGTTACGTCACGACCAAAGGCGGGGAAACGACGGAGAATACTGGACGATCGCGATCGGCCGTCCAAGGCGATCTTAAATTCGGGAGAAGTGACGCATGCGAATGGTAGGGGTGATGGTGTTGGCGGCCGTGCTGACGTCCAGCGTTCGCGCCGATGATCAAGTGGAATACCTGGATGATGCCGGCAAGAGGGTGACGGCGCGTGGGAATATCCGGGAGGAGACGCCTCGAGAGCTTGCCATACAAACCAACACGGACCGCGTCGCGATTCCGATCTATCGCATCCAGTCGGTCAAGTATGACGGTCAGCCTCCCGAACTGATCACGGTGCGCGCCAAGGAACGCCAAGGTCGCTTTGACGAAGCGATGGCGGAATACACACAAATTGGAACGGATCTTGGAAAGGAAGACGCGGATAAAGCCCGCTTTTTACTCGCGGACATTGCCTTTGGGGTTTTTCGATGCCTGGCGGAATCCGCCATTTTGGATCCGGCCAAGGCGGACCAGGCGCTGGCGTGGCATGCCAAGCACGGGAGCAAGTTCACGGATAGCCGCCAGTATTTTGAAATGCGTGAACTCCTCGGGCGGGTTCACTTGACGAAAAAGGACTACGAAGCCGCGGCTAAGGAATTTGCCGCGCTCAAGGAAGTCGATTGGCCAGGATACCAGGAGAAGGCAACCAAGTACGCCGGCATTGCGGCGTTGCGACAAGGAAATCTCGTGGACGCGGCGGCGAACTTTGACAAGGTGATTGAGGGAACCGCGAAAGATCCGGTCGCCACCGAACAGCGGCATGAAGCCAAGGTGTACAAGGGGGAAGTATTGGTGGCGGAAGGGAAGGGGGCGGACGCGGAGGTCATGCTTCGCGAGGCGCTCAAGGAGATTCCCGAAGAAAGTGTCTCGATTCGCGCCCAAGCGCACAATGCCTTGGGGGATGCGATTCGCCAGGCTAAGAACAACGACAAGCTAGCCATGCTCGATGGCTATATGTGGGTCAATGTTCTTTATGACCGGGATCCGGAGCAATTGGCGCGCGCGCTTTACAACCTGTCAGGAATATTCCGGGCGATCGGTCAGGGAGAGCGTGCCGAACAGATGGCGTCGCGGCTCAAGAATGATTTTCCCAATAGTGATTGGACGAAGAAATTGGAAGCGCCGATGCAATGAGCTTCGCGCGCGAGTTTGGCAACGGGGAGTGGACCTTGAGCATGAGGCGAACGTGCGGGCTTTTGACGGTCCTGCTGGTATTCTCGGCGGGGAGGGCATTCGCCCAAATTCAGCCGACGATCATGGGGACGCCTTTGAACATGAGCGCGTTTACTTCCGCGACCGCCGGCTTGGGACAGCCGGGGACTCTTGGAGGGCCGATTAGCCTGGGGCCGACACCCAATGGGATCTCTCCAGGAAGCACGTTCCGTTCCTCGACGGGTAATCCCATC
Source organism: Planctomycetota bacterium (assembly GCA_046350335.1). Lineage (GTDB taxonomy): Bacteria > Planctomycetota > Planctomycetia > Kolteriales > Kolteriaceae > JAXMAQ01. Next base: position 52,194 of record JAXMAQ010000017.1, read on the forward strand.
CCGTCTTTACGGGGTCGGGACGGCGGATTGAGAACCGTTGCCACCAGCAGGAATCGTTTGGCGTACAACGCCGTTCAGGCGGCGGCGGGAAACCGGAACCTGGCGAACCTGCAGCGGATTCGGCAGCAAAGGCAACAGCGTCGCCAACAGGCGACCCAAGCTATCCGGACTTCTGCTGCGTCCGCGCGGCGGACCAAGCATAGCGCGGCACACCGGTTGACACTCGGGTTTGCGGAAACGATGGTACCCGCGCATGTTGAAAATGTACGCGTTCGAACAATACAACTTCGTGACAGACTCCAATTGCCGGACCTCGAAATCAACGTCGAGGGAGGGACTGCGGTCGTTCAAGGGTCCGTTGGAGATCAGGAACAGAAATCTCTCGTCAGTCGAGTTCTGCTCCTGGAACCGGGCATCGAGTCCGTCGACAATCGGCTCGTGATCCGACCGCGCGAACTCGAACTCCCGTAAGGTCCGTTTGCTCGGAGAGTCTTGGCGAAAAGCGTACCGGGCCTCGGCATTCCTTTTCCGAGCGGCAATAAGGTCGTAGTTTTCCAGATAACGATCACGCTACCGTTGAATCTTCAACGCCGTCGTTCCGTTGCGGTCCACGGCTTCGCTTTATCGTTTCCAGCAGGGCTTGATTTGCGTCGGGAAACCGAAGTCGGAAGACGTCATCGAGCCGGACCCAGCCGAAAGGGGGCAAAAGCGATGGCGGTGACCCCGTTCCTCCGACCGCCTCGGCAGGTCGGCAATCGAAAAACGATATTTGAAGGCGGCCGTGAGCGTACTCGTGCTCTTGCTCCAACCGGAGACCAAGAACTTCGATGTCGAGTCCCGTCTCCTCGCGACATTCGCGGTGGACGGCATCGAGCGGCGACTCCGAGGGATGACATTTCCCGCCGGGAAACTCGTCAAAGCCCGCAAGGGGAACGTCTCCTTCGCGACGCCCGACGACCAGCGAATCTCCAAACCAGATGAGTCCCACCGCGATCTGAATCACCGACATGCCACGTCGTTCGATTCCCATGAGTGCAATGTTCCGAACTCGGAGGTTTCCCTTTGCGTGCGCGCCTTCCGTCCGTTGTAATCATACCCTGGATGAACGCGAATGTTGGCGTCGTCGGCGTGGAAAGACGCAACGGTTTCAAGGGTTCGAACTCCGATGCCGCGACGGACGGTCGCGCGACTTTCGATCCCTTTGAACGCTTGGGGTCGAGGATAAGGTAACCGTCCTTCGTCGGCTGAGTCAACGGGTTCAGCGTCATGGCGTTGGAGTGCTCGGTATTGCCCACGGGGGAGCCGCATGAGTGAATCGATGGAACGGCGGGCCGCGGAGTTTCGCGAGGCGTACGAACGGGTTCGGGCGGAAATCCACAAGATCGTGGTTGGACACGAAGAGATCGTCCATGGAGTGCTCGCCAGCCTGTTTGTCGGCGGGCATGTCTTGTTGGAAGGGGTGCCCGGCCTGGGAAAAACCCTTCTCGTGCGAACGCTGGGAACGGTGTTGGATCTCCACTTCAAGCGAATTCAGTTCACCCCCGACCTCATGCCCGCGGACATCATAGGCACGAACATCATTTCGACCCGACCGGACGGTGAAAAGGAATTTGCCTTTCAGCCCGGGCCGATCTTTTCGCAGATCGTGCTCGCGGATGAAATCAATCGAGCGACTCCCAAGACTCAATCCGCTCTGCTGGAAGCGATGCAAGAACATTCCGTGACCGTCGGGGGCGTCGTGCATCGGTTGGAGGAGCCATTCTTTGTGATGGCGACGCAGAATCCCATCGAGCAAGAGGGAACCTACCCCTTGCCCGAGGCCCAGCTCGATCGGTTTTTCTTTAAACTCCTGGTGAAGTACTCCACGCGGGAAGAGATCGCCACCATTCTGGATCGGACCACCTCCAGCAGTGAGCCGGCAGCCCGGCAGGTTCTCACGGGCGAGGATATCCGTCGATTCCAGCACGTAACGCGGGAGATTCTCGTGGCCCCGCACGTGCGGGATTTCGCAATTCGACTCGTGTTGGCGACGCACCCGGAAGGTCCCTATGCTCTCGATGTCAGCAACAAGTACCTGCGCCTGGGAGCCAGCCCGCGCGGCGCCCAGGCGATTGTCTTGGCGGCAAAGGTCCGTGCTCTCATCGACGGCCGATTCAACGTCGGATACGAGGATGTTCGCGCGGTCGCTGTGCCTGCGCTCCGGCACCGGATTCTGCTTAATTTCGAGGCACAGGCGGAAGGTGTCGATGCGGATCAGATACTAACGAAAATCCTGGCGGGAGTTCCCGAAACTCAGCCCGTCGCTGCTAGTGCCTAGAACGCCGCTTGGTTCCAAGAAAACCGGTTACGGCGATGGACCTTACGTAAAAGTCGGTGAAAGCCGACACCCCTGGGTTGCCGTGTTCCTGGAACTTGAATACATTTGTGGAACCCTAACCCGACCGGACCCTTGCGGGTCCTTGGGGGCTTTCGAGGTGGATCGATCTCAATTAGTTTCTTCTCTCGCGCGAGAAGGACCGGAAATGGATTTCGGCGACGATCACCGGCTTTTCCAGGAGGAAACGGACGAAGCTGCGATCCGTCGATGTTTCATGCAGTGGGTTTTCCGCCTCCGAAAAGATCGAATCAAACCGTCGACGGATTGTCCTCCAATCGTTGGTGGGAGGCCGATGTTGGAGGTGTAGGGATGGTACTTGGAATGAATTTGAAGAAGATATTGTGCGGCAGCGCGCTCGGGATTTCCGGCCTGTTTGCGCTTATCTTTCTCCTAGACCTGCTGATTGGCATTCCCTTCGGCCGATTTAGCATCACCACGGATATTGTCGTGATTGCTTCCGCCGGCCTTATTCTCTGGCAGGGAATCGAAACCTGGCTCGAACTTTGATTCAACCGCTCGAACCACCGCGTCCACGATGCCCGGTATCGTATATTCCGTTGCCTCGGCACTGACCGAATAACCCTTCTCGCGAACGGCCAGGGACGTTATCGGGCTAATCGTCGCCAAGCGCACCTTGCTACGGAAAAGTTCCTTCAGGTCCTCGGTAATCCAGTCGAGAAAACCTCGCGCTAGATTGCTGCTCGTGAAAAATACCCAGTCGATCCTGCCTTGCTTTAGTTCCTCGATGATTTCCCTGCGCGGGGCGGAAAAATCGATTTGAGCATACGCAACCACTGATTCGACATGCGCGCCATGATTTCTGAGTTCGTTTGGCAAGACATCGCGTCCCCGGTTGGCGCGCACCAAAAGTACTCGTTTGCGATTCGTGTGTGGAATAAGCGCGCTCGCCAAATCTTCGGCGCGGTACGAGGAGGGAACGACATCGGCGCGAAGGTGATACGACTTTAAGGCCGCTTCCGTTCCAGGGCCGATCGCAGCCAGCTTGACTCGCCCAAGCGATCGTAGGTCCAGACCAAGTTCGAAGATTCGGGATAGGAACGAATCGACTCCGTTACGACTGCTGAAGACCACCCAGTCGAATTCGTCTAACCGTTGAATAAAGCGGTCCACGGTGGCAAGATCGGAGGGCTTCTCGATCGTGAAAACCGGCTGTTGCAGGACCTGTGCCCCGAGCAATTCTAGTCGGTGTTGGAGTTCCTCAGCTTGACCTGGGGGTCGTGTAATCAGTATTCGTTGACCAAAGAGAGGACGCATCTCGAACCAACGCTCAAGATCGTGCTTGCCAGCGACTTCACCGATGATGATAAGTGCCGGCGACGCGAGTTCGATCTCTAGACCTGACAAGGCGTCCGCGAGGGTGGTTCGAACCACGCGCTGCCGATTCGTGGCTCCCCATTCAATGACGGCCAGGGGGGTTGTTGCCGACTTGCCCAATTCGAGCAGTTTCGTGGCGATCTCCTTGATCTTGGAGAGGCCCATGTAGACCACGAGTGTGCCCGGGAATCTTGCGAGTGCGGACCAGTCGAGTCCGTCGGATTTGGCAGGGTCCTCATGACCGGTAATGAAGGCGACGGCGGAGGCATGATCGCGGTGCGTGAGTGGAATGGAAGCGGTTGCCGCGGCTCCGAGCGCCGCAGTCACGCCTGGAACGATCTCGTAACGGATTCCCGCTCTCGACAAGACGGCGGCTTCCTCCGCTCCGCGGGCAAATAAAAGTGGGTCTCCCCCCTTGAGACGTACCACTTGAAGCCCTCGGCGGGCGCGATCGAGAAGAATTTCATGGATTGCCGACTGTTGCGTGCAGCGGTGATTGGCGCCCCCCTGCTTCCCCACGAAAACTCGCTCCGCGGTGGGGGGGGCATGGTCCAGCAACCGGGGATCGACCAACCGATCGTAGATGACGCAGTCGGCGGCTGCGAGCAGTTCACGCCCGCGCAGGGTCAAAAGGCCCGGGTCACCGGGGCCGGCGCCGACCAAATACACGATTCCCTGGGACATCAAGTCCTCGACAGCAGGCCTGCGATCCGTTCGCGGATTTCGTCAGCCGAGTGACCGACGACCTGGACGCTCTTCTGGGCGGAGGAGTGCCCTTTGATGATTTCAATCTGCGAACGCTTTATTTCTAGGGAATCCGCGAGAAGACGTACGATGGCGTCGTTCGCTTTTCCCTGTTCGGGGGGGGCCGTGACGGAGACGCGAAGAGCGCCGTCATGTTCGCCGGTGATTCCGTTCACCTTGGCCGCTGGTTTCGCTTTGACCGCGAAGGAGACTCCATGAGAAGTTTCGCGCACCACGATCATGTCGCGATGCCTTCAAAAAGAGCCGATCCGACGCGTACGTGCGTCGCCCCCTCTTCAATGGCGACCTCGAAGTCTCGACTCATTCCCATGGAGAGCATCGGCAATGCCCCCTTGCCGCCCAACTCGTCACGCAGCTTCCGCAATCCGGCAAAAACCGGACGGCAATGCTCGATCGCCTCGTCGAAAGGAGCCATGGTCATCAATCCGATGACGGTAATGCCGGGAAGTTCCGCTATCTGGGGAAAATGTTCGGTCACCTCCTTCGGGGAGAATCCATCTTTGGTAGATTCTCCACTCACGTTGACCTCCAGACAGATCGGGACGCGCTTTTCGACGCGCTCGGCCTCTTGGGAGATCACCTCGGCCACGGCGGGCCGGTCCACCGAGTGGATCGAATGAACGAGGGGCAAGGTTCGACGAACTTTATTGGTTTGCAAATGGCCGATGAGGTGCCAGCGGAGGTCATGGGGCAGATGGACGTACTTTCGCCATAGGGATTGCGGCCGGTTTTCCCCCACATCCCGGATACCCAAATCGTAAAGCTGGCGAATCGTTGCGACTTCCACCTCCTTGGTGACGGCGACGAGCGTGATTTCCTCGGGAGAACGCCCCGACCTGGCGCACGCGACCGCGATCCGCTGACGCACCGTGGCAAGATTGGCTTCCAACACGGACTGAGAATTCCGGACTTCCATCACGCCTCGTCACGACCTTTCCGCATCCCCTCGCTGGCACCCGCGGTTATTGTAGAGACACCCTGCTCCGAGAACGAACGGTTAGCCGAGGAGGTGGCTGGACCAGGTGGTGCCGTTCGAACCGATCCCATCCTGTTGAAAACGAGGAAGTAAGCCGCATCTTTTCGCGAGTGCCGCAAGGAACGCGAAAAATGGGAAAGATTCCGGGTTATGCACGAATTACCTGGAGTCTTTTCACCTCGCGGCCCTGCAAAAGCGGATCGGCCTTTGGACTATCCTCAAAGGGGGTAAAATGCTAAAACCATGGAACGGGTAGGCGTTCCAGTCGACTTACGTTCAGATCGGAAACGCTGAACATTTCGGTACTTGCTTGAGGATGCGATGCGTTCCTTCCTTGTGTCGCTTGCGCTCGTCATCGTGGGGATCGTGGCTGCAAGCTACTATCTCTCGGTGCGCCAGCCGGAAGTTGCTTATTTTACTGATAAAGTTCGCATGGACGAAATCACGGAAGTCGTTCCGGTTACCGGCTATGCCGAGCCGACCGAAGTGCGCGTCGTGCAAAGCGAGGTACTTGGCGTCGTTGAAGAGGTCATGGTCGACTTCAATGACGAGGTCAAGCAAGGAGATGTGTTGGCGCGTCTCTCTTCCGATCTGCAGCGCATGCAGCTCATGAAGGCCGAGGCGGATCTGGAGTCGGCGGAGGCCTCGGTACTTAAAGCGGAGTCGGCGAAAGAAGAGGCATATGCGGCCCGCGAACGAGCCGTTGCCCTGCTCGACGCCGCTGAACGTGAATACTCCAACGCCAAGGATCTGGTCGCCAAGAGCGTCGTTGAACAATCGAAGGCGGACATGGCGATGGACGCGGTTCGACAGGCGCAAGCGGGTGTCGCGCAGGCCAATAGCGGGATCAAGCAAGCCGAGGCTGGCAAAGCATTGGCAGCCAGTCTGGTAAGTGCCGCCCGCGCGGCGCTGCAGGCGGCCCAGCTGAATCTTGAAAAAACCGAACTCCGGAGCAATCTCAACGGCATCATTCTCAATAAGAGCATTCGCGTCGGTGACGCAGTCGCGCCCGGACCCAAAGTCAGTCTTTCGGAGTCCTCCCCCGCCATTTTTGAAATCGCCGCCCCCCTCAATCGGATGCAAGCGATCGTCAAGGTAAGCGAAGCGGATTACAGCCGAGTCAAGAAGGGGCAGAAGGCCACGTTCACGATCGACGCGTATCCCGACGAGAAATTCGAGGCGACCGTCAAGAGCGTTCGGGACGCCCCTACGTCCGACCGCACGGCGGTCTCGTATGCCACTGTGCTCGAGTTCGAGAACCGGACCGATCCCAATTCCGGGGAATGGATGGTCAAGCCCCGCTCGACGATCTCCGCGGACATTGAAGTACGCCGCGCCGGTCGCGTCTTGGCGGTTCCCAACGGCGCGTTGCTCTACTCTCCCGCGAACGCGTCGATTCCTTCGCTGAAGCCCAACGAGAGCTTGGTCTGGACGGTGAAGCCCGGGGAAAAGCCGGTCGCGCACGCGGTCAAGACGGGGATTAGCAACGGCATGGCCACGCAATTGCTCGAAGGGGATCTTAAGGAAGGGGACCTCGTAATCACGGGCGAGCCGGTCGCCACCTCGGCAGGCTTTCAAATACCGATCGGAAATTGACGAAATGCCCCGCGAAAGGGAGCTTCCGGCTTCCTGGAACGAACCGGGAAGTCCTGGTGACGCGGAGAAATCGACGACGCCCCGGAGTAGTGCCTCATGGTCAAAAAAGCGGTGATTCGCGTCGTGGATCTTCAGAAGGTGTATGACGCCGGCGACCTAAAGGTGCGCGCCCTTAACGGCGTCGATCTGGAAATCTACGACGGTGACTTCGTCGCCCTCATGGGTGCCAGCGGCTCGGGCAAGAGCACGCTCATGAACCTCTTGGGTTGTCTGGATCGACCGACCGGCGGGGAGTACTATTTCTGTGGCCAGGACGTGAGCCATTTGAACCGGGACGAATTAGCGCGGATTCGCAACGATCGGATCGGCTTCGTCTTCCAGGGGTTCAACCTGCTCTCTCGGACCAGCGCGATCGACAATGTTCAGTTGCCGTTGATCTATTCCTCGAAAATCAGCGTGAAGGAACGCCGGGAACGGGCGGCGGCCCTGTTGCGCAAATTCGGCTTGGGAGAACGCCTGGATCATCATCCGAACCAGCTGTCGGGCGGTCAGCAGCAACGGGTCGCGATCGCGAGAGCATTGGTCAATCGGCCGGCGATCATTCTCGCCGACGAGCCCACGGGCAATCTCGATTCCAAGACCGGTCTGGAAATCTTGGCGGAGTTTCAGCGACTCAATGCCGAAGAGAAGCAGACGATCGTCATGGTCACGCATGACCGGGAGATCGCCAACTGTTGCCTCCGTCAGATCGTGATGCAAGATGGCCAGGTGGTATCCGATCGCCCGACGTCGCGGCCTCGCGACGCGGCTGCCGAACTCGCGCGTTTACATCTTCCCCGCCCGGCGCCTGCCCCGTTGGAGTTTGCCTCGTGAACTTTTTCTCCACCTTAGACACGGCTTTGAATGCCTTATCGGTGAACAAGGGGCGCACCGCGCTCACGAGCCTAGGCATTACGATTGGTATCGCCGCCGTCATTGCGATGGTCGCCGCCGGTCACGGCGCGCAGTCCAAGATCGATGGCGAGTTCGCCTCCATCGGTCCCAACCTCGTCGTTTCCTTCTCCGGAACCACGACGAAAAGCGGCCTGCGCATCGGCATGGCCGAGGGCGCCTTCACGCAAGAGGACGCCAAGGCGATTCGGACCGAACTCGCGCCGCTCATCAACGGTTGCTCCGAACTTCATCAGTTTCCCGTGCAAGCGAGCACCGAGGCGGGCAGCTACCTGACGGCTCTCGCGGGAGGTGTTCCGGAACTGTTTCGCATACGCCGATGGAAATTCCGTTCCGGCGGGCCGTACAACGAAGAACAGAACAAACGGCAAGACAAGGTCGCGGTACTCGGCAAGACCGTCGCGGATAAGTTGTTTCCCAATATCGATCCGGTCGGGCGCACGCTCCGTGCGGGCGGGCAACGGTTTCGTGTTGTCGGAGTCCTTGAACCCAAGGGAACCGCCCTTAACGGCGCGGACCAGGATGACATCATCATGGTTCCCGTGAACACGCTGCTGAAGAAAGTCGCCGGCCAGGAGAAGTGTCTTCTTATCATGACCGAGGCGCGTAGCGTCGACCTCGTCCCCGAGGTCAAACGCCGGGTCGAGCAGATTCTCACCTACCGCCACCGTGTGCGGCCAGGCCAGGAACCGGATTTCAACGTCAAGAGCATGCAAGAGTACGCGAAGATGGCGGACTTGCTCACCAGCACGCTCAGCGGCCTCATTTTCGCGATCGCGAGTATTTCGCTCGTCGTGGGGGGGATCGGCGTCATGAACATCATGCTCGTCTCCGTGACGGAACGCACTCGGGAAATTGGCATTCGCATGGCGGTGGGCGCGCGCACCAGGGACGTGCTAGGCCAGTTCCTTACGGAGTCCGTCATTCTAGCGTTGATCGGCGGAGGAATTGGCATCACGCTGGGCGCGTTGTGTGCATGGGGAATCGCCCATGTCGCGAAGTGGGATTTCGTCATCTCGATTTCCAGCGTGGTCGTCGCCGTGCTCACTTCCGCCGCCGTCGGCATTTTCTTCGGTTACTACCCGGCTCGGAAAGCGTCGATGCTCGATCCGATCGAAGCCCTGCGTTACGAATGATCGGCAGATCCACTGTTCGCGGAAAAAAGGTGGGGCCCCACGGACTCGGGTGGGTTTCATTACTCCTCGGAAGATTGGTAAGTCTCCTCGGTACCGCTCGAACGTGTTGACCCGCTCGCCGAATCCAGCACGAGCAAATAGGCGTCTCGGTGGTCCCACTCCTTGAACCCCTCCGCCGCATAGAGGCCCCGGGCGGGCGCGTTCCCCTCGTCGACCGCTAGGGTCACCTGTTCCGAACCCGCCTTTCTTGCTACCCGGAGAGCTTTTCTGGTGAGTTCGCGGCCTAGTCCCTGTCCTCGAGATTCTGGAAGCACGCCAAGGTAAGCGACTTCCGTGGCCCGGTATTCGGGCAAGCCGGAAAGGAGTAGGCACCCGGCCCATTTCCCGTTCTTGCGCGCGAGGAACCAATGCTGGGGATCGAATTGTCCTTGAGCACGGTGGCTCTCGTAGATGTCCTCCATCGCTCGAAGGCCGGTTAAACGCGGGCAATCGAGACTTTCCGCGTAGCTTCGTTCGAGAACGCTCAGGAAGTCGTCGTGCAACGCGGGAGAGTAATGGACGTACTCGATGTTTTCGTTGGATGGAGGACCGATGCGAGCGCGTAGGTCGCGGCGTAAATAAATGAGGTGCGCGAGGTGAAAGAAACCCTCTTCGCAAAGAGCCGGCGCCTCGTAATTTTCTTCATCGCCGAGCAAGACCTGTACGATCCGGGCTCGTCGGCACGAGGAGAAGCTTCGCAAAGCCTGGATCAAGCTTTGGCGGACAATGGGTAGATCAACTTCGGACAAATTCTTGTCGAAACGGGGAGGCCAGGCGACGACCGTTCGCCCGGCGGAGTTCATCGCCAACATCGATCCCACCATTTTTTCGCCGAGCCAACAGCCGAGCAAACCCTCCAAGGGAACGTTCTGGCCCTTCTCCCCTCGAATCAACGCGTTGATGTGGACGGAACGCTCCCGGGGGGACAGGTGCTGGTAAAGCAACTGGAGCGCGTCGCGCCACTCGGAAACCTGACATTCTCTTGCGAGCCATTGCGTCACGTTACCGCCCCATCAACTCGGCGAGTTTTCTTCCAGGGTCGGCAGCACGCATGAACGTTTCCCCCACGAGCACCGCGTGGACGCCCGCCTCCCGAAGTCTCGCGATATCCGCGGGCGATCGTATGCCACTTTCACTGACGACGGTCCGATCCGAGGGAATATCGGCGAGTAGATCCAAGGTATGAGCCAGGTCGGTGACGAAAGTTCGCAGGTTGCGGTTGTTGATCCCGATCAAAGGAGTTCCGGTTCGAAGGACAGGGTCCAGGTTCGCCGGGTCATATAGCTCCACCAGGGTGGTCATGCCTAGAGCCGACGCGACGGCGAGCAGGTCGGCCATCTCACTGGCGGCCAAGCATTCGGCGATAAGCAGAACCGCGGACGCGCCGGCGATTTTCGCCTGATAAATCTGCACCGGATCGAGAATAAAGTCCTTGCGCAACAGGGGGAGGGAAACGGACTGATGCACCGATCGAAGATCGTCGATCGATCCCTGAAAAAAAGTCTCGTCGGTGAGCACGCTGAGGCAGGCTGCTCCGTTGCTGGCATAACTTTTGGCGATCGCCGGCGGATCGAAATCGGGACGAATCACGCCCGCGGAGGGAGACGCTTTTTTTATCTCCGCGATAACCCGCATCTCGTGGTGGCCTCGTAGTTCCGCCAGGAAACTCCGGGGAGGCGGCAAGCGTTCCGCATCTTCGCGCCAGGATTCGGCTTGGGCTCGCGAACGGAGGTCGACAAGCTCGCGATGCTTCTGCTCAACGATACGACTCAACACGTCACGTTCTGGCATATGACTCCACACTCTATTAGCGCCCAAGCCAATTTGATCTCCCGCGGGGTCGGGAAGAGAGGGTTCCACTGGAAAGCAAAGCCGTTTCGAACTTCCTCTCTCGTTGGGTGAAAGTATTCCTCCGCGGGGCAAACGTCCATGCCGCAAAAGCCCTTGAATGCAAATGTCAGGGGCAGGTCCGTCTCATTTCCCCCCTTGCCGGGCAAACGCCGAAGGGACCAGCCTTTTTCTCCGCGAGTCAACCAGGGGCCGCGCTTCCTACGAGCCGCTCAAAAGAATAATGCCGTGGCCCGGTTCCCCTTCATGGAAGCCGCCCAGTCGCTTCATGCGACCGAGCCGGTGAATACTTCATTGCTTTTCTGAAGCTCAATGGAAAACTCCAAACGCCCGTCCTGTCGAAAACGTTGACATCCCATTCGAGTATCTCGTCATTTCTTATGACATAATGGACGGAATGCCCGCCAGAACGCAACGCCTGGCGGCCGACGAAGAAGCCCCACGGTTTCAGGAGAACATCATTGTACACGCTGGATATCCGGACGAAAAACCGAACTGAATTCCTCGAGATGACGAGCGAGGTTCAAGAGATCGTCACGACCGCGGGAATGACGTCCGGGGCGGTCGTTTTCTACGTGCCGCACACCACTGCGGGTTGCACGATCAACGAAAACGCGGACCCGGATGTGGTTCGTGACATGCTTTCGGAAATCAACAAGGTGATTCCCTTCGAGTCCGACTATCGTCATTCGGAGGGGAACAGCGCCGCGCATATCAAGGCATCGCTCTTCGGGAGTAGCGTGACCGTGATTGTCGATAAAGGGCGACTCGTGCTCGGGACTTGGCAGGGGATTTACTTCTGCGAGTTCGACGGTCCTCGTCGACGGCAAGCGCACGTTCAATTGCTTCGGTGTCACTGATGGAAGGCCCCGAACGATGGATGCTCTGGTCCGGCCTGGGACTTGCCTTGGCCTGGGGCGTGGTTCTTTATCGTCTAACTCAAGATTGGCCCTTTACCCGCATGCGGCGGCGCTTGCCCTTGAGGCTCAAAGGGCCGGAACTCGTCTTGGTGCTCCTCGGGTGGTTCTTCCTGCAAAGCTTCGCGGTCCGTGAAGACCCATTTGAGTTTGACGCTGGCGACGTGACCGATTGGCCGACATTCCTGAAGGTCGTCGCGGAAGGGGAGAAATCGCTCCATAGCCCATCGCGGCGAATTTGGAGCCTACTGTCCCCCGATCTCCAAAAGGCTGTCCTCGCTTCCCAAGAGACCGAACCTCCCACGCCAGAACTGGAGTCCACATTGGCTGCGAGCATTCAAAACATGCTCAAGCAGAAGGATTTTTATCGGGCGGATGATTTTGCCAACGTCAACTATTTGCCCGAATTCCGAAGGATTTTGCAGGCATCCGCCGGGGAAGTGTCGGAACGCCAGATGCTTCGCCTCAATCGTGGATTGCTCGAAGCGTCGTTTCCGAATTTGATTACACCGGCGGTTCGCCAACTTCTGGCAACGGTCACTCTTCAAAGTCTGTTGACATTACTTCTTATTCCCATGGGCTTATACTGGATCGCGAAGGTTCCCTTGTATCAATTGGGAATCCATGGTCGGCACGCCGGTTGGTACGTTGCCTTTGGCATCGTGCAATGGTTGATCTGGGTACCGGTGACGATCGCGATCACGCTGGTTGTCCGCGCTTATGTTCACCAAGAGACATTTCATCCCGCACTGGACTTTTTTAGCGGACCGAGAAGTCTCGGGGATTGGGTGCTTTTGACGCTTTCGGTGGCCGTGGTCGCGCCCCTCATCGAGGAACTGATGTTTCGGGGGATCCTGCAGAGTTGGATGGTAAACCGCGTCGGCATTCCTGCAGGTATTCTGATAACCGCGACGCTGTTCGGCTTTGCCCATTCGCTGAGCTGGCCGGACCCGGTTCCGTTGATCGTTCTGGGATTTGGAATGGGAGTTGCCTATCAGCGTACCCGTTCCCTCTGGCCACCCGTCGTGGTGCACGCTCTTTTCAATGGGATGATGCTCCTTGCGGCGGCGTCGGAAATGGCAGGCTGAACGGGCCACTTCACGTCGATCGATCCTGAGTGCCGGTAAGCAATCGGTAATAGTCCAGGCATTCGGCAAGACCTGTTTCGAAGGGAGTAAAGGGTTCGTAGCCGAGAAGTGTTTGGGCGGCGGCGATGTCGGCTTGGCTGTCCCGTACGTCCCCAGCCCTGGGGGGAGCGAAGATAGGCTCTAATCGGGTTCCCAGTTTCCGATTGATGGCGTCGACCAGTTCCAGAAGATTGATTCTTCCGCCGCAGCCGATGTTGAATACCTTTCCGCTGACACCCGGTTTCTCTGCTGCCAAACGGTTGGCGCGAACGACGTTGGCCACGGGTACGAAATCCCGCGATTGCAAACCGTCCCCGTGAATCGTGGGACGTTCTCCGCGAAGCATCTTGGTGCAGAAAATCGAGATCACGCCGGAATAAGGACTCGAAGGATCTTGCCGAGCGCCAAAGATATTGAAGTAGCGGAGCCGAACGGTTTCGAGAGAGGTGGTGGCGGCGAAAGCGCTGCAATAATGTTCCCCCGCCAGTTTGCCGGCGGCATAAGGCGAGAGGGCGAGAATCGGTTGATTCTCGTCGATGGGGCAAACGACTTCTCCGCCGTAGGCACTGCTGCTGGCGGCGTAGACCACCCGGCGAACTCCGGCGCGGACCGCGGCGCGAAGCACCTTGAGCGTACCCGTCGCGCAAAGTTCGTGACAAAGCAGCGGATCTTCGACGCTACGTGGAACCGACACCATGGCGGCGTGATGGAAGACGACTTCGGCCCCCGCGATTGCCTTTTCCAACGCCGCATCGTCAAGAATGCTGCCTTCGATCAGGGTGAACGAGTTTCCCAGATGAGCCAGGTTGTTTCGTTTGCCGGTTGAAAGGTCGTCAAGAACGACGACGTCCCAGCCGTCGCCAACCAAATTGGTTGCGAGATGCGATCCGATGAACCCTGCGCCCCCAGTAACCAGACATCGCGCCATGCAATCCTCAATGTCCAAATGGCAAAAGGGCCCGAGGGGGCCCGCACACGTCCCATGGGTCGTTGACATCATAGGTCACATTTCGGGACTAAGGAAAGATTTGTAGTGGGACAATGGGCCTTCCGTCGATCGTTTCACGTGCCCATGCTTGCTGTTACGTCAATTGAGATTCCGCGGGGCACAAAACCATGGAAGATCCCCGCGAGGGAATTCTTTTCGGACGACATAGGCGGCGTGATAAGGTGGCAGTCGAAATTATTCATCGGCGGGAGCGGCAGGTTAGGCAGGAAATACTTCCTAATGGATTTTCGCGGGCGATGATCCAGGCGTCCTTGGATGAAGAGGGTACCATGCGATCGATGTGGTGGTGCTTGATGGCGATAGGTATTGGTTTGGGATGGGCGGACGACGGTTGGGGCCAGTCACGTCGGCTCACTCGGTCTGCCGTTCATGCACCCCGTGGAATGGTGGCGACGAGTCATCCACTGGCGGCCCAAGCGGGGATCGATGTCCTGAAGGCGGGCGGGAACGCGGTAGACGCGGCAATCGCCACCAATGCCGTTCTTGGGGTCGTCGAGCCCATGAGCTGCGGCATTGGCGGAGATCTTTTCGTACTCCTTTGGGATGCCAAAAGCCAGAAGCTCTACGGCCTGAACGCAAGTGGCCGAGCACCCCGGAAGGCGACTCTCGACTTTTTTAAGGAACAGAATCTCGCGAAGATTCCGACGACTGGTCCGTTGAGTTGGTCCGTTCCCGGCTGCGTGGACGGTTGGGAAGTGTTGCACCGCCGGTTTGGCAAACTCTCGATGACACAGATTCTGGCGCCCGCGGTGTTGTACGCGGACGAAGGCTTTCCGCTTTCTCCCATCATCGGCCGTGATTGGATGGGGAGTGCCGACCTTTTGGCCGAGACCCCGGACGCCGCGCGTACCTTTCTCAAAGGGGGGCAATCACCGCGAGTGGGAGAGATGATGACCAATCGTTATCTCGCCGAAACCTATCGGATCATTGCTCGCGAGGGCGCCGAACCGTTCTATAGGGGCCGGATCGCGGAAAAAATCATCGCGTTCAGCGACGCGAACGGGGGGCTCTTTTCCCTCGAGGATTTTGCCAAGCACACATCCGATTGGGTTGAGCCCGTGAGCACGAACTATCGGGGATACGACGTCTGGGAACTCCCCCCGAATGGACAAGGAATTGCCGTCTTGCAAATGCTCAATCTTCTCGAGCCCCATGACCTGCGAAAGCTGGGGCACAACTCCGCGGATTTTCTGCATCTCTTCATCGAGGCCAAGAAATTGGCATACGCAGATCGGGCACGGTTCTATGCAGACCCCGCTTTTTCAGACGTGCCCATCGCGGGACTGATTTCCAAAGAATACGCGGCACGGCAGGCCAAGCGGATTAACCCCGAGCGTGCCGCGGAGGACGTGCCGGCTGGCGATCCCACGCTCGTCGCGGGTGACACCGTGTACTTGACCGTCGTGGATGAAAATCGCAACGCCGTGTCGTTCATTCAGAGCAATTACTTTGGTTGGGGATCCGGTCTGGTGCCGGGTGATCTCGGTTTCGTGCTGCAGAATCGAGGGACCTTGTTCGCCCTCGACCCGGAGCATCCGAATCGTTTGGAGCCCGGAAAACGTCCCTTTCACACCATCATTCCGGCCATGGTGACGCACGACGGGAAACCTTGGCTTTCCTTCGGCGTCATGGGGGGAGACATGCAGCCCCAAGGGCACGTTCAGGTGCTCGTGAACATGATCGACCATGGCATGGATCCACAGCAGGCGGGGGACGCCGCCCGCGCACGGCATTTCGGTTCCGCGGAGCCTACCGGTCAACCCATGCAAGGATCGGGAAAGGTGGTTGTCGAAGCGGATATTCCCGAGGAGGTGGTTCGAGAGTTGGAACGACGTGGTCATTCCGTCTCTCGGGGGAGTCCCGGCGAGTTTGGCGGCTATCAAGCCATTCGACTCAACGGGGAGCAGGGGGGATTGGTGGGTGGTAGTGACCCGCGCAAGGATGGGGCGGCCATCGGCTACTAGCAGCGTCGCCTCTCGACCGGAAGGAGTTTCCGTCGTGCCGTCATCGGATCGGTCGGAATCGAGCGAGCGGACTCCGGTTCGGCGATCAGCAGCGCGTAAACGATTCAGCTTTTCTCCGCATCCAACCTGCCGGTCAATTTGGTCGTGATGACGCTTTTTCCTCGTTGTTCGATGTTTCTGCCGGCGCCGCTGATTTCAAGAACCAGGTCTTCCTTTACCTCTCGTTCGACAAGCCGGCCGGCTTGGTTGTCGAATAAAGCCGTTCCCTGCGAGCGGGCATCCTTGAGACTGACCTTCACCAGCGGATTTACTTTCGGCGTTAGCGTGACCGACTGGTCAACGGCGATCTGCTGCAAGGCGCGTCCATCCCGTTCGACAATTCCCTCGAGTTTATACGTCAATAGGATCGAGCGTTTTCCCAAGATGGCATCGGAGGTCTCGATCTTTTCCGTCCAGGTACCTCCCATCTCCGGAGGCTTTTCGGGGAAAAGTAGCACCACCGGAATGATTGCCTTGAGCGCTTTCGGATCGAGAATCGCCTCGGCATTGGGTAGGTCGCGGAAGCGGTTCTTGGTTGCCTCCGTCGCTTCGACGTCGGTGATTTTTCCCAAGGGACTTAACGTGAACTGGAACGCCGTTCCCACCATTCGTCCGAGGGTCGGATCCAGGATCGTGATGTTGGCTGCCTGGTTATCGGTGCTATTGGAATCGAAATCGACCTTTCCTCGTGGTGACGCCGCCTTTAATCGGATTCGATCCACCGTTTGGCGGACGCGGGCCGAGCCATTGGGCAAAATGGAATCCACCACCAGGGTGAAATCGGTGGTGCGGACCATCGTCTCTTCCGTGGTGTTTCCATCCACGATGGTCGAGAGATGTCGATCTTGGACGACGGAATAGTACAGCGACTCGCCTGGGGTGAACTTCCACGTGAGTGGTGCCTGTGCGTCCGCCGGCGCAACGGTCGCAAAACATGATAGGAGGGCGCCGAGCCAGAGGGCTAGCCGTGCCCGACGAATCCAGACTAACATGATGACCTGCCTTTGTTTCTGAGCTTCAGAAGCGGTACGATCCCTTGGCGAGATCGGCTGCCGCGGCAAACGCAAGGAGAGTCACGGCAAACTCTTCTGAATCATATTTGCGGTTGGACGGCCGATTGGCGCCCCTCTCCACCACCTGCTGCACATTGTGCGACAGGACTCAGAAAAAGGCCAGCGGGATTCCTTGTTCGTTACGTCTTGGGAGCCAAGGCGGCGAGTTCGGCCTGGATCTTGTCGATCGACGATTGGGCGTTGGCGAGTTCACCGGCGGCCTTCTCCGCTTCCACTTTGGCGGTTTCGGCCTTCGTTTTGGCCTCTGGAACCTGTTTCGTCAATTGCTCGATTTTCTGAGTCGCGGCGACGGTGTCGCTCTTGAGTTTCTCGACGGCTGCGACCGCTTGTTCCAGGCCACCGTTGGCCTTGGCAAACGCGTCATTTTGGGCCGCGAGCACCATCTTGGCGGCCTCCAAATCGCCGGTGAGCATGGCGAGGCTTTCTTTCGCCTTCGCCGCCGCCTGGGCCAAAGTCTTGTTGTCCGGAGTTTTCGCCGCGCTTGCGTCTACTTTAGCTGCCAACTCCGCGAGGGGACTGGTCAAGGTCTCCTTCTCCGCGACCACTAGTTTCGATGCTTCGAGTTCCGCCGACACCCGGTCGACGAGCTGCTTCGCTTTGACCTGGTTTTCTTCCGCGGCCTTCAATAGGTTTGGTGCGTCTGCAACGAACTTTTGTGCATCGGCGAGTTCTTTGGCCGACTTTTCGGCGTCTTGCTGCGCTTGAGTCAGGGCAATGTCCATGGCTTCCTTGGCCGCTTTCCGCGCGGCGAGCAACTGCTCGGCCTGGTAACGGCGGTATTTCACTTCCGCGACGATCCACTTTTGTAGATCCTCTTTACCCTTGACGAGAGCGGTTGCGGACTGCTCCGCTACCTGTTTGGCCGCAGCCGCAGCGTCCATGGCTGCTTTAGCGGTGGGTGCCTTGGCCTTCTCGGCCTCAGCCGCCGCGGTTGCGGCAGTCGCCGTCTCCGTTGACTTTTTGTCCAAGGCGACGACCTTCTCCTCGGATGCCTTGAGGGCGGCAGTAAGGTCTTGGTTCACCTTTTCCGCCGCCGCCAGGGCCGCGGCGGCCTTGTCCGATTCTTCCTTCGCCTTGGCATAAACGTCGGCGGGAGCTTTCGCGGCTTCCGTCGCCAGGTCGAGGACCTTTTTGGCCTCCGCTGCCGCCGCGGCCGCCTTTTCCGCCGCCGCCTGAGCACCCGCCGCCGCCTCCGCCAAGTTCTTATCGTCCGGCGATTTCTCGGATGCCTGCTTTGCCGTGCCCGCGACTTCCGTGAGGGTTTTCGCAATCGATTCACGAACGGTAAAACCATCCGTGGCGTTTTTGACGACGGCCGCGGTTTCATCGGCAGGCTTCTGGGCGGTTGCCGCGGCGTCGGCGGTTTGCTTTGCCGTCTGTTGTTTGTTCGTCAGGTCCGTCTGAGCTGCCGCTAGGTCCGCTTTGAGTTTTTCCGCCACTGCTTTCTCTGCGGCAAGCGCGTCTCCGGCTTGTTTGGCCGCTGCCGCGGTGTCCGCGACTTGTTTTTGCAAGGCGACCAATTCGTCGGTAGCGGCTTTCGCCTGGGCTTCCGCCGGCGCGAGGGCGTCGGCCGCCGCTTTCGCGGCCATTTCAAGCGCAGGAAGCGCCCCCTTGCTCGACTCGATCCGCTCGGCGAGGGTGGGCGGGTTGGTGGATAAGTTGCCAATCCGTTTGCCATCCGGCGCGTTCCAAACGCGAACCTCGCCGTTCCAATCGCCCGCAAAGACTCGGCCGCCATCGTGACTGAACGTGGCGCGCGTCGCGAGATCGGAAAAAGGTTCGAAGGCGACTTGCTGGCCACCATTGCCGTCCCACGACTTGACGAGATTGTCCCGGCCTGCGGTGACTAGGCGGCCATCGTGCGTGTATTCCACGGACTGGACACCCCCACCATGGGCGTTCCACGTCTTCACCTGCGTGCCGTTCTCCATCTCCCACAGACGGATGGAGGCGTCTTCACTGGCGGAGGCAAGGACGTTCGAATCACCGCGCCAGCTCACGTCGGTAATCGCGGCGGAATGCCCGCGAAGGTTGTAGAACTCCAGGCCGGAGTGCGATTCCCAAACTTCGAGTCCGCCACTCCGGTCCCCGCTGGCGAGCAGCACGCCGTCAGGACTGAACTCAATCGAATAGATCCAGTCGGTGTGTTTTTTGATGGAGTGGAGCAGTTCACCGGTTTCCGTCGAGTAGATTTTGACGAGTTTTCCGGGTCCGCCGAGCGCGATTTGCGATTGATCGGCACTGATGTCGGCGGCGAGCACGGCATCGAGCTCGTCCTCTCCGACTTCAATGACTCGGCTGCCATCGATCACGTTCCAAACGACAACCCGGCCAGACTTTCCTCCTTGGCCCCCACCCGCGAGCAAGAGGGATCCGTTACGGCTGAACTTGAGTACGTGGATCGTTCCTTCGGGGAACGGGAGGACGCCGATGAGATCCAAGGAGTCGCTGTTGTAAAGGAGGATCTGTTTCTGCCCAGCCAAGGCGATGACCGGCGCCCAGGGACTGGTGGCGATCGCCGTGACGGCGGTGGCTCGCGGCGTCTTGAGCATGTTTTCGAGTAGAAGATCCGCCGGCATGGGGGGCGGGCCTTCCGGCTTGCCGGTTGGCGCGGACGCGAGCGAGAGGTCGACTTTGGGTTTGTTCGACATCTTCGCCTTGCTGCCGGAATTCTCAAGAATCCCGCCTTCGATCCATTGGCGGATGACCTTGAGTTCTTCCTCGGGGAGCTTGGCGCTCTTGGGAGGCATCTTGGGTTCTTCGGCGTGCGTGACCAGCAGGTACAGTCGGCTGGAATCGGGATCTCCCGGGACGATGACCTCACCGGAGGCGCCGCCGGCGAGCAGCTGAGTGTAGCTCATGACGTCGAGGTCCGCGCTTGCCTTGTCGGGATTGTGGCAAGTCGCGCAACGAGTTCGGAAGATCGGTACGATGTCGTCCTGGAAAGTGATCTTTTTGGCCGCCGGTTCCGCTGCATGGAGGACCGGCGCGTGACCGCCGACCAGGCAGACGAGCATTCCGCCGCCGACCATCCACGCGAGCAAGCGGGCTAGCGTTCTTTGGTTTTCGCGTTCCAGGGTCATTCCCGCAACTCCCTCGATTAATGATTGAACATGAACTCTTTGGAGTTCAAGAGTGCCCAGAAGGTATCTTCCAGCACGGCCTGGTGGTTGGGGTTCTCCGCGAAGAGTTTTTCAAACTTTGCGCGCTCCGCCTCGGACGGTTTGCGCGAGAAACAACGAATGTAGAGTTCTTCGAGCACTTCCATCGGAGTCTTCTTTTCGTCCAGCATGCGTTTGACGATGTTCCCTTGCGGAATCCGCTGGGAAGTCGTGTCTCCATTGAGCAGATGAAGCGCCTGGGACAAATTCGGCTCCATCACGACTTCGCAGGAGCACACGGTTTCGCGCGTGGCGCGGCCAAAGGTGGTCAGGAAGTAATTCGAGACCACGCCATCGGCAATCTGGACGGCGCGGGCGCCCAGCGGCAATCCCTGGAACTTGTTTTTGGTTTCCGTAACCGCAGAGATCGCGTCGAGCATCACCTCGGCGCGAATGCGGCGAATCGGGCCATGCGAGAAGTTCTTCTCGTCGAGCTTGTTCGAATCGTTCCGCTGGGTCGAAAGCTGGTAGGTGCGGGAATTGCAAATGTCGCGCACGAGTGACTTGAAGTCGTATTTGTATTCGGTGAACTTCGCCGCCAACGCGTCTAAGAGCTCGGGATTCGACGCCGGATTACTGATGCGGACGTCGTCCACGGGATCGATGATCCCCTTGCCCAGGAAGTGTGCCCAGATGATGTTGGAAAGGTTCCTCGCGAAGAACGGGTTCTCGGGGGAAGCCAGCCATTCCGCGAGCACGACTCTGCGGTCCTTGCCCGCGACGTTTGGAGTTTCTCCACCCAGGAACTTGGGAGGCATCGGACGACCCCCCACCAGGTGATTCACTTCTCCACCGCCGCTGTTAAAGACGATGACTTCGCGCGGGTCCTCCGCTCCCTTGCGGCCAATCTGCGCGAAGAAGGCGGCGAAACTGTAGTAATCATCCATCGTCCAACGATCGAAGGGATGATTGTGGCATTGGGCGCATTGGATCCGCATGCCCATGAATACCTGGGCCACGTTCTCCGCCACCTTGAGAGTGTCCGTCTCCAACTGGTAGTAATTCGTCGCGGGGTTCTTGAAGGTTCCCCCGCTGGCCCCCAGCAACTCCTGAACGATCTGGTTCATCGGGACATTGTTGGCGATCCGGTCCTGCAGCCAGTTGTAATAGGAATTGATCGCCTTATAGCTGACCGTCTGCGTGGTGCGGATCTGTAATAGCTCCGCGAACTTCATGACCCAGACCTCGGCGAATTCCTTGCGGCCGAGCAGTTCGTCGACGAGTTTGGCGCGTTTGTCCGGCTCTTGGCTCGCCATGAATCGATCGTAGTCGGCTCGCGTGGGGAGCGTCCCCGCAATGTCGAGAAACACGCGGCGGAGAAACTCTTCATCCGTGCAAATGTCCGAGGGAGTGATGCGAAGCTTTTTGAGCTTGTTGTTGACCAAGGTGTCGACGTAGTTGTTCTCCGGGACCTTGGGGAACTCGAACTGCAGTCCCTTGGGCACGACGATGATCTGCGAGCCGACGGTGAAGGTGGCGAACCGCGCCATGACAAACGCTTCGCCTCGTTCCGCGGCGGTGACCTTGCCATTCTCCGAGATCTTCGCGGAAGTGTCGTTGTTGCTTAGAAACAATGCCAAGGAGGTGACATCCCGATCGGTGCCGTCGGAGTATTTGGCCCGGACGGTCATTTGCTGCGTCGTGTCCTTCCCATCCAAGACCGCTTGCTTGGGAAGTATTTCGAGGGAGATGGGGGTCGGAATCTCGGCGGGATCTTTGGGAACTCCCGCAGCCAGCCAGCGGATCAGCGTCTGGTGCATTTCGCCGCCCGGCTCAAAACGCTTGCCGCCCGAATGGGGAACGGTGCCGATGGCCTTTTCCACCATTAGGCATTGCTCGGGAATCGCGAGGTTGATTCTTCGGCCGTTGATTTCATGCGTGATGCGGTAATGGTCCCCGTCGGGATCGAAGCCGAAGAGGGACAGGCGGAATCCGTCTTTTCCACGCGCCGCGCCATGGCAGCTGCCGCTATTGCAACCGGACTTCATGAAGATGGGCATCACGTCGAGTTTGAAGCTGATGGGGCGGTCTTCGGAGGCCGCCTTGACCGTGACCGGAATCGTGAGCGTTTGCCCGCCGTACTCGACTTTCAGTTCCGTGGCGCCGTCGGCGGCAGGATACACCACGTGATTCTCGAATCTGACCAAGGCGGGATTGGCGAAGTTGTAAGTAGCTTCACCCGTCACATCGCGCGTGATGCCGTTTTCCTGCGTGGCCTGAACCACGATCGACTGCCGATCTCGCGAGGTGGTGAGGTCGACGTTCGTGGGAAACGCCTCGACCTTGACCAGGGGCGAGGGAGCAGGAGGGGACGCGGGTTCCTCGGCGTGGACGCCGATGGCGACGAATCCCAATGTGCTGGTCAACAAACCAAACATCTTCCATTTCATTGTCGTCTCGCTTGATCCTGGGGGCGATGATTCTCGGGTCCGGGAGCTTGAAGTAACGCGTGGGGAAACTACTGTCCTGCGACCAACGCCGCTTTCTTCTTGGCTCGTTCGGCCTGCTCAAGGCGCAATTTCTCGAGGCGGGTCAAACGCTTTTCCGGCATGGGGGCCGGAGGTGGTGGTGGCGCTGCCGCCGTCGCCGCGGGGGCGGCCGGAGCGGGTTCATCCTTCTTGGGCGGTGGCGGTGGATCAATGCCAAGCACCCCGCCGTAACCAAGATAATGGACAATCGGTTCGCCATCTTTCGTGATGATCTCCTGGCAGAACAAGGTCGCGTGTTGGCCCGCTGGACTAGCCGCCGCCGTCGTGACGGGGAAAAAGACTTCCGCGGAATCCTTGGTGATCTGCATCTCTTGGTGTGGCGACCTGGGCGGGTAAACCATTGAGGATCGCTCGAGCCGTAGCCGTCGAACGGAGTGGCCTGCGTCAACTTGCAGACAACTCGGTTGGCTTGCCCTGCTCGGCAGCAGCCATCTGAATACCCAGAGCGACGAAAGGGGGGGCCACCTCGAGCGGCACCAGTTGGTGAGGAGACCCAGATCGGCCCGTTGCCGACCGTCGCCTGGCAAGATCACGACCACTTTCCACTTACGGGTCTGGCCGCCGCTATTGGCGTTGATCGGGTAGCGTGCTTCGGTCTGACCCTCGGGGATGGTGACGACGATGCCGCGCCCACCTGGGGGCTGGAAGGGAAAAGTAAAGGGCAATGGGAGCGTTATACCCCTCTTTTCGCTCGGCAATCACCTTCAATTCCATGGAACCGTTCTGAACCAGGGGAACTTTCGGCTCGACGACCGAGATCTTGAAGGGAGCCTCGTCGGTGACGGCGACCGCCAGCCGATCGACGCTCGTTTGATAGTAGACAGTGATGTTAGGTGGGCCGGTGACAAGGTCTACTTTCTGGAGCAGCGAGCCGCGAATTTTCTGATTGGGGTCGGCATGGGTGGCGAACAGGTCGACCAGTTTCCCGACGACCGGCGCGTCGGGAGCCGCTTCGAACACGACTGGGACCAAGCCAAGATTATCGGCCATGTTTTCCGCTTGAACGGTGACCTTTTCTGGGAGTCCGTCAGCGCCGATGACTAGCTCGCCGCCAAAATTCACCCGATTGCCCTGAATCAACGTAGCGTAGCGATTGCCACGCGGCACCGGCACGGTTTGGCGTTCCTGGGAGCTTTGTGCCACTTGGGGAATGGATAGGGTCAGGGAAGCGGCAACGGGCTGAGTTTCGACGCGATAGACGTAGTCCGAACCTCCCTTGCCCAGGTGATCCGTGACGCGAATGAAGTATTCCCCGTCGGCGGGGGCTTGGAAACGGAGATAACTATCGGGGCCAAAGGCATCGTCATTACCGACGATGGCGTTGCCGTTGATGTCGTGCACGGTGAGGACCGCGTCGAGGGCGGACCGAAGCCGGCGAGCGTAGACGTGAATTTCAAAAACCTGACCCGCGCCCGCCTTGACCTTGAAGCAGTCGATGTCCCCTTTTTCGGAAATGATGCCATTACATGCCAAGGGGAGAGGGATGGGCGCCAAGGTTGCATTGGAGAACTCGTTGTTCGGCTCCGCCTCGAGCAGGTTTGTCAGATCGGTGACCCGGAACGGATTGGGGGATGGCGAAGACAGGCCATTTTGATCGAGAAAAAGACTGAAATCGGACTTAGGTGCTTCCGGCAATTTCACCGTTTGGGTCGCTTCGCCAGCGACATCGCCGAGGAATTTGAGGGTAAGTTCTTCTCCCACCTTGCCGCCGGAGGGATAAACGGCGCTCGGACGGGGGAAATTCCCGACATGCAGTCGGTATTGGCAAGAGCCGTTGCCGCCATAGGCGCTCTCGCGAACCTGTACGACATACTTGCCGTCCGCCGGCGCGATCACGGAGGCAAAGGTATCTTGCAGTAACAGGGCGGTATCGTCGTTGGCGGCCAATTCAAAACGCTTTTCATCGAGAATGGCGACGTAAACGTCGAAGAGCGTGATTCCCAGGCGAATGGCTTCGACCTCGGCGCTGATGCGGTCTCCCTTTTTCGCCTCGACCACGAAATAGTCCACGTCTTCGTTTTCGACCGTGCCCGCGACCGTAGTATTGATGGGAATTGCTTGTGGTTTTGCAAATTCGTTATTGGGCTCCGTCTCGGCGAGGGCGGGAAACATTCCGACTTGAAAAACGCGAAGTTCGGAAATACCGGTCGCGGTTCGCAATCGGAGCGGATGTTCGCCGAGCGAACAATCGGGGGCAATCTTGATCTTCGCCTTCACCTGGTTGTTATTGACGACTTCGAGGCCAAGCACCTCAATGCCGGGCTTGTAGAAGAGGATCTGCTGCGCGTCGGAGAGGCGATCTCCGCCGAGGAAGATCTCCATCTCCGTGCCGCGCTGTCCTCCCCAGGGGTTGACAGCGCCGAGAGTGGGAGAAGCCCCGTTCGCCGCGTCAACGCCGGTGAGCGCCGCGACGAAAGGAACAACCGCGAGAGTCAAAAAACGGAGCAACGTTCGCGCGGGGCGAATGTGGGAAACGGTTGCAGACATCGACGTCCTCGTGCAATGGTTTTGCGTCGCGGGACCGCCATCGACATCCGTGCTTTTGGCGTCCGTAAGCGATTACGCGATGAGATCCTTGACCACTTTTCCGCCGTCCACAATCTCGATGGGCCGATCTCCGGGTGCCATCAGTTCCTTGTCGGCGACGATGCCCAGCTGTTTGTAGACCGTGGTGGCGAGGTCTTCGATACCCAGGGGATCTTTTTCTGGTTCCGATGCGGTCGCGTCCGATGTGCCGTAGATGAAGCCCTTTTTGATGCCTCCACCGGCGAGCACGACGCTGAAAACCTTGGGCCAATGGTCGCGGCCCGCCGTGCCATTGATCTTGGGGTAGCGAACTCGGACAGGGCCATCACCAAGGTGCTGTCGAGCAATCCACGTTGCTCGAGGTCGCGGATCAAGGTGGCCGAACGCGACGTCAAGGCCGGCAATTGATTTGCCATTCCGCCTCTCGCACGTCGTTGTGCATCCCATCCACCATAAGTCAAAGGAGACGAACCGAACGCCCGCTTCGACGAGTCGGCGGGCAGAGCAGCATGCGTTGGCCCGCGGCGTTCCTGCCGTATTTGTCGCGCAGTTCCGTTCAGCACCGCGTGGATGACGAACGCTTCGCGCGCTGCTGCCGAACTGATGAGCCCGTAGGCTTTCTGATAGAAAGAGTCCGTAGCGTCGGAAGAGCATCAGACTTTTTCCTTTTTGGCGAAATACTCATCGACGGCAGCGAGAATGCCGCGACGGCTATTGAACGCATCTCATCGATGCCGCGAGGCCAAAGCCAAGTCTTGTACGCGGAAGTCGCCGCTCGCCGGATCGCTTCAGGCTGAACGGTCGTACACCGAACTCAGGTAGCCGCTGCCGGCGAGTGGTCGGCATGCTCAGGTCACAGACGTAGGGAGGAAGATTGTTGCGCTCGATGCTGCGACTCGTGAGACACCCGCTCCCATGCTCGGAAAGATGAGCGGGGACTCGGCTTGTAGCCGGTGAACATGTTGTGGGTGCCGCGTTCGTAGGCTGCTTCGCCATGGGTCATGGACCGGCAGATCGTGATCTTGTCCGCGATCTGTGCCGTTTCTTTAAGCATTTCGTTGATGCGTTCGCCTGGAATCTTGGTCTCGATGGAGCCCATGTCTCCCCGGTATTCGACGACGGGCATAGGGCTTCGGATCGAAGGATTCTTGATGCGCTATGCCACCCGGCAGGAGATGTGGATGACCGATTTCGCGCCTGACCTTCAACGCTCTGGTAGTTCTTTTGCTCGCCTCACTTGGCGCTTTTGCCCGGAAGAAGTCGCCGAGGGTCAATCAACCCGCCACGTAGCCGGTAAAAAAGGAAATCTCGCCGGGACTTACGGCGAAAATGAGCAGGATCATCGTGCCAGGTGCCGCTTGATCTTCTTTCCATGATCGTACTCCGAGTCACCCACGTGGAGGCATTTCCTGTGCCCATAGCCATTGCCGGAAGGCGAGAACCTCATGAAACCCTGAAACTCATCATCCATGATTTCGCGTGGAGATTCGAGCCTTCGAATCCCCAATGAAGCTTGGCTGCATCCTGCGTGCCGAGATCGGACGATTCGTCCGAGGTTTGCTCCCAGAAACCACCGCCGTACGGACTATTCCTACGTTACCCTGCGTTTTGGTCGACAGACGCGTGGGACGGACGGTTGGAGGGAGGCGGGACCGCGTGCCTGCAGCGGGCTCCCAGGTTGGTTATGTATGGCTGGTAACGATCGATTCTTCCAGCGCCTTTTTCTCGTCTATCGACAAGTTCTTTATCGCTCGTTTGAAAAATCGAGTGCGTGTCCGAATCAGTCTAAGTCTCCTGGTCGCGATGTCGAAATATTCCACCAGGGTCGCCGCCATGCCGTCAGGCTGGCGAAAATTTACCGGATCTTCTGGGCCCAAGGTCATGCTTCGGCAGCATTAGACTCACCGGGTGGCAAGGGGTTCCCAGGTTTTCATTACACCTGCATGTTCCGGCACGGTAAAGGGTTGCTGATTTTCCGGCTTGCCGCGAATGGTGTTAAAGGTAGGCGTTCCGTAAGTGTATTTCTGGAATGGCTTTGGTGGTTTTTGCCCTGATTGGCGAGAAATCCGCGGATTCAATACCCGCGTGAGGAATTGGCTGGTTGGCGGGACGGATGGGCTAGAATTGAGGCGTAAGGCGGTAGAGGTCGAATTCAGTCCATGCGGATCCGTGTTCTCGAATTGGCGGAATCATTTCGATCCTTCCCGAGACCATTCGCCGCCACTGCGGCAGTTCCACTGCTCATCCCTTCCTTGTTGGAAGCGGACACCGTGCGATTTCGCGAAGGGCGAGAGATCGTCGAGGTGGAAGGGAACGTGCTCGCGGAGGACCGTGTCGGCACGGTCATGCTCGAAGGACGGGACGGCGCCCATTACTTTATCTCGTCGGACGCGCTCATTGAGCGAAAAAAGGCGGAGAAGCCAACCGAACCGTACACGAAACTTCAATTGCGCGCCGCTCTGGAGAGAGAGTTAGGTCCTCGATTTCGTTTCGATCAGACCAAACATTATCTCGTCGCCTATAGTTGCGCGCCCGAGTACGCCCAGCAAGCCAGTTCGCTTTTTGAACGCGCATTTTCGGTCTTCACGAATTATTTCAGTCGAAGGGGTGGTTTTCGATTCACGGCTCCCAAACAGCCGCTGGTTGCCATCATCTGCTCTTCACGCGAGGAATACGTCAAGTTGCTGTCGAAGGAACTCGGTCCATTGGCGGCGTCGACGGCGGGTGTTTACATGCCAACGACCAATCGCATGTACATGTACGATGCCCTTGGTGGCGAGACGGCGGAATATCTCCGAACCGCGCCCAAATCCGCCTCCGCGCCCGATGGATTCGCCCTACTTCTGCGGGAGCAGAACGTCTCCACCATCGTGCATGAATCGATTCATCAGATCGCGTACAACTCCGGGTTTCACAATCGGCACGTGCGCAATCCTGTGTGGCTGGTGGAGGGGATGGCGACATTTTTTGAGACTCCCGATCTCGACGCCAAGGGGGGCTGGGGGGGCGTTGGGAACGTAAACCGGGAGCGATTGGAACGGTTTCAGCAAAGGTTTTCGAGCAGGCCGAAGGATTCCCTGCGACGGCTGATTCTGGACGACACCCTGTTTCGTCAGCCGGACACGGCGAACGACGCCTATGCCGAAGCCTGGGCCTTGACGTACTTTCTGTGCAAGGCGAAGTCGAAGTCGTATGTGGAGTATCTAAAGATTCTGAACGCACGGCCGCCGATGGTCGAATATTCCGCCGAGGATCGCGTTCGGGATTTCCGGACGGCATTTGGCAAATCCCCCGAGGATGTCGACACGGATTTCCGAAAGTACATGTCTCGAGTCATGTTCAAATGAGGGAAATGTAATTGGCGGAACGTTCGTCGTTTCGCGCTCTTGTCTTAGGTTGACTAGACCGATAGAAAGAAGCGTCTATCGACGGGAATCTAGCCGACTTTTGTTTCATGGAGAGTCAAGCCAATGGGGCATTACACTGGCCCTAAGGGACGAATCAATCGACGTTTGGGCGCTTTGATTTACGAAGCCTCGGGGGCGGCGCGGGCGCTGGAACGGCGCGATTATCCGCCGGGTATGCACACCCGCCGGGGGAAGATGTCCAATTACGGAATTGGGCTCAACGAAAAGCAGAAGATCAAGCACTATTATGGCTTGGGCGAGCGGCAGCTCCGTCGGTATTACGAGCGTGCCAGCCGGATGGCGGGCAACACTGGCGAGAACATGCTTTTGATCTGCGAGCGGCGTTTGGACAACGTCGTCCGACGTGCCGGAAAACCGCGCGTACCCGGTCGCAAGCCCGGCGAAACTTGTTCATTGCCATTTCGCGGTTAATGGCGTGAAGGTGAACAAGCCATCATTCCTGGTTCGGCCGGGCGACGTCATCACCGTCGTTCAAGTCAAGTTGCAGGGGGTCTATCAGGCGATCATCGATGGCCTGAAAGCGGATCCCATTCCGTGGGTGAATTTCGAAGCGGATGCTCTTCGCGCCACGGTGACCGGTTATCCTGGGAAGACCGACATCAGCCTCCCCGTTGAAATCGGGTTGGTTATCGAGTTCATGTCCCGCTAACTGATGGTTGAAATCGAGAAGAGTGCGTCCTGGCAAAGGGCGCGCTCTTTTTCTTTTCTTGGAATGTTTCAGCGACTCCCCTCTTTTGCTCTCGCGCGGTCGAGCACCCCGCCAAACCCGCTACCGAGCTGGCGTGCGTCGCCGGCATATGGAATGCAGAGCCGTCACGAACCGATATTGAGATCCTTGCCTAGTTCTCGCTGAAATCGAACTTAGGAGCCGCACGGCTACTCAGAGGATTCTCAACGAACCTTTGGCGACAGGGGGCACAAAGATCCAGATGGAAAGCTTCGGGACGAACGGAATCCGAAGACTCGGATTCCTCTTCCTCGGCTTTGAGTAATTGGCTGACCTTCTCGAGGTTATCCTCGTCGATGTCTTCTTCGCTTAACTCCCAGGGGGAATTGGCTGGCCGGACATCGATACGCACGACATATCGTTCCTTGGCATCTTCCGGCATCTCTTTACCACACATGTCGCAGGTAAAGTGAATCATTCGAACTGGCCTCCCCAACGACTGGCATCCCACCGACTCGAAACGGGATCGACGACATGGGTTGGGGGAAGTGGAGGGACGTCTTCCGCTCTTCCCGAGACGAAGATCACCAAGCCGAATCGGCTTCCACGTGAACTCGAATTTCCGACGTCGAACCTACAATTTGTTGCAAGGTAGCACTCCGCAACTCGCGACAGCGAGGTGGGCAACCCGATCCAGTGGTTCGCGCTCCATAAGGTTCGAAACCTTTTCCCTGCCGGTGACGAAATCGTGATCCACGGAGTTCGTCGCCTTGCGACGGCTGGAGGTGTTGTGCTCTATGAACGACGAGAAATCCAGGCTCGTTACTCGATCATACCCGGGCAAAAAACGCGTGCATAGCCCTATCCAGCAAATTATCTTGTGCGCGCAAATACTTATCACGACTTTCTTTTTATCGGGAATTTCGACGCAGTTCCGGCACTCGAAAGTCGGCGTTAAGGGCAACCTGATGGTACGATTCTCGGCGGGCGCGGGTGCTAGGAACGAAGTGGTTTTTGCCCATGCAACGCCCGCAATTCCTGAGCGGCGCGCCAACTCTCCGTCGTTGTTTGCAGAAAACGGGTAATGGACGCCGTGGAGACGCTGAGCAGGTCACCGAGGTCGGAGATTCTTCCTTGATGCTCGTGTACAAGATCGAGCACGAATGCGATCGTGGGAAGAAAACGTGGGTCTCGCGCGGGGAAATCGAGAGAGTTTGAAGATCGAAAGGCTTCGAGGGATGCGGGCGTCACCGGTTGCCTGTGCTGGAAAGCGAGAGCCTCACGGAGTCGGCGGATCGCTCGTTTCTGGTTTTCCGGGCGATATCTGCTTTCGGTGGCCGTTGGGGAATGAGACCGGTGGGCAAGTGGCGGAGTCGAACGGCGGCGGAGTCGGTTTGTTCGCTACGAAATTGCCCCCTGGGCCGCTCGCGCGATAGTGGTCCTCCTCGCGTTGCGCAAGGAGTTCGGTGTCCGAGAGGCTCCACCAATCGATGCGCGCGTCCCCGGGCCCCGGCGCGTCTCTCAATGTTCCGTATCGTCCGTCAAAGAGAGGGCAAGCAACCCACCCACCACGGCTCCACCGATTGGAATCAATCCCCCGGCGGCCAAAATCATCGGCAGCGATTCCCGCTCCACGATCGCGAACATGAACAACACGAAAAGAAAGGAGCCGAAGGCGGACCAGGCAACCACCTTGCCGACGAATTTGAAGTCGATAGTTACCGCGTCGCTCTCTTGCTGTTGCTCTGCCATCGATGCTTTCCTCGGTAGTTGAAACGGCCGGCAAAATTTATCGCGGTCATTTTAGAAGAAATCCGCCCGAATGGCGATTGTCCCGCGCTGGGGAAATTCAAGGTTGCCCCTGCGACAATCACGGGGCGAGCCGATCTCCCCAGTGCAACTTCTCGGTGAGAGTCCGGTAATAACTTCGCCCGCGGAGACGGGCCAATTGAAAATCGACTGCCGACCGTCGGACGACCACCTGGTGATTGGGCGTCAGCGGTAGCTGGATATGCCCGTCGATGATCAAGGTCGTGCCTCCGGAGGCTTTGGGGCACCGAAGTTGGAACTCACGGTTGGACGATTCGACCAAAGGTCGCCAGGTAAGTCCATGAGGACAGACGGGCGTGATCACGACGGCGTCTAGCGATTGCACGAGGATGGGTCCCCCCGCGGCGAGACTGTGCGCCGTGCTGCCGATCGGCGTGCTCAGGATCAGGCCGTCGCCACTAAAGGTCGTGACTGGTTCCCCGTCAATCGTCAGTTCGATGTCGATGATCTGGAAGGGTGGGCCAGCGGAAACGACGACTTCGTTGAGGACGCGGTATTTGCGGGGGGAATGGGAATTCTGGATTCGTCCGACGGCACATTCGAGGGTGACGTGGCGACTGACGCCAAATTGGCCCGCCAGGACTTCCGGACAAACGGAACAGAACTCATCCGGCGTCAGTTCCGCGAGAAATCCCAGCCGTCCCAGATTGATGCCCAGCACGGGGATTTGCCGTTCGCCAAGCTGATGCGCAGCGCGCAGTATCGCGCCGTCTCCTCCCAGGACGATCGCCAGATCCGCTTCGTGGTTTTCCATCGAGGTTTGACCGCTGAGATCGAACCCCGCAATGGTTCCGCCGTTGGACTCCACGACGTTGCGAATCTCGTCCGCGTGCGCCACCACTTGCTCTTTCCGCCCGTTTCCCAGTAGGAGGAACCGGCGGGGTGGGGTGGGGTATTGCAGATTCCCGGCCGAACTGCTCGTCACGTTCTGCTTCCTTCCTTGCGAATCGATTTGATTTCCGATCTTCTCTACAAGTCGTCGCCGGGCGCGCGAACCGTAAAGGGAGCACCGGAGTACGAGGAGCATCCGATCCTATCATCTCTCTCGGCTTTCACCAGGGGAACCGGCGGACGAACAGCATTCCCGCGTGAGAACGGTGAAAATGTACCTTCCCCGCTTGCGATTGTTCAAGGGCATGTGGTAAGGTCGCCAGCGAATGGAGACAACAACCTGGACGAAAGCGCCCCATTCGTGACGGCGCATCATCGGTTTTGACGGAGGCGCGCAGTGAAACGAATCGGCGTGATTGATTTCGATACGTCCCATGTCTTCCAATTCGTCAGCCGTCTCAACCATGTCGGCATTGCCGAGGATCAATGGGTGGAGGGGGCGACCGTGGTGGTCGGCTGTCCCGGTAAATCCGAGATCTACCCGCAGCGGATTCCTGAAGAAACCGAGAAGATCAAAAAGCTCGGATTGGAGTTGGTGAGCTCTCCGGAGGATATGCTCAAATACGACCTCGACGCCGTCTTCATCGAGTCCAACAGCGGCTTGCAGCACCTTGAACGCGCGGAGTTTTTCCTCAAACACAAGCTTCCCTTGTTCGTCGACAAGCCCTTCACTTGTTCTTCGCGCGACGCCGAGAGGATTTTCGAACTCGCGGACCAGGCGGGAGTTCCCGTGTTCAGCAGTTCCTCCTTGCGTTATGCTCCGGAAGTGGTGGCCTTCAAGGCGAGTAACACCGCCAACAGTCCCACGCTAGGCTGCATGACCTGGGGCCCTGCTTCCCTTGACCCCAAGAATCCCGGGCTTTATCACTACGGAATCCACGCGGTTGAAATGCTCTTCACCATCATGGGGGCCGGGTGCGAGTCCCTCAGTTGCACGACCACGCCGCAAGTCGATCTCGTCACGGGAACCTGGTCCGGGGGTAGGGTGGCGAGCGTGCGCGGCATACGGCCCTCGTCGGACTACGGCTTCGTAAGTTTCGTGGATGGGGCTTCCAAGCTGCAGCACGTTGGAACCGGGAACATTTACCGCGAACTCTTGAAGGCAATCGTCGGCATGCTGCAAACCGGAAAGTCCCCGGTCCCTCCCCAAGAGACGCTAGAGATTGTCCGCTTCATCGAATTGGCTGCGGAAAGCGCGGCCAATCATGGAGCGCTCCGCCACCTCAAGGGAGCTTGATGTCCGGCGTTTTTCCGGAGTCATGTCTCGGGAAGGCGAGCGCGCTTTGCCCGCATGGAGTGTGAAGAGCAAGCTGGCGAGCGCAATCAGGCCCACGGTTTGACCTGGCCGCAGACTCCACCGCCCCATCCCCGTCGCCTTGGGGAAGAGGTGGCAAAGGGCGCCCGTCATCAATAATGCGATTCCCATTTGCGGCACCATTTGATACCGCGACCAGTAGACCAGATCCCCGTAGTTCACCCACGTCCGAAACGGGATCGTCAGGGCATAAGACGCCAGAACAAACAAGCCGAACGGAAGCAGTCGCACGGCTTTGGGCCGAAGCCGAAGCAGCAGAACGAATGCGACCACGGGAATGGGGAATAATGCGACATAGTACCAGGTCGGTTCAGTCGTGACGTTCATCGTGCGAAAGATGCCCAGGTTTCGCAGAAATAGTAGGTCGACGGCGAACTGCATCGAGTAATAAATGCCGTTGAGATAATCGATGGTTTCGCCGAATGCCCTGCTTCCACCCACGACGTAATGGTTTGCCCCGCTGAATTGCAGCAATATTGGGACAATCAGCGACACGGCCAGGAGCGTGGAAATCGTCGGGAGCGCCGACGCCAAGAGTCGCCGCGTAACGCCGTGAAGATTTCGTTTAAGCAGAACCCACACGGACGTCAGGGGACCCACGAGCAGACCCATCGAGTAAGAAAATGGTGCCAGAAAACAGAGCCCAGAGGCGGCCAGGAAGCGCCACGGGCGCAGCGGAGCGCCAAAGTCGCCGACCAGAAGGAGCGACATCAAGAGGGCGATGGTGGCCGTCAGCCAAAGGGAAGCGGAATACCACTGAATGATCTCTCGCTGACAGGTGGTCAAGGCATAAAAGCCGACGGCGAGAAGCCCCGCGGCGTCGCTCTTCCATTCCCTGCGCGCGAAGAAGAAAAGCAGGATCAACGTGATCAGATAAAGCGGGATGACCACCAGGGAACAGACGAGGGGCCGGGTCGATTCATTACTGATCTGAACGCAAAGGAAACTGATGACTCGCGTCGGGATCACGAGGTGATCGTTGTACGGCATCCATAGATTGGAACGGGTCATTTCCCAGGTTGCCGACGCCCGGAGGTAGTCCTTGTCGTCATAGAGGATGTAGGGATTGAGCCATCGGTCGCGGAAGAGGATGAGCCAGAGGCAAAAGATGACGGCGAACACCAGCCATGTTCGCCAAGGTCGCGCGGGGGTTGTTGGAGGTTCAGAAGGTAAAACGGGCTCATTCTCAGCCAGTATCCATGCCCGCGCGCTTTCGATTGCGAGGATCAAGCCCGCGATGGCCAATTCCACGAGCATCGCGCCATGAATCCTCTCGACCCGCGTCAACAGCCAAGGATTGAGCGCAACGACCACGGTCGCGATGGCCGCGAGGTAAACGTAGAGTCTCGTCATCTTCCGGTCGATCCCGTCCCTGCCTATCTGAAAAAACGCGCCAACCCCACCCGATGTGCGCCTGAAAGGCTTTCTACGCTAAGCCATTTCCCGGCGTTATTGGAGTCGGTAAGTGCGCGTTATTCTTCGAGATTTCCAGGCAGTTGGCTAGTCGCGGCATCATGAATCGAGCCGCGAAGCCAATTGTACGACCGACGAAACAGAGTGGAGTTGGCGAGATCAGGGATCGGGCAGGGCGTGACTGACGCCGAAGGCGATCCATCGCGCGGGAATGTCGCGTATGAAGGGAAGTCTTAAGAAAAAGGGTACTTTGAGCGTGGCATTGGGATCGAGCGAAGTTTTTACGATCCGATCTTGAATGGCGGTCTGTAAGCGTTGGATTCGCTTGACGGCATATTCTCGCGCCTTTTGCACCTTCGCCAGGTCCGCTTCCTGGGCCGTCCCCTCGTGTATATCCCGCCAAAGCATGTTGGACGTGACGATGGCGTCCTGGATGGCAATGTTGATGCCCACGCCGCCGACGGGGGACATCGCATGTGCGGCATCACCGATGAACAGCAACCCTGGCTTGTGCCAGACGGGCAATCGGTTCGATTCGACCGAAAGGGGAGTAATGTGTTTCCAATCGTCGAGGAGTTGGACCCGATCGGCGAACTCGGGTGCAAGGACGACGATCGACCGTCTTAAAGCTTCGATCCCCTCGTTCTTGAGCTTGGGATAGTCTCCTTTCACGATGACATATCCCAATTGCCACTCGTCCCCACGATCGAGAACAATCAACATGTGACCGCCGGAGAGTCGAAAGATCTCGTCTTTGGGATCGGACTTTTTCGCGGGCAATCGGAACCAAAGCACGTCCATGGGAGGGGAACTGGCGATGGTTTCGAATCCTGCGAGTTTCCGCATGCGGGAAGCTCGTCCGTCGCAGGCCACCGTGAGTCCCGCGCGCACTTCGCCTTGGCCATGGGACGTTTGAAAACGGACGCCTACGGCCGTGCCGTTCTCCTGGATCATGTCGGTGACGTTGGCTCCCATGAGGAGCTGGAACGTCGGGTATTTCGCGGCCTCCTTGGCGATAAACTCCAGAAACCGGGCTTGGGGCATGAGCGCAATGAAAGGGAACTTCGTATTGAGGCGCCTAAGGTCCGCGGCCTTGAAAGTTCCATTCGGCGATTTAAAGCCGATCGTTTCCATTTTCGAATGAGGAAGTTCGAGTAATTTGTCCGCCAGACCAAGGGTATCGAGTGCTTCGAGCGTCGACGGATGGATCGTGTCGCCGCGGAAATCGCGGTCGAAATCCTTGTGACTTTCGAGCAATGCGACCCGCACGCCTTTCCTTGCGAGAAGCAGGGAAAGGATCAGTCCCGCGGGTCCTCCGCCTACCACGCAGCATTCGGCATGTACCGTTTCGATGGGTTTCGTTTCCTTCCTTTGAACGACTTTCGCGGTCGAGGTCGCAGTCATCGATTCATTCCCGATATAGTGTAACCCTTTTTTGTCTGTTCCGAGCGTGGGCCTCGCCAACGTCCCGAAAATGGCGCACGACGGACCAAGAGATGGCAAGGCTGCGAAACCACTACCTGGAAACTACTTCATGAAATGGGAGTTTCCAAACCCGCCACGGTTTTCGACCACCGTTCGCTTTCCCCCGGAGAGGAGCCCGGGGGTCGGCAACTTCGGTTACGACTGGCGCGGGTTGCCGCATCATTCGCGGTGGAGTAATGATCCCGTGACAGGTAAAGCGACCATCGAGGCCCCCTCTGGAATCCGTTCGGTTCCGAGGTTCCAATACGGCTGTAAGAAAAGTCGTCTTTCGACACTAATGGGGAAAAAAGGGACGATTTATTGGGCATCGCGGATCACGAACTTCGGTTTCGGCAATGGCTCAGCGAGCATAAAGGCTTGCTGATCAAGGTCGTACGTTCCTTTGCCGAGGATCAAGCCGATCAGGATGACCTTTTTCAGGAAATCGTGCTTCAGGTCTGGTTGTCTTTGCCCCGATTTCGGAACGATTCCAAGCCGACGACTTGGCTGTATCGGGTCGCGCTCAACACCGCGTTGGCGTGGAAACGTGGCGAGCGGAAGCATCGTGGCCGGCATGGCTCTCATCCCATGAACGATCTTGCCGTCCCAAAAACGTCTTCCAGCGATGCCGCGGAAAATGGTGAAGTCGTCGATCAGCTATATGCCGCGATTCGCGCGCTACCCGTTGCCAAGCGAGCCCTGGTGGTCCTCTACCTGGACGGCTTTACGTATCGTGAGATTTCGGAAGTGGTCGGAATGTCGGAAAGCAACGTCGGCGTTAGCCTCAGCAGGATCAAACGCGAGCTCGCATCGGCAATCAAGGAGCCTGGGAATGGATCCTGAAAAAATGCGCCAGGCTTGGCAGTCGCAATCCTGCGGCACGATCGGAGACAATCCCGATCAGTTGCTCAAGGTGGTGCGCTGGGAACGGCTCGCGCAGTTTTGCGTCGACATCGGCATGATCGCCTTTTTCTTTTGTGTCTCGGTTTGGATGTGCGAGAGGGCGTTTCGAGACATTCGGCAATACTGGCCGTGGTTGATCTCGGCATTGGGTAGCGGATGGGTGGTGGGGTACATCACGTTCAACCTCTGGCTCCGACAACGTCATGCCGCCCGTTTCGACGATCCGCTGCTCGCTCATGTCGAGTGGTCGATCAAAGACATCGAACATCAAATGTGGCTCGATCGTTGGTCGCCGTGTTGGTACATCCTGCCCCTTGCCTTGGGATGCATGCTTCCACCGATCCTGTTTTTCGCAATGGAATATGGCGAACGCCCTGTATGGGAAGGTCTCTTGCCATTGTTGGGCACGGAATTTGTCTTTGTTTTTACGTTCCTTTTTGTTTATCTCGTCATGCAATTCGGCGTGCGCCATGCAAACGAGAAACGATACCGAGAATTACAGTCGCTTAGGTCGCTTCGCGAAAACCTATCCAATGCTTCGGAGTAATCCCATGCACATGAATTTAGCGTTCGCCGCGATAAGCATTGGGATCTCGTTACTCTCCCTCCCTCCATCGCCGCCGAAAGACGTTACTTCGCTCCTCGTCCCAGTCATCGAAAAGCATGACGTACCCGGCATGGCGGCGGCGGTCATCCAAGGTGGTGAAATCGTTGCCATCGGGGTCGCCGGCGTTCGGTCTCGCGGCAAGCTCGAAAAAGTCGCGGTCACTGACCGATTTCATCTCGGTTCCGACACCAAAGCAATGACCGCCATGCTCTGCGGCATCCTCGTGGATGAAGGAAAACTGCGCTGGGATCAGAACCTCGGCGAGACTTTTCCCGAATGGAAGAAAACCATGAACCCTCAGTACGCGAGCGTCACGCTCGAACAGCTTCTCACCAACCGAAGCGGCGCTCCAAGCGACCTCGAAAAAGATGGCCTTTGGGACAAACTTTGGCGTCATAAAGGGACCCCTACAAATGCGCGCCGGCTTCTCGTCGAAGGGGTTGTTTCCCAACCGCCGGAGTCCAAACCCGGCGAGAAGTACCTCTACTCCAACGCGGGTTTCTCCATTGCCGGATACATGGCCGAGAAATGTACCGGTAAATCGTGGGAAGTCTTAATGCGTGAAAGGCTCTTCCTACCGCTCGGCATGACTACCGCCGGCTTCGGAGCGCCGGGTGCGCGAGCCAAAAACGATCAGCCACGTGGCCATAAAGCGGACGGGTCCCCGGTCGAACCGGGCCCAGGTGCCGACAATCCGGTCGCGATCGGACCTGCCGGCATCGTTCACTGCTCGATCGGTGACTGGTCCAAGTTCGTCGCGGCCAATCTACCTTCAACCAAAACGAAACTCGTCACGGCCGAGACGCTTGAGAAACTCCACACCCCCGCGCCGGGCAAGCCGAAATACGCCATGGGCTGGCTCATTGCCGACGGCCAGCCCTGGGCGGGTGGACCAGCGTTCACTCATGCCGGCAGTAACACCATGTGGTACGCCGTCGCCTGGATTGCCCCGGCGAAAGACTTTGCCGTCCTCGTCACCTGCAATCAGGCGAGCGACAAAGCCTGTAACGATGCCGTGCTAGCCCTCATCATCGATCATTTCCGGTCCGAGAAGCCTTAGCCCAATCTCCGTGGGCGCGCCTCCACGGTGTCCGGGCCAGGGATGCAGGATCCCTCTTGGCGCAACGGCACGAGATCCCAGGATTTGCCATGACTTGGGCCTGGGGATTTGGGTAGAATAAATGCGAAGGTCAGCCACGCTCTCCAATGCCAGGGATGAGCATGCGTTTCGTTTGTTCCTGGCCCCCGCCCAGCGGGACGATGCATCTTGGACTTTCCACGCGGTTCTCCAAAGGTTGGATCCATTGATGGCAGCCCTGTTCCCTAGCAAACGGAATTCTCGGGAGACATTGGCCACGCACAAAAGTGGCGCGGGGTTACTCCGCCCCTTTTGTTCCGTCGTCCCCCTTCTGCTGCTGGGCTGGGGATCGGTTCCCAGATCTGCTCATGCAGAGCCAAACGCGGATTACGAACGGGAAGTGCGGCCGATCTTCGTTCAACGATGCATTCAATGCCATGGACCGACGAAGCAGAGCGGCGGTTTACGGTTGGACGGCATCGAATCGATTCGGACCGGTGGCGACAGTGGGCCAGCCGTCCAGAACGAAAAGCCGGAAGCGAGTCTATTGCTCCGTGCCGTGCGTCAAGAGGACGACGTGTCGGCAATGCCTCCAGAAGGGGAGGCTTTGTCCACGGAAATCGCTTTTGACTCGGTGGATCGAGGCTGGCCTGCCGGGAACGGATGGCGGTGCCTCGAAAAAGGTGTCGAGTGATCACTGGTCGTTCCAGCCCGTGAAACGTCTGGCGATGCCCGAAGTTCGAAATCCATCGTGGTTCGCCATCCGATCGATTCCTTTATCCTTGCCAAGTTGGAGAAAGAAGGGATTTCGCCGGCCCGCGAAGCGAGCAAAGAGACCCTCATTCGACGTCTGAGTCTCGATCTGGTGGGTTTGCCGCCGACTCCGGAAGAAGTGGAAGCGTTTTTGCTCGACAATCGGCCGGACGCCTACGAACACCTGGTCGAGCGCTTGCTCGCCTCGCCGCATTACGGAGAACGCTGGGGCCGATTCTGGCTCGACATGG
Source organism: Planctomycetota bacterium (assembly GCA_046350335.1). Lineage (GTDB taxonomy): Bacteria > Planctomycetota > Planctomycetia > Kolteriales > Kolteriaceae > JAXMAQ01. Next base: position 92,122 of record JAXMAQ010000017.1, read on the forward strand.
CTCGTTATGCCGACTCGAATGGCTACACGATTGACGGGCCCCGCGAGATTTGGAAGTATCGCGATTGGGTAATTGAGGCTCTCAACCAGGACATGTCGTTCCGCCAATTCACCATCGAGCAGCTCGCCGGCGACCTGCTGCCCGATGCCACGCTCGCGCAGCGGATCGCGACCGGTTTTCATCGCAATACGATGATCAATGAAGAGGGTGGAACGGACGATGAGCAGTTTCGCGTCGAAGCGGTTGTCGATCGCGTGTCCACGACGGGCGAGGTTTTTCTCGGGTTGACGCTCGGGTGCGCCCAATGCCATAGCCATAAGTTCGATCCGATCACACACAAGGAGTTCTACCAGTTCTTCGCGTTTTTCAACAACTGCGACGAACCGTCTCTCGAAGTCCCGACGCCGGAACAGGAGAAGATACTCGCTCGCGTTCGGGGGGAAGTTTCCAAACTCGAAGCACAAATCAAAACTCGCGAGGAGGAACTCGCGAAATCGCACGAGGCTTGGTTGAGTGACTTGCAGTCGTCCTGGGATCGTTGGATCGACGTCATCCCCTCGAGCGCTCTTTCCGAGGGAGGGGCCACGCTTGCCGTCCAGTCGGATCGCTCGGTTTTGGCGGGCGGCGTTAACGCCAAGCAGGACGTCTATACCGTGGTGGCGAACACCGAACTGACGGATATCGTCGGATTTCGCCTGGAGGTATTGATCGACGATTCGCTGCCGTCGAAAGGGCCCGGCAGGGCGAGCAATGGCAATTTCGTGCTCGGCGAGTTTTCCGTCGCCGTGACCCCACTCGGAGACCCGACGGGGAAGAAGGTCATTCCGCTAAAATCCGCGGTCGCGGACCATTCCCAGCCGCAATACCCGATCGAAAACGCCATCGATGGCAACGACAAAACCGGCTGGGCCATCAATACCGCGGACAAAAAAGGGGCGAATGTCCCTCGCGTGGCTCTTTTTCTGACAAAAGAGCCGGTTGGTTATCCTCAAGGCGCCACATTGATCTTTACCTTGTCGCAGCAAGCGGTGGAGAGCTACAACCTCGGCCGTTTTCGCATTTCGCTAACTCGAAAAGGTGGCGAGGCTCCTAAACTCGTTCCCAATACCTTGGTCAATATTTTGAAAACCCCTGCGGATCAGCGAACGGAGGATCAAAAGAAAGAGCTTCGCGATCGCCAATTCGACGAGGACGGGAGGCGTCGAAGGTTGGAGAAGCAAATAGCCGTTCTCAAGAAGCAGATTCCAGGAATTCCCAAAACAATGGTGCTGGCGGAGCGTAAAGAAGTTCGGGACACGTTCGTGCACATTCGTGGAGACTTCCTTCGCAAAGGGGCAAGGGTCGAGCCGGGCGTCCCCGCCGTCCTCCCTTCGCTGAAGACCGCAGGCCGGCCCGGTCGCCTCGATCTCGCCCAATGGTTGACGTCGCCGGAAAATCCATTGACCTCCCGCGTGATCGTCAATCGCGTTTGGCAGCAGTATTTCGGCAGGGGAATCGTCGAGACCGACAACGATTTCGGAACTCAGGGGACGCCGCCGTCCCATCCGGAACTGCTCGACTGGCTTGCCAGTGAATTTGTCGAAAAAGGTTGGAGCTTGAAGCAATTGCATCGGTGGATCGTTTATTCCGCGACTTACCGCCAATCCTCCGATGCCCGCCCGGAGCTCAAGGAGGTCGATGCCCGGAACGTGTGGCTCGCGCGTCAGAATCGTCTCAGGCTCGATGCCGAGGTGATTCGCGATGCGGCGCTCGCCGTGAGCGGTCGGCTTTCGAGAAAGATTGGCGGGCCTAGCGTATTTCCTCATCAGCCGGACGGTGTCATGGCCTTGGCACAGGTCAACCGTCCTTGGAAAGTAAGCGATGGAGAAGATAAGTATCGCAGGGGTCTCTACACCTACTTTTGGCGCTCCACGCCCCATCCGTTTCTCAAGGTCTTCGATTCCCCCGATGCGCAGAGAGCGTGTACCCGGCGTTCGCGATCGAACACGCCCCTGCAGTCGTTGACCTTGCTCAACGACGCGGCGTTCATGGATTGCGCAAGCGCCTTGGCGGAGCGTATTCCGAGGGAATGCAACGGCGACGACTCGGCACGCATGCGCTATGCCTTTCGGCTCGCCATGGCTCGCGAGCCGTTACGGGAGGAGTTCGAAACGCTGATGACGTTCCTCCATCAGCAAAAAGCCGACTCGACTGAAGGTTCGGATTTCGCTCGGAAAGAGGATCCAGAGATCGTCGGCACGGGAAGCGAGGCCGGGGTCGCGGTTTCTCCGGGCGCGTCGGAAAGGGAGTCCGAGGAAGTAACGCGAACCCGTGCGTGGACCGCGGTGGCCCGCGTGCTCCTCAACCTCGATGAGTTCATTACCCGGGAGTAGTCGAGCCGATGAAAGATCCCACGATTTCGCCAGAGTTGCTCGCGACCCGACGGCATTTTTTTGGTCAGTGCGCTCTTGGCCTGGGGGCCATCGCGTTCAATAGCATGTACGCGACGGGGGAGATCCAAGGGGCGCCTTCCTCGACAAAAGAGGAACCCTTGTCGCCGCGGCCGCCACATTTCGCCCCCAAAGCCAAACGGGTGATTTACCTCTTTATGGCCGGCGGTCCTAGCCAGATCGATCTCTTTGATCCCAAGCCGAAGCTGGCCGAACTCTCTGGTCAGATCGTTCCCGAATCGTTCACGAAGGAGAAACGTTTCGCGTTCATCGGCAAGGACGCAAAACTTCTCGGTAGCAAGCGTGAGTTCAAGAAGTATGGTCCTTCGGGAATGGAGATTTCCAACCTCCTTCCTCATCTTGCCTCAATTGCCGACCAGGTGACCTTCATTCGGTCCATGAAGACGGACGTGTTCAACCACGGTCCGGCAAAATGTTTCATCAACACCGGCTCCCCCGTCTTCGGTCGACCGAGCATGGGGGCGTGGGTGACCTACGGCATCGGAAGCGAGTCCCGCGATCTTCCCGGCTTCGTCGTGCTCAATTCCGGCCCGCGTGGGCCACGTGGCGGAACCTCGCTGTACGCCAGTGGGTTTCTACCGACCACCTACCAAGGGGTCCCACTCCGATCTAGTGGCGAGCCAATCCTCAATCTCACCAATCCGCCTGGAGTAACTGGCCAGCAGCAGCGGCAAGTGATCGACACGGTCAATCGACTAAATGCAACGCACTATGCGACCACGGGAGATGACGAGATTGCCACCAGAATCTCCGCGTATGAAATGGCGTTTCGCATGCAGACGAGCGCCCCGGACCTGATCGATCTGACCGGAGAAAGCAAAGCGACGCTCGATCTTTATGGCGTCGATCCCGACAAGCCTTCCTTTGCGCGCAATTGCCTGTTGGCGCGCCGGCTGGTGGAGAGGGGCGTCCGGTTCGTGCAGCTGTATCACACCGATTGGGACCATCACGGCGACGCGACGAACAACCTCGCCGAGGCACTCGAGGCACGCTGCAAGGAGACGGATCAAGCGTCCGCCGCTCTCGTCAAGGACCTCGCAAGCCGAGGACTCCTCGACGACACCTTGGTCGTCTGGGGTGGTGAATTCGGACGAACGCCGATGGGTGAAAACCGAGACACCATCGGCAGGGATCATCACATCGACGCCTTTACCGTCTGGCTTGCCGGTGGGGGCGTGAAGCCTGGCTTGGCAATCGGCAAGACCGACGACCTCGGGTTCTATGTCGAGGAAGATCCCGTTCACGTTCATGATCTACAGGCGACGATCCTCCACCTACTTGGACTGGACCACAAGCGATTGACGTTCCGATTCCAGGGTCGCGACTATCGCCTTACCGACGTACATGGCGACGTCGTGCAAAAGATCCTGGCGTAGAGACCTCGATATCGTCAATCCGGATTCGCTCGCCTGCCTTTGACTCGTTATACTGGCGTTCCGTCACCTCTTCGTGCCGTTAACGAGGGAAATGCAACGTTGATCCCATCGCTTCTACGTCCGCTTCTTTGCATCGGCACGCGACCGGAAGCGATCAAGATGGCGCCGGTTGTTTTGGAATGCCGGCAGCGAATCAATGTCAAGCCAATCATCTGCACCACCGGCCAGCACAAAGATCTGGTGCGGCCCATTCTCGATTATTTCGGCATCGTGCCGGAAGAATCGCTTCCCAGCATGGCCGGTGAAACGACGCTCGCCAATCTCACGGCGAATTTGTTGTTGGGATTGGATCAATTGCTCGTTAAAGTCGCTCCCGATTGCGTCGTCGCGCAAGGGGATACCGCTTCCGTACTCGCGGCGTCCATGGCCGCGTTCTATCGGCATGTACCCTTCGTGCATGTGGAAGCAGGGCTGCGGACTGGGGATCTACGCGCGCCTTGGCCCGAGGAGTTCAATCGTCGGGTCGCGGGGATTACGGCGGCGCTCCATTGCGCACCCACCGATAGGAGTGCCGGAAATCTCCGCAGGGAAGGAGTGCCTCTAGGCGATATCGAGGTGACGGGAAACACTGTTGTTGACGCCCTCTTTCGAGTTCTTGAGCGTGAGCGTTCCCGGTCCCCGCATTGGTCCCGTTGGTTTCAACTACCTCCGGATGCGCCGGTGGTGTTGGTGACGGGGCATCGTCGCGAGAACTTCGGCGAAGGGTTGCAAAACGTGTGTCATGCGCTCGTCCAACTCTCCGAGCGTTTCCCGGATCATTACTTTCTGTATCCCGTACATCCGAACCCGAAGGTGGATGGTCCGGTCCGCGCGATCCTGGGAAATCGTCCCAATGTTCGATTGCTCGCGCCCGCGGGGTATCCTGAGTTTGTTTGGTTGATGAATCGAGCCACGTTGATTCTCACGGATTCGGGGGGAATTCAGGAAGAGGCGCCATCACTGGGAAAACGGGTGCTCGTTTTTCGTGACACGACGGAACGACCGGAATCGGTGGAAGCGGGGTATTCAGTCTTGGTCGGTACGCAATCGGAACGAATCGTGGAACATGCGGTTCGAGTCCTCGAAGGGCATTCTCCACCGCTTGACGCGATAAACAATCCCTACGGTGACGGACATGCGGCAGCGAAGATCGTTGACGCCATGTTGGCCCGATTTGCAAGACGCGAGATAAGCAGTGAATTCATGGGGAAAAACCGGGAAAACCATGGCCAAGGATGATCCGCAGTTAAAGGTGTCTTCCGTGCCAGCCTGGCGCCGCGCGCGGGGTAGGGTGTTCGTGGTCCTCCCCGCGTATAACGAGGAGGCCAATCTCGGCCCATTGCTCGAACGGATCGACCAGGCGATGCACGAGGACTCGATGTCCTACGAAGTCGTGCTTGTCGACGACGGCAGCCAAGACGCCACCGCCGAGGTCGCCTTGCGATATGCCCGATCCATACCGTTGCATCTCGAGCGCCATGGGAAAAACCAGGGGCTTGGAGCGACGATCCGAGACGGACTTCGAGTCGCGGCGACTCGCTGTTCCCCGGGGGACATCGTCGTGGCCATGGACGCGGACAATACGCATACCCCAGGTTTGATTCGAAGCATGGTCCGTTTGATCCACGAAGGGAACGACGTCGTCATCGCGTCTCGATATCAGCCTGGTTCCTACATCCGCGGTCTCTCTTGGTTTCGTCGATTTCTCAGCTTTGCCGCGCGCGTCCTGTTCCAGGTTGTCTTTCCCATTCGCGGCGTGCGCGACTATACCTGTGGCTATCGCGCCTATCGTGGCGAGATTCTGCGCCAGGCGTTCGAGAAGTACGGCGACGATTTCGTCAATGAAGAAGGTTTTCAATGCATGGTCGACATTTTGCTCAAGCTCCGCAAAATGGACGTCATCTTTCGCGAAGTTCCCCTTATTCTGCGCTACGACCAGAAAGCCGGCGCGAGCAAGATGAACGTTGGTCGGACGATTCGCCGCACGCTCCAGCTAATGGTCCGCCGCCGCTTTGGCCAATAGTCCATGGTCGATGGCACGCGGGACCATAATTCCGGGCGACAAAGGTGACTGGGACGGCTTGAATCGTCGATGACTTCTTCATTCGATCGGCACTATTACGAGACCTATTACCGCAATTACACGTTGCAGAACCCCCGGCGCAAGCTCCTGTATTACCGGAGAATCTTGGAGAAGCATTTGGGTGAAGGGGCTCCCCGTTCCGTGCATGACATGGGGTGCGCTTTCGGCGCGTTCCTTGGCTCGCTCGACGATACTTGGGAGATTCATGGCTCGGATGTCAGTGAGTTCGCGATCGAGGAGGCGCGGAAAAGTTACCCGCGTGGAGCATTTCTCGTCGGCGACGCGAGCAGGGCGCCGGTGTTTTCTCGCCCCTTCGGCGTCGTGACGGCGTTCGACGTCATCGAGCACGTTCCCGACCTGGATCGAGTCGCGGATTCGGTGAATGCCCAGCTGGTTTTCGGCGGCCTCTTTGTCTTCGTCGTTCCCGTCTACGATGGGCTCAGTGGACCCATTATCCGCTTGCTGGACCGCGATCCGACCCATGTTCATAAGTGGCCGAGACAACGATGGCTCGATTGGGCCGTCAAGTCTTTCGAACTTCTCGAGTGGCAGGGGATTGTCCGATACCTGCTCCCATGGGGATACTACCTACACGTGGTGACCAATCGGTGCCGAGCACATGCGCCCGCCATCCTGGTCGCTTGCCGGAAACGGTCGTAGCTCCTGGTGTCGCCGACGTTTTACTTCCATGGCAGGCGCCGCGAGCGGAACAGTCTGGATGGAGGGGATGGGAGCTTTCCAGTAATCCGAGGATCCCGTGCTGCAACGAATCCCGTACCTTGTTGGGCTTCTCTTGGTCGCGACAGCGTCGTTGTATCGACTCGACATGCCCGTCCTCTGGAACGACGAAGCGGATACCGCCGTCACGGGCCGAAATGTACTCATTCATGGCTATCCCGTGGCGCACGATGGAAGAAACGTGCTGGTGTTCGGCAATTGCATGGGGGTTAGCGTCGACTTGCAGCCGAGAACCTTGCCGCCGGTTCAATACTACGTCGCGGCGGCGGGGATCCATCTTTTCGGCGATAACGCGCGCGGCGTGAGAGTTCCTTTTGCTCTGATCGGCATCCTCGCCTTTTTTCCGCTGTGCGCGCTCCTGCGGCCGTTGACCCCCAACGTGGTCGTCTACGCTACCCTTCTATTGCTTTCGCCTCAAGTAGTTCTCTTTCACCGCAACGCGCGCTATTTTCCAGTGCTGACGCTGACCTGTGTTCTCGCGCTCTGGCTGCTAACGCGCAAGGACGGTTCAAAATCCGCGCGCTTCGTTTCCCTTTCCTTGATTTCCGCCGTCATGTTCAATGCACATCCACTCGCCGCCGCCTTGACTTTCGCGTCGTTTGCCGTCATGGCTTTCCTTGCTCGCCGCGACCGCTTGGGGGAGACGCTGGTGTCCGGGGCGGTGGGTTTTGCCTCCTGGTTCTTGATCTACTTCCCTAAAAAACCGGTCGGATCCGTCCCCCCCACGATCGCCTCGAGTCAAGCGAGCGGAATAGGTGATTGGCTTTCAAACTTCGTCTCCGGCATGATTGCCGGGTTCGCGGATCTCGACTTCGTCAACGGATTGCCCTTGGTCTTTGCGTTTCTAATCATCTCCTTTTCCTTGGCATTCGTTCGATCGCGGTTCCTTGTTGTCGCGCGCTATCCGCTAACCATTTTCGTGGTGGTGAACCTGCTTTTACAGATCGTTGCCACGGCCGCGTTGAGTGGATCGGAGACGCAGTGGCACTACGCGGTACTCCGCTACATGCCACATTTGTTCGTGCTCTTGCCTTTGCCTCTCTTTCTTCTCGTGGAAACGTGGTTCGGCGAGCCCGAAGATGGCCGAGTGCGAAAAGTGGAATTCAGCGAACGGCGACGCTCCCCGAACCAAACTCCAGAATCAAGTCGTCCGTTGCCGGCGGTTACTCAAGGCCGTAAAGCCGCGCTCTTGGTGGTGGTGCCGATCTTCCTTCTGAACGTGGGGGGCGTGTCGCTGTTTACGCAACCCGCCGAGGGTCGGCGCTGGCATGTCTCGTGGTGGCTTCCGGTGTATAAGGAGATCTTCCAGCCACCAACGGATCCGATGCTAAAGCTTTTTCAGACGCTTCGAGACCAAGCACCTGCTTCAACGGATACCCCGATCCAGGTGGTCCCCAAATTCCTCAATGACGTCTTTACCTATTACGTGGGAGATCGGTACTTGATCGCGCCCGACGTTGAAGCCTCGTCGGACTGCCAGGCATGTGTCGAGGCCGCGATCGGCAAGGAGTCGTTCGCGCGTTTCCGCCAGCCCCCAACTTGGGGAGTCATTTTTGGCAAGGCGGCGAACGTCCCTCCTGGCTACCGCGAAATGAAGATCGACTTTAACCGTTGGCTTCCTGACGCGACTCGGCCGGAACTGACGCGGCATGGATTCGCGGGGGAGGGGACCGCGACCACCTTTTATTCCCTGTTTCGAAAAAATGACTCGCCTTGAGGATCGATGCGGACTTTTGGAACATGGTCCGCTGAGCGTCAGGTTGATTCGAGAAAGGCGGTGACGAATCGCAGGGTGGCTTCCGTATGCAGCGAGTGAATCAAGTGGCCTACCTCGCGGATTCGGATGAAGGTGCACCGCCGAATCCACGCGGCGGCGAGCTCGGCATCATTATCGGAGAGCGCCCCGCCGAGGTTGAAATTTCCCTGTAAAAGCAGCGAGGGGCAGGCGATGCTTCTCAGGATTTGCTCCAGATCGTAACCTTCGAGCCAACGGCCGTCGATCACCGGAGTGAGGACGTCCGGATCCATCTGCGAGAGTCCCTTGGCGGAGAACCGGAGTGAGGCGGGATCACGGATATCGGCGAGCCGTACTCGATCCGCGGAACGGGGAGGCTGGATGGCGATTTCCGCCAGACCATTCACCAGCTCATCGATGGCAAGCCCGGACCCAGCGAGTTCCTGAAAGGCTCGAAACATTTCCCGGTAGTACGTCTGTCCGATCGTTTTGCCCATGGAGCGGAAAGGGGGATCTTCCAGAATGGTGGCGCGAACCCGTTCGGGGGCCTCGGCGGCGACCGCTGCCGTTACCAAACCTCCCAGGGAATGCCCAAACACGACCGCCGGCTCGTCCAATCGTTCGCGTAAAAACCGAACCACGTCCCGAGCGTAATCGAGCACCAGGTAATTGCCGTTTCCCCGGCCGGAACGCCCATGACCTCGAAAATCGAGCGCAAAGACTTGCCAGCGATAGGCAAGCGTCGGTATGACCGTCAGAAAGTCCTGCCAGCAGCGGGTGACCCCATGAAGAAGAACTAACGGGGGGCCTGAGGGGGGGCCCTCCGCGTAGTTTAGGTCAATTTCCCCAGCTCGAAAGATTTGTTCCCGCAGCATTCTAGTTTCTCCAGCTCCTAACGACGTAGAATACAGCATCGGACGTTTGCCATGCGTAGGCAAGGGAGATATGCCAACGAACGGCGTCCGCGGAAGCGACGGGCATCCGCCGCCGTCGAATGGGCAAGCATGGGGAATGGAACATCCCTTGCTCCCGAGGAAAGGGTTCGATTTCGTCCGGGAAGACAGTTTAATCATCGAGGCTTGGGGCATGGGGATTTACGATCGCGACTATTACCGGGAAACACCGCGGGGATTCGGCCGCGGCAGCCTGGCGGGGTTCTCGGTGACCACGTGGATCATCGTGGTAAACGTTGCAGTCTTTGTCCTGGATGCCTTGCTCAAGAACATGAACTATCAGTTCATCCTGGTGGATGGTCGGGGACGGCCGGTGTTGATTGCTCCGCCGCTCGAGTTCTTCGGCCTTTTTTCGGTCTCGACGGTGGTTGGTCACTGGGAAGTTTGGCGGTTCATCACCTATCAATTTTTGCACGCAAATTTGATGCACCTCGGCTTCAACATGCTCGCGCTGTACTTTTTCGGCGGAATCATTGAGGATTATCTTGGAAGTCGCCGGTACCTGGCGTACTACCTCATTGCCGGGGTCGCAGGCGCCATCCTTTACTTAGCGCTCTATTTCCTCAACGTGCTCGTCTACTACCCTTGGACGCCGCTCATCGGAGCGTCGGCGGGTATCTACGGCATTCTGATCGGTGCCGCAACCTTGGCTCCGAACAGCCAGGTCATGATCATGATTTTTCCGTTCTTCGTCCCCATGCGTCTGCGCACCCTTGCCATGATCATGATCGGCGTGGCCGTCTATCAGGTCTTCCTGGGTGGCAACAATTCGGGTGGAGAAGCGGCTCACCTGGGAGGAGCGGCGCTCGGATACCTGCTCATCCGTAACTCGCATCTCCTCTCTTTCGTGGACGGGTTCTCGCTGGGTAGTCTATTTTCTCGGCGGGAATCCTCCGATCCTTTTGTGCATGGACATGGTGCCTGGGAAAGGCGCATGCGCGCCAAGGAGGAGCTCGAAGAGGAGGTGGATCGGATCCTTCGCAAGATCAAGCTCGAGGGGATGGACAGCCTCACGAATGACGAGCGGGACACGCTAATCAACGCCAGCCGCCAAAGGCAGTAACTCTCGAATCGAGCGTTCGAGAACTCCTGCCGATTTTCGCGTCATTCATGTTTTTATCGGGCGCCGATTGCGTTTGCACGTTCCTTGCCGGCGAGATTGCTGTACCTTCAATTGAACCTGTTGCCGTTCAGACAAGTAACGCCTTGGTCCGGCTCTCATTTCAACGCCGAGAATCGCTGCTAGCGTCACGGCCCTTCCAGTGATCGCACCGGGATATTCTCCGTTGCTTTTCTGAATCTAAACCTCTTCAAGGCGTCGAAGGATCCATGGTCACGAAGAAATCTATACCGTACATCGGAATGATGGTCTTTTCTAAACTGGTAATTACCAGCCATGTATTACGATCGGAATGATCGAATACTTTGATGCGGAAGCTGCTGAACTGTTGAAAGTTCAGGACCGGAAACTTACACACCTAAACCCGTTTTCTCCGTGAGAGGCGAGCGATGTCGCCGGTAAGTATTGTTCGACAAGACAGGTGATTGCCGAGAAGGAGTATCGAGATGAATCGTGGTATTCCATGTGCTTTGGCGTTGCTGCTCCTCGCTTTCTCGGTGAAGGCCGACGAAGCCTGGCATCCCATCGTTCCCTATCTTTCCCCAGGGAAATGGAGCGAGGGAGAAAAGAAGTTTGCCGCGGATGTCCCCGATGACCAGACTCGATTCGGGCTCGGCATCCTGCAAATCTTGACGGCGTTCGAACATCTTTCGGGTGGACTTTACGAGCATGGATTTCTGTCGGATCCATCCATGCCTCGGTCCGACAGGGGGTCGTTCTTCAACGCCAAGCCGAAGCCAATCAACGACAAAGGTGCCGGCGATCTCATCCGAAATTTCGTGAAGGATCTCGCAGTTGCCGAAGCTACGCTCGCGGGCGTCAAGGACCCCAAGATCAAACTCAAACTTCCCATTGGAAAGCTCTTCGCGGAATATCGGGCATCTTTCGGTCGAAATCCGTTGATGCGTTTTCTGCCCATGCTGACCGAGTTCGCGCCCGCGATCGCGACGGAAGCAGTGCCCGATGAGAACTCAATGTCGGTCATGGTAATTACATTTGATCAAGCGGACGTGACCTGGCTGCGCGGGTACTGTCATATTCTACTGGCGTTTGGCGAGTTGATCTCGGCGTGCGATCTCAAGGATTGGTTCGATCGGAGCGCGCACTTTGTTTTTCCCAAAGTGGAGGGCCCGTACCCTTTCCTGCGGCAGCCGCGATCGGACGCATTTTTCAACGATCCCTTTTTCATGGTGGACCTGGCTGCCGCCGCCGTCACGTTTGGTGGGCCGGTGGCCGAGCCCAAGCGACTGGAAGCGTCGCTGGAACATTTTCGGATGGTCCCCGTTCTCAGTCGACGGATGTGGTCCGAAGTTCGCGCGGAGACCGACGACGACCACGAATGGATTCCCGGTCCCAGGCAGAAATCGGGCCCTGCGGGGGCGGCGGTTACGGAGCAAATGGTCGACGCCTGGCTCGCCATGCTCGACGAAGTCGCCGCGATACTTGATGGAAAACTCCTCGTCCCTTTCTGGCGTGGCGGTGGAACGCAAGGCGTGAACCTGAAGCGCGCCTTCCTGGAATCGAAGCGTCTCTCCGCCCTGGATTGGATTCAGGGAACCGCCGCCGCTCCTTACCTTGAGGCAGGTCCCCTTGCCAAGCCAAACGTCTGGAACCGACTGCTCGACGTTTTTGGCGACAACGTCTTTGGTTACGCCCTTTGGTTCAATTGACGAAGAGAATGCGAGCCCACCTTCCTCGATGTCCGGGGGTGAATAGATGTTTTTGAAGTGACGACGGAAATCGTTACTCGACTTGTTCTTGCGGTCCAATGCGTAATTTCATCCATGCGATCTTCGAAAACTAGTTATAATAGTCGGCAGTGTAGCCGAGTTCCGCGTCCACCAGGGTCGCGGGAGCGGGGGACCCAACTGAAAGCCGAGGAAACTCGGTTTTCTGGGGCGCAGGCTCGCAACGCCGCGAGTCGGAGCACTTTCAAGCTCTAGCCCGTCAGCTAACCTCGTAGGCCGGTCCGCGATGTGTCGTCGCTGGCCGTTCGTTGAAAGTGCACTCCACGTCAAAGCGGCGTCACGCGACGCGGAGCGCGGGTTTCCATCCGGGCATTCCTGCCCTGAAGGTGCTCCATGTTTTCAAGTATTGTTCTGTTGGCCCAAGGGCCGACTGCGGACTTCGTGCGCGCATGGCTGGATTGGCTTGCTAGTCTGGGGCTCATGGCTTCGGTCGCGATTACCAGCCCTATCCTTTACTGGCTCATGTTCCGGTACATACCAAACAACAAAGTGGGAGTGGTGGAGAAACTCTGGTCGTTCAATGGATCGCTTTGCGAAGGAAACATTGTTGCACTCGAAGGTGAAGCGGGCTTGCAGGCCGATCTGCTTCGAGGTGGACTCCACTTCGGCTTTTGGCGTTGGCAGTACCGGGTGCATAAAGCGCCGCTGGTGACGATTCCTCAGGGAAAAATGGGCTACGTCTATTCGCGCGATGGCGATGCGCTGTCTCCCAACCAAACCTTGGCCCGCGTGGTGGATTGCGAAAACTTCCAGGATGCTCGCGCGTTTCTCACGACCCCCGAAGATGGCATTCGCGGGCAGAGGGGACGGCAGCGGGCCATACTGCGAGAAGGCGTGTACGCGATCAACCCCGCCATCTTCGTGGTCATTACGGATGACGCGGTGTTTTCGCTGGAGGCCATTTCCGATTCCCAAGAACGCCAACTGCTATCCACTTGGCGAACACAGTTGCAGGAGGTTGAAGGCTTCCATCCGGTCGTCGTCGGCAAGCCCCTGGTTTTCTCCGATCCGCTGAATCCCGACCATTCCATGAATGTCGACGGCATTGGGCTGGTGACGGTCCATGACGGTATTTCTCTCAACCCGGGGGAAATCATCGCGCCAAGCGTCGGAATGGAACCCACGGAACCGAACTATCACAACAATTTCCAAGATCCTGAAGCATTTCTGCGAGCCGGGGGAAAGCGAGGCCGGCAATACGTCCCCTTGACCGACGGCACGTATTTCATCAATCGTTGGTTCGCCACCGTCGAGATGATTCCAAAGACGGTAGTCCCGATCGGCTATGTTGGCGTGGTGGTCAGCTACTACGGACAGGTCGGCCGCGATATTTCCGGAGATGCTTTTCGGCATGGCGAACGAGTTGCCGAAGGCCAACGTGGCGTGTGGCAAAAACCACTGGGACCGGGCAAATATGCGTTTAACACACTAGCGGGGAGCATCGTGCTCGTGCCGACGACCAACTTCGTCTTGCATTGGGTGACGGGAAAAAGCGAGTCGCACCGTTACGATGAAAGCCTCCGTTCCATCGACTTGGTGACGAAAGATGCTTATGAGCCGCTGCTCCCCCTTTCCGTGGTCGTGCACATTGACTACCAGCGGGCGCCGAGCGTGATTCAGCGGTTTGGCGACGTCAAGAAGTTGATCACGCAGACGCTGGATCCCATGCTCAGCGCTTATTTTCGCGATATCGCCCATCGTAAGACGATGCTCGAATTACTGCACGAACGGGACTTGATCCAAAAAGAGGCTCGGGACGAACTGCGTCGCAAATTCGGCGAGTTCGACATCGAATGCGTGGACGTACTGATCGGCAAACCGTCGCCGAATGAAGGAGATCACAAGATCGAGGATCTATTGGAACAGTTGCGACAGCGACAACTTTCCCACGAGCAGTTGGAAACGTACGCACGGCAGACGGCGGCCGCGGAAAAGCTTCGGATGTTGAACGAGGCGCAAGCCCACGCGACGATGCAAACACAGCTCACCAACAGTAGGGTGCAGGTGCAAATCGTCGAAAACCAAGGGGAAGCCGAGTTGGCACGCTCGCGGAAGCAGGCGGAACAAACCGTGGTTTTAGCCGAGGCGGAACTCGCCAGGTCGCGGCGTCAAGCAGAGCAAACGGTTCTTTTGGCGGAAGCCGATGGGCAAAAGCAAAAGATCTCTGGCCGCGGTGAAGGACAGCGCGTCATGCAGGTAGGCCTTTCCGAAGCCGCCGTTCTTCTCCGTAAAATCAGTTCGTTTGGCGATCCGAGACTTTTCACCCTGTCCATGGTTGCCGAACATCTGGCCCACAGCGAGCAACCGCTCGTACCGGAACGACTGTTCGTGGCTGGACAGAATGGTGACGCGCAATCCCAGCTGGGAAATGGAATGCTGGGCATGCTCCTCAGTTTGCTAGTGGCGGAGAAATCAGGATTCCAACCACCGGATGCCGCGGAGATTCACGGTTTGCAATCGCTCGCGGACCGATTTTCCGAGGATGCCCTTGCTTCCCTTAAGGAAACGCCGTGCCCTTGATCACAACTCATGGGCGTATCGGGGGTTAATTCAGGATCAGCCGCGCACCGACCGGGGATGCCCAGGCTCGCGGCTGGGTTCACTTGGGAACGGGAAATCAAGGGACGTTGATCCCTAGAAAGACCTCCTTTTGCTTGTCGCAATGACGACCTCCACCAGGAGTCCGGGCTGGGTCCCTGCAAAAGAATCTGGAGCGGCATCGTCTTTGTAACTTCATTTGAATAAATGGTTTGTGATCGAAATCTGTTGGCGGATAGGATTTGTTGCGAATTACTGGTTTACATATCGGAACATTCCGATATATTGAATAGTAGAGGGCAAAAGGGTGTGGCGGCGAGCGGATGGCGCAGACGCCACGTTGTTTGGGTAAGGCGTTCCCTGGGCTCTCGAAGGGGATGCGCGGACTCAAAAAATTTTCCGACAAAAGATAGAAAGGTTCCGATCTTTCTATTGTTTGCGTCGTGAGGAATCCGGAGGAAGTCATGAACATCACCACCATCTCCCCGAAACAGTTGAACGATGCTGTCCAGGCGGATCCAGCGATCGAGTTGATCGATGTGCGGACCCCTGTGGAATTTCGCGAAATGCACGTCAGGTTCGCGCGTAACGTCCCACTGGATCGTCTCGCGAAGGACCCGTCCATCATGGATCGCAAGGGAACGTCCAATCCCCTCTACGTGATCTGCCGCTCGGGAAGCCGGGGCAAGCAAGCGTGCGAAAAGCTGATCGCCGCTGGCGTCACGAACGTGGTCAATGTGGAGGGAGGCACGCAGGCGTGGGACGAAGCGGGACTCCCGGTCGTGAAAGGTCAAAAGGCGGTTTCCCTCGAACGGCAGGTACGCATCGCAGCGGGTTCGTTGGTGCTTCTCGGCTCCGCCTTGGCGTTCTTCGTCAGCCCCTATTGGATCGGGCTGGCGGCCTTCGTGGGAGCCGGTCTGGTGTCTGCGGGCGTTACCGACACCTGTGGCATGGCGATGTTGCTGGCACGGCTGCCATGCAACCAAGTCCGTCACCGCGCTGGGGACAAGGCCAAGGAAACCATGTTTTGCAAGACAAGTTCGAAACCGAAATGTTGTGCCTGAGCTCCTCGCGTGACGGCGCGTCCGGAGGGTCAAGCGGCTGCAAAGGGAGAAGTCACCATGTCCTTGATTAACCGGAGTCTCGAAAAAAACATTTGCACGCTTGGTATTACTGATCGCCCATTCCCGTGCTGGTGGATTTTTATGCCAACTGGTGCGGACCTTGCTGCCGTTAGCGCCCCGTCGCTCGAACGATTAGCCAGCAGATTCACCGGTCGCGTGAAGATCGTCAAGGTCGACGTCGACGAGGAGCATGAACTGGCGAACGAGTTTCACGTGGCGTCGATTCCGACTTTGGCATTCTTCGCGGAAGGAAAATTCGTCGGCAAAACCGCAGATGCCTCGTGCCGGAAGGGGGCTGCGAAAAGTTTTGAATCGGCTTGCGGCGGAGAGGATTGACAAGCGCCACGTTGGCACGTCCTCCACGGGCACTAACGCCGCGACTACCTGGCGGAATGGATAAAAGGGATTCCGCCCGGCTGGAAGGGACTTTCACCAGCTCGGCGACGCAAAACTCTTGATGGTCGCTCGGCAAGATTTGATGACGGAGAACCAATCATGATTCTGAAACAGTATTATCTCGGCTGCCTGTCTCATGCCTCCTACTTGGTCGCGGACGAGAAGACGAAAATCGCGGCGGTCGTCGATCCTCAGCGGGACGTCGAACAATACCTGCGTGACGCGGCGGAGGGTGGCTATTCCATTCGCTACGTCTTTCTGACGCATTTCCACGCGGATTTTCTCGCCGGGCACATTGAATTGCACTAATCGAACGAATGCCGAGATCGTGATGGGAGCACGAGCACTGGCGGTTCGCCAAACTCCGCGGCGAACGATGGCGATTGCTTCAACTTGGGGGAGGTCCGAATCCAAATCTTGGAAACTTCGGGGCACACTCCCGAAGGGATCTCACTACTCGTATTCGATAAATCCCAAAACGAATCGTCGCCCCAAGCAGCCCGGTGTTGACGGGGGACACGCTTTTCATCGGCGACGTCAGTCGTCCCGACCTCTTGGCGTCCATCGGCGTGACGGCGGATGAATTGGCCGAAATGCTTTACCATTCGCTCAGCAAACTGCGCTGATTGCCGGACGACACGCTCGTTTATCCGCGCACGGCGCTGAGTCGATGTGTGGCAGAGTCTGAGCAAGGAAACGGTTTCGACGATCGGGGTGCAAAAGCGTTTCAGTGCGCGCTCCAACCCATGAGTCTCGACGATTTCGAAGCGACTGGTGACGGCGGATCGGCCAGGCGGCGGACTATTTCGTGTATGACGCCATCAAGAATCGTCAGGAACGTCCCGATCTTGAAGCGACGCTTCGCTCTTCACTCAAGGCCTTGTCCGTCGACGACGCCCTTGGGTTGGCTCAGGGCGCGCGGTGGTGGACGTTCGAGAGGCCATCGACTTCGAAGGAGCACATCTCGCGGGCGCGATCAATATCGGCCTAAAGGGAAAGTATGCGACCTGGTGTGGCTCGGTGCTCAGCCATGCTCATCCCATCGTGGTCATTGCAGATCCAGGTAGCGAAGTGGAGGCCATCACGCGGCTCGGCCGCATTGGCTTTGACAATGTGGCTGGATTCCTCGGTGACGGCATGGCGGCCTTGGAAAACCGCCCGGAACTTCTGCGGCGCATACCTCGGATCACTGCCGCCACGCTCGCAGAACTGTTGGCCGAGCCGAATCCACCTTACGTCTTGGACGTGCGCTCGGAGAAAGAATGGCAATCGGGCCACGTGGACGGCAGTCACAATATTCCGCTGAATCGTCTTCGCGAACGAATTTCGGAAGTGCCTGCGAACCGTCCGGTGATCGTGCATTGCGAAGGGGGGTATCGTTCGGCGATCGGCGCCAGTCTCTTGGCGGAGGCGGGCCGAAGCAACGTGACTGACCTGGTGGGCGGGTACAAGGCCTGGCTCGCGTCGAAATTGCCGGTGCAATCGGAGACGGCCTGCTATTGCCGCTTGGAAAAGTAAGACGTTCATGGCTGCAATGAACTCCCTCTCTCGGCGGAGAGCCGCAATAAACTCGTTCTCCCGCCGGGAGAAGGGCGGGGTGATGGGCCTTTACACGACAAACCTGCGCGTATCCCACTCCCCAGCAACGTAGCGGCATTACTGTTCCGAAGCTCAATGGCACGCGTGAAAGCGTTCAGTCGGAATCGGCGGTTTTCCTGGGCTGGAACGTCATTGCGCATGGGTCGAATGGACTTTCGGCCGCGGCGTGGAAGAACGAGAACTCACGGGATGGGGGAATTCGACGTGTCACCGCTTACCTTCTTCTTTGGCGCCTTGGTGGGTTTTTCCCTCGGGCTCACGGGGGGAGGAGGGGCGATCTTTGCCGTCCCGCTGCTCGTCTACGGCTTGGGAGTCCCCGCGCGTGAAGCGGTCGGTGTCTCCTTGTTGACAGTGGGAGCCACTTCGCTGGTCGGCTTCTTGCATCGCGCGAGACATCGCATGGTCGAGTTTCCGACTGGTTTGTTGTTCGCGGCGGCGGGCATGATTAGTGCGCCCGTGGGCGCGCTGGCCGCCGATCGAATTCCGGAGCCCTTTCTGCTCACGTTGTTCGCCGGCCTCATGGTCGTGATCGCCGCACGGATGTGGAAGTCAGCCGCGGAGTCGACGTTTCGATTGCCCATCGTCACCGACGAAAACAAGGGGCCCACGTGCCGACGCGATCCGGAAGGAAAACTCCGCCTGACGTCGCGATGTGCCATGCTGTTGTTGCTCATTGGCCTGGGAGCAGGCGTTCTGTCGGGTCTGTTCGGCGTCGGTGGCGGATTCATCATCGTGCCCGCCTTGGTCTTCTTTAGCAGCATGGGAATCCAGCGGGCCATCGGTACTTCGCTCTGGTCATCACTCTGATCGGCGCCCTCTGGAACGGCGAGTCATCTTCTGGCGGGCAAGGATCTTTCCATTGCGATCGCGGCGTTATTCACGGCTGGAAGCCTCGCCGGCGCCTCTATGTGGGAACTGGACTGGCACGGCGGCTCGCCGGCTTGTCCTGCAGAAGGTGTTCGCGATCGCGATTTTGCTCGTTTCCGCGTTCGTCTTGTTTCGCACGCTCGGCGGGGTTTGGTGAGGAGTTTCGCCGCATCCTGAAATATCGGGATTTTAATCCAATGGCTTCGATTCGCGAGGGGAATATGCGTCTAACGTCAATGTTGATGGCGTGCCTGCTTGTGGGCGTAACGCTTGGGGCCGGGAAGGAAGGATCGGACCTTCGGTTTCCGCGAATCGCCGACTTTGGCGGCGTCGTTGACGTGCCTGGTGCCGTCGAGCCGCCTCGCCGGGGAACCAAAATCGTCTTTGATGTCCTCGCGGAAGGGAAGCCGGCGGAACTGAATAAGGGACTCGAAAGCGTCGCGCGCTACCTGAATCTGAATGCAACTGCTGGTAACCCGCACACGGAGGTCACGCTCGCGGTCGTTTTGCATGGCGGAGCGACGCGAGTCGCGCTCGATGACCCGGCCTATGCACGAGTAACGGGAAATGCAAAGAACCCCAACCTCCCCTTGATCCTGGCTTTGAAAAAGTCGGGGGTTGAAGTCCTGGTTTGTGGACAATCCCTCGCCCGGCATGATTTCTCGACATCGGAGGTGGCTGCGGGCATTGACGTCGCCGTCTCCGCAATGACCGTGAACGCAAACAAGCAACAAGACGGTTACTCCTACATCGTGATTCCTTAATCGGAGGGCTCGCCATGAGAAAAACAACTGGCGTTCGCTTGGCGACGATCGGCTTGGGATGGATCCTGCTCACGTCCGTCATTCACGCCGAAGAAGGAGGGCAGGGACACCGGGGTCGCGGCTCGTCGGGACGTGGTCGGGGCGGCGATCCCGCGTTTGTCGAAGATCGGAAGATCTTTCATCAGCTGCTCCAGCATCGCGATTCCATCCGTCGGGAGGTCAAAAACACCGAGTATGGCGTCGAGACGATTACCGAGTCGGACGATCCGAAGGTAGCCTCGCTCATTCAGCTGCACGTCGCTTCGATGAAAAGACGGGTCGAGGAACGGCGCCCGATCCATCAGCGAGATCCCCTCTTCGCGGCCCTATTTCAACACGCGGACGAGATTCAGTTCACCTTCGAAAGGACCGCGAAAGGGGTTCGCGTGAAGGAAACCTCGGAGGATCCATACGTCGCAACGCTCATTCAAGGGCACGCTCGGGTCGTCTCTTGGTTTATCGAGCGTGGACCCGATGAAGTACATCGCAACCATGAAGCACCCGCGAAAAAGAAAGAGGCGAATCCATGACAAACTCTTCCATCAAAAATCATTATCAGGTGTTGATTCTCGGCGGTGGCTCGGCGGGCATCACGGTGGCGGCCCGTTTTCTTAAAAAGCTCAAAGGGGGCGATGTCGGCATCGTCGAGCCTTCCACCAAGCACTATTACCAGCCGCTCTGGACGCTCGTCGGCGCCGGTGTCTTTCCCAAAGAGATTACGCAGCGGGACGAGGCCTCGTTCATTCCGCGAAGGGCCGACTGGATTCGGGAGGCGGTTCATGACATCCATCCCGACGACAACTGCGTCACCACGTCGAGCGGACGCCGGATAAGTTATGACTTCCTCGTCGTCGCGTTGGGGATCCAGATCGATTGGGGGAAGATTCCCGGTCTCAAGGAAGGGCTTGGCAGCCACGAAATCTGCAGCAATTATTCCTACCAGCACGTCGACTATACCTGGAAATGCGTGAGCGGTTTCAGAGGGGGGACCGCGCTTTTCACGATGCCCAGCACGGCGGTCAAGTGTGGCGGGGCGCCTCAAAAGATCATGTATCTTGCCGATGATTCCTTTCGCCGATCGGGCGTGCGGGACAAGTCTCGCGTTCTCTTCGCCTCCGCTCAAGGATCCCTTTTCGCCGTCGAACGGTACCGGCGGACTTTGGAAAAGGTCGCGTCGCGCAAGGGAATCGATGTTCGCCTCAAGCACAACCTCGTCGAACTGAAGCCCGAGCGGAAGGAAGCGGTTTTCGAGCATTTGGAAACGAAGGAACGGATAACGATTCCCTTCGACATGATCCACGTCACTCCTCCGATGAGCGCTCCCGACGTCATCAAGAGAAGTCCGTTGGCGAACGAGGCGGGCTGGGTTGATGCGGACAAATACACGCTGCGGCATCCCACCTATGCGAACGTCTTTTCGATCGGGGATTGCAGTGGTTTGCCGACGTCTAAAACGGCGGCGGCGATTCGCAAACAAGCGCCGGTGGTCGTGGAGAATCTCGTTGCCGCGATCCACGGTCGGCCGATCGAGGCTCGGTATGACGGCTATACCTCTTGTCCGCTTGTCACGGGATATGGCAAGCTGGTGCTCGCGGAGTTCGATTACGAAGGCCAGCCGACGGAGACCTTCCCTTTCGACCAGTCCAAGGAACGCCTTTCGATGTATCTGCTCAAGGCCCATGCCCTACCGAGGCTCTATTGGCATGGCATGCTCCGCGGCCGCGCCTGAACCCGGTACCGTTGGGGATTCGCCAAAAGGAGAAGAGGCTCATGGCGTAACGGATACTTTTTTGCCACTCAGAAAAACTATTACAGGACCCGGTGCGCTAAGGCTCGTCATGCAACCAAGTCGGGCATCATGACATGGCCATTCCGATGTTCAGTCGACGACCGCTTCGGGGTGGGCTTCGCGGAAGCGTCGGACGGAGGAGTCGACTTCCAGGAGTGCCTCTTTGGCGCAGACCCAGCCGCCGGGTTCGACGGTGACCCCTTCAAGCTGCTTGTAGGTCGCGAAGAAGTGGGCCACTTCCTTCAAAAAGTGAGGCGGAACGTCTTCAAGCTTGTTGAAGCTCGCGAACAGCGGGTCGGAGTTCGGAACGCCGAGCACCTTGACGTCGTTAACGCCACGATCCTTCATGCGGAACAGGCCGACAACGCGCGTTTCGATCAGGCAGCCGGTAAACGTCGGCTCGTTGACCATGACGAGAATGTCGAGCGGGTCGCCATCTTCCGCGAGGGTCTGCGGGATGAAGCCGTAGTCGCTGGGATAGTGGCTCGAGGCGTAAAGATAACGGTCGAGTCGAAAGAGGCCGGAGTTCTTGTCCAATTCGAACTTGTTGCGATGGCCGCGCGGGATCTCGATGATTGCGTTGACCACGGACGGGATATTCGTGCCGGGGGTAATGCTCATGTACGGGTTATGACTGAACATGGTCCTCATTCCAAGCAAAAGAAATACGGTGGAACGTCAGGTATTCAAAGCCGGGGCGCAATATGCCCGCCGACCTATGATTCTCGGGTAATCCTTTCCTGGCCGGGCACGGTGTTTGAGCGGCACTGGGCGCGCCACCGGAGCCAATGATCGGCAAGCACCAAGGCGACCATCGCCTCTCCCATGGGGACGAATCGAGGCAGAAGGCAGGGGTCATGCCGTCCTTTGGTCGCGATCTCGGTGGGAGTGCCTGCTTGGGTCACGGTGGGCTGTGGTTTGGACAAGCTGCTCGTCGGTTTGATGGCGACGCGGCAGACGATGGGCAAGCCGCTGCTGATCCCGCCGAGCATGCCTCCGTGTCGATTGCCCGTCGTGGTGATGTTGCCTTCTTGTTGAACGAAAGGATCGTTGTTTTCGCTTCCTTGGAGGTGGCGACGGCGAATCCGGCCCCATATTCAGTGCCGACGACGGCGGGGAGCGAGAGGAGGGCTTCGGCCAGATCCGCCTTTAATTTGTCGAAGACCGGCTCGCCGAGTCCCGGCGGAACGCCGACCGCGACCAGTTCACTCACCCCGCCAATCGAGTCCTGGTCCAGCCTTACCTCGTCGATCAAGGCGATCATCTTCTCCGCAGCTGCCGGGTCGGGACACCGTACGATGTTGGACTCAACGGATTCCAGCGTTACCGAAGCCGGATCGGAAACGGAAGCGACGATATTGCCGACCTGTTTGGTGTAGGCGAGAACGCGAATCCCTTCGGCAGCGAGGAGTTTTTTGGCGACGGCGCCGGCGGCGACCCGGGCCACCGTCTCGCGCGCGGAGGAGCGACCTCCCCCGCGATAATCCCGAAAGCCGTATTTGGCGTCGAACGTGTAGTCCGCGTGCCCTGGTCGATACTTGTCCTTGATGTCCGAGTAATCTCGGCTCCGTTGATCGGTATTGCGAAATAGGATGGCGACCGAGGTGCCGGTTGTCTTTCCTTCGAACACGCCCGAAAGGATTTCCGGAGCGTCCGCTTCGTCTCGCTGGGTGGTGATTTTCGATTGTCCGGGCCGTCGTCGAGCCAGGTCCGGCTCGAGATCCGCTTCGGAGAGAGGAATTCCAGGCGGGACCCCGTCGATGATGACGACGTTCCCCGGGCCATGCGATTCGCCCGCCGTCGTGATGCGAAAAAGTTGCCCGAAACTGTTACCTGCCACAATCCCTACTCGCGAGTGCCAGAAAAGAAACCCGGGCACCGGCCAAAGATGTCCCAAAAGGCTTGGACGTGGAAACTTCATCGATCCACGCGATCAGCCGCTGGTCATCATATGGAATTCCGCGAGGGGGGCGTTCCGGCGCTCTGGCCGCCGACGTTTTTCACGAAAGATTAGTACTCGTCAATGATTTCCCGGTCGCGCCAGGTGGAGCCATCGATGGTGTTGAGCTTATAGAAAAGGCCCGGGTCGATGGAGTTGTCGCGGAAATCGACCGTCCCGTCACCGAAAAGGAAATTGGCGCCCCCAGGATGGGAGCTGGAGAAGACGAACGGTCGGGGGAGCCGCGGATTGACGGTGGAAGTCGTGTCGGGCGCGTTGATCTTGTAGAACTCGGCTTGTGGGTGTCCCGGCGGATAGACGACCCCATGACAGCTGCCGAAGGTGCCTCCTCCCCAGAAAGTACCGGAGTTCGGTTCGCTAAGGACTTGTAGCGATTCGCCGACCGCAATGGTTTTATGCACGCCGTCGGTGATTCGTTCGTTGTTCGCTGCTCCGTTGTTGCCGAACATTCCCATGGGGGGAAACAGCTGATCGCGGGGAAGTTGATCAACGGCCTTGCTGGCGGCTTTCGCTAGCGATTGAGCCTTGCGCACGCGATTGTGCACGTAGAATCCGTAGGTGTTGCTGTATTCGTCGTACTCGCCGGTCGCGAACCGATAATTGGATCTGCGGGCGTTGCTGGCGGAATACTTGGCGGTCAGATTCGTGGGCTCAAAGGTTGAGAAATCGGGCTCGGAATCGCTGGGGCAGGTGTAGGCCGCGATGCGGACGCTGACGGCGGTGATGCAATTCTGATTGATCTTGTCTTGGACGGAGAGGCCCGCGGGTGTTAAAGGCGCGAGGTCCGTATAGGGACGAGTTAAACGCGCTGGCGCTCGAGGGATAATTGTGGTCGTACAGGTCGTAGACGGCATCTTGTTCCAGAAAGGGGAGCAGCAAGAGCCAGCCGGTGGTATTCTGTACCGCCGCCGAGGATCGGCGGCATTCCCGGTGCTGTTCGCAGGGTTGTATCTCCGGACAATTTCCTCCGGGAGCAATAGGCGGGGTTGATTTGGCAGGGTAAACCTTGTGACTTTCGTGATAGGTGCCCAGCGCGTTGCCGATGTTGCAGAAGGTTATTCTGAAGCATTGCGACGGCGAGCCCTTCGCGAACGTAACTGACCGCGGGGAGCAAAATGGCCCGAGGACACCGATGATGCTGATGACCACCAAAACTTCGATGAGCGTGAATCCCCAGCGCGCGGGTTTTGGCATTGTGGTTTCGTCCTCGAAAACGTGGTTCCCGTGTCCCCTCCGCGTGAAGCGGTAAGCGTCACGCGCGAGCGATTGTCGCTCCGGAAAGAAATGTCGTGGACCAGTCTGCGTTAAGCCAAGGCTCTACAATCAGCTTGCCCTTGCGTTGTGATATTCCGTTTCCGATGCTCAAAAAGCCTTGGGTTCGGCCGCGGTTTTCCAGCCTCGGCAGCCAGATTCCTCTTCTCCGTCAGATCCGATTCTTGCCTTTCAACGTCATTGACCGTCAATGGGTTGAAAGAAGTGTGCCCGCTACCCGTGCTCGCATGGTGCGAGTTTTTGTCGCCGGAGATACGATCGGCCTCCAGCTATGATTGTTCTTATCCCGCGACAACTGTCAAGCCCCAAACGGAAAACCGAAGACGAATGGGAAAGGAAAACGAATGCGCGTTCAGTTCTGGGGAGCCGCCGGCACCGTGACGGGCTCCATGCATCTGGTGGAAGTCTCGGGACGTCGGATATTGCTCGACTGCGGCATGTACGTCGGGCATCGAAAACAAGCCTTCGAAATCAACCGCAACGTGCCGTTCGACGTCCGTTCCATTGACGCCGTCGTCGTGTCGCATGCACATATCGATCATACGGGAAATCTGCCGACGCTCGTTCGAGCTGGCTACGAGGGGCCGATCCACGCGACCGGCGCGACCGCGGACCTCGCGGATTACATGCTCCTCGATTCCGCGCACATCCAGGAAAGCGACGTGAAGTATGTCAACAAGGGGCGCGCGCGAATGGGAAAAAGGCTCTTCGAACCGCTGTACGTCCAAGAGGACGCTCGGCAAACGCTTCGGCAATTCGTCAGCCACGATTATGGTAAGCCGTTCGCACCGGTGCCCGGCGTGCAGGTACAGTTTTTCGACGCGGGGCATATCCTGGGCTCCGCGAGCGTCTTGCTGACCTCGGGCGAGGGGAATGGCGCGCGAACACTTCTCTTCTCCGGCGACATCGGACGCAAGGATCTGCCCATTCTTCGCAATCCACAGATTCCGCCGGGCGTTCATGCCGTCATCATGGAGAGCACGTATGGCAATCGCGTGCACGAGTCTTCGGACACGACCAAGGAAGATTTGGAACGTATCGCGCGCGAGACGTTCGAGCGGGGGGGCAAACTGCTTATTCCCTGTTTCGCGGTCGGCCGTGCCCAAGATGTCCTGTATCGTTTGAACGAGCTTTGGGAAGAGCGTCGGCTCCCCGTCATGGACGTGTTCGTCGACAGTCCGCTCGCGATCAATATCACCGAGGTCTACCAACGGCACCGGGAGTGCTACGACCAGGATGCACTCGACGCGGCAAGGAGCGAGAAGGATCGAGATCCACTGAGTTTTTTCGAAAGTCCGCTATGTGCGAATCGGTGGAGGACCAAAGCAATCAACGACTCCGGCCTGGTCCCCGCTGTGGTGATCAGCGCGTCGGGCATGTGCGAATCCGGCAGAATCCTGCATCACCTCAAGAATGGCATCGAGGACAAGAGGAACACGATTTTGTTCGTCGGCTATCAGGCGGAGCACACGCTCGGCCGACGGATTCTGGATGGGGCGGAGTTTGTCTCCATTCTGGGCTACGATCGCAAGGTGCGCGCCAAGACCGAACGCATGGAGGGGTTCAGCGCGCACGCGGACCGAAACGAACTCTTGGCGTGGGCGGCTCAAGTCCGGTCCCGTGGCGCCGTCGAGAAATTCTTTCTTGTGCATGGCGAAGACGAGGCTCCCCGATCTCTCGCCCAAGGACTCCGCGATCAAGGCGCGCTCCAGGTCACGATCCCCCGGCGTGGTGATATTCACGCGATTTAATGAGCATCAGAAGACTAAACTTGCACGGTCGCCATGAACTCCCTCTCCCAGCGGGAGATGGTCGGGGTGAGGGGTGTCTTTTGGCACGACAAACATGGGCACGATGCGCACTTCCTGCACCCTAACCACCTAATGTCGTGATATCCGGACCGGAAATGGTGGCGAGATAATAATCAGCAAGGTCCGCTTGCCAGAGAGGCGTCCCAACGTCGTTTGTGTTCCGTGAGAATCGCGATGGCTTCATCGACGTTGTTGACGCAAATGGGAATACCGACGTCTTTGGGATCGACGAGGGAAACGGATCCGCCGAGCATGTGGCTTCTGGCCCATTCGACGAGGTCCTTCCACATCGGGCCAACCAGCACGAGCGGAGTATCAGCGACGTGGCGGACCTGTAAGAGTTGCCAAATGAGCATGAGTTCGAGCGTCGTTCCAATGCCGCCGGGCACCACCACGAAGGCGGAGGAAAGCCGGACGAAGTGATGCAGGCGAGAAAAGAACGTGCGGTGCCGATAGAGTTTTTCGAGAAATGGGTTCGGCGCCTGTTCGAAGGCGAGTTCGACCCGCAGGCCGATGGAGCGGGTTAGGTTTTCGACGTCGCCGATTTTTTCCCCCTCGTTCGCCGCCTGCATGAGTCCTGGTCCGCCGCCGGTGACAATATCGCAACCGATGTTGGCGAGTGCGGCGGCGAGCCGGCGGACATCTTCATAGAGCACATCACCGGGCCGGATCCGCGCGGATCCAAAAATCGTCACGCGGTAATAGTCCGGCTTAGGAGGATAGACGCTGGAAAGGTCGTCCACCACGTTCCAGAGGCCGAGCACCGCCTCTTCGATCACGTGGAAGGTTTGTTGGGGATCGGTGCAATGCACGCGCCTGCCGTTAAGACCGTTGGTCATCGTCGGCGAGGTTGACCCAGGCGACGAATCATTCTCGGACATCGAAACTTCCTTTCCGCCCTATCCGCGATTCTTTGAGCACCGTCTCGGCACGAGCCATGGGTGCTTCCCCAGGCGAATGTTCGTGCAGCCAGAGAGCATCCAGAATGCCCCAGGCGGCCAATTGACCTCGGCCAACGCCTAAGCTCGACAGTCTTCAGCATGCGATGATTTCAAAAAGTTTGCAAGGCGGGGATGGGAGTAGGACCGTATCGCCGAAGCCACGCGTTTACATTATGGCGATGGAAAACCCCATGGTCGCTTTGAAATCTGGCCTTGCAAACCGCCCCTGTTTTTAATTAGGATGCCGCATCGTCTCCTCGTGTAGTGTATCCGCCCTCGCGACCGCTGGCTCCCTGTTGAGCTTCAAGTTTATGATGTCGCAGCCAAACGCATGGTCCGATCTTTTGATTTCAGATTTTCCGTCCGACTCAAGCGACATCGAGGACCTAGAACGCGGAAGCGTTCGTTATCTCACCACCGAAGACGATCGATGTTCGAACCATTGGCGATCTTTTGTTTATCTTCATAAAGGATGATAATATGCCTCGCTCATTATGGACCTATGGTCTTTGTCTCCTGCCGGTAATTGTGGCTTCGAAAAGTCGCGCGGATTTCATCGGCGACCAGGTGCAGAGTGGACTTTCGGTTCACACCACGGGCATCACCAGCATCGTCTTCGCGTTGGATGACGCGGGTTCCGGATCCGCCAACGCTGTCGTCGCCGCGGACATTGCGACCGGGAATCGGACGGTCATCTCGCGACCGGGCGTGGTGGGTTCCGGTCCGGACTTCGGATCACTGATTACCGGCCTGACGATTGATCGCGACGGTTCAATTTTGCTGGCTGGTTTTGACGCCGATGCCATCTTTAAAATCAATCCATTGACGGGCGATCGATCCATTCTTTCGGGGCCTTCCGTCGGAACGGGACCAGCGCTCGACGGTGCGAGTGCGATCCTGGTCGGGCCCAACGGCGAGATCTTTGTGGGCACGGGTAGCACTGACTCCATCATTCGCATTGATCCGATTACGGGGGACAGAACTTTGATTTCGGGACCCTCGGTCGGCACGGGTCCGGCGATCGACTACGTGAGCGGACTTACGCTTACCGCGAACGGGGACTTCTATGCGCTCAGCAGCAATTCGGACCGTATTTATTTTGTTGACGGCGTGACGGGGAATCGAACGATCGTCTCGGGGGGCGGTGTTGGCTCGGGGCCCGCGTTCGGCCCGTTCATCTCCGATTTGCAGATTCTTTTGGACGGCACGCTTGCCGTCACCGACGGCACGCGCATTCTTCGCGTCAATCCCGTCACGGGCAACCGGAGCATTCTTTCCGATGCCACCACCGGTTCCGGAACCATCATGGGATGGATGGAATGGCTGACCCTGGCACCGAACGGGTTTTTGCTCGCCTCCGGCGATAGCAGCAATTCGTCGCGAAATTATGGGGTATTTCTCATTGATCCAGCGACGGGCGATAGGGTCCTGTTGACGGGTAAAGATGTCGGAATCGGGTACTATGCCGGTCAGTACCGCGAGGCAGTAGCTATCGGCGTGGCCGTCCCGGAAGCCTCGTCTTTGTCACTCGCCGCCGCTTGCGCTCTCAGCTTTTGGGTCATTCATCGGCGACGGCGACGGTTCCCCGCCAAGTAAGCTCAACAGAGTCACCATTTGCCCGCGGTGTTAATCATCTTGAGGCTAAAGGGCGAGCCGAGACTATCTCCAGACATGGGAGATTGGGCGGCTTTCCCTTGCCTC
>JAXMAQ010000018.1:0-99407 GCA_046350335.1 Planctomycetota bacterium
GGTTGGAACGTATGGACGCAGCCCTTGGCCATGCTCATCTTCATGGCCAGCTCCATGGCGGAATCGAACCGGTTGCCTTTCGATTTGCCCGAATGCGAACAGGAGCTCGTGGGGGGGTACCACACGGAATACAGCGCGCTGAAGTTCGGCATGTTCTTCCTCGGCGAATACACCCACATGATCGTCGTGAGCTTCCTGCTCTCGATCCTGTTCTTCGGGGGCTGGCAT
The DNA here is from genome assembly GCA_046350335.1 of Planctomycetota bacterium. GTDB lineage: Bacteria > Planctomycetota > Planctomycetia > Kolteriales > Kolteriaceae > JAXMAQ01. Next base: position 229 of record JAXMAQ010000018.1, read on the forward strand.
TTCCCGGGTATCGCCGAGCCGGACAGCGCTTATCTCGGTTCCTCGCTCGTCAAGGTCGGCGTCATTCTCGGCAAGGTGACGTGCTTCATCCTTTTCACCATGTTGATTCGCTGGACGCTTCCTCGTTTCCGATTCGACCAGCTCATGGGGCTGGCCTGGACGGTGCTGATTCCGCTGGCCTTGATCAACTTTATTTGCGTGATGATCGTCAAGCAGTTGGGCACGAGCACCGGTTGGCTAACCGTGACGTCGGTGCTCTTGTTCCTGGGCGCGGGATATATTAACGCCCGCGCGGTACAGAAGGACGTGGCCAACCGCGGCATGGCGTCCCTCGCTCGAGGCTAAGGAGTTCGTTCCGTGCCTATCAACGAAAAAGACGTTGTCTGGGTCGAAGAGCCGACGATCGGCTTTTGGGAAGCGCTCTACGTACCGGCGATCGTCGAGGGGTTGCGGACCACGGTCGCGCACATGTTCCGACCCTCCGTGACCCAGGAGTTTCCCGAAAAGAAGCCCGATCTGCCGCCGAACTATCGGGGCGTGCACCGGCTCAATCGCGACGATCAAGGACGCGTCAAGTGCGTTGCGTGCATGTTGTGCGCGACTGCGTGCCCGGCACACTGCATCTCGATTCAGGGGGCGCCATCCCCCTGGCCCGATCGGGACAAGTTTCCGGAGTCCTTCGAGATCGATGAACTCCGCTGCATTTACTGCGGCATGTGTGAAGAGGCGTGCCCGGTTGACGCGATCGAGTTGACCTCCATCTTCGACCTGACGGGAGACAGCCGCAAGGAAATGATCTTCGACAAGGACAAACTCCTCGAGGTCTTCGACAAGACGATCCAGGGAGGAAAAGATCCCATCCGCACGCACAAGGGCGTGCTCGGCCCCGCGTCGGAGATCGTGAAGTAGACCTGATTTTGGATGTCCAAGGAGTGCCGCGTTAGCGGTCCGATGCTCGTCCGCGGGGCATGTCTCGTGGAACATCGGACCGAAGCGTCTGGAAGGGGAATGACTAACAATCCCCTCATTGCAAGAAACGGAGTGAGACGTGTTTTCCCACGTCCTTGAAGTCTTGGTCACCTGGACGAGCGAGCACCGCATGATCGTGGTGCCGTTGCTCCTCGGGTTTTTGGCGTATCTGAGCACCGCGTTGGGATCGCGAACCGTCCGCTTCATGATCACGCCCGTCTTGTCGGTGATCGCGCTCTATGCGATCTGGACTCGACTCATTCAGTCGGGGGACTCGGCGTTGGCGGGATTTTTGTTTTCGATATTCGCGGCGATCGCGGTCCTGTCTGCCTTTCTCATGATCACGCAACGTGACCCCGTTTACGCCGCCCTTTGGTTCGCGATGGTGATTCTCTCGACCTGCGGACTTTTCCTGATGCAGGCGGCTTCTTTCCTGGCGGCGGCGACAATCATCGTTTACGCCGGTGCCATCATCGTCACGTTCCTGTTCGTCATCATGCTCGCGCAGCAAACGGAGCTAGCCGCGTTCAATCAGCACTTCCGCCAACCGGTGGTCGCTGGCCTGGCGGGAACCATCTTCCTCATGGCGGTAGTGCATGCGATTCGTGAAGTTCCAACACGAAAAGAAGCCGCCAAAATCGCCGTTGCCGGCGTCTCTACTTTGAGCCAGTCGGCGGGCGAGAAGGTAGGCGGAGTCACGGACTTGGGACGAACGCTTTTCACCGACTATCTCTGGGGCGTCGAACTGGCGGGAACCCTGCTTCTCGCCGCCACCGTCGGAACCATTCTCATCGCGAATCGGCCGCGGGAGGCCAGCACATGACCGCAGAACTCTCCAATTTTCTGATCGTCGGAGCCATTCTCTTCACGCTGGGGGCGATCGGCTTCCTGACGCGCCGCAATCTCATCGTCATGTTCCTTTCCGCGGAACTGATGCTGCAGGGGGTGGCGCTGAATCTCGTCGAGTTCAGCCGGTCTCACAACAATTACCAAGGACAGGCATTCACGATCTTCGTGTTGACCGTCGCGGCTTGCGAAGCGGCGATCGCCTTGGCGATCATCCTGATCCTCTACCAGGCGAAGAAGACGCTCGACGTGAGCGCTTGGCGACAGCTGCGAGAAACCAAGGCGGATCCGATGCAGTCCCAGGCGGACGACGTGGTGACTCCGGACGAGCTCCCTCCGCCGGCGCCGACGTTCCCGACATTGACGCCCGCCGGCCGCGAGCCGCGACTTTCCAAGCGAAAGGTCCCGACGCATGTTTAGTTTGATGGTTTGGATGATTCCCATCGCGCCGTTGCTGGCGAGCATCGGCATCGCGTTTTTCGGCTCGATTCCTGCACGAGCGAGTCATCGTCCGCTGGTCGCGCTTGGGGTCTCGCTATTTTTCGCCACCATGGTATTAACTTTCGGAAACCTGGCGGAGCAGCCAACGCTCTGTGCCTGGCTATGAATGGATTACCGCGGGGGACCTGAGCGTTCATTTCACGCTCCGCGCGGATCCCCTAACCGCCGTCATGCTCGTCATGGTCACCTTCGTGAGCTTGCTGGTCGCGATTTATGCCGCGGGCTACATGCACGGGGATCCCGGTTATCCCCGCTTTTTCGCCGCCATCGGCCTGTTTGTGTTTTCCATGACCATGCTTGTGCTATCGAGCAATTTCCTCCTGCTCTACGTCTTTTGGGAAGCGGTCGGCCTTTGCAGCTATTTGCTCATTGGATTCTGGTTTCGCAAGCCGGAAGCGGCCGCGGCTGCCAAGAAGGCTTTTCTGGTTAACCGCATCGGCGATTTCGGTTTCGCGCTCGGCATCTTCCTGACCTGGTACTATGTGGGCGAGTCCCTGTTCTGGAACGCGCCCGCGGGGAAGCAGCTACTCGACTACGACGTGGTCTTTGCCGCCGCCGGCAAGATCGCGGAAGCACACCCTACAGGTATCGTCGTGATCTGCTTGCTTCTTTTTGCCGGTGCCGTGGGCAAATCGGCCCAGTTCCCGCTCCATGTCTGGCTCCCCGACGCGATGGAAGGCCCCACTCCCGTGAGCGCGTTGATTCACGCCGCCACGATGGTGACCGCGGGGGTCTACATGGTTGCCCGCTGCTCGCCCCTTTTCGATCTCGCGCCGACTGCGCAGGTGATCGTCGCGGGGATCGGCGGCATAACGGCGCTCCTGGCCGCACTTATCGCCTTGACTCAATACGATCTCAAGCGGGTCATGGCGTATTCCACCGTCAGCCAACTCGGACTCATGTTCATGGCGCTCGGTAGCGCGGCTGGCGCCAAGGGACTGCTCACTTTCGCGGTCGTCGCCGCGATCTTCCATTTGTTCACGCACGCGTTCTTCAAGGCTCTTCTCTTCCTCGCGTCGGGAAGCGTGATGCACTCGATGGGGGACGTGATCGACATGCGCCGCTTCAGCGGGCTGCGACATACCCTCAAGACGACGCATTGGACGTTCCTGTGCGGCGCAGTTGCTCTCGCGGGGATTCCCCCCTTCTCCGGCTTTTGGAGCAAGGATGAAATCTTGGTCTGCCTTAATGCCGCGGCGCACGACGGACCGTACGCGGGATATTTCGAACTGTTGCTCGACATGGCGGTGCTGACGTCGCTGCTGACCTCTTTTTACGTCTTCCGCGCGTACTTCATGACCTTTTGGGGACCGGAACATTTCCCGCACGAGGCAGGCCATCACCCCCACGATGCTCCTCCTTCGATGGCCATCCCGCTCAAGATCCTGGCCGTCTGCGCCTTGGGAATTGGGTTCGTCACCGGCCCACCAACGCATTGGATCGCGGGATATCTCGAAAAGACGCCTGGCCTACCGCACCATGAATTTCATGAATCGGCCGGCGCGGTCATGGTGATCGGCAGCATGGTGGCGCTCGCCGGTCTCGCGGTCGCCTGGCTACTCTACGTCTACCGGCCGGCTTTGCTCGACAAACTGACGCAGGTTGCGGGCAAGTTCACCGATCTATCGCTGAATAAATTTTACATCGACGAGATCTATGCGTGGATCATCGTTCGGCCGCTGCGGATCCTCGCCCTGCTCTGCCAAGTGGTGGACAAGTATTTCGTCGACCAAATCGTGGATCTCGTGGGCTCGATGCCAGCCCGTATCGGCCAGGTGTTTCGGCCGGTCCAGAACGGCATGATCCAGTCCTACGCCTTGGTCATGGCCGTGGGACTTACGGTGTTGGTGGTGTCGATGGCGTTGGCGTTCTGACCGGGAAACGAACCATGGGATTTTTGCTCTTCTTGATGATCTTCGTCCCGCTGGTCGCGGCGGGAGTCATCGCATGCGCCTGCCGAGGCAACCGAGAGTTGGCGAGGACGCTGGCGCTCGGGACAACGCTATTCGTGCTGTTCCTCGCCGGCATCGTCGTGCTCGGCTATCAGCCAAGGTCGGAAACGTCGTCGATCTCTGGACCGATCCAGCCCCGAATGGAACTCCGCTGGAACTGGTTCCATTTCGGGACCGTGAGCGCGAATGGAAACGACGCCAGCAGCTTACAGTTCTACTTGGGAATGGACGGAATCAGCCTCTGGCTGGTCGCGCTCACCGCGTTGCTCATGGTCTCTGCCGTTCTGGTTTCCTGGGAGGCGATCGATCAAGGCGCCGCCGGATACTACGCCCTCCTGCTACTGCTCGAGTCAGGAATGATCGGCGTCTTTTGCGCCTTCGACATGGTGTTGTTCTACATCTTCTTCGAGTTCACGCTTATCCCGCTGTTTTTCCTGATCGGGCTCTGGGGTGGGCCGGATCGGCAATATGCGGCCAGGAAGTTCTTCATCTACACCCTCGCCGGCAGCCTCGTGCTCCTGGTCGGCATGATCGCGGTCGTTTACACGTTGCACGCGGAAACCGGAAAGCCGGTAACCTTCTCGATTCCTCAACTGGCCAGCCAAATGGCCGAGCAAATGGGGATCTGCGAAGGGGCCGAACCGATCGTCGTGGGTGAAGGAGTTGATCCTGAAGCGGCCCGGATGGCGAAAAAGGAGTTCTGGTACAGCGCGCAATTCTGGATCTTCCTGGCCATGTTCGCGGGATTCGCCATCAAGGTTCCGCTGTTTCCGTTCCATACCTGGCTCCCCTTGGCGCACGTGGAAGCGCCGACCGCGGGGAGCGTGCTCCTGGCGGGCGTGCTCTTGAAACTCGGTTCTTACGGATTTCTTCGCATCTGCCTGCCGCTCCTGCCGTACGCCACCTGGAACGTCGGTGTTCCCCTCATCGCGAGTTTGTCGGTCATGGGCATCCTCTATGGCGCTCTATGCGCCCTGGCCCAGGACGACATCAAGCGATTGGTGGCTTACAGTAGCGTCAGCCACTTGGGCTTTTGCATGCTGGGTATGTTCGCCCTCAATTCGGAAGGTTTAGCGGGAAGCACGCTTCAAATGGTCAATCACGGCTTGTCCACGGGCGGACTCTTCCTCCTGGTGGGCATGCTGTATGAACGGTACCACACCCGCCAACTCGCGGAGATGGGCGGATTGGCGAATAAGTTACCTCTATTCGCGGTTGCCTTGGTTTTCATCAGCCTCTCGAGCGTCGGCCTTCCGGGACTAAATGGATTCGTGGGTGAGGTACTCAGTCTTATTGGGATGTTCAAGGTACACGTCGGCTATGCGGTACTGGGGACGTCGGGCATCATTTTTGGCGCCTGGTATCTGTTCAACATGTTGCAAAAGGTGCTCTTCGGCCCACTCAAAGAGCCGCACCATGGTGAAACATTGATTTCCGACCTCAAGCCGCGAGAGATCGTCGCCTTGGTTCCAATTGCGGTCGTTTGCGTCGCGATCGGCGTGTGCCCCCGTCCCTTTTTGAGCGTGATCAACCCGGACGTCGACGCGGTGGCGTCGCTATATCGAAACTCAGCTCGACTTGTTCCGCCCGGCGAAACCGCGTTGGCGGCAATGCAGAATGCGGCAAGTCAAAAGCCTGTGTCCGGGGCTAACCAAGCGGAAACAAAAAAGCATGTTCTTGTCGTTGACATCGCCAACGGGACGCAAGTCGCCCCTTTTCCGATTTGGAATCCCAGCGAACGAATTGCGTCCTGGGAAAAGTTCGTGCCATTAGCATGGCAACCGTATTTCAAGGACTCAGCTTCAACCCAAAAACCGCCTGCTGACACCCTCGTCGCGGAGAATCGTTAATGGACACAGTGATCGCTAGCATTCGCGGGGCGGGTTCGTTCGTCGTGCCGGAGCTTATTCTGGTTGCGGTGGCGACGATCCTTTTCCTGGTGGCGCCCTTCGTCTCGAGCCTTTCCGGCCGCCTAGGAGTTGGAGCGGGAGCGCGCTGGGCCTGGGCTTGCTTGGGGACGCTGTTATTCGCCTTCATGATCTGGTTCTTCACCAGCGTTCGTCCTGCGGAGGACGCTGCCGCGAGCATTTTTCTGGGCGATTCGCTGGCCCACATCGCCAAAGGGGCTGGCCTGCTGTCCGCGATCGTGCTCGTGCTAATGACCTGGAATCAAATCGAACGTTTCACGATCGAATACTACGCCTGCCTTTTGCTGATTTTCGCGGGAGTGAATTTTGTCGCCGCCTCGAACGACCTGGTGAGCCTATTCCTCTCGCTCGAACTCATTAGCATTCCGACGTACGTGCTTTTGTACATCTCCAGGAACGATCTGCAGGGGAAGGAAGCGACGATCAAATACTTCCTCTTGAGCGTGTTTTCGTCCGCTTTGTTTCTCTATGGCGCGAGCTTTCTCTATGGAGCCGTGGGCTCCACTAATCTCACGGTCATTCAGCAATCGGTTCGGAACCATACTGGGGAACACATGCCTGGCTTGGTTCTGGTGGCGATGGCGCTGATTGTCGCGGGGATCGGATTTCGCGTGACCGCCGTCCCGTTCCACTTTTATGCGCCGGACGTCTTTGCCGGGACTTCGACGGGCACGGCCGCGTTGCTCGCATACGTTCCAAAGCTTGCGGGTTTCGTGGCCTTGGTCCGGCTGGTCAGTTTCGTCATCCCCACCAGCGATGCTACCGAGGCGGCGCGGACGCTCTCGCAACAAGCCGCGTTCCTTGTCTGGGTGGTAGCGCTCTTGACGATGACTTTGGGGAACTTGCTGGCCCTGCTTCAAGATAACGTGAAGCGTCTGCTCGCCTATTCCAGCGTCGCACACGCTGGGTACATGCTGGTCGCGTTGGCGGCGGGTGAAACGGTGGGGACGGCCGCCGGCGGCGGAGCGACCAGTGGATCGCAAGCCATTGTCTTTTATTTGGTTGTCTACGGCGCGATGACGCTGGGCGCGTTCGCCGTCTTACAATCGCTCCGTCGTTTTGGCGTGCCTGCGGAACTCGTCGATGATTTCGCCGGTCTTGGAAAAACGCATCCTGGAACGGCCTTCATGATGGCGGTTTTCCTGTTCAGCCTCACGGGCTTGCCGCCGACGGCCGGTTTCTGGGGCAAATTAAACATTTTCTTTGCCGCGTGGACCGAGGGAACGCCCGCGTTCAAAGTCCTCGCCCTTGCGATGGCGTTGAACGCCGCGGTGGGTGCTTGGTACTACCTAAGGATCGTGGGACTCATGTATTTGCAACCGCCGGCGGAGAGCGTGACCAAGGAACAGGAAGGTCCCGTCTTCGCGGGAATGGTTTTATGTGCCGCCGTTACGTTGGGGTTGTTCGTTGCTCCCGCCATCCTGTGGCGCGGCCTCGTCCAGATCGGCATGTAGTATTCGGTGTCACAACGCCGTGACTTCGAAGACATGATGACCCCAGGCAGGCATGTCCAAAAACAGGCCGCGAGTCATCAATTCCGTCCCGTCGCGATCGTACCGAGCGTCACCTGTCAGGTCGGCTAAACGCCATTGCCTTCCCGCCAAATTGCCAAAAGCGAGATCGACATAACACTGTCCTTGTGTCGGCCCGAAGTTCACCGTGACGAGTAGTCGGCTATCTCCCAGATCCCAGGAGAACGCGAGAAAATGTTCGAAGGTCGAATTTCCTTCCCACGCGGGCTCGCACCGCAAGAGTCGCCATTGCCCGTCCCGAGCTTCCGGTCTTTTTAGGACGCGGAATAGTAACTGGTAGAAATCCGCGAGTTCACTGTCGATGGGTTCATGGGGCCGTCGGCCGAGGTGGACGGGGAGTTTGACCGTTCTTCCTTCCAACTGCCCATCATGAAAAAACCGCAATCCAGGGACTAGGAAAGCAATAGTTGCCGCCGCCGGGTGGACGGACTTGGAAAACACGGCCGCGGCCCGAGGTTCGTCATGGTTTTCGAGAAATCGAACGGACCGGTGCTGATAGTTTGCATCCGCCCAGAGGTGACCTCGGACTTCTCCCGCCGACTGCAACGTCAAGCGGTCATAAAACCGTTTGTCGTAGGTGTAGTCGAATCCCTGTTGCTGAAGCGTGAACTCGAGATCCCAGTAGGCCTCCGCCATGAAAAGGAAATCCGGTCGGGACCTCTTCACCCTTTCGATCGCGCCCGGCCAGAAGGGCTCGCTCATTTCGCGCGTCCCTTCGGACGAAGTCATCGCCGACTGCCAGGTTCGATTGAATACCTCGGGAATGATCAGCATCGCCATATCGCAGCGAACGCCGTCGCAGATCTGCGAAATCTTGAATAACTCGTCCGCCATGGCCGTTCGAAGTCGGCGGCTACGATAATCGAGTTGGACTGTGTCGGGCCAACCCGGAAAATACGGATCGCGACCGTGCGCTAAAATAGTCGGTCCCTGGCACGTGTTGAGCCGGACAAAGTTCTGCGCATCCTTCTCGACGTCGCCGGGACAGCCGCGAACAAAGAACTCGGGCTTGGAAATGACCCACGGATGGTCGAGGGCCATGTGATTGGGAACAAAGTCGAGAAAAAGCTTCATTCCCCGCTCCGCGAGTTTTCGGCGAAACGCCGCCAATGCCGCCGGCCCTCCGAAATCGGCATGCACCGTATAGGACTGAATCGCAAACGGGGATCCCACGATATCGTCCTCGGTTAAATCGGGCAGCGTCCGCAAATACTCCGCGCGCCATTCCGGCCGCGTCCGAGACGCCATCCGGCCGGCGGGACCGGTCTGCCAAACGCCGAGCATCCAAAGGTAATCGACTTCCAGGCGAGCAATCTTTTCGAACTCATCGTCCGGTACGTCCGCGAGCGTGATTTTTGTTCCCGCTCGTCGGGAAGATCTCCCCGAGCCAGGTTCTCGTATTGATCTCGTAAAGTGCTGGATTGAGAGGCATTGTTCCGCCTTAAGACCTTGCGCTAATGGGATTGCACCCATTCCTGTTGCCGCTCAGAAAAGTGATGTCGTGGCCCGGATTGTTTGGTTACAAGGCACTCCAAGCGTCCGGGCCGAGATGTTCGCCATCTCTATTCTGCAGCTCGATAACCCACCTATGTCGATTCTCAGAACCAGGGCAATGCTCACACGAGTCCGCCCAGTGCAACTCGACACGTTTTCTCCACGGGAGATCCATCCTACTTCGCCTGTTCCCCTTAATAGGTTCGCGGCGCGAGACGACATTCGGAGAGATTCACTCGTCTTGGGACGATCCGCCGATCCGGGCATTTAGAATCGCCCGCACGAGGTCTTCCGGCAACTCGTGATCGGCAGGCATGTGGGGATTTCGACACGATTGGCTCACTGCCGAAATGGTCGCTCGGTAATTCGCGAGATAATGAACGCAGTCCGGGCAGACTGCCAGATGCTTCTCAAACGTGGCGCGCACCCCCGCCTCCAACTCATCGGCAACGTACGCGGCCAGAAACTCCAAGGCCTCGCGGCAGTTCATTCGTTCCTCGGATCAAAAATCGGATCCAAAAGGGTCCGTAATGCTTGACGAGCCCGATGCAATCGGGTCTTCACCACCCCTACCTCGACACCGAGCAAGTCCGCCGTCTCCGCCGTGCTGAGTTCCTCGATATCGCGAAGGAGCAAAACCGTTCGATGCGTTTCAGGTAGGGAGTCAATCGCCTCCCGGACAAACGATCGGGTCTCTTCCCGTTCGCAGGCCAAATCCGCGGATTCCGCCCAGCGAGGACAAGGATTCGCTTGATGGCCATCCTCGAGAAAACAGGGCAAAAGTGATTCCAACTGGCACTCTTTCTTCCTGCTCCGACTCCGCAGACGCATCAAGGAAGCATTAACAGTAATCCGGTACAGCCAGGTATAAACGCTCGAGCCGTTCTGAAAGGAGTCGATCGACCGGAACGCGGACAGCAAAGCATCCTGAAAGGCGTCGCGAGCATCTTCCTCATTGCCGACCAATCGGCGAGCGGTCGTCAACAGCCGTGACCCATAGACCCGGAGCACCCGTTCGTAGGCGGCGGCATCCCCGGCCCGCAGCAAAGCCACGAGTGCAAGCTCGTCCTCCACCTTAGCGTCCTGCGTCACCACCCTTAAGTCACCTGAGTCCATGGAATTAGCGTAACCGGCTGAACATGCGGGGACAATCCCCGACTGATTCGCCAGCCTGCGTATTCTTGCCTCTTCCCCCACAGAATCGGCAATCCCCCTTGCACGATTCTTGGTTTTGGCCAACACTGCCACGGTTGGTTCAGGCGAGTTGGCGTTCTCGCTAGTTATAGCGCGAACCCCTGACGGTGAAATCGCGTAAAATAACTAGGTTAGCCCGGGATCGGCCATCGTTTGGGAAATCCGTTCAAGTAGGTTCTGCGAGAACGGAAATGGTCGGCGTGATACCCGTGTCTCAGGTTTTAGATGCCGTTTTTCACTGCCGGAGAAAGTCCGACAAAACGAATCCGAGCATAAACCCGGCCGGAACGTCCAAGACCTGATGCTGTCTAGTCACGTACGCCTTGGCACGATCCAGAGATAATCCATGGAGTAAGGTCGCAGGGATGCTTAAGCCACTGGTCATTGAAGGACCGTATTACGTGGGGAATAACGACTCGATTTGGGTAACCGGCATGACGCCGGAAGACGCGCCGTTTTTCGAGCAGATCACCCGCGTATTTGGTGAAAGTGCCCTCCGCCAACTCGGCATATTTCAGGTCCCTGCGGACTTCAAGCTCTCCGTCGCCATTCCCGTTTACAACGAAAAAAAGACGATTCGCGAGATCATCCGACGCGTCCGAGACGTCCCGATTCCCAAGGAAATCGTTCTGGTCGACGATTTCAGCACCGACGGAACCCGAGACATGCTCCGCGAAATGGAGGGGGAAGAGGATCTCGCCATTTATTATCACGACGTCAATCAGGGGAAGGGAGCTGCCCTGCGAACGGCGTTCAAAAAATGCACCGGGGACGTCGTCGTGATCCAGGATGCCGATCTCGAGTACGATCCGCGGGAGTACTTACGGCTCATTCAGCCGATCATCGATGGACGAGCCGACGTCGTCTACGGCTCCCGATTCATTGGGGATGTCGTCCGCGTGCACCTCTTCTGGCACCGGGTCGCCAACGGCATTCTTACACTGCTCTCCAACATTTTCACCAATCTCAACCTCACCGACATGGAGACCTGTTACAAGGTCTTCCGTCGTAGCGTTTTGGACGGGATCGAAATCAAGCAAAATCGATTCGGCGTCGAACCCGAATTGACCGCCAAGATCGCGCGTCGAAAATGCAGAATCTACGAAATGCCCATCTCTTATCACGGCCGCGATTATTCCGAAGGGAAGAAGATCGGGCTCAAAGATGCGTTCAACGCCCTTTACTGCATTGTTCGCTATTGGTTTGCCGACTGACTTCCTGCGAACGTCACTGCGACTCCACCGGCATTGGTTCCGTCGACAAAAGTTCTCGAAACGTCCTCGTATCCACCAGGTCTTTTCTTTTAGCCGTGAACTCATTGGCGACAAAGAGCGCGTTGCCATGGAACCATGCTCCCATCGGCCTCCCGGCGAACGCAATCATCGGCATCGGGGACGGCGCGCCGCCGACCAATGTTTCCCCAGCGTTTCTCACGTTCCCCTTTTTCACGATTCTCCAACCTTCGCGGGGACTGACGAATTGCGCAATCGCGTATTCGCGTTCGTTCGAATAGACGAGGTCTTCGTCACCATCTCCGTCCAAATCTCGGAAGCGTAGTCCGGCATCGCCACCGCGCGCGTCCACCACTCGCACGGTTTCCGGAAGTCCATGGGGCGCTCGTTTCCACGTCAATGCCTCCGGCGCCCAGAGGAATACTGCGTTTTGAAGCGGATTTCCGATAAGTAGATCGTCCATGCCGTCACCATCAACGTCGCGAAGGCGGACCCCAGGGTCCACGCCCTTCGCCATCGTCCGAAAAGCCGCGCCGTCGATTTCCCGCGGCATTTCGATGTTCGCGCTAATCCACTCCCGGCCATCAAATTGCCAAACGGCGCGCTCCTCGTCGCTAGCGATCATGAAGCCGGCGTTCCCCTTCTCACCCCCAAAAAACTTCACGCCTCGCGTTCGTCCCTGGTCGTTGACAAGCTTGGTTGGAAAGGAGGTCTCGAACCACTTTTGCTCCTTTGGTTGCCAAACGCGAGTCTTTTGCGTTCGTGAATTACCGATCACCACGTCCATGAATCCGTCATGGTTGACGTCGAGGAGGCGAACGCCATTATCTCCCCCCGTGGCCGAGCGCAAGGGCTCGCCGGCGAGCAGGTTTTTCGTCAGTCGCTCTTGGACATCGCGGAAATTCAGAAAACGAATTTTCCCCCCATGCCGCGCCACGGATGTCGCGACCAGATCAGCCAGTTGTTCCGGCTTGATCCATTGATGCGGGTGGAAAACGAGCGTGAAAAGCCCCTGCTTTTTTACGGTGGCGTTCACTGCCGACTTCCAATCCTCCACGGTCCCTTCGTGATTGACTCCCCGCAGGTGTTGTGCCGACCAGTCAGACGGAACGGCACATGGAAACTCCCATGCGACGTTACCGACCACGTAAGGAAACGGATAGCTCTCGATCAGATTTCCAAAGTTCCGAAAAGGAACGTACTTCTTGAACTTATCTCTCCCGTCGGCGTCGACGACCCATTCCCTTTCGAGTTCGGGATCCGCGGCGGTCATGAGCACGAACACGCTACTGCTCACGCCGAGATACTTGCCCTCCCGTGTCGTTTTGGAAAAGACTTCGGAATAAAAGCGTGGCGTGTTGGTGTTCTGAGAGTCACAGCAGGGCATGCGAAACGCTACCGGAGAATTCCCCGTAATCTGGGCCATGTTGTCGATGCAAGGCAGATAGTCGTCAAGGACAAGCGCCAAACTTTGTTCGCCTGGAACGAGATTCGAAGAAAACAGGTCGATTGCCGGCGAATCTTGCTTCTCCGTGTTCGCGTCCGACGTCGGCGCGCGCATCAATGGACATGGATGACTCACCGTATGAATCTCAATGGTCAATCCTTCGCGAAGAAACTGCTGCAATCGTTCAGAAGCCGGTGGAACCCGGCAGGTGAAAATGCTTACCGGCGCTCGGCCCGCCACGGAGTGTAGTTGATTCAAAAGCGGACGAAGGTAGCGCTCGTATGCTTCCGGATCCCGCATGTCATCGATCGATAAAATGACGGCGGCCTCCACGCCGTTTTCTCCTATCCACATCGGCGTCGTCAGTCTCGGCGTCTGTCCGCCTACCCAGTAAGGATCTTGTTCCTCCAAATGGACAAAACGGGAACCATCTCTGGCAGGTTTCGCAATATCTCCGGCTGCCGTTGATACCTTTCCCGATCGCTCGACGTTAACCGGGCTCGTCGGAGTACTCGATGCTTCGTCCTCGGCGTGGACGGCCGGCAGGTTGATGGCCAAGATCCAGACCATGGCAATGGCCGCGCGCACCCTGATTGACCGATTCCTCATGTTCGCAACCTGCATGGTAGGCTCACTTCCCATGAAAACCCTCGGCTTTCCCATGGCCCCGATGGATGGACCTCGACATGAGAGATTTCTTGACGGGCCGAGCAGAATTGGAGCGTAATATTACCGCTCAGAATAGTCACGCCGTGGCCAGATTCCCATCGCACCCAGACACTCCCATCAACGAGTCGGAGATTTAAGGAATGATCCTTTCTGAACCCGATAGCTTAACGGGCCGAGGGAACGGCAACAACCTGGGTGCCCAGGCATTCGTTGAATCCAACGGTTGGCTTTCCGTCGGCTTCTCGGACTCTTAAGGCCACGTTTACCGTGGCGGTAAAGCTTGGAGACCGTAGTTGGGGCATCGTGGCGGAAATGATATTCGAATCCTGACTTTCAATTCTTGGCGCGCTCGTCGAGGACTTGGCGCACGAGTCGAAGGAGTGCGCGTGGCGGAATGGGTTTGGGGAGAAATGGAATCCCGAGTCTCAGGAAGTCTTCCTGGTTGACAGACCTTTCGAGATAGCCCGACATAAAGATGCGTCCGAGTCGAGGTCGACATTGTTTCGCATGGTCGGCGAGCGCTCGCCCGGTACCGTCTTCAAGGACAAGGTCCGCGAGCAGGAGATCTATGTCGACGTTGGCATCGTCCAAGATCCGGGACGCTTCGCCAACACTACCCACGGTAACGGTTCGATAACCGGCCTTCGTCAAGGCGGAAACCAGAATGGAACGGACCTGCGGGTCGTCCTCGGCAATGAGGATGGTCTCGTCGCCGTTTCCCGGAAAACTCTCCTGCAACGTTTGATCAGCGCGCTCCGCTTCGAGGTTGGCGGATGGAAAATGGATGCGAAACGTCGAACCTTTGCCTACTTCGCTCTCGACCTGGATTTCACCATTGCTTTGCTTCACGATGCCGTAGACGGTGGACAGGCCAAGCCCCGTTCCCTTTCCCACCTCCTTCGTGGTGAAGAATGGCTCGAAGATTCGCGAACGAACTCGTTCGTCCATTCCGGTGCCCGTATCCGTAACAATCAGGAGAGTTCCCGAAGAATTGGCCAATCGCGAAGTTGATTCGGAGAGTTCGCCGGTATCGTCCACGACGGATTGAATTCGAAGGAATCCTCCCTCGGGCATGGCGTCTCGTGCATTGATCGCAAGATTCAAAATGACTTGCTCGATTTGACTGGGATCGACGTGGATGTAGCATGGCCGATCATACAGATCGAGCTCTAGCACGATATTTTCACCAAGCGTGCGACAAAGCAGGCTGGCAATACCTCTCACTGCCTGGTTGAGATCGACTAGTTGGGGCTTGAGAACCTGCTGTCGCCCAAAGGCGAGCAATTGGCGAACCAGCGCCGAGGCGCGTTCGGCGGCAAAACGAACTTCGAATAGGCTCTCCTTGCTCCTTGGATCAACGGTCTGAGCCTGAACCAAATCGGTATAACCCATGATGATCGTCAAGAGGTTGTTGAAATCATGCGCGACTCCACCCGCTAAACGCCCGATCGCCTCCATGCGCCGAGCGGCAATGAGTTGTTCCTCTTTCTGCTTCAACTCCTCCTGGTCGGCAACGACGCGCTGGTAAAGCGCGCGGTTGAGCTGCCTTAATTCCTCTTCCGCCGCTTTGATTCGGGACATATCCCGCAGAATGCCCGTAAATCGTCGTTCGTCGTCTTCCCAATACTCGCTGACGCTCAAGTGCAACGGCATTACCAATCCATCCTTGCGCAAGCCGTGGACTTCCCGTGCAATGCCGATCACGCCACTGGCGCGCGTCCTCAGGTACGAGGCAATGTAATCGTCATGCTTTTCTGCGTGAGGAGCAGGTACGAGCATTCTGACGTTCCGGCCGACGATCTCCTCGGAGTCATATCCAAACAGTTTTTCGGCCGCGGTGTTGAAAGAGAGGACGACGCCCCCTTCATCGATGGTCACGATGCCGTCCGCGGCGGTCGAGACAATCGCCTGAACGGTTGCTTCATGCCGTCGGAGGTGTTCCGAGAAATCTCCGGTTCCCCTGCGGGGCTCGAAAACCAACACCCGCATGGGCCCAAGATCTTCCCATTCGAGGGCGCGCACTCGGAACCAATCCTGCTTTTCTCGAATAATCAACGGGATCGAGAAGGATAAAACAGGCGGATCCTCGGCAAGCAAGGAACGCATGAATCGCAAGACCGAGGGAACTTGTTCCGGTGATTCCACCATCACTTCCGCGCATTTGGCGAGAACGTCGGCTCCCTCGTTGAGCCAGTCGGAGTCCAATGGGACAGCGTTGGAGAACAGGTCTTCCCATGCCCGGTTCATCTTTAGCATGCGCGCGTCGTCGTCGACGATTACCATCGGAACATCGAACCGATCGATGAGGGAAATGCCGCGCGTCAACTGCCGACAATTCATGGGGAGCCCTTTGGTCCAAGAGGTCGACCAAACTGAGCGAAGTATCCGCGAACCGAGAAAGACCGTGGGTTGGGGACAACTTGACCGTGGCGGCCCCTCCCCCAGTCGTGCAACACTTCGCGAATGGCCTAGCGGACGAACTAGGGAACCGCCTTGGCGACGGCCTGTGGACGGTGTTCCTTGACGCGACGCTTCGTCGATCGACCGAGGTTGATCATCTCGTGCCAATGTCCGATGCGCTGCATCCCCCGCGATAGACTTTCCTTCAACCTTGCGAGCTCTTCGAGAGGTTTGAAGTAGAGTGCTTCGGCGCCGTTCAGACAGGCAAGGCTCATTTTCACGATGCGAAGCCCTTCCAGGTCCGCAAGAAGAATAATCGGTATGCCTCCATGCACGTTCCGAATGTCGCGAAACAATTGAAATCCTTCCCGGCAGGAGACATCGATATCGAGTATCAGCACGCGTCTCCATTCGCGCAGGATGTTTTCCGGGGTTAATTCCGAAACTTCCAAATGCTGCCAGGAAAACGAGGGCAAGTTTGACGAAAGCCGGTCAAAACAGGTGGAGTCGTGACCGGCGTATACGACAGGCCAGGGTCTGGACATGGCGAATCACTCCTCTATGCGCCGAGGTGAACATGACGTGCGGACGGGCTTCGACTGAAGCATGTTGTGCAACCCACGGCGTGTAAATGAGGAAATGGCACTCCACAATGCTCCAATACCGGGTTCCATTCGCATGGGAGTGGAATGAGTTTCCATTCCTGGAGACAAACATGCTCAACTGGTGAAAAACCCACCCCGGCTCGATGCCGACGCTATTCAAGCGGAACGTTCCCTTAGCGACGACCATTCGTTGGGAGGGAAACGGTCGCAGCGATTGCGACACCGGACTTAAGGCCCGCGTGGCGGCTCGGGCATTTAAACCGTGGAGTCAAGCACCATTGAAACGACACAGGGAGCGGCACTGCGCGATTGGCGATCGAGCAACGGCGCCAATTCTCATCGGCAACGGGATTGAGAACGCCGAGTGCATCGGCCAGTGGGAGGTTCTTCGAAATGCGTGGACGGGATCGAGGAATATGATCGCGGACCAATGCATCAAGGACGGGTGGTTCGACCAAACGGCTATTGCCGTTGGTTCAACACCTGCGTAACCAATTCGACCACCCCATCCAATTTCATTTTCTGCAGCAAGTGAGCCCGATGTTTCTCGACGGTCTTAGGGCTTATTCCCACCTCTTTTGCGATCCGTTTGACGTTCTCGCCCGCCACGATTCGATCCATGATCTCGCGTTCTCGCGTCGATAGAAGCGAAAGACGTGATTCAAACTCGCGTCTTTCTTCGCGCTGGGCAAATCGACCACGCACGCGTTCCACCGATCTCTGGATCAATTGCAAGAGATCGTGGCGATTGAAAGGTTTCTCGAGAAAATCGATCGCGCCCGCCTTCATCGCTCGAACCGCCACCGAGACTTCCGCGTACGCGGTAATCATGATGATCGGCAAATCCGGATCCAACAGGCGCAGACGCTCCTGTAACTCCAAACCGCTCATCCCCGGCATCCGCAAGTCGACGATTAGACAGCCGGGCTTATCCGGGGAATACTGGCCGAGAAACTCATCGGCGGAACCGAAAGTCTTCACCTCCATGCCGATCGACTGAACCATGAGTTTCAGAGACGTGCGAACTTCCGCGTCGTCGTCAACCACGTAAACCGTCGCGTTTTGCATCATGTAGCCTCAATCTCCCCCGCGGGCTTCAGATTCAACTCCCTAAGCACCGCATCCAAATTCTCGAGAAAAAACGGCTTGTCGAGCCGACGATCCACGCACCGATGTTTGCCGTCAGAAACCTCCGGAGGATCGATATGCCCCGTCATGAGCACGGTACGAACCTCGGAGTTCATTTGACGTAACGTGGCGCACACGTCCACTCCGTTCATCGACTCGCCGAGCATCCAGTCGACGAGAAGCAAGCCTGGCGGACACTCTTCGGCTAGCCGTATGGCTTCCTGGATGCTCTTGGCGATGCGAACCTGGTAACCCCGACGTTCGAGATGAACGCTCAATACGTGGAGAAAAGTAGGCTCGTCATCCAAGATCAAAATACAGGTCAAGCGAGTTCTCCCTCCCGAGAATCCTCTATTCGAGGAGGTGATCCTATTGGGCGCCGCGATATCATCGATGAGCCCGTCCTTGCTATCGAACGGACTCGTTTCTCATGCGGGAATCCGCCTCGATGACCGACGATGGAGGCGAGTCCTCACTCGTTGGATTCCCTTTGGGGAATTCGACGACCGCGCGAGCCCCTCGGGGTGATCGACGTTTGACGAATATTTGTCCCTGGTGATCGGCGACAATCCGGTGCGCGATACTCAACCCCAGGCCGGTCCCACCTTCGTTTTTTCTTCCCGTGAAGAAAGGATCGAAGACGCGCGCGCATTGATCGTCCGTCAGACCTTCGCCATCGTCTTCCACCACGATCCGGACGTATTCCACCGATTCCGTGGTCCCCATCCAGACATTTTCCGCCTTGGCGTCCAACGCGTTGCGAATCAGGTTAAGCAGAACCAATTCCACCTCCATGCCGTTGACGAATAGTTTCGGCAGGTTGGCATCCAGCGCGTCGAATACTTGTACTCCACGCTTGCGGATGGACTCGCGGGACATGTCAATGGCATGGCGAACAATGTCATTGATGCATTCCCAGGACCTTTCACGCGGCTCGTCTCGCGATAGTCGCAGGATATTGCGGACGATTCGGCCGCAGCGATCCATGGCGTCGACGATGTTCTTGAGACAATCCGCGACCACCGGCGCCGCATTCGCTTCTCCTTGCACCGCAAGCGCCGTCTGGGCGGCCAACAAGGCGGCGCCGATCGGATTGTTGATCTCGTGCGCGATCCCTGCCGCGAGCGTGCCTAGCGACGCCAGACGTTCGGAACGTTGCATCGCGCGTTCCTTTTCCATGGTTTCCGTCACGTCTTCCGAAATTCGCACGACCCGGTGCACGCACCCTTTCGCGTCTCGGATCGGGAAATTGCGATTCTGGATCCATCGAACCGATCCATCGGGGCGAACGATGCGAAACTTTTGGTTCGCCGAAATTGCCGAATCCTTGCCACGCAAATGCCGCAAGAGCTTTCGGCGGTCTGCGGGATGCACGGCGTGGCACAATCGATCAGCACTTTCGTAAACCTCTTCCCGGCTACGACCCCACAATTGCTCATAACTGGGCGTCACGTACAGGACCTTGTCCGCCACCGGATCACAGAGCCAGAATACCTCGCGCATGTTTCCTGCCAATTGGGGCAGACGTTTCTCCGCATCGCGAAGTAAATCCTCCAAGAGATTCCGATCCGATTCCTCCCTGAGAAAAAATATCGCCGCCGGCACGCCTTGAAAACGGATCGAGCCTCCCGTGACGTCCACTCGGATTTCGCTGCCATCCTTGCGGACACAAGGAAGCGATTGGGCCACCTTTAGAGTCCCGTCTTGAATCGCCTTCAGCTTGGCAATCACGCTAAGACTGCGCGCCGGAGGAACGACCCGACTATAAGGGACCGACGCCAACTCCTGCATGGTGTAACCGATGATTCGTTCCGCGGCTCGATTGACGTGCAGAACTCGATCATGAAGAACATCCACGATAAGCACCCCATCGACGATGGCGTCGTAGATGGATTGAAGTTCGAATGTCCGCTCCCTGACCCTGTTCTCTAGTTCTTCCCGCGCCAGCTTCAATTCACGTTCGGCGGCGACTTGATGCGTTATGTCGGTCAAACAGGAGACGAATCCGACGACCTTTCCGGTTTCGTCGCAGCGGTACCTCCAGTCAATTTGCAAGTGAATGCGACGCCCGTCCTTGGCGTGCTCGATGGCGTGATACGCGACGGGTGCCGGTTTTTCCTTCAAGATGAATTGGAGGTAGTCACGTAAACGACCGCGCTCCTCTTCAAGCACGAGACGCTCCCAAATCGGCGTGCCCATGAGTTCCTCGGGCGCGTAGCCCGAGATCTCTTGATTCGCCGGACTGGCGTACGTGATAATCCCGTCGACATCGCACTCCTGGATCGGGTGCGGAAGAACCTCCAACAGGCAACGGTACCAATCGTGATTCCGAACGAGACCGGTTTCCACCAAATGCCCTTCTCGAACCATTTCAACAACTCAACGTTCACCCGTTTGAAGCGAGTTTGAGTCACTGCCCTTTCGTTTTCCAAAGCCGCGAACGGCGGGTGGGAGTCTTGACGGCAGTGGGCGGAGCGGCGCTCCTGTCACGGCCTTTAGCGCCATAAAGTTTAGCGTTTAGGGCAATTACGCCAATTGTGGATCTGCCCGGTCTCTTCGCCTCATCCCTTGGCTATTTTTCGAAGAGCAGCGAGAGCACCGAGGAGGTCTTCGGCGAGATGGAACCAACGGCGCAGGGACGGTGATATTCTATTTTGAGGTCGGACGACGCGAATCCCGCCAAATTCCACCCCTTGGAACGGATCCGTTTTCCATCGCCTGATTGGTAGGATAATACGACATCCGCCAGACGTCAACCAAAGATCCCCCTTTCGCCAAACCATCGACAACCGAAGGCGGCCATGGTACTTTTTTGCACGTACCACTTGAGAACGAGGATTCCATCCATCGGCGCGCGGGAGCATTCGAATGCACGTTTCAAGGCTGCGGTGTTTTTTCTTGGTTTCGGCGCTCTTGGCAGCGCCCCCGACGTTGTCCGCACAAGAAGGCGCCCCAGGAACCGATCCTGGATTCGAACCTTTATTTCAGGACTCCAGCTTGCGAGGATGGAGCCCGGTCGGAAACGCCGGCTTTACCAATAAAAACGGGACCGTCACCTGCACGGGAACCGGCAACTACCCCTCCTGGCTCCGCTCCGAACAGGAGTTCGAGAACTTCATTCTTCGCTTCGAGTTTTCCCTCGATCGTTATTCGGACGGGGGAATCTTCTTTCATGCGCCGAAGTACGGCAGAAACTCGCGCGTCGGATTCGAATTCCAACTCTCGGACGACAAGAGAAGCCTCGAACCTTTGCTCAACTCCAACGGCGCCATCTATGGCGCGGTTCCACCGAGCAAATTCGCCTTCAAGGACTTCGGCATTTGGAATGACGCGGAAATCACCGTCGATTGGCCGAAGTTTCAAGCAAAGATCAATGGCGAAACCGTCCAGGACCTCGACCTGTCCAAGGACCCACGGCTCGCGCACCGGTTTCGCTCCGGATTTCTCGGACTGCAAGATCGTGGCAATGAGTACCGGTTGAGAAATGTTCGCGTCCAACGACTTCCCAACTCGGATAAACCGTGGCGAACGCTCTTCAACGGCAAAGATTTCACCGGCTGGCATGAGGTCAAGGAAGGCGCGAAGTTCACCGTCGACAACGGCGAAATCCTCGCGGAGGACGGCAATGGCTATCTGGTGACCAATGACAAGTTCACCAACTTCGAACTACGACTCTACGTGAAAACGAAATGGCTGGCCAATGGCGGCGTTTTCATCCGCTGGCTCGGCCGTGACGATCGAGGGGATGAAATTCAAGTCGAAGATATCCCCGACAGCAGAAACCCGACCGGAAGTGTTTACGACCGCGCCCACGCCGATGATTTGCCGATCCAGATCGGCGAGTGGTATCCCATGCAGATCATGGTCGACGGACCCAACGTTACCGTGCGCGTCAACGGCAAGACCGTCGCCCACTATGATCGACTCAACGTGCGCGCCGGCCATATCGCCTTGCAAATGCACAAAAGGGACTCCTGGATCCGATTCTCCGACATCCAGATCCAGTCCTGGGACAAATAGCGACCCGCGCGTTCACCCCCAGAGACACACTACTCGATACCAGGGGGAAGCTGGACGGCGGCATTCCCCTCGTAAAGATCACGCGACAGTTTGATCACGATGAACTCGTTGTCGTCGGGAAGGTCCGCCCCTTGGTGACGGCCGACGCTCAGCGGAAAATTGTTGTCGTTCACCACGCCGACGTGCCGAGGTCCCAATAACACCAACCCTTCAATCGTCCAGAACGGGAAGGCAAAACGTTCTCCCAATCCAATATCTCCCGTGGCTGGCTCCGATATCTTCCGTCGATCCTTCAGATTCAAAAGGTCAACAAGGGGCTCGCTCGTTACTCTTTGTTTCTCCTGGTCGATACGGACTTCGCGTATCGCCTTGTATCCCGCTAAGTCCCCTTGCGAGTCGTCTCGCTCGAGCGTCAGACCACGGTCGGGCGCGAAGAGGACGAAATCGGCGACCGAGGTGGTTCGATCCTGCAGCGGATATTCATAACGCTTATTCGTGTACCTCTTGCGTTCCACGTCGAACTCGAACATCCACACCACCCGCTTGGTGTCCCCAAGGAGAGGCTTTTCGAGGACCGGAAAAAGCGTTTTGCCATCCGGAGAGATTCCCAATGCCTCGAAACCCCCACTGGGACCGATCGCCAACCTCAGCGTCAAGCCACTGGGTTTGGGCCAAGGCACTCCCAGCATGGATGCAGCAGGCGCCGCGCTACGTGGGTCCACCAAATACACGGTCCGAATGTCG
Organism: Planctomycetota bacterium; assembly: GCA_046350335.1. Taxonomy (GTDB): domain Bacteria; phylum Planctomycetota; class Planctomycetia; order Kolteriales; family Kolteriaceae; genus JAXMAQ01. The sequence goes on from JAXMAQ010000018.1 coordinate 22,890, forward strand.
GGATATTTCTCTTGGATGATTCGCAGCGTGCGGAAATCGAAGCTTTGGACGTCCGCGCGATCCTGTAGCTTTCTTTCGTCGATCTTGCCGGCGATCGCTTGAACAAAGGCCTCGGGCCCCGCCGTCTTGGCAAAAGCCTCTGGAAGCGGATCGGTTTTGGTTTCGATGTTGTAGCGAATACGCGCCGCATTTTCGGCTCGAAGCGCTGCCCCAGGCGATGCCTTTCCCTCTCCCGCCCGGTAGTAGTCGATGTAAAAGGCGACGAAATCGAAGAGTTGGTCCAGCGAGGGATAGGCGTACGGATGGATGATCCCACCCGACCTGGCAAACGCCACGGACACGGGAGACAGCGTGTGATCGTTCTTTTGATCCGCTTGCCCCTTGAGTAGTACGTCGCCGATGAACTGATGTTGAAGTTCGTCGAGTGTCAGATCCTTGATCTTGATCGCGTTCTTGGAGTCATAAGGGGAGCCGTCCGCACGCCGCGCGACATTGGGACCAAGGACGGCGTCGTGACCGAGAATGGCCCTTTGATCCTTGGTTACTCCGCAATCCAGTTCCAAGGTCGTCATCAATTCATCGAGCGCGACTTCCATCGCGGGCAGCGTGCTCTCGGGCCGCAGATGCCGACCGCCGCGATGTCCCTGCGCGTCAAATCGTCGCGAGTCGAAAGTGCCGTCCTTCTCGACATATCCTTTTGCCAACTCGGGCTCCTTGCTCGCGAACTCGAGCACTGCTTGGCGAAGCAAATCCGGTCGATCGGAGATGATCCCATCGACGGGCATTTTGAGAACGCGCAACATTTCGTTCTTGGTGTTTAGCGTCCAGACGACCACGGGAAAACCGGCTCTTCGAACCGCTTGCCAATCCCCTCCCATCAGTGGGTTCGGCGAGTAAACCGGGCTGCGCTTTCCACCGTGTTTCCAGGCGTGCGCCCGCACGGCGTTCATGAATCGGACCGCGGCATTCTCGGATCGTAGCGGCGAATCGGCCGAGACCAGATAGGCACCCGGCTGCTGGGGATCCGGCAGGGGAATCGGCGGATCGAGCAATCTGCCGTCGGCATCGAAGTGAAGAAGAAAAGGGCCAAACTCATCGCCGATCCAAAAGGTGCCATCCACCGCCTGCTGCATCGATTCGACGTCGAAATCCGCGCCCGTGAGGATTCGGTCTCCCGTCAGTTCGTGAACGATCGCGAACGGGATCTTTCTCTCCGGATCGCGGAGTTCAATGAAACCCTCCACGTCGATCGAGCCATCCCCTGCTCCCGCACCGGTCTTCAATCGAGGGCGAACCCTGTAGATACGCAAGTGGTAGTCCGCGGAATTCGCCAATTGGCCAAAGCCGTTATCCGAAAGGACAAGAAAGCTACCTGCATCGCCGCGAACGATCGCGGAGAACCCTTGGACAGGTTGACTCTTGAAGGGAACCGTTTGACCGTGGATCGGCTTGTCACCGAGCAAACGCCCCGCGATCGGACCTTCGGAGAATGTGGCCGCGGGCAAGACGGCGCGCCCCACCAACTCGACGGATGAGTCCGCATGGGACGACGGTTCCAAGGCAATTGCCGACACGAAGGCGTAAAAGATCCAAATTCCGCGAGCCCACGATCCCATCGAATACTCCCCCTCGCGTCGTTCCCCCGCTGCCATGGCCATTTCGTCCATCGGCCGCCGTCGGGCGCGAGCCCCTAAGCGTCTCATGCCTCTCATCACGCGGCAAGGAACGTTCCTATTGCCGCTCATCTTTGACCTTGGTTCGAACCAGGAATTCAAGAGGTTACACTCCTCGTGACTTTGTTTCACCCATGACGTTCGGGGAATCGTAGAATAGCCGGCATCATTCCAAGTCGAGTTTTGAATACAGGGAAGCGTCAAGGCTCATGAAGACCTTTCGCGATGCCGTCCATGGGGACATGCAATTTGATCCGGTGGAGATGTCGGTAATCGACACTCCCGCCATGCAACGATTGCGCGGTATCAAGCAATTGGGAACCTCGAATCTGGTCTTTCCGTCCGCCGCGCATTCCCGGTTCGAGCATAGCCTCGGAACCTGTTGGACGACGAAGAAGCTGTTCCACGCTCTCGAGGCGGCGGGGCAAGATTTCTCGGAGGAAGATCGACGGATCGCCACCTTGGCTGCCTTATTGCACGACGTGACACACGTTCCCTTCGGTCACACTTTTGAGGACGAGCGCAGGCTATTTGCCCGTCACGATGAAGACCCGGAAAGGATCGCCCATTTTCTCGATAGCCCTCCCCTCGCGCGCGCCTTGGCGTTAAGCGGGGTCGGTGAACGCGTTCGAAATCTTCTGATGGAAAAGCAGTCGAAAAACGCAAACGCACGGTTCCTCCGCGATATCGTCACGGGAACCGTTTGCGCGGATCTGCTGGACTATCTGAAAAGGGACGCTTTTCACTGCGGACTGGTGCTCGGCTACGACGAACGGCTGTTCCAATACTTTCAGATCGAGGAAGGCAGGCTCGTCGTCCGATTGCATAAGTCGGGCACCTTCCGCAGAGACGCTCTTTCCGAACTGGTTCACCTACTGCAAATTCGCTACACGCTGACCGAACGGGTGTACTACCATCACGCGAAAGTGGTCGCTGGGGCAATGGTGTCCAGAGCCCTTGAGCTCGCCATGGCTTCTCAACATTTCGCCTCCGAAGAACTCTATTCCCTCCGCGATGACAGCCTCCTCGCGCGGCTCGGACAATTAGGCTCGCCCCGCGATGGCTGGCGCGACGTCTTGGAGGACCTGGAATCAAGACGACTCTACAAACGGGTCTACTTTTTGACTTTGGAAGGATTTGGCCGGCCCGGTCTCTCGGAGCTTGAAAGAGATGCCTTGGCAATGAAGTACCACACGGATCTCGAACAGCGCCGGTCGGCAGAACGGTGGCTCGCCGAGCAACTTGGCGTTCCTGAAGCGCACGTGATTCTCTACTGTCCATCCCCCAGGATGTCACTGAAGGAAGCGGACGTTCCCGTCGAGGTATCCCCCGGCGTGGTGCAACCGCTCGCCTCGCTCGAACACCCGGACGTAAAGGCGCTGACGGAAAAGCACCGTGGACTCTGGCGGCTCTACGTCTGCCTTCGCCGCGACCACGGACCCCTATTCGCCAGAGCGGGTGAACTCTGTGAACAACTCCTCGGACACCCCAATCAACTAGAGAGTCTCCAGCGTGGTGGACTCGCCTTTGGAAAATAGTTTAGCGCCGGCACTCGACCGGCCGGGAACGCTCAGTTGCTCGGCGGGGAGTTTCGGGCCAGATCCCCTTCCTTGCCCGGTTGGTAGACGCGACGAGCCGCGGCCTTGACATCCTCCCAGTAAAAGAGGCTTGGCTTCAACTTCCGCTCGGAAAGGAGCTTCGCCTGGTCGAAGAAGTGCGGCGATTTCGGATCTCCGCTTTGACCGAAATTGATCAATGTCGCTGGCCGAACCTTTTCCCCAAACTCGATGACCGCGAGGTACGTCGCGCCCACGACGCCGAATTTCTGCTTCTGCTTCTTCACAAAGGGAATGTTCACGCTCGGCGTGTAGATCTGCGTGAAGAGCACCCCAAGCGGCGATGGAGCCCCCAACGACGGAATGCTTGGCAGATTCTCTTGAAATGGAATCAGAAGAAAATCGGAGACATTTTCTCGACGCTGGATGCGATGAATGCTGCCCCAGGCCACTTTCCAATCGCCATGCATCTTTTTCAGCGCGTCGGCGGCGTTGATCAATGCCTGGAAGCGAAGGTCGGGGTTTTCCAAGTACCGCGGCAGCAACGTCTCATGCGGATATCCAAAACCATAGAGTTCTTCATACCAGGCGAGACAAAGCGTGGATTGCGTCGAGTTGAAGGCGGTTTTGTAGTCCCAGTCGAGAAGATGCTCGAGATAGGGAGCAACCTGCTCCGCGAGCGCGGGATTGCGTTTCTTCAAGAGTTCGAAATCCCGTTGATAGACCGGTAATTCCACCATGGGCCAGTAAAGGGTGTTGTCATACGCGAGTTCGACGGCCTGGTCGAACGTGGCGTCCTTCATCGCACGCAGGCGCATGCGAGCCATTTTCGCCCGCCGTTTGTCGTCCGTTTTGTCACCGCGCGCCATGTACGGTGGAAAATCCAGCATGAATGGATTGCCGTCGTCGGTTGTCGTGAAGGGACTGGAATTGCAGTTCTGCACGAATCCGGAAATCGGATTGAGAACCTGTGGCAGGTCCTCGATCGGATGATATCCCTTCCACTCCGTTCGGGGATCGCTCCCATCCACCGGCTTGGTCCAATCGAAGGCCAGGTCCCGCTTGGGAACGATCCCGTTGTAAATGTAAAAGATGTTTCCTTCGCGGTCGGCGTAAATGAGATTGGTGTATTGGAAATTCAGTTCCCTTAATGCGCTCTTGAAGTCGCCTAGATTCTTGGCCCGCATCAGTTGAAGACCTTGCGCGATGAGGTCGGATTCGAACATCTTGGCGATGTTTCCGGACAAGTAGTGCGTATCGTCTTCCTTGGTCAGGACCGGTCCGTGGTGCGTTTTCCGGAACGTGTAGGATCGTTGCTCGACGTTGCTGCCGCTCCCCCGAATGGCAACGACGTCTTTCCATTCCGTGGCGACTCGATACCCTTTGCCATACTTGTAGTGAAGCGGGTTCTGGGGATCGTCGAAAGTTTCTCGCCACGCATCGCCGCACCCGGGTTCGTTCGTGGTACCCGCCCAACCGCAATATTCGTTGTGCCCAAGTAGCGGCAAGGGGAGCCCAAAGAACGACGCGCCTGAAAAGTCCCAGCCTTCGCCGCTACGCAAGTGCGCCTCGTAGAATTGCCCGAATCCGAACCAAGGCTGATGCGGATTGATCATCAGGATAGGGTGCTTTGACTTCGTTCGGGACGGGGCGATGGCCCACGCGTTCGAGCCCCGCGACGTATAAATCAACGGGTGCTCTCGCGGGGCGAACGTGTTGGAAAGTCCCGTGAATCGATAGCACAGCTCGATGATCAACTGCCGATTGAGCGCCAAGAGCATCCAAGGCTCGAACTTCGTGATGGCGCGCGGCTTGACCTGGGGATGCTTGGCGAGGTAATAGTTCAGCCCCGCGACGAACGCCTTGCAGGTCTCTTGCGATTTTTCCTGGAGTTTTCCGAACCCTTCCTTCGAGCGCGGCACGACTTCAAACGCGCGATTCAAAAGGTCCGAGTTCAGGCCGATCGAGCCATGGAACTCCGCATATCGGCCGAGCGCGAGCAAGTAGTTGTCCTCAATCTGCCAAAAGTAGTCTTCCGCTTGCGCGTAAGCAAAAGCAAACACGACGCTTGCGTCCGTGGATCCGTCGATGTGCGGAACTCCCCACGCATCGCGATAAATCGTCACGTTGGCCGCGAGAGCCTCCGGCTGCAAATCCAACGACTTATCCGGAGCCCCCGACACTCGGCCCAAACAAACGAACAAGAATCCAACCGAGCCAATCCAACGAATCGCCGATCGCGCTTTGACGTTCACGGGAGCACACCTCTTGCCAACACCGTCTTGTTTTCGAAGTGGGACAATAGAGTTCCAGAAAAGCAATGGCATTATTCCGGCCCGGTCGCTTGGCGTGCCTTCACGCTAGGCGCAATTCGCGGCGTCCACAAATTCGTTCCGGGCCACGGCATCACTCTTCTGAGCGGCAAAAGTAACATCGTAGCGGGACAATTTCCCCGTTTTCAACCACGGAGACCTTCAACCCTGGAAATGTTACTTTTCCCGACGTCGCTCGCGCCGGGATCGGAGGGGGGCAATCCGCTAGAATGATCGTACCATGTGTGACACCATCGTCGTCCGTCTCAAGGACCGGGTCCTGTTCGCCAAGAATTCCGACCGCGATCCCAACGAGGCACAAATCTTGGATTGGCATCCCGCGGAGAATCATCCTGAGGGATCCAAAGTACGTTGTACCTGGATTGAAATTCCTCAGATTCGCAGAACCCATGCCGTGCTTCTCAGCCGTCCCTTTTGGATGTGGGGCGCGGAAATGGGGACCAATGAACATGGGGTCGTCATCGGCAACGAAGCGGTGTTCACCAATCAGCCTTACGCCACCGTCGGCCTGACGGGGATGGACTTGCTCCGCTTGGCCCTCGAACGTTCACGTTCCGCCAGGGAAGCTTGCGAGGTACTCGCGGATCTTCTCGAAACGCATGGCCAGGGGGGAGGCTGCGGCCATGAAAATCGCCGGTTCACTTATCACAACAGTTATCTCGTCGCCGACCCCGGCGACGCCTACGTCTTCGAGACCGCGGGTAAACGCTGGGCCATGGAACCAGTGATCGGTTGCCGATCGATTTCCAATGGCTTGACAATTCCCCGGTTCCAAAGGTCATTTGCCGACCCGGTGAAATCACGAATCTCCGCGTGCACGACGCGACAACGCCGAACCCAGACTCTCGGCGACCACGCACGCTCCCCCAGCGACCTGGCGGCCCTTCTTCGAGACCACGGCGACGGCTGCGCCAATCCCCACTACGCCTTCATTAACGGCGGGATGCGCGCGGTCTGCATGCACGCGGGAGGGATGATCGCTTCCGCGCAAACTACCGCCTCTTGGATCAGCGAATTGACCGGGGATCGACTCCAACATTGGGCCACGGGAACCGCCGCCCCTTGTCTCGGACTGTTCAAACCCGTTTCCGTGCGACTCCCGTTGGATCTGACGCCGATCCCCGCGGACCAAGCCGATGACTCCTCTGGTGGCGGCGGCATGAACGCCTGCATCGGCATGCGATCAAGAATCCTGCGAAAATCGCCCCTTTTTCTTCCCTGAGCGAAACGAAACGAGGGACGCTGGTTAGCTGATCCCCCCGCACGTCAAGCGAGTGCCCCGCCCCTCGAGACGAACTGCTCCAACGCTGGACGGACATGGCTCTCGCCATTCCTGCCGAGGATACGCGGCCCCGGTTCGCAGTTATTGGTCGAAACGAAACCTGCGCGCGGGGCTTGGATATTTCCATTCCACGCCTTTGGGCCCGAGATAGCCGATGATTTGACCCGCCGGACTGCTCCATCCGCGGGAATCTTTGAATTGGCATGATTCGAGAAGGGATGGCTACGCGCCATCCACGCGATCCTGCAAACGAAGGGCCATGCGATAGGCCTGCATGCCGAGAAAACGGATCGGTTCGGGCGGAAGAGGAGAGGGGAGCCGATTGAAGAAAAAGGGTTCGGTCTGGCTCCGCGTCTTTCCGCGACTGCCTAAGCGATCAAGGATCTTGGGGGCGAGAAGGCGACCGGCATAGTTGCTCAAGGCGACGCCATGTCCGCTGGCAGCCGGCAGCGTAAATACGTTTCTGTTGCCCTCCGGACGCCGAAAAAGTCGGAAACATGTCGAGCGTGACGCTAAAGAACGCTGCCTCAAGCGTGCGTGAACTTCACCTTTCGAGGCTGGGAAAGTATTCTCGAAATCGAGCCGTGCCGCATGGAAGATCCGCGGGTGAGCGTCTGGTATCACTTTCCACCATAGAAAGTTCCGCATCCTCGCTGCCGCCAAAGAGAATGCGCCTGTCCGCGGTCAGACGGAAATAATGGATGAAATTCCTCGCGGTTTCGAGACTGCGCGTCTTTGGGCCTAACCTAATTCCTCGAGCAACTCGGCAAGACCGGTTCAGTAAGAACGATGTATGTATGAACCGGAAGAATGCGCGCCGAAAGAAATCCCAACGATGCAATCTTCGTAACCGTTGACGCCAAGGACTACGCTGGCGTTCTCAACGCCCGCCGGGCGTCTGAAGAGAAAACGGCTTCTCCATCCTTTGAGTTCGACGAGTGGAGTTTGTTCATAAACTTCCCACGCCCAGGGATCGAACGCGCTCCAGCAAGGCCCTCGCGAGCTTCGCCGGATTCAACGTCGCGGGTTTTGGATCGAATAATCCGCTACGAAACTGAGACGAGCGAATGAACTCGCCGAGCGCGTCGCGTTCGATCCACTGATGTTTGAACCCCATGTAATGCGCCATTTCGCATTCGCGTCGCATGCGCGCTTCGCGACGGGCACACGTCGCGAGCAAAAGATACCCCGAGTCCTCCCAATCACAGTCCAACCGCTCCACCTCAACCAACTCCTTGAGGTGCGCGATCGCGTCGTACATCAGTCGGTAGGCGTCCGCGGCGATCTCGGGGGTCAATTTTCGAGCCGCGTCAACGAGGTCCCATCCCAACAGGGGCATGACGAAACCGCCGTTGCGCCCGCTGGCCCCATGACCGATTACCGTCCGCTCGATAAGCACGATTTTGCGCTTTGGATCCGCCTTTTTCAGTTCATACGCGGTCGACAGCCCCGTGAACCCACCTCCCACGATCGCCACGTCGCATTCCACGTTGCCGACCAGAGGATCTCCCGGTCGAATATCGACGGTCGTTTGCCAATAACTCACAGGTCGGTAGTCGCCAGACTCCGATAGGGGAGGCGATAGGGACGCAAATGGGCGTGGATTGATTTTCAGATGCATCTTCGATCCGATCTTGCCCTCGGCAACTTCGGCCTCCTGAGGTCCCGTCACCCATCCGTCCGTGGTATAACCTACCCTCGAACGTCATTCCAGACGTCGGCATACATCCATTCACCGCCTACCGGCGGAAAAAGTTGGAAGCCAGGAACGGCAAACGATACGTTACTGAACACAGGATTTTTCACACCCGGAAGACTCGCGTCGCGAGAATTGTCCGGGAGGATACCGGGCACAAACACATTGTACCAACTCGGTGAGACGCCAACTCCCGTGGAACGCATGCATCGACGCGCCCTGTGTTCGACACCGGCGAAGCCAGGCCGGACGCATGCGAGATCACGGGATCCAGGCATTGGGTTGGGAACAGAAAGGGAGACGACGACTCGAACATGGACCAGATCAACTATCTTCACCTTGTGTCGCGGTGGTTTCACCTTGGCTCGGTCATCGTGCTTGTCGGCGGCGCGGTCTTCATGCGCTATGTCTTGATGCCGTCCGCGCAAAAGCTTTCCGACGATGCCCACGACACCATGCGCGCCAACGTGCTCAATATTTGGAAAAAATTCGTCCATCCTCTCGTGGGTCTGATCGTGATCACGGGGATCATCAATGTGATCGCCAAAATGAAGGAAACGGTCGTCCTCTACCACATTCTTTTCACGCTGAAACTGATTCTCGCGCTTTACGTTCTGTTTGTCGCCAGCGCCCTGGTGGGCCGGAGCAAGGGGCTGGAACCAGTCCGAAAGAACGGCGCGAAATTCCTCACCATCAATATCGTAATCGCCGCGATCATCGTGATGATCTCCGGCGTGCTCAAGAGCCTGCCCCTCAAGGAACCGAAGGTGGATACTGCTACCCAGGTTGAAAAGGTGCAGCAGTAGGCGGTTTCGAGCGCCGGAATTGTCGAAATGAACCGCGGAGAAGTAATGTCGAAATGCCCGGCCCGTTCATGCGGAGCACCACTACGCTAGCCGACATTTCTTTTCCGCGGCACAACCGGATCATCCCTCGCCGGCGGTCGTTCGTCCGGTGGCGACGTCAAATTCGCTGACGAGGGGAATCAACAAGGCCAGGACGGCGAATCCGTAGACGCCGCCACCCACCAAAAATGGCCCTGTCTGATCTCCCATCAGAAACGCGATGACGCAGTAGAAGGTCGCGAAGGGCGTGATCGCCGCCGCCAGCCCGATGGCGCTCGTCGGTGCATTGGCGCTAAGCGAGACCCAAAGCGCGATACTTCCCAAAACGATGAAGAGGATAAAACTCGCCCACTGCGCCTCGAATCTGCCGCTGATGAGGATGAGAAACAGACAGATCAAAATGCCGACGAAAAGCAAAAACATCGTTCCCAAACTGTTGGCCAAGGCGATCCGTGTATTGTCGTAGCGCATGCCGGCGTGAATACCGAGCACGGCGGAAAAGGCGGCAAAAACCAACAAAAGAATCGACGTGTAAACGAGCGCCGCTGGCCCCATGAAACCACCGGCGGCACAGGCGATCATGCCCATAATGGGTAAAACCAACATTTCTTTCGCGTTGTAAAAGATGCCCGCCAACTTGCCGAAAATGAACTCTTTGGGGGTCAAATCGGTAACCAGGAGGAGGTCGATTCCCTTGAGGTCTCGTTCGGAAGTAATCGCGGTAACGGCCTGGGTGTTTAACAAGAGAAGCCCCAGAATCGACGCGGGAAGCAACGCGCGCGCGACCAGCCAGCGAATGTCCGGATCGGCCTGGTTGGGATTGGCGAGCCAAAAGCCCGCCACCAGCATGGAAAAAATGAGGAAATATCCCAACTTGATGATGATGGGTCGGGCACCATAGGCTTTAGTGCGCACTTCGCGCCACAGCACCGGATTATCCCAAACCTCGCGATGCCGTCGCCGCGTCGGGGCGGACTGTCCCACTGGACGTTCCCACTCCGAGACCTGCAGCGGTTCTCCCCGCGGGTTCCACGCCCGTAGCTTCACCGCCGCGAACACCAAACAAGCGAGCGACGCGGAAGACAACAAGAGTAAGCACGCCCACCCCGGAGCGACGCCGAGAATCCGCGTTGCCTCCAGATCTCCGACGGCGACGGCGATGGCTCGAAAAGGGGAAAGAGCCGCGGACCAGGTCGAGAGGGGCGTGCCCAGCAGCCGTTCCGAGCCGAACAAGGAAACGATTCCTTCAATGCCGAGCAGATAGATGACCGTTGCCAACAGGGTCATGGCCACCGATTGGAAGGTTTTCCCGCCAGGTGGCGATAAGAACTCCCCGCCCCACCGAGCAAGGCGGCACCGAACGTCGCGGCATAGACGGCGGCAACCTGGCCAAAACCGATTCCACCTAAAACACGATCGCGAGAAATGCGGGCAGTAACGCGAGCAGTCCGCTGGTGATGTGCAACATGCCCGAAAGGAACTTGCTGAAAACGATTTCCCAATCCCCAAGGCGAGTGACCAGCAGCAAAACGAACGTCCGGCGATCCTTTTCCTGGCTAATGGAACTTGCCCCGTAGAGCATGGAAGCAAAGAGAACCAGCACCAATTGCGTGAAGGAGAAGACTTGGAAGAGGAGGTTGCCGAAATGGGCAATGTCGCCTAATCGGGTGACCCTTTGGAATCCAATGACCGACTGCCAAGCCGTCCACATCAGGACAAAAAAGAGCCCGATGTAGCTGCAGCGTATCAGGAAATGCTGGGCGCGCCGGGGGGTGGTTCGGAGTTCCCTTGCAAGAATTGGACCCACCATCTACGTTCGCGCACCTCGCCGACGCCCGATTTCAACCTTGCGATACCTTATGAGGTTACGTTTCAACGTCGATTGGAGTTCACGACGGACGTCAGGGAATTCCCCTCTGTCTCTTGAGCCCGACTTTTCATGAAAAGGGATACGAAGAAACTCCACTCCAACCCCTCGTTCGAACCGAAAAACGAGTCCGCCGAAGGTGAAAATCAATCGGCTCGATCGCTCCTGCCCACCCATTGGTCGAAGTTGTGCATGGACGTCCCCAGCATGACCAAACCCGCCACGGCGTAGCAAGTTAGCCAAAAGAAGGACCCGACGAAAAACTCCACGGAATCCCCATCGGAAAGGATCCTTAAATCGCTCGATTGAAAAGGCGCGCCCCAGAGGTGAATCCAGGGGATACTGGACATGAAAAAGATGTAAATGTCTTCCGAGGCGATCCCTAGGAGCGCCAACGGGATGAAGAATAGCCCGGCGAACATATGGGCGAAACCGCCGATCGCGACACAGATTCCCAGGGTGGCCGTCAATGCCGTTCCCGTGTTCTTGCGTCTGAGGGAATGATACACCCCCAGCGAGGCAACGAAGGATGCGTAGATGCCGAGCACGAGAAACATGACCAAGGGGGCTGCCACCGACAACACCCCTCGAGGCAGACCCAGGAAAAAGATCGGCACGGTAGCCATGCACAACCACAGGGCTGGCCGCAAAGTGGCCAACCACTTGGCTCCAATAATCTCCCGCCCAGTGAGACACGAGGAGATCAGCGTGAGCCAGCTGTCTTTATCCCGTTCCACCGACACGCACGTCGCCGCGCGGACCGCGGTGACAACTAGAACGATGGCCGAGAAGATCGTCCAAATCGAACGCGTATAGCCATTGAGGAATCGCCCGTCGTACGCCAGTTGCATGTTTCCATCCAGCAAAAACTGATCGACGAAAACAGCCAGGAACGGCCAGTAAATCGCAGCCATCGCGATCCCGATCATCAGCCATTGGAAGATTCCTAACGCGCGCGTCGACGAGAAATACCACTCCTTCCAAAGCATTGGACGATCCCCGACGGGCGGAATCTTTCTCCTTTTGCTCCAAATCGGCAATCGCTTTCGGACCGTGACGGTCCCCGCTCCCACCTGGCGTCGATAAGACTCCCGAAGTCGCCAAATCCCCAGGCTCAGACTAATTCCCGTCACGATGAGATGGAGCGTGATGAATACCGCCAGGATACTGGTCGTCTCGTCGAAAATGAGAAAGCCCGGCGTCGAAAAAGAACCTCCCGCGACCGCCAACAATGCCACGTACGGATTGCACACCGTCAGAATGGAAGTCAAAAGATTAAAAAAACGAACCAGGATCAACTCGTCGGGGGAGGGAATCTCGAAATAGACCGCGAGCTCGCGCGTGATCGACGCCCCAATCGTCGAAAACCAGGGACTGATGAGAAGTAGAATTATCCAGCCATAGGCGGCTCCAAGCGCCAGCCGAATCGTCTTGCGATAAATCGAGGCGAGGATGGAGAGCGACGCCGTCGAGGCCAAGGTTACCGTCGTCAGGAGGAAAAGGAGAACTACCCGATAAAGGTCCACGCCGCCGAAAAAGCTGGCGAACGCGAGGATGGGGACTCCGCCTAGAATGAGCATGAAGACATTGGCGGCGCGTGCGCCCCATTTTCCCAGAACGATCTCGCGATTGGTCAGTGAACTGGCGAAAAGATACTCGATGGTTTTACGTTCTTTCTCGACGACGATTGCCGAGGCAACGTAGGCGGGAGTGAGAAATAGAACCGCGGAAAGCTGGGTGATGCTGAACTCGTAAAAGAAACTGCTCGCAAACAAGGAAAACTGTCGAATCGCCGGACCGGACAGGAAGCCGGCTCCGAAGCGAAATGCCGCCTGATAGGCCGTCCACATCATCAATAGCAGGATGATTACGTAGAGTCCGCGCAGGACGAAGTAACGTCGGCGTCGAACAATGATGAGCATTTCCCAAGAGAGGATCGGGCCGAATAGATCGAGTAGGCGCACGGTTTTCTCCCGGTCAGCGGCGGACCGCTGTATCCTGACTTCCCGGATGCGCCTCGTCAACTGTTTTGTAGTCGTGAAATAATCGCGTCGGCCATCTCCTTGGTGCCGACGGCAGCGGGATCGTTGGGATTGGCTTTCATGTCGTAGGTGACGCGCGTCCCTTCGCGTATGACCTCCGCGACCGCGCGTTCGAGTCGATCGGCGGCGCTCAATTCCCCTAAATGTCGAAGCATGAGCATGCCGGAGAGAATCAACGCCGTCGGATTTACTCTGTTGAGCCCCTTGTACTTTGGGGCACTTCCATGCGTTGCTTCAAAGATCGCGCCATTTTCACCGACATTGCCTCCCGGCGCAACACCAAGTCCTCCCACGATTCCGGCACAAAGATCGCAGAGGATGTCGCCGTAAAGATTGGGCATGACGAGAACGTCATAGACGTTTGGCTTCTGCACCAGTTGCATGCACATGTTGTCGACGATGCGATCGTCACATTCGATTTCGGGATAATCCTTGGCAACTTCCCGTGCGACCTGCAGAAAGAGACCGTCCGTGCATTTCATCAAGTTCGACTTATGCACCACTGTCACTTTTTTGCGTCCGACCCTGCGGGCATAGTCGAAAGCGAACTTCGTGATCCTCCGAGAGCCGGTCGCCGAGATCGGCTTTATGCTCAAGCCGCTGCCCGAACGTATCTTCTTCTTCGACTGCCGGTTCATCGTATCAATCCACTGCTCGGTTTCGGGCTTACCGGCGGCGAACTCGACGCCCGCGTACAAGTCTTCGGTGTTTTCACGAACCAGGATCAAATCGACGGGTACGGAACTGAAGAAAGATCGGACGCCGGGGTAGTACTTGCAGGGCCGCACGCAAGCGTAAAGATCCAATTGCTGACGAAGAAAGACGTTGACGCTTCGCAAGCCGCTCCACGGCGGCGTGGAGACGGGGCCTTTTAACGCAACCTTATTGCGGCGGATGGAATCCAGGGTTTCATCCGGAATTGGAGTTCCCAACTTACGCATGACATCGATGCCCGCGGGTCGCACGTCCCACTGGATGTGCACGCCTGTGGCATCAATGCATCGCCGAGCCGCTTCACAGAGCTCTGGCCCGGTTCCATCGCCGGGTATGAGCGTCACCTGATACATGCAGCGCCCTCATGGATGATTCCATGGCGGAGGCGATCTCTGCCACGCGATCCGTCCATTCTCACGGTAGTATGCTCCTTCGGGGAGGTCAAGAATCGCGGTGGACGGCCCACCACCTTCACTGTTCAAAAGTTACCCAACTTGGTATCATTGCACTCACCTGGACACCTTGGTGACAGGTAGGATTTCACGACACTCGCCCCCCTCAAGGATGAACCCCGCGATGCAAGGATTTGCGCGTTCGCGACAATTCGACCTCACGCCAACCTTTCACGACCATCGCAGAGTTCTGTCGGTTCGCGAATGGTTGCTGTTATCCCTCGCCGTCGTTCCTCTTTACTTCGTCTCGCTGGGGCGTCATTCATCTCTCGACGGGCATGAAATCCTTGTCGCACAGACCGCGCGGGAGATGCTCGAAAGTGGCGAGTGGATCGTCCCCCACTTTTCCGGTGAAATCCGCTTACAAAAACCGCCGCTTGCCTACTGGTTGACGGCCGGCACGTTTGCGTCGACGGGACGCGTCGACGAATTCGTGGCGCGGCTTCCCGTCGCCATCGCAACTTTGGCGCAGATCGCTTTGCTCGCATGGTTTGGCGCTCGCTGCTTTGGAGCGCCCGTCGGCTTGACCACCGGAATCCTGCACGCAACCACGTTCTGGACGGTCCGATTCGGCAAATCCGCGCTTGTGGACAACGTTCTCGTCACGCTCGTCGTCGCCGCCATTGTCTGGAGCACGTTCGACCGCCTCCTACCCATACGAAATCGGCACCGATGGGTGATAACCTTTTGGATCTGGTGCGGCTTGTCCGTCCTGGCCAAAGGCCCGGTTGGACTGGCGGTTATCGTGCCCACGGTGATCCTCTATCGCTCGACGCGCGGCCGGCATCGAGACGATGTCCCTCTCTTCTTCACTTGGACGACGGTCGCTGGTCTGATGGTCTTTAGTCTCCTCTCCATCGGCTGGCCGGCACTCGTACTTGCCCGAGAACCCGAAGCGGCTCGACTTTGGTATGAACAAAGCGTGGGGCGATTCCTCGAGCATTGGGGGCCGAATACCCGACCGTGGTATTACTACTGCTACCAGATCCCCTTGCTGACGCTCCCCTGGTCTCCCCTGTGGATCACGGAATGGATTCGGACGGCAAGGAACCGTGGGATGCCCGCGCAAGAACTGGAAGCGTCGGGCCTGCGGCAAGAGTACCGACTCCTGTGGATTTGGAGCGGCGTTGCTTTCCTGTTCTTTTCGTTCTCCGAAGGCAAACGGGAGCATTACGTTCTCCCTGGCTTACCTCCGCTGAGCCTTCTGGCGGCGATGGGATTGCTCCATTGGAAAGCCATTTGGCAGGCACCTCTGGAAAGGATTGCCTCGGCGATTTCTCCGCCACGATGGACCGTCGCCGTCCTGTTGATCGCCGCCGGCGGATTGGCGTCTTTCGTCGGATATCCTTCCCCTTTCGCCCAAACCGGCGTGTTCGCAATCGTACTCGCCATTGGCTTGGCTGGCCGCGAAGCCGTTGCCTGGACCAGGGCTAATCATTCGTCGCCCGCGGGCCTGCGATTTTTCCTCTGTGTTTCCGTCGCGTGGATACTCGCGGATTCTCTCGTGGTCCCCGCTTTCGCACGCAGAACGGAAACTCTGGCACTTTTTGAGCGGCATCGCGAGTTACTTAAAGCCGCCGAGCGCGTCGTTCAGTACGGCTCCAATGACCGGTGGGCCATATTTCCTCTGAACCGCCGAATGGCCTGGCCGCGAACCACTGCAGAGCTGAAACAGCTGGTCGAAAGCTCGCCTAGGACGTTACTCTTGGTCCCCCGAAAGCGGGTCGAGGAGGTTCGTGGCGTCGTGGCGTTCGAGCTCGTGGAAGATGTTGAATCAGCGTCCGAAGATTCCTCCCAACAGCTAGTACTGCTTCGACCGCGAACCTGGAGGTAATGCCGATGACTCCGGGAATAGAATCCCCCGCGGGCTCGCTCGCCAACGCAGAAAGGGCTCATGACAGTCCCTTTCCATGGCTCCGCCGCGCGAAACACGCGGCTTGGATCCTGCCCGGCTTGCTCGCGGCCATTTTGAGTCTTCACCATCTCGGCGAATATCGCCCCTTGACGAGTCACGAGGTCCTGGTTGCGCAAACCGCCAAGGAGATGTGGCAAAGCGGGAACTGGGTCGAGCCGACATGTTTTGGCGAACCGCGCCATAAAAAACCTCCGCTCGCGTATTGGATAACGGCTGGCTCCTATTGGTTGTGGAACGGACCGTCGGAATGGGCTGCTCGTTTTCCTGCCGCACTCGCCGGAATTGTTCTTGTCATCGGGGTTGCCCGGTGGACCACCAAACACTTCGATGAACACCTCGGCCTCGCCGCCGGCTTCTGTCAGGCAACGAGCGTTTATTTCCTCACTCAGTCACGTTTGGCCGAGGCGGATATGTTGCTGGCCCTATCCGTCTCGCTTGCGATGTTCACTTACGGGGACATTGCCGCCAACGTCGAAACCGGATTCGGACGAAGGATCAGAGGGACCGTTTACTCCTTCTGGTTTTGGCTGGCAATCGCCGTCTTGGCGAAGGGACCAGTCGCGATTCTGATCGTCTTCAGCGCCATTGCCGGCCACGTATTCGCCATGCGCAGAATAAGGCCAGTGCGGCTGCTACTGACTCTCGGCAGTATGGCCTGGTTCCTTGGTTTAACGCTCGCCTGGCCCATTGCAGTGCTTCTTTCGAATCCTTCCATTTTCAACGTTTGGCGACAAGAAACGTGGCAACGTTTTTTTCGCGATCCCAATGACGTCGTCCGATACCCCTTCTACTACCCCCTCGCGGCACTTTGGATGACGCTGCCTTGGACGCCTCTATGGCTGGCCCGGATCATCGGCATGGCAATGGGAAAACGTATGGACAATGAGGTTGCAAAACCAGCCGCGCGAAACCGCGATCATGATTCCATCGAATGGCTTCTCGCCTGCTGGCTGATCGTCCCCATGACGCTACTCTCACTCTCCGCCGGCAAACAAGAACACTACCTGATACCGGCACTCACGCCATGTGCGATCCTGGCGAGCCAATGCCTCGATCGATTGCGCCGCCAGCCGTCGCCCGACAAATGGGCCTCGTGGATCGCTCGCCCAATTCGACGCCGTGGACTTGCGGTAGCGTCCCTCCTTGTCCTTGGAATCCTGATCGTTCAGCAATGGGTACTCCCAGTATTCCACGGAAGGCGCGCGGCGGCGGATTGGCTTACCCTGTCGTCTCGGGCGCTCGTGCAGGGCGAGACGTTGCTCGGCGTAGGCCACAATATTCATTGGCTGGGGTATTACGCGAAGCAGCGATTTATCCGCCTCGATTCGCTCGAGGAGCTTTTCGCGGAGCACTCGAGCAGGCGTGGATGGATCCTCGCCACCGTCCGTGAACGTCCGGCAATTGCGACCCGTTTACATATCCTCGAAAGCGTTGAAGCACCGGCAGGATACTTCGACGACAGGAAGCGACTGCCCGTGCTGCTTCGCGTCGAACCTCGGATGTCCAACAACGTGTCTGCGAACTAGCCCCGCGGTATAACCTCGCCGGCGATTGGGAAGCATCAAGAAATGCTTATCCAGTCAATGAGAGGGCCTTGACACAACGCGCGTCGTGCCAGGAGATTCCTTTGCTCAGCGAATCCAAAGAGTCTATTCCAGGTGCACGACCGGATCTGTGGAAAGGGGATGGGCTTCGATCAAATAGTCCTCGACGATTTTCCCACCGATCAAATGCTCTTGGATGATGCGTTCAAGCACCGGGGGATCACAGAAACCATACCAACTACCTTCGGGATAAACGACCGCGATGGGCCCGCCGTGACAGATCCGCAGGCAATTCGCCTTCGTGCGAAAGACACCTCCCTGGTCACTTAGCCCTAATTCCTTGAGGCGATCCTTGAGGTATTTCCAGGCTTCAAGCGACCGTTCCTTTTCGCAGCACTCCGGTTTGGTTTGATCGCAACAAAGGAAGATGTGGCGACGGAGGGACGGTATACCGAGCTTTTGAGCCAGTTTCCGCTGTTCAGGGAGGGCCTTTTCCAATTTCTTTCGCTTTCCCATCGCAATCCGAATGGCAAGTGTAAAAACACAAAGAGGTCGCCGAGCATCGGCGACCTCTTGATTTTAATCCAAATGCTTGGTCGAGAAAACCGATTCCGCTTAGCTTCCACGACGACGGCGATAGTACGCACCAACGGCACCAAGCCCGACGAGGCTCACCATGAGCACGCTGCTCGCTTCGGGGACCGCCGTCGGCTCGTAGTAGTAGGTGACGGTTCCGGTGAGCTGGGCGCTCGTTACCTGGTCCGCCGAAGTGTTACCGCCCGTGTTGGCGAGCAAAGTCTGCGTGAAGGTCGACGCGTCGAGCGTAATGTTCCCCAACCCGGTGAACGCCGCGAGCACCGCCGCTGCCGTATACGTTTCGCTCGACGTACCCGACTTCACCAAGGTACCGGAGGACGTGCTGCCACCCGGGCCTAGGCTGTAAACAAACGCACTTGAAATCAGGTCGATCGGGTCATCAACAAGATTGTTTCCCGAATCCTGAACATCGAAAATCCACTTCGGTCTTTGCGTTCCCGTTCGATCCGCTCAGCGACAGATTCGTAACGGAAACCACCGTGCTCATGGACGCACTCAGGTCCAATTGAACGGACAAGAGCGTTCCGAGCGAAATCAAACTTCGCGAAATCAAGGGTGCCGTTCCAGTCGGTCAATGTCGACGAAATCGGCGTCGAAGTCACGAGTGGACCGACAACAGCCCCATTCGCAGACCCGCTGGACAGTAATGTGAAAGGCACAATCGCCAATGCGGCGGACAGGATCCTAGATCGCTTTCCCACAAGCTCCTCCTCCCGAACTCGTTGTGGTATTACCTTCAGATGCGGGACAGTTTGTACCACAAAAATCCAGGAACGCAAATCAATTCCTGGAAACTTTTTCCGGGACAAAAAACATCCAAAAAACTCGAGAAATCACCCGTTGGCGTGACGAGTGACCAGCTCCGCCGCAAAAACTCGCAAACCAATAAAGAACAATAACTTAAAACAAAACACTCGAAACAAAAGACGGCGAAGCCCCGAAATGGAGAATCGCCGTCCGCAAGTTTTGCACACGCGTGAACTGCCTGGGAAGGTAAAACCGTTACCGTTGGCGACGACGTTGCCGATAGATCCCGACAACCCCACCCAGGAGCGCAAGACTGGTCATCACCACCGAAGATGCTTCCGGGACGGCGACCGCGAACTCCGGCAGGATCGCGTCGAAAATCACTTCATCCAAGCCGTTATTGATCACAATCATGAATGGATCCGAATCCTCGAAATTCGGATTGGAAGTCTGCAGCGAAAGCCGGATGCCGTACGCGCCAATGGCGGCTCCCGCATATCCCGTATCCGAGCTCAACGTAAAGTCCATGTGCTCGTGAACGATGCCACCCGAGACCTGACCGAACGCAAACCCCGGCTGATCCCCGGAATCCGCGGTAATGGCGACGGATCCATATTGGTCGATCGTGATCGTCTCCCCGTTCGTCAACGGCGCCCAGGAAATCCCATTGTGAAAGAAAAGCCCCCCGAGCACCGAGAAGGACAGGATGTCGCCGTTGACCAATGTACTCGGTAGCTTGGTGTCGAATCCCGGCTCGTCGGTCGAGTCCGGGAATGGAAAGTCGGCAAAACCGACTTCATTCGCGATCACGGGACCGTTGGTCACTACGACCTTCCCATTCCCGTAACCAATCAACACGTCCCCTTCGTGCTCCGCGCGTGACTGCATGGAACAAAACAGACTCGTCGCCAACGCCATTACGAATACGACCCTTTTCATGGAGCTCAGTCCTTTCCTCATCGAAGCGATTACTTTCTATCTCTCCTGCACGCCGACCCCGCTCCCAACGGAGCGCGAACCACACAGCCGCCGGCGTTAGTATTACTAAGTATCACGTTACCAGGGATTGCAGAAACCGCAAGGACCAAAATCACCTTTTTCGACATATTTCTTCTCCGCGAGACGCCGAGAACAAAAAACGCAAACATATGAAGTGAAATTAATTAAGGAAAACAACGCAATGATCGACGAGATGGAGAAGACAAGGAGTGATCGGCGGCAAGGCGAGAAAGGAGAGTCAGTCAGGTATTACTTCGTTTCCGTCACGGCTACCCATCCCCCACCAGATCGACGGGGCAATGCCGTCCTGGATAAAGTGGACGCTCCCGTCTCCCATGAGCACATGCGCGCCTCCGCCATGATTGCTCGACGCGGTCATCCACCAGTTTCCGGTAGGAGTGCTGACTTCGTTGTGCTCCGAACAGTTGCGGTGATTGGGCGTGTTGACGTGCATGTAGGTCGGACCCGCGAGCGGCCAACCCGAAATCCACGCCTGTCCCGTAGTCGGCGAGACTTGATGCGGCTTCATTCCATGGGACTCGCAAAAATCGACAAGGTCCGGCAAGGTCATCGGAATCAGACTGCCGCCACAATAAGTCAGCAGCCGTTCGTCCGTTTCGTTCCGGTAATCGGTGCGCCGGGCGATCAAAGTCTCCGCGACCGCCGCCGTGTGCGACAGACCGTCGCGAACATCCTTGGGCATGATGCCGCGATCCGGATGCCATCGGCTCCGTTCCCGAGCACCGGTAAGAACATTGGGACTCGCCAGACTGAAAATCCCGTTATATTTTCCGAGGTTTTGCTGCGTAACCGGCCGTTCGCCCCAAACGCCCGTCGCCTGAGGAGGCCACCCGGCGTTCCCCGCATAGTTGGAATTCGCCGGGTTCGCCGTCCCCATGATCGTCTCCCCGTCAAAGCCGTCGGCAGGACAAAGGTACATCGCGATAATCGTTGCCGCCGCCGTCGCGTTGGGGTGGTCGGCGTTGATAACTCCCGTTCGAGCTTGCGCGTCCCCCATCAGCACGTCGAAATTGATCTGCTCGTAAACGTCGCTCCGCTCGAGGTAAGGCAGGATCTGAGCGCGCCAACTGACCATTCCCGTTTTGCCGATCCGATCCGAGGCCCCTTGATGATCAGTCATCGTGAGGGGAAAGACGCCTCGCGCGTCGACATAGTTGTGAATCGCTACGCCTATTTGCCGTAGATTGCCGGCACATTGCAGCCGCTGTGCCGCCGAACGCGCCGATTGAATCGCTGGCAACAGCAGCGCAACCAACAGCCCAATGATGGCGATCACCACCAATAGCTCGATCAAAGTGAATCCCAATCGTTTGGCGGACATCTTTCTAACCCCACGGCCTGCTGGCAAACAGGCATTACCTCGTATCTGTTCGCATTCTGTATTACCAAAAACATTCACTCCAAACAAGGTATTACGTCTGCAACAGAGTTCGCAGGAAGGTGGCTCCTTGGTGCTCGAAGAGAAGACGATTCGTCGACAAAAATGCCGTGGGGTCAGTCCACGGCCAGCGCGGGTCCGTAGTACAACAGCGATGGACCACTGGTGCAAG
Source organism: Planctomycetota bacterium (assembly GCA_046350335.1). GTDB lineage: Bacteria > Planctomycetota > Planctomycetia > Kolteriales > Kolteriaceae > JAXMAQ01. The sequence continues at coordinate 44,723 of JAXMAQ010000018.1, forward strand.
AACGGCGAACAAGAGGGATACCATGGCGAGAATTCGACCGCTGGAATACGACGAGACCGGCCCTGAAATCAGACCGGAGTACGACAAGCAGATCTCGGCTCATGGGCGAATGACCAATATGAAGAAGACCCTTGCGAGGGTGCCGACCGCATTTCGGGCACTCATGGAGTGGTACTCCCTTCACGCCGAGGTAGTCCCCTTTTTGGGAAGCCGAACAACGTTTGTTTTCGCTCACGCCATCTCGGCACAAACCGACTGCCTGATCTGCTCCACCTTTTTCCGCCGCATCTTGATCGAGGGTGGCGAAAACCCGGACGCGCTCCAGCTCGACGAAACGGAACGACTGTTGGTGGAATACGGCAGAAAACTTGCCATCAAACCCAACGACGTCTCCGATGAGCTCTACGCCCGACTCGCGGCTCGCTTTACACCAGAGCAAATCGTTGCTCTCACCGCGTTCGCCGGCCTAATGATCGCGACGAACGTGTTCAACAACGCGCTCCGCGTCGATCTCGATGAATACCTCTTCCCCTACCGCAAGAACGAAACTACCCCACGAGAACGATGAATGGCGTAAGAAAATGATTCCCTCAATCACGACGAAATGATCGAAAGGAGCGAAGGACATGGCCAAACCATTCTCGGGGAAGGTGGCCTTCATCACCGGTGCCGCGCACGGGCAAGGGCGTGCCGTCGCGCGGGCGCTCGCCTCCGCCGGAGCCGAGATCGCCGGCTTCGACATCGCCAAGCGACTCGAGTACCCGGGATACGATTTAGGATCCAACGCGGATCTGGTCGAACTCGAAAAGGAATGTGTCGCCGCGGGCACGCGCTGCGTCACCTATGTCGGGGACGTGAGAGACGCCAACTCCGTCGAGACGGCTGTCGCCGGTACCTTGAGCGAGTTCGGCAGAATCGACATACTGTTCAACAACGCAGGCATTGCCGCTTATGGCCTGGCCCATGAACTGACGGAGGTCGCCTGGGACGCCATGCTCGACATCAACCTCAAAGGGGCATGGATCGTTGCCAAAGCCATCATTCCAACTATGATCGAGCAAAAGAGCGGCGTCATCATCAACAACTCATCCGTCGGTGGACTGCGGGGCATGGCGCGCATGAGCCACTACGCGGCGTCGAAATGGGGAATGGTCGGACTTACCAAGTCCTGGGCCATCGAACTGGCGCCCCATGGCGTGCGCGTCCTCTCCATCCATCCGACCGGCGTGAATACCGGAATGAATGATGGGCTGGCATTCCTGGAAAAAACCACGACCAAGGAAATCGCCGAGCGGTCGGCAAGCAATCTACTTCCCGTCCCCTGGATCGAGCCGGAGGACGTGGCCAACGCGGTTCTTTACCTCGCCTCGGATCAAGCTCGATACGTCACCGGTTCGCAATTCGTCCTTGACGCCGGACTGCTCACTCGCTGATCGAAGTCCCCTAAACCCACCGCGAGATTCTCGATGTCGTCCAACGTCGCATTCACGCGAGATAATTGAGGAGCATGTCGCCGACCCTGCCGGTCTCGCCATTGTCGCGGACGAAGGTGCCTACCCGGGCAACCTGATTGCCGTTGGAGGTTTCGTCGCTCTCTTTCGCATGGAGCTGAATGCTCGCGATGCGTGCTTCGGAGATCGGGACGAGTTCTCCCATATCGGTTCGACCGTCCCGGTTAGAGTCACGAAAAAGCATGAGACTCGCGAAGACGCTGTCGTTGGCATCGACCTGGCCATTGCCATCGTCGTCGTATTTCGCCAGTTCCGCGAAGCCGCCCACGGCGCCATTCTGATCGCCGAAAAGTTCCGTCCCATCGTCAATGCTGCCATTGCCATTGCGGTCATACGCGAGATAGGCGTCGCCGCCGGCAACAGTGGCCGCGCGCACCTGCTTCCCCGTGCCCAATAGATCAAAATCGTGACCGTCGAAAGGGGTCGTCGTCTCAAACGTCCCGTTACCATCCAAGTCGAGAACCAGCGGGTCGGAACGCTGCAGCCCGGTGATCTGAGTAAGGTTTGCCTGAAAGGTCAATTGTATCTGTTCGATGGACAGAGAGGCTCCTCCATCGACTTCCTGCTGCAACTGGGCAAAGGTCGCCTCGAGCGCGAACTGAACGTTCTCCTGCTGAATCGAGACGGTTGCCGCCGGAGCCGGCGTGGCGCCAAGATTCAGCGCCCCGGCAGATGCGTCGCTTGAGGCATTGCCATCGAGCATTGCCTCCAGGGAATCTTCAAGTGCCTTGGCCGCGTCCGGGTTTTGCCGACGAATGAAATCCAGCAAGGCTTCAATTCCCTGGGCCAGTTTAGGGCTGACACTGCTCAACTTCGACGATAGCGAGCCCGAGGATCCGCCCGAAGGAGAGGCAATTCCCGGCTGGCGCCCCGGGCCAGGGGGTTGCACGGGAACCAAACGCTGGAAACCACTGGCGGCATTGGCATTCACCGTCACGTTGACGAAGTTGGTTTGAGCGGAGGCTCGAACGATTTGCGAAAGTCGCGGACGATCCAGCGAGTTCGCGCTTTCCCCGTTGGTATCCGCGGCCGCTTCGCTCGTCGCATTTCGTCCGACCCGATCCAAAGTTCGACGAAGCTGGGAAACGGAGGTGATTCCCACGGAACCAATCGTGCTCATGTGTCGCACTCCACCCGTTGGCTATGAAGGCAGTATCCGCGCGGAACTCGGATTGAACATCCAACTCTACCTCACGATTCTGGGCGTGTGTCACTCGAGAACCATCCAGGACAAAATTCTTTCTCTTGAAGGGTTCCTCGGGTAACCTAAATCGACAACGGAAGATCGGAACTCGCGCAACACCCCCCCTCTTCCAATAGTGAAAGCCGGAGGGGATCCATGCCGTGGATGGAATGCCACGACGGAAAAAACAAACGGTGCGGGTCGGTTTTCAATAACGTCAAGGGTTTTGAATGCCGTTGGTCCCGGCTGGAATGCCCGATGAAAAGGCCGATCCTCTTTCGGCCGCGACATGCAAAACCGGAAAGAGACAGGAGTGATTGGGAATGGCGGGTCGTCGCGTCTGGATAGGGATGGCCGTCCTCCTCTTAACGTCATCGGTTCCCATTCGAGGCGCGGAGGACCCGATCCTGCCGGACGGTGAAGCGTTTGAGCTACTCACCATGGACGTCGATTTTGCCGAGGGACCTGCCGCTGGTCCTGACGGCGCGATCTATTTCTCCGACATCCCGACCGGCGAGAAGCCCGGCCGAATTCTCCGTTTCGAACCCGCAGGTAATAAGATCTCAATCTTTCGCAGCGACAGTCACAAGAGCAATGGCTTGTTCTTCGATTCGCTGGGTCGTCTCGTCGCCTGCGAAGGGGCCGACTTTGGCGGCCGCGCTATTCGCCGATACAACACGCTCTCCCCCACCGCCGGCGAAGGGGAAGTGATTCTCGCCGACCAATTCGAAGGCAAAAAGTTCAATGCCCCCAACGATCTTTGCGTCGACCAACTCGGACGAGTCTGGTTCACCGACCCCAAGTATCTGGGCGCCGAGGAACGGGAACTCACGCACCGCAGCGTCTACCGCATCGATCCGGACGGCAGCCTCAAACTCGCCATCACCCAACCGGTCATCGAAAAGCCCAATGGCATTCACGTCTCCCCCGATGGCAAGACTCTTTACGTCGCCGACACGAGCAACGAACCGGTGAAACTGCCCGACGGAACGGAACGGCCTGGAAATCAACAGCTCGTCGCCTTCTCGATTTCCGCCGATGGAACGCCTGCTGAAAAAAAGGTGCTCGTCGACTACTCCCCCGGAAGCGGCGTCGATGGCATGACGGTCGACACCCAGGGAAACATTTACGCGGCCGTCCGTGACAAGGAGAAGCCCGGCGTGCGCATTTACGCCCCCGACGGTAAACAGATCGGGTTCATTCCCACCCACGACGTTCCCACGAACTGTGTTTTTGGCAAGGGTCCGGAAGCCAATCGCCTCTACATCACCACCGACACCGGCTTCGGCCGCATCCGCCTGAACGCCACCGGCTATCATCTGCCTGATAACCCTCCCAAAGGCTGACCCCCGCCTATGCGCATCCCTCGGCCCGGAGGGCCGTGGCATGGGAGCGAAGGGCGCAGCCCTGGTGGTGATTTCCTGCCAACATTTTTCGCCACCCTGAAAGGGTGGCACAAGGCGATCTCGGCACGGCCCGTCGGGAACGGGATTGCCGTGCTCACAACGATTCTTGTGATCGCATCGTGGTTCGCGAACCGATGGTGTCGCCCCTCCGGGGCTCTGGATGGTCTTTTTGTCGTACTTCCTAGGGCGTTGCCCTAGGCTCGCATGTTATGCCCCTCCGGGGCGTGGAAAACCCATATTCAACGCCGGGCGCCATGCTCCACGCCTGCTCGGTCATGCCGATTTGTCGACGTCGGAGAAGAATGCCACCATCATGACAATAGCAGAATGTCCCTATTGCCTCAGCTATTGCGTCAGAATCGGCGGATTACCTTCCGCCGGTGTCGCATGGACGTGCTTGATGGCCGAAGTTGTCGTGCGTCAATGGTTGCCGGCTGGGAGAATCGGGTCGTTGATGCTTTGTTGAAAGGCGTTCAGCCTCCGGTTGAGTTCGCGGGCCGGGGCGGGCCAATCTTGGGCGCGGGGACCGCCCAATAGATTGCGTTCCTCGCCGGGATCCTTGGTCAAGTCATAGAACTCGTCGAGAAAGTTCGCGCGGAAATGCCGAATCAACTTGTATCGAGGGGTCCGGATCATCCGCATGTACGCAAGGCCACCGTTATGGAGGTCATACGGCCCGAAGAGTGCATCATGCTTTTCGATCGTTTTGCCGCGCAAGAGGGGGGAGTAGTCGATGCCGTGGGCCTTGCAGTTCTCGGGCAATGGAAGATCGACCGCACCGAGCACCGTGCGGTACATATCCAAATTCGAGACTTGTTCGTCCACCGTTGAACCCGCTTTCACCACGCTCGGCCAACGGACGAGCAATGGAACGCGAATCGACGTGTCCCACATATTCGGTCGTTTGGGCCCGCGGACGCCGCCGGCGATCCATTGCGCGTTCCCCTTCGTGTCCACACCATGCCGGCCTTCGTTGTACCCGTGGTCGCTCGTGAAGAAGAGGAGTGTGTTCTCCGCGAGTTTGAGGGAATCGAGTTCCGCCAGCAGCCTGCCGACATTGCGATCGACGGAGGAGATGCTCGCATAGTACGCGCGAGTGCTCGCTTTCACCTTGGATAAATCCAGGCCAGGAACGTTCGGCACGGTCGGATCGAGGCTCGCGTAATGGGAAGAATCGATTTCGGGGACCGGGCCATAGGGGAGATGGGGCGCGCGAAAATGCAAACAGAGGGCGAAGGGGAAATCCTTGTTTTCGCGAATGAACGCGATGGCGGCGTCGGTGAGCCGATCGGGCAACGGGCCTTCCGTTTTGGTCGTTTTTCCATCGATTTCAAGGATGGCGTTCATCGGCGTGTTTCCGCCGCCAAGAAAGCCGATAAAGCGATCGAACCCTTTTTTCGTCGGATGAAATTCCGGCTTTGAGCCTAGATGCCATTTTCCCACGAGCGCCGTCTTGTAGCCGTGATGCTGGAGCACCTTGGGCCAAATCGGCGCGTGAAGCCCCTGCCCTTCTTGCTCCTCGACCGGGGCCAGGTAGTCCGAGATGCCATGCTCCGTGGGATAGAGTCCGGAGAAGTAGGTGGCACGACTGGGCGAACAGACCGGCGTGACGACGAATGCGTGGGAGAAGATCGCCCCCTCGCGCCCGATCCGATCGAGGTTGGGAGTGTGGATCTCTCGATTGCCATAAGCTCCGAGCGCCCATCGCCCCTGGTCGTCCGTCACGATGGCAATGAGATTGGGGCGTTTCTCCGCCCCACGGACCTGATCCGTCACGAGCCAACCAGCGGAGCACGCCAACGAAATCAACCAGATCGAGATTCTTCGCGAGTAGGGTTTCGACATCAGATCCTCGGCTGCTTTGCCTTCCGTTCCGTCGGTCACTTTCAGCTAGAGTTTTTAGGGTAACGCCTCCGCGGCGGTTGACGAAGCGATTTCGCAAGAGGCGCACGGCGTTATCAGCCTACGTCCCATCGGGGCAGCTAATTGGACCGAGATTATGGCTCGCGGACGATTCGAAAGCCGATATTCATTTTTCGGAAGGAGGGGCCAAAGTCTCGTTCGGCGGACCGGGTGAGGAAGGCCTCGTCAAAGGCACTGCCCCCTCGAACGACATGGCCGGGGCCGTTCGGGGGACCGGTGGGATCCGTATCCGAACTGGTGGCATAGGCATCCGTGGCAAAAAAATCCGAGCACCATTCCCAGACGTTGCCGTGCATGTCAAAGAGACCCCAAGCATTGGCTCGCTTGGCGCCGACGATCGCGATGCCGTCGGAGTTGTCGTCGTACCAGGCGAATTGGTCCAAGCCGTCGACATCGTCGCCGAAACTCCAGAGCCGTCCCGAACCGGCTCTGCAGCTGAACTCCCATTCTGCCTCGGTGGGCAGTCGATACTTTTTTCCCGTCTTCATCGACAGGCGAGCGCAGAACTCGACCGCCTCCTCGAACAGGACGTTATGCACGGGAAAATCGTCCCCCTTGCGCACCGAGGGATTCGAGCCCATCACGGACTCGAAGACCTTTTGCGGCACTTCAGTCGCGGAGATCTCGAAGGGACGGGAGAGATGAATCTCACGGTCAGGCAGTTCATCGGCGAGCAATGCACCGTCCGCGTTGGACCAGTTATCAACGATCGACTGGACCTGTTCCTTAGTGGAGCCGCGACGGAACGAGCCAGGCTCAATACTCACGAACGACAATCCCGTCAGATCGCTCACGGCTAGAGCTCCCTCCGAATGATTGGCGGATGCTGCGGTCGGCGCGATTCTGGGGGGAATGACGACGACTTGAGAATGAGGCTCGGAATTCCTTTCGTCCTGATTAGTGACTTGACCCAAGGGGACGGCGTTGGACTCCTGGGACGTTGCGGGCGTGTTCTGTTCGCGAGGTCCGGACGCCGGCACGCACGCATTCAGAAACAATACGAAGACGACCCATGATTGGGCCAGCCACCGCTTGCACGACCGAATTGGAGTCATGTTCACGAACGCCACATTCTCACGCGCCCACCGAGTTCCCGCCCTTCAACCCGTGGAGCATTCCCCCTTTGATTATCCTATCGCCCACGAACGCCTCGGGTCCGGGAAAACGAATGGCTTAGGCGGATATTTTGTCGCAAACGGCGTTATCATCGTCTCGTTGACCTCTCTTGGCGCCCTTCGATTCGTAGTACGTACCGGATTCTTGAGGAACTCAGGCTGGATCGATAGATACGGATTGACGGGCATGCGTTGGAGGTTTAGCCTCACTTGCCGAAGTTCGTTCGGCGTTCAGGGCATCACGCATTCGACGCGCGGGGGGAGATTTCGGTTTGAATTATCGACAAAAACGCGGATTTCCAGGCACTCGCCCCGGCATCGCTCGAGCCTGGCGTTCCTTCGGGACGAACCGAAACCTGGAGAGCCCGGCTTCCACCGGCCGTTGGCTCATGGAAGAACTCCTGGGGGTCGCCACGGTCCGCGACTCGATTCTGGCACGAGTGGAGGCGGTGCTCTTGGCATCCAGCGAGCCCGTCACGCCTCGTCAATTGGCGAAGCTGGCCGAATTGCCGGACACCGGGGAGGCCCGGCGGCAAGTCATGCGGCTCAATCTCCACTTCGATCGCGAGCGGAGTTCCTTCTACGTCGAGGAGCTTGCAGGAGGCTATCAACTTCTCACCAGGCCGGAACTTCGTCCCTGGCTGGACCAATTAACGCGACGACGCGATGAGCTTCAGCTTTCGGCGCCAACGCTGGAGACCTTGGCCATCATTGCCTACCGCCAGCCCATTTGCCGAGCCGACATCGAAGCGATTCGGGGGGTGCAGGTGGGCGAACTATTGAAACAACTGATGGAACGTGGCCTGGTCCGTTTTGCGGGGAAAGACGATTCCCTAGGCCGGCCGTTTCTCTATGGCACGACGAAGAGATTCCTCGAGGTCTTTGGGCTGCGCAATCTACATGAGTTACCGCTCGTGGAATTGCTCACGCGTCCGAGCGAGCAACCGGCAGCGACGGGGGGTTCCCCAACTCCGGAGCCAACTTCCGAAGTCGACGGCGATGACGAACCCGACGAGGAATAGTTCGCAAGCGTGCTGGTAAGATTGCCGCCCCCAAAAGCAACCCTGGCCCGGCGTGCCTTGCGCCATGCCCTTTGTGCAAATTTCGTGACGCGCATCCATGCCAATCAATCGCGGGACGTTTTGCGTTCCCCCACCGCATAGATTGCGCGATCGGATCGAAAGAAAAACTGCCCCTCCGATAGTGCGGGGGAGGCGAGAAAATCCTCCTCGTCCGGACCCGTGGGAAGCGGGTTTCTTGAGACGATATCGAGACTCTTGCCCGGCTTGAGCACCACCGTTTCTCCCTTGCGATTTAGAAAGTATAAGAGCCCGCCGGCCGCGACGGGCGACGCCGTGAATTCGCCCCCCATCCGCTCCTTCCAGATCTCCGAACCGGTTGCCGGATCGTAACAGATGCCGATACCGTTCATGGCCGCGGTATACAGAAGGCCGTCGGCGAGAATGGGGGAACTCAGGTCGCGGGTCCGTCTCGGGATGGACCAGGGCAGGTGCGTATTGGTCACGTTGCCTTCGCCGCCACGCCGAATCGCGAGCAGGGGACCGGGCCGACCAGAGACGGCGTAGATCGTGTTTTCGTCATATGCGACCGTGGGCTCGCCGAACAACGTTTCTCGATCACATTGCCAACGCAGCTTGCCCGTGTCGGCATCGTAGGCAAATACTCCTCCGGGACCATTGACGACCAATTCGACGGTTCCCATCGGCGTCGTAAGGGGTACCGGAGTGCTCCAGCCGCGCGAGCCGAAGCGCGTGGTTTTCCAGACCGTCTTTCCCGTCCGCTTGTCGACGGCAAGGATGTACGCCTTGGAAGGGAGCTCTACATGTTGCTCTTTCTCAAGCACGGCGTCCTGATCGCAGCAAACGATCGCGAGGTCCTTGTGAAGAATCGGAGACGCCGCGGTACTCCAAATGCTCAAAAACTCCCCCAAGTCCGTTCGCGACCAGAGGTGATTCCCCTCGATGTCGTGGGCATGGAAGCCACCATTGCCGAAGAATGAATACACTCGTTCACCATCCGTGACACAGGTGGAGGAGGCATGCGGGTTCATCGAATGCGTGGGTCCGGGGTCCCCGGTCTTGAAGGTTCGTTGCCAAAGTATCTTGCCCGATTGACGATCGACGGCGAGGACCACTCGCTCCTTGCCTCCATCGAGGGCCGCGGTCAAATAGATGCGGTTTTCCCAAACGATCGGCGACGACTGCCCAAGTCCGGGTAGCGGCGTCCGCCAAACCACGTCCTCCAACTTCCAACTCACCGGAACGCCGGTCTCGCTCGAATGCCCCGTCCCTTCCGGGCCGCGAAACCGAGGCCAATTCCCCGCGGTGGCAACGCCCGTACAAACTCCGACCCAGAGGGACGCAAGCAATGTAAAAGTCTTTCGATTCACCATATTTGTCATCCTCTCCAAACTCGAGGCGAAACTCACGGGATCGTCAAGGTTTCCGCGCTGGGGTAGCGTCGCGGGTTCGCAGCTGAGGGAACGAGACCCCTCACCCTAGCCCTCTACCGGCGGGAGGGAACGAAACCCCAAATCCAATCCCGGGAGGGAGCGGTAGGGGTATCCATGCGGGCGGGGGGAAAAGGCTGTTCAAAACCTCGTCGTCGATTCAACAGTTTAACGGTTCACGGTCGCGTTCGGCAGCGCCTTGCGCAGTTTTCCCACGCCGTCTTCCGTCACCTGCGCGTGCCCCAGGTGTATTTGCTCCAAGGTCTTCATGCGCGCAAGGATTCCGAGCCCCGCGTCCGTGATCTCCGTCCCCACGAGACCAAGCGTGCGCAGTCGTTTAAAAGAGGCCAACACCTTCAAACCACTGTTGGTGACCCGCGTGCCACTCAAATACAGCTCGCGAAGTTCCTTTAGCGGCGTTAGCAGTGCAAGCCCGTCGTTGGTGATCTGCGTTCCACACAGATCCAAATTAGATAACGAAGTCAAGCAAGCCAGAGGCGCAAGATCGTCGTCACCTATTTCGCAATCTTCGAGCGATAGCTCCTGCAAGCATTTCATCCCCTCGAGATGCTTCAGCGACGTCCCTTGGATCAAGGTTTCCCCCAGCGCCAGCGTGCGCAATTGGCAAAGGCCCGCGAGATGCTCGATGGCCGCGTCATTGACGTCGGTTTCGGTCAAGTCGATCCACTCGAGCTTCTTTAGTTGGCACAATCCTTTCAAGCCGGACCCGGTGATGCGCGTGTTCCCCAGGTGAAGCATGCGCAGTTCGCTTAATCGAACCACCGACTTCAGTCCCTCGTCGGTAATTGACGTTCCGATCAAGGCCAAGGCTTCGAGCAGGTGGAGAGACGCCAAGGTCTGGAGACCGCGGTCAGTCACCGCCGCGTGGCTCAATCCCAGCGAACGGAGCCCCGGAAGATTCTTTAAATGACAAAGGCCCGCATCCGTGATGCTCGTCTGTGACAGGCCAAGTCCACGAAGGGACTTGAGCTCCGATACTTGTTTGAGAAGCGCGTCATCGACCTTGGGTCCCGCAAGACGGATCTCGAGGGCCGGACCTCCCTCCGCCCGGTCATCAACGATGACCTCGCCCCCGACCTCAAGAATCCTCGCTATTGCAGGCTGCTGCATTCACTCGCCTCTACCAAATCTCAAAGCCATCGAAAAACCAAGACGAATCATTCGCCAAGCGTCACGACGTCAGCGGCAACGGCTCCGCGCGTCGAGCCAATGTCAGGTCGGCGTCTCGATAGCCCGCCTCCATGCGACGTTCGATCGTGGGCATGGAGAAATCGAACGGACCGAACACCACTTCCGGATCACGATTTTGGATGAAGATGGCGTCATGAATCAATCGATAACGTTTCAGGCGTCGGAAGCCCGGCATTTCTCGAATCGCCGAGTGCGCCGGAAGCTCGCGATCCATCGCTTCGACGACGGCGACGAATTGATTGATCTTCTCGAGTTCCCGGTGATCGAAATGCAGGCGATTGAGGAAGATGATCTCGAACATGCGATCGAAGACTTCGAGCATGTTGTTCGGCGCGTCCCCTTCGATGGGAAAGAGTTCGACGGCGAGAATCCGTTTCCGTTCCCCCGGATATTCGATCAAGCGATCGATCACGGGGGCGAGCGGTGCGTTGTCCATGATGCCGCCGTCCCAATATTCCGTTCCATGGAGTCGAACGGGGAAAGGAGGGGGAAAGCTGCCGCTGGCGAAAAGGTGCTCGGGCGTAATCGGTTCGACGTCACCGTCAAAAACGTCAATTTTGCCCCGCTTGATGTCGGTCGCCGTCACGATGAGTCGTGGATTGCAGCGATATAACCTGTCGAAGTCGATCAGCCTCTCCTCGAGCAAGGGCCGAAGCCGGGCGGATATCGTAAAAGCCGGTCCAGCTTCATGTTCCAAAAGTCTTCGCGCATCTTCGGTAGGCCGTAAACGCCGAAATGCGGCCGGCAAAACGGGTTAGCCAGCCAGGATGAAAGGGACTGAGCGACGGAGAACGTTCGCCAAAGTTCGAGTGTTTCGAGCGGATTTTCGCGTGCTGCGATTAGAACTGCCATTTATCGCGCTAATCGACACGCCGGCAATCAGGCGTGGCTGAAAATCGGAGTCCTCATGGAGACGCTCACCACGCCGACTTCGTACGCGCCGAGGGCACCACCTCCTTGCAGAACCAACGCGGTATCCGAATCCATCGACCGGTCTCCTCGTACGTTCGCCTCGCCTACCTCCTCCTTCTTATGATTTTGCGGTTCTCCGCGAAAACGCCTCCTCGAGGAACGTTCCCGATCACCATCGTTGGGTTGCCCGCCAAGGGATGGCTACAAAACCAGCCGTCGACGACGAGCCAATACGAAGCCAACCGCGAGCGTGGACCAGACCACGATCGAGCCCGGCCTGGAACCAGCGTGCCATTGGGATCTCCACCCGTGGATCCCCTTGGGTCGATCCCCATCCGTGGGATCATCGTCACCGGGGATCCCCCCAGCAGTCGATCTCCTTGCGGATCGCCAATGGTCGGATCTCCCGACGTCGATCTCCCGTGCTCGGATCCCCGTTCGTGGGTCACCGTTGGTCGGATCCCCTTGGGTAGGATCTCCCGATGCCGGCCCCCAGTTGATCGGCGGGCCGATCCCCCGTCGTGGGATCGCCATCATCCTCCGGCCCAGGATTGTTTGACGTGAAGGTGGTGGTTCCCCTCCACCGCTCTGCCTCTGCCACCGCCACCGCCTTATGTGTGGTGGAGGATTGGAAACGTCGCGTATTGAACGCCCCAAATTCCCCCTCCTAAACGAGGAGGTGTGCACTTTGTTCATGCCGTCGATGGTCGTCACCCAACCACGCAACGGGGCTATCGCACGCGAATTATCGATCTCCTCGGCGATGTTGGACACTTCCTCCGCGAATCCAAAAGGCCGAAGCCGCAACAGCACCTCGACAACGACCGCAACACTTTTGTTCCGAACGGCAACTGGCCCGTCAGAACTGACGCAGGTACCAAAGCCGGGGTCCTCGACCACCTCTCCCACGCGGTGCAGGACTATCGGCCAGACGAACGTGCCGACAGTGGCGTAAAGCGCGGTAAGTGTCGCCTTTCGTAGGTGTACGAAATCCATCCACCTCATAGCGGCCGTAGCCGTTGATCTCGAGGGTGCCCGCAGACTCAGTGGAAAAGGTTCGACAGCCGCAGATTGAGCAGCTGTGACGTACCGTCCCCGAAGACGTTTATCGTCGCGTCGCCGGTCCACTGATCTCGAAAACCTGCAGTTTCCCTTCTCGGAATTGAAGGTGAAGGTGATCGAACCGGTTACTTCCGAGAGTATTTTGCCAACGTCGGTGGAAATGATTTTCGGCGTTGCACTTTGCAGCGCGTGCAACTTGAACCAGCCGCGGTGAGCGCCTTCGCGGCCTCTGCAGGCGGCTTGCCACGTTCTCAGGAAAGGGCTTGTCGACTGTGGCATGGAGTCGGTAAGGCTCACGCCTTACTCCTGGTGGGGGCTTCTCCCAGAATCACCTTGGCCGAGAGTGTCCAGCGTCCCTTTCACTAGCGAGACCCTAATAGTAGCCTTCACTCCCAAGTCGAACTGCTCAACGTGTTCGTCTACCCACTATCTTCCTCGGCTGGCCTCCCCGCAGGTGATCGCGGCAAGCGTGGACTAAGTGGTAATCTATGGCCGTGGGAGCGTAGAAAACGCAGGAACCAGGGCTCCGGCGAGCGAGCGGCAATTCGCGAAAGCTCGCTGGGTAGCGTTCCGAGGGCTTTCGTGGAGCGGCCAAGGAGTGGTTTCCAGGATGCGGTGAAAACGCAGGGAAACTGTGGGCCCTGGCGAGCGAGCGAAGTACCCGCGAAAGCTCGGTTGGGTGAAGGTTCCGAGGCTTCGGAGCGGTCTGCCAGGACCATTCTCCCATCTTCCCCATCGGCGAGATGATCTCTTTTTTTGCTCCTCCGTTTTCTGTTACCTCCGTGCTTCGCGGAAAGCCGATTTCACGCGGAACGATTCACCATATCGCTGGTCGAATGCGCATGGCCAAGGCAGGGGTGACCACGGCGACCGACTTGAATCGGTGGCGGCCTCGCGCCTTTCAGTTTGCACTGACCGTCTGTTACCTCGGCAAGCACTACGTCCATCCTCGACAAGGAACTTTTCGGGGTTTTCCATGGGGTAACGAATGCACTTTGCAGAGCGAATCTGTTTACGTGACTTCCTTGGCTCGCCGGCCCGCCGCTTTTCTCCCCACCGGCATTCCTTTGTTCAACGCCACTCTTACGGAACCTCAAGCAAAACAACAGGATGAGAAGAAGGCCACGCCGGGGCTCACGCTCAAGGACCGCGTATGCGCACGCGGCTGGAACTGCAACTGGAGGCGGACGACAGCCCATCCTCGTATTCCGCGGTCCACAGGAGAGCCCGCACTCATGATGTCGGCGGGCCAAGAGGGGACGAAGTCGTCCTCCGCTATCCTGGCGGGAATTCGTCACGGTAGACGGGCATGCCGACGGAGCGCCGAATTGATCGTGTCCGGCCCCAACGAAAACAAGGAGTGTTCGGCATCAGCCCTCAAGGGCTACTGAGCTGCGATCTGTCCGGCAAGGAAGGCGACAGCGCGCGCCTGGTGGTTACCGCGGAAGGGGAAACGGAAGTCGGGGTATCGAGCCAACGGAGCCGTTTGTCCGCCTTTGAGAACGGATCGTCAGGGCATCGCCGAGGCCGTTGTTCGAGGCAAGGACGGCAGTGCGCGCGTCCCTGGCCGTCCTCTTCCACGGGGACATGGGGATTGCCGTCAAGCGGGCCGGACGGGCGACCGGGCCAATGATGCAGCTTCAAAACGGCCAAGCGCAAATCGCCGTCATCAGCTCCAATGGCCAATCCGGACCCGCGATGATACGCCCTGACGGTGGAAGCGTTCTCGTCCGGGGCGAACGACCCACCTTGGCCCCAGCCCGGTTCTACGTTCGACGGCGGGTCGCAAATCGCGGTCGCCGCCAAAGAGGGTCGGGCAGGCCGCCTTGCTGGTCAACGCCACCGGAAACGCACAACTTATCGTCACCGATCCGAGGGAAAACCCATCCAAGCGCGCTCGGTCAACCCCAGGTCCACGTAATGCCAGCGTCTTCGAGATTCCTCGAACCCAGCCCAGATCGAACGCCCTGGCAACGCTCTTGGAACCCGCGCGTTTCTCACGGACTCCTCCATCCGTCAGGTTTTCGCGGGATTTCGCCGCTACTTCTCGCCGGTTTCGCTCTCGTCACGCTCGTTCGGCGCGGGAACTTGGGCGATTCAACAAGCAGGTCAGCGAAACACGCCTAGCAATCAGAAACAAACTTCTTCCACGGCGATCTTCGCCTGGGAATACAAGGATCGGCCACCCTGCTGCATTCCTGTGGTCCGTTCGTGGCATCTCCGAGGGCTCGCGTCTCACGAGCCTTGGGCCAGGGGTGCCCCGAGTCTTGGCTCCACGCTTCTCACCTTATTGGGCTTTACCTTGCTGTTGGCAACAATCGCGGAACCCGCGTTGGGTCTGGCGGGAATCGTCGTGCTAATTCAGCGGCTGGCCCGGCAACACTCCATTGACGCCCGGAATGGAACGGATCCAGCTACATTGGCTCTCCGCTGCCTGTGGACTTCTTTGCCCTTGGCGTTTTGCTGCGCGCGTCTCCAGGTCCGACTTTTGGCGTTGAACGAACGAGCGCATGGTTTGGCTTGCTCGTCGTCTGAGTTTGGTTTCGATCGGGGTAGCCTTGGGGCCGGTCATGCCTACCATGATAATTTATCGCTTTTCCGCTTCGGCTAATGCGCCGTTGTTCGTGTTCGCTTCTCAGGTGCTTTATCGCGCGCGTTCCGCCGCCATTCTCGTCACCACGTTCCTCCTCGCCAGCCTGCTTCGCCCGACTCATCTTCTTCCGTGGCTCGATATAAGGTGACGAAATCTCCACGTTATGCGTCACGTCGCCCTCTTTGATTGCCGTCGGCTTGATCATCAGCGCATTGCCGCCATTGCCCGGATCATGTCCGTAGCGCTGGCAACATCCCCGGATTCTCGCACTTATCGATGACGCATAATCGGGCGGCGGCTCTTGCCACGGCCGCGTGGCTCATGGCTCTTTGTCTTTGACGCCTGCCATGCAACCTTACCGCTCCTGCGGGTGGTTTGGATCTTGGCCGTCGGTTGCAGCGTTCCTGTCGACGGATTATGGCGGTCGGTTCACGCGAATTTGGCAGGTAGGATCAGAAACCTGACGCGCAAGAACGGCTCGATCTCTGGAACGTTTCCTTCACCTCTTCGCGAACACCCTGTATTCGGCGTGATCGGGGAAATTATCCCGAGGCAGCCGCGAAGTTTTCCTCCGAACTGGGCATGTGATGCGCACAATGTTCCTCCAGATGCTCGCCGAGACGGATTGGCCGGCTTCGTCCTGTACGTCGGGTAATAACCAGCGCGGCTTTTTCCTCTGGCGACTCACTCGAACTTCCTCCCCGCGGACTTCGCGGTTCGCTGCGGCACTAGCCAGTTCGCTCATCGCATTTACCGTGATGTCCTTTGCCATCCCTTGCAAACCTTGGCGTTGCCTATCTCTTGCTCGGCCGAGAGCATCGCTATTGCCTCGGCGTCCGGTCTCGCTCGAGCGTCGGAGTCCCAGTGCCAGGCTGGGAACGCCTGCTGGAATCGAACCCTGCCTCGAAGGCGAGAGTTCGACGAGAGGCGGACACCACGTTCTCATCGGCGCGGCAGGCGTGCTGCGTGCGGATCGAACCCGCCTCAATCGCGGCACTATTTGCTCCTGGCCGCTGCGGCATCCTTGCTCGCCCTTTACGCTCGCCGGCCCCCGAGATAAAGTCCATACCCTCGACGAGGCATTGCATCGTTTTCGCGAGATCCGCTATCCGCAACTTGGGATCCAATCGAGAAGCGACTTTCGTCGCGAACGTGCCGCTTTTCGTCCCGCTTGGCTTTTGGTCTGCCGTCTTCCTCGTCGATCGGCGGTGGCATACTTGGCATGCCGGCGTACTCCTCGGAATCTGGTTGGGGTGCGTGGCCCTGAGCCTGGGGATCGAGTTCACCTAGTTTCATTCCCTCATGCACCGTCTCGATCAATGATCTCTTGGCGGAACTGACCGGAGCCTTGATCGGCATCGGAATCTGGGCGGCATTAGCGATCAATTGACCGCATGGATGCGCCGCTTCACTCAGACGACGGCTGGGGACAAGAGATACGAATGGCTGTTGCAGGCTTGCGTGGTTTGCCTCGTCCTCTATTCCTTCTGCCGTTCGACGTCACCATTCGGCCCGAGGAGCTTCACGAAAAATGGTACAAGCTCGGCCGCATGGTCTTGGTTCCTCCATGGACGGAATCGAGAGTCATCTCAAAATTCTTTACGACAGCCTAATTGAAATCCTGATTCTTTGCCCGTGGGGATGTGGGCGTCGCTCGTCACGATTCGCTGAAGCAAGCGACCGCTCGCAAACGGCGTCCTGTTTGGCATCGCGATGGTGGTGGTGATTTAGGATCGGGCCGGAGCCATTTTCAGCCGGCATTCCGACGCAACGGATGTACCGACGAAGCGCGGCCGGCGTCATCCTCGCCAGCGCGTTTATCCTGCAATATTGGCGCGGGGAGGCCAAGCCCCGGAAAATATCCACGCGAGCGTTAACTTTGGCCGATGTCCGATGGATCTTGCTGGCGTCGGCCTATGCTGCGGTGATTGCCGTCTTTTTCTGGCATCCTTGAATTTCCACTCCGACGCCGACTTCGTCAAACCGAGGATCAAGGAGTTCCTTCGCGTCCCGTTTCAAGTCCTTTACGCGGGCAACGACACCAACGCCATGATGCAAGTGCTCCGCAAAGGGCTTTGGTTCGCCCCTTTGGGAGCGTTTCTCGCCTGGGCTTGCCGTGGAATCAAGGGAAAGCCGCGTCCCATGTATCTGATCGGTTTCGGCTTGTTCGCCATGCTGATTGCCGGCGGGATCGAACTGGGACAGCTCTTCCTGCCCGAGAAGATCTTCGATTTGACGGACTTTCTACTTACGGGCGGAGCGGCGGTTATAGGACTTGCGGCGACTGCCATGCTACTGACAGCACCGGAACCAGCGCGGGACTTCTCGCGCCAGTCGGACCGAGTGATTTATGTCCCCCCGAGCCGACCCGAAGACGTTAGCCCGCTGCCCAAGCAAGGAGATGCGACCTCAACGCGTCGAGCGTGGCAAACGGCCAGGACGACGCGGCCGGCGTCTCCGGCCTCGGCGGAGTCCGAAATCGCGTCTCTCTTCGGACTGCGCGCTCTTGCCTGCATCGCGGTCTTTGGCGTTCACTTTCAACAGATCACTCAACTGCGCGGCACCTACGCGGGCATCAACCTCGAGCGGCTCTTCGCCAACGGACATACCGGCGTCTGCCTCTTCTTTCTGCTGAGTGGATTTCTACTCTCGCTCCCCGCGTGGAAGTCGCCTCTTCGGCCAGTCGGCAATGACCGCTGGAAGACCTACGCGTGGCGCAGGACCGTGCGCATCGCGCCCCCGTACCTGCTTTGCTTGACCATACTCGTCCTCGCGACATTGCATTTCCGAGGATTCAAGGACCTTTTCGATTCGGCAGTCCACTACCTCTTTCTGCACAACCTTTTCGAATACACGTTTTACGGCATCAACATGCCTTTCTGGACGCTCGGCATTCAGGCCCAGTTTTACGCGCTCATGCCGCTCGCCTTGCTCTTTCTGTACTCGTTCCGCCATCGGCAGCGGGACGCGTGCGTTCTCCTTTTTGTCGCGAGCTTTGCCGTTTATCTTATCCATGCCAGCCTCATGACACTGGCAAACGCGACCGCGCCTTGGGCCATCAATCCCGACATCCTTCGGCCGGACGGCAACGTGCTCTCCCGGTCGATCGTGGCACACCTCCCGATCTTCCTGTTCGGCATCGCCGCCGGCCATCTCTGGCTTCCGCTTTCGACCCACCCGCGCGCGCGGTCCGAACGTTGGCAAAGATCCGCGGACCTGGTCACTTTCGGAGGCCTGGCGGTAACTTTACTGTTGCTAGCGACTCCGTTGGACGCCGTCTTCGAGCTCCCGCATGGCCGATACAACTATCCTTTCGTTCCACTCCTACTCGTCGCCGTCCTTCTCGCGGCCCCACTCGGCCGCTGGTCCCGACGAATCCTGGACCAGCCGGCCGTTCGACTACTGGGGGTCATTTCCTTCGGGGTGTACATCTACCATCTCCCCTGTCTTAAACTGACCGCGAGGACATTTGAGCTAGGCGGCCTGGCTCCACAAACCTATTGGCTCCCCTTCGGCGTCGTTGCTTTCGCGCTTAGCCTCCTCGTTTCCACCATTTCCTACCGTTATTTCGAAACACCACTCTTACGGCGATTGACCGGCAAGGGATGAAGGAATCACGGAGAACCGACCGACCCATTATCGCCGCCCAGATGAGTAATGCCGGGGTCCGGCGCGCTTCGCGCCAAGGCTCTCCAAGCGACCAAGCCGGGGAAATACCGCATTGCTTTTCTGACGCTCCATGACTACTCGTGATGTATGCCGAAATGGGAGCATGCTCATGAGTGACATCTTCATGGCATTTACAGTCCCTTCAGCAAAGATTCCATGAAAGCACCGCGAGAACCTTGAAGAATCGGTCATGGGTTCGCGGGCCTTTCTCCTTCCCAATCGGGCGTCACCATCGCGGCCCAGACGGCACCATCTATCGATTCGTCGACAAACGTCACGCCACCATCGACCATGAGGACATGAACGCCTCCTTGATGAAGGCTGGTGGGATAGGGAAATCTCGATTCGCGACCTGGCGAGATATTGCCGTTAATCCTCCCGAATCGTTTCCACGCGTGTTCGCTGCCGCAAAGCGCCATTCCTTGGGAGACAATCCGGGCAATAAAACTCGTCCACGTCGGCTTTCGGAATTGAGCGGCGTTTGTAGGAAAAATGACGTGCTCGCGGGGTGTGGGCAAGACCAATTGAGCTCCTCGACGATCGATTGTCCGCCGAGGAACGGCCGCGCTGAGCTTGAGCAACTCCACGTGAATGTTTTCCGACATCATGACGGCGGCGAATGGCCATCCTTGACGGTCTTATAGCCATGTCGCTTTTCCTGCTCATTCGTGGCAAAGAAGAAAAGACCGCATCGGTGCCGCGTCCTTGATTGCCCCTGAATCGGGAAGCATTGAATCGACGTCGGAATAGTCGGGCCAAAGATCAGTCCGTGGCGAAAGCCCGCCGTTAACCACATAACTAAGGTTCCCTTGGTCTGGTTTGCAGGTGTCATCGGAAGGACACACAAGCAAGCGAATATACGTGGATGTCGCGGAACCGCGGCGCGTCGCCGCCGTTCGTGATTCGTGCATCGGCTTCGAATCCCCTTCATTGGCATTGGCGGGCATATCCTCGGCATCCATGACTTCCTTGACGTCCGATCGATCGATCCTTGCGAGAATCTCATAAACCCAGCCATACCTTTTTCCTCGGCCGTCGCACTCTGGCCAAAACGCGGAGAACCTCTCATGGCAATGGGATCCGCAAGCTCCTTTCCAGGTTCTTCCCCGCGGAGGTTCCCACGCCGCCACTCGCGGGAAAGTAACCATGGCAGTCGACGTAGTCGATCATCGCAACGCCAATGTTGCGAAGATTATTCCTGCATCGCGACTTCCGCGAATCGCCGCGCGATACCACCAGGCTCGGCAACACAAGCGGAACCCGAGGAGGACTATGAGAAAACGATGACTGCGACCTCGATAAGCGCTATGCCTCACTGATTTCCTCGTCACCATTCGTCCACAAATGAGCTTCATGGTACCTCCTGGGAAGAAATGCTTGATGACTCGACGCAGGAGTCGAGATCTTGCACGGAGATTTGGATTCGAAAGGATAATGCAACTGCCGCGCCGATGAATGTTACTTGGACGGATCCATTCAAGAAAACGCAAGCCGAGGAAATGGTTTCGACGGGAACGATAGGGTAAGGCTTGCGTGGCGAGGCATTGGGGAATGGAGATTTTCCAGCAGGTCGTGATCGCGTGGCGGGAAGATTTCCAGTTAGGACATTTTCAATACACCCACGCCCTTCGCCCAGGTTGATGAAGGAGAAAAAGGATTAGGGCACATCATTTAATTCGAAAAAAACACCCTCGTCCGAATGGGAAGAGGGTGTTCGTGGTGGAAATCGAAGGGTACTTTAGGCGGCCAGCTCGATCAGTCGCCTCGAAGCTTGAGACCTAGTGCCTTGGAGTTTATCGCGGACCTCGACGAGCGAGGTGACGCCGAAAATCTTGCATTCGAGCAGCTCGTCGCCGGTGTGGGCGATCAGATCGCCGATGGTCGCGATGCCAAGCCGATTCATGCACCTGCGCGACCGAACCGAAAGGTTGAGCTCGCTCACCGGCTTGTTGAAGAGCGCCTGCTCCTGAGGGCTGTATTCATCCGGGTTGAAGGAAGCGTGTGGTCGCTTGCTCGTCTGTTCGAGGGCCTGGCCGAGTCGAAGCCCCTTCATGGTGAGCATGACCTTGATCTCTTGCAGCGACGTTTCGCCAAAATTTACCGGCGAGCAACTGCTGCTCGGTGCACCGGGTCAGGCTGCCGAGATTGCGACGTCTATCTTTTTGAGGCAATTGCGGCCGTGACCGATAGCTCGAAATCGGTGACTGGAATGTCGAGCACGGCATTGTAACGATCGCTACGGCGTTCGGCGTCTTCATCGTAGAGCTGGCTGGTGGACGCTGGCGTCGCGGTAAAACAAACGGGCACGGCCATGGTTTGGATAGGTGCGGAGCACCTGGTCATAGCAGAACGCGGCCTTGTCATAACGTTCCGCGTCTTCGCATGAATGCCAAGATTGATGAGCGTTCCCACCTCGCGCGGGGGCAGTTGCAGGCAACGCTCGTAAAGGCCGATGGCCTCGTCGTCATTACCGTTCATGTCGTTGTGATAAGCCAGCTGGAACAAGGCACCCGCATGCCGGGGATCGGCGGCGACCGCTTGCTCGAAATACGGGATCGACGCTTCGACGTCTCCCGTCGCGTTGAGTACCGCGCCATACTGATAAAGGTACTCGGCGGACTTGTGCACGTAGCTTTCGAGCGAGCGAAGGGTCTCAAGCGATTCTTCGTACTTACCCAATCCACGGAGGGCAGCTGCTTTGTGCAGCGCCACTTCGCTGGCTGCGTATCCGGCCTTGCTCGCGCCTGTGAGTGCCTTTTTTATGGTATCTTCGTACTTGCTTTGTTCCGTGAGGGACAAGCCGTAATAGAATTGCCCCAGCGGCGTCTTCGCCTGGGCGAGATTTCGGTGGGGCGCGTCTGATCTTGCCGAGGAAATAGGAAGCGACACCGAGCTTGAGTTGTACCTTCGCGGGATCCTCCCCTTCTCGAGATATTCCTCGAGCTTGTTGGCGGCCTCGCGAAGCGTGGTGTATTGCCGGGGGATTCTGCAGCTGCCGTGCGAAGCTGCTGAACCACGCCGGCATCCATGTCTTCGGCGTTCCAGGGAGTAAGCGCGGTCACGTTGATCAGGGGTACGTCGGCCATAAACTCGATCCAACCTCCAGGTCAGCCGCGGGAGTAGAAGCGGCGTACTTCCGCCATTTTCAAACTATGAGTATAAGGACCTGGGCTTCGGCTTCAAGGGGTCGCCCGGCCAACAGGTTGATGCGGAATCGTCGAGTCCCGTCCCCGAACCCCGGGGCCCGAGAAATCAAAAACGCCGGGGGTCACGGAGGACACCCGGCGCGATCGAAGAATCCCATCGCGAGTCGCTGCTTAGTCGACGACCGCGAGAATGTCGTCCTCGGTCATGATGAGGTACTCTTCGCCGTCGACTTCGACTTCCGAACCGGCGTAGCTCGTGAAGAGAACGCGGTTCCCCGCCTTGACTTGAAACTGGGAACGCTTGCCCCTTCGAGCAACTTGCCGTTCCCCGCTTTTCGATGACCTTCCCTTCGCGAGGTTTTTTCCTTGGCGTTGTCGGGAAGGAGAATGCCGCCAGCGGTCTTGCTGTCCAAGCCTAATGCGCTTGACCAGGATCTTTTCGTTGAGCGGCACAATCTTCGTTGCCACGGTGGTTCCTCCTAAAAGTTGCGTTGTCCCAATGAATTTACGAGGTTTCGTTCGAAAGCCCGGCGGTCGCCGCTTTCTCGCGAACGCGCCAAGACTTTTCCTTGTATGGATCGCTCAAGGGAGAGGCCATGCTCACCCTCGCGATAACCCGCTGCGCGTGCGCTGCACCGAGGTCGTCACGATCCCGGCTGACGGGCTTGATCAGCACGGTAAACACATGCAAGGAGAGCGTCTGCTGCATCAACCGCTAGCTATTGTCCGCGGTCAACATGATGGCGGGCAGGCTCGCTTGAATCTGCCGAAGAATTCGGAGAGTCTCCAGACCATCGAGTTCCGGCATGTGCATGTCGAGGAGCAAACAATGGACCGGCTCGGCCTCGACGATGTCGATGACTTCGCGACCGTTGCACGCCAGCAACGTCCGGTAGCCTCGCGGTTCGAAAATGTCGCGCAGCGTCGCCCGATGCGTCGAATCGTCGTCCGCGATCAAAATCGAGTAATATCCCGCTTCGCGAGCCACTCCGGCATCCTCGTCGCTTCGAGCGTCGACCGAACCTCCCAAAAAACAATCCTCTGCAGCCACTCGCGTTTTGCAAAAGCCGTGCCGACGACCATACTCAACGCGTTTCCCGGCCAAACAACGCATCTTCAATCAAATTAAACACTGACCAGGAACGAATGGTTACCACCCATGTCGGGCAGCTGGAGTGCTCAACCTGCCACTATAGGCGAGCAATGGAAAGGGAACGCCAATTTGGCAGACTCGATGGGCTGGCCACCAACGTGGAGCCAGGAAGGCGAGCGGGGCTGGCCGCCGCCCGCTTGTCCTTGGGCCAGAGGTAATCGGGGTCGAAATCCTGATTCTCCAATGCCGGATTGGGGAGAAATCGGTCAAACAGATAGTACTCCAGGAACTCGCCCCGGGAGTCGTCGGCATGCATCAGCACCAGACGTGCGGTTTTCCGATCGAAATACCAATGGCGGACGCCGCCGATCGGAAACGCCTTATCCGCCTTAGGAGGAATGTAGTGGACGATGTAATCCAAAGGCTCCGCGTATTCCGGCCGCGAAGCGACTCCCATATAGCGAATTTCCCCATGGGATTGGTTTCCCTGCGCCAAGTCGTCCAATTGCCCCCCGAGACGAGCCATCATTCGATCCATTCCGGATTCCGTGATCGGATACCGGCCGTTGTTGCGCGCTAGGATGCCCGTCGGGTCCACTTTGACCCGCTTGCCGGTCATGAGGAAGTCACCTCGGCCTCCCAACGTGATGATCTTGCCATCGTTCTGGCCGTCAACGTAGACCAGCTCTCTCCCAGCATTGGTTTCATCGAGCCACTTGTAGTAAACGCTCCTTGGCTCAAGTCGAAAGCTCATCACCATCAGTTCGCGCGGCATGAGCTTACCATTGACCCGTTCACGACGCGTCAGCCGGCAGGTAAACTTCGGATTCTCTTGATAAAACTGCGTGGACTTAGCGACGATTTGCCGGGTAAAGGCCAGGTTTTCCGCGGGATTCTGTAAATTCGTGGGGGTTAGGGAACTATTCCCCTGTGCCGGCGGCGCGGTTTCTTGAGTCCCAGGCGAGGCATCGGCGGGTGGAACCGTGGTCCCCGTGACGGCGGGGTCGAGAATACGACGGGGAGCGGGCAAATCCGCGTTAAGGTTTAGGCTCGTCACGATTGTCATCTGGTCGGCGGTTTGAGAGGTCGATAGGTGCTCGGTCTGTTGAATGAGATTCGTCGGAACGGGCTGCGAAGAAGCCGCTCCGTTTTTGGGAAGTTAATGGGTACTGATGCCGCGGGCACGTTGCCGTCTGAACGTTTTGGCTCGCGGGTCGCGGAGCGTTCTGCGGGCCGGACGAGCCGAATCAGTCCAGAGTTCTGGATCTTGTTTCGGTGGTGGCGGCGTTTATACCGTCGATTGCCGCATCTGTCCGCAACCGCCCTGAGGAGGCCGGCCATAAGCAGCGGCGACAAGAACCGCACGGGCCAGAGGGGAGATTGAACGCGCGACCATCATGGCTGTTGCGATTCCTTTCGCGGTATCTGACGCGATCCATCGATCGAATCAGGTCACGTCCCTATCTGTTCCGGACTTCCTCGTGCGTCAGGAGCACTGACCTATACGGCACTTGCCCATTCCGTGGAAGGGGATTCCGGCAATCAGGGACCGTTTTATCCTTCCGGGGCGCGCTCCCACGACGTGAACAAGCCACTATCTCGCGATTCGGCGTTCGGCTCCTCCCTCCCCAAAGTGCCCGCAAAATCGATTCCGGGACATTCCCCCTTCCCATCAAGATGAAAAAACTTGACGGAAATTACCCAGTTTCACCAAGGTTCGTGGAACGGAGGGGTAAACTATCGGCAACCAAACGCCAGACGGTGACCGCCATCCCGCCAGGTTTCCAGGGGAACCTAACGGGTGGCTTGCTTAAGAGGTTCCATGGCTTCGTCGGGTCGACTTCAAGGCATTTTCACGCCAACATCGTTCCCCTGGACGGGAACTCCCGGATCGACGAAGGGAACTTCGCCGTTACACCGATTGGTTGATTGACCGGGGAGTACGGCCTATATCCGAACGGTTCGACGGGCGAGTTTCTTCGCTTCACCGCGGAGGAGCGTCGGCCATCGTCGCCATCATGGCCGACCAGACCAGAGACAAGGTCCCAATTCTGGCAGAGGCGGCGGGAAGCAGTGCAGCCGAGACCATCAAGGCTTGCGAGTATTACCACACTCTCGGCGTGCACGCCCGTCGCGATCATCTCCTTTCTACTACCGTTTGAGTCCCGCGGCGGTATACGCGTACTTCGCGGAAATCGCGCGGCATTCGCCGATCGACATCACGCTCTACAACATTCCCATGTTCGCCAGCCCCATCGACGTACCGACGGTGGAACGCTTGGCGCGCGGTTCGAACGAATCGTGGCCATCAAGGATTCCTCGGGCGACATCCCCCACATGATTCGCATGATCCAGGCAGTTCGCCCCCACCGCGCGGATTTCAGTTTTCTCACCGGCTGGGACGCAGCGTTGATGCCGATGATTCTCGTCGGATGCGACGGCGGAACGAACGCCACTTCGGGAGTCGTGCCGGAAATCACGCGCAAACTCTACGACCTGACGACCGCAGGCCGGATCGAGGAGGCGCGCGAGCTACAGTACCGGTTGGTGACATTGTTCGACGCCATGATCTACTCGGCGGATTTCCCCGAGGGCTTCCGCGCAGCCGTCGAATTGCGTGGCTTCCGCATGGGAGTTGGACGCCAGCCTCTTTCTTCAACGCAGAAGGTAGATCTCGAGGCGGTCCGAAACACTTTACAGTGCCTGCTCGCGGAGAATGGCTTCACGAACGAGCCGATCGGTGGATGCCCAACGAAGGCAGGCAAGGAGACTCTGGAGATCGATCATATCGTGCAAGGCGTCCTCGCCGAACTCCAACGTCGCGGCTACGCTTAAGTCAGGGGGGCAAGGACCGCGAGCGCCCGACGTTCGCGAATCCCGCGAAGTGACGTTGGCCTGACATTGACGAGCGACGGTGACACGAGGAATGATTTCGACGTAGCGAGGTTTACTTGGCAAGCATTGCCCTTCTGGAAGTGGGACACTTTTCGCCGGCGTTCATCGTGGCGGACCGATGCGTCAAGTCCACGGCCGTCCGATTGATCGGCGCGGAAAACACGGACGCGGGAACCGTCTGCCTGAAGTTCATCGGCGCGCCCGCCGACCTAAGAGAAGTCGCGGATGTCGGCAAGAGAGTCGCCGAGACCATGGGGACTTCCGCCGTCGTCGCGATCGATCTCAGCGCCGATCCGCAGACCTATTCCCTCGTGGATTCCGCCCCGGTCTATAGCCCGCTGATGAGTGCTTTTGACGCTTGGGTTCCCGATCTTAAAAGAGAGAAAGTACCGATGGATGCATTGGGGTTACTCGAAACGCAGGGTCTCGTGGTGAACTTGCACGCAACGGACGCCATGCTGAAGGCTTCGAACGTCAGCGTGGTCGGCAAGGAAAAGATCGGCGGCGGCTATGTTACCATTCTGGTCCGCGGCGACCTGGCGGCCGTCCAGGCGGCCATTGACGCCGGCAAAAGAACCGTGGACGCCATGGGGGGAAAACTCATTCTCGCCGATGTCATCAGCAATCCACATCCCGAGCTCACCGCATTGCTGCCGAAGCTTTAATGGACGGAGCGGACCTGCTTGGGAAGCCCATAACGTCATGCCAACGTGGGCGCTTCGCGCGCAGTAGGTAGTGGTTGAAACCTTTCATCGAGCATCAGAAAAGCAATGTTGTAACGCTCGGGCCCATCGGCAACCCCGCGATTACTCCTCGGGCAATTACGCAATCGTTCGGAGTTCCATGATCCGCATCACCTGTTCCGCAGTGCTCGCGAGCCACTCCGACGCATGCTGCATGGTTTCTTCGAGAGAGCACGGCCGTTGGGTTATGGGAAAGTACGCAGTGACTCCGTGACCCAAAACCGCGCGTGCCTCGGGCTGAACGGATCCCGCAAGCACGATCGCGGGAACCCCCGAGCCCTTGCACAACGTCGCCACGCCGACGGCCGTCTTGCCAAAAGGACTCGAGCGATCGAGCGAACTCTTCACCCGTGATGCAAAGGTCCGCATGTAACCGCCGCGCATGCCGACGGCCTCCAGCACCAATTCGACGCCCCGAACCAGCCGAGCATCGGTGAACGCCAACAGCCCACCTCCCAGCCCACCCGCGGCCCCCGCGCCGGCAACTTGATCCACGTCTTTGCCAAGATCCTTGTGCACCACCTCCGCGAATCGGCGGAGATTGCCGTCCAGTAATTCCACGACGTCGGGCGTGGCTCCCTTCTGCGGACCGTAGATGGCGGACGCACCCGTCGGGCCCGTCAGCGGGTTGGTGACGTCGCACGCGACATCGATGCGAATATTCTCCCACGGTCGTTTCATCGGAACTTCAATCCGAGAGAGGGAACCAAGCCCCCCTCCTCCGCGGGAAATCTGCCGACCGTCCTCATCAAGAAGTCGATAACCAAGGGCCTCGGCGAACCCCGCGCCGCCGTCGTTGGTCGCGCTTCCACCAATTCCCAGGATGACCCGATCCACCCCTTGCGCCAGCGCCGCAAGCAGGAGTTGCCCCGTTCCAAAAGTATGTGCTTTCCTCGGATCACGCCGATCGCGCGGCACGAGTTCCAGGCCCGAACCCGCCGCCATCTCCACGACCGCCGTCTTGCCACCACCCAATAAACCGTAGCGGGCACGTACGGTCTCTCCCATGGGGCCAACGACGTCCGCTTCACAATATCTGCCATTGGTGGCGCGCACGAGAGCATCGACCGTCCCCTGCCCCCCATCCGCCATCGGAACTAAATCGACCTCCACATCCGCCATGACTCGCCGTATCCCAACGGCTATGGCGGACGCCACTTCATGGGACGTCAAACATTCCTTGAAGGAATCCGGAGCAATGACAATTCTCATCCTTGTTTCCACCCCCCCTCCGGACCGTGAAAGCCGGCAATCTTTCTCTAACCGGTATTCTTGTCAACTTTCGGCCCCTGAGTCTTCGATATCAAGAGTAGGCGTTTTTATGCCTGGAAAATGCGCGCCCCGAGTCAAACAGGGGAATCTGGGGTAAAAGAGTGCTGTTGCGGCATTGGGTTATCTGGGGGCTCATGACCGGTGGATGGTGGGTGATCGCCGCCCAGGCGAACGAACCCGCCACACCACCGCCGGTGGACCGCTCGAACGCGCCACTGTCCGTGGATGACATTCCATTGCCAAGGTCTGGCCGCGCCTGCGCGCCCTCCATCACATCCGTTGGGCCTGCGGCCGGCAATGCTAATGGAGGCGGTGCAGGAAGCGGATTCCGTAGCGGAATCGGCCGACGAGGTCGAGCCGGCGTCATCACCAGCGTTCAAGGAGTCGAGGGGGAGGGGCTCCTCTCCCAAGAGTTTATTCCCCCCGTCGATGTCATGGCGTCCCCTTTGCCCAATCCGAACGATGGGCTCGACGGAAATCGCCAAATCGCGTTGTCTCCGTTCCCGAACCTCAACATCCAGTCGGGACCACTCGCGCAACACCAGCTTCCGTGGTATCACAGCCTCCCCGAAGAGGCACCCTACTCCATCCTTCGCGCGATGGAGTTCGATTCCCTTTTCGGTGCCATGAAGTCCAACGGCGTCGATAACAGCCAGGGGGGATGGTACAACGGCCTGCAGTTCGGTTTCCCCTTCTGGACGGAACAGGGGGTCGGCCTGCAAATCGGCGGCGTCTTCGAGCCGAACATGCTCACCACCAACTACGCTCGTTTCACCGGCGGTTTCTTCCACCGAGCCATCTGGCCCCCCGATACCGGCGTCGTGCCCGGACTCTTTCAGCGAATCAGCTGGGGAACCGTGTACGACTTCCTCTACGACTCCGACCACCGATCCAACATGGGCCAGATGCGAAACCAGTTGGCGTTCGCAATGGCGCCCCAGCGGGAAACCGGATTCTGGTTTACCGTCCCCATGCAATCCGATTCGACCCTCATCGGCCCCAACGCGCCCCTCGACATCTATGCCAGCACGACCTTTGCCTTCTACTACCGCCATTGCTTTCCCAGCGAAGTCGACGTGACCGGGTTCTTCGGTTGGGCCGAGGCTCCCGGCGGCATGTACGTCGGCACGTACATGGCATACCACTTCGCCCAGCAGGCCAGCATCGTGAGTTGGAGCATGATGAACTTCGAAAGCGCCGGCGCGAACGCCATCTACCTTGGACTTCGTTTCCATTTCGCGCCGCATGAAGACTACACGCTCATTTCCGGCAACCCACAGAACCGGTACCGACCCTTCATGCACCTGCAAGACGCCATTCAATTCCAGATGCGGAAGATTCCCATCAACTAGCCAGGACCTCCACCGGTTGCTTCATCCGTCCTCATTTCTTCCACTCCTGAACGAAGACTTCGATCCATTGGTCGACAAACCCGTCGCGCATGAGTATCCTGCGAGTAATAGGCACGGGCGAGCCCGCTACTGGACAGGAGAAATCCAAAGTGGCGAAGCCGCAACCTACACGCCCTCTCCCGCTGGGAAGCAAGGGTCAGGTTTTTCGGATGGCAAACATGCTCGCACGGCGCGCATCCTGCCCCCTAACAATGTAATGCCGTAATGTTCGCGGCCTGGTCGCTTGGAGAGCATTGAGGCAAGACGCGACACGCCAAGGGAGGTTTCGTTGTTCCGCAAACATTCATGGATCTTATTGGCCATCACGCCATTCTTTTCCAACCTCGCCGCCAACGCCGCCGAACGGCCGAAGCTCGTCGTGCTCCTCGTCATCGATCAGTTTCGCGGCGACTATCTCTCGCGTTGGCAGAACCAATTTCGCAAGGATGGATTTCGCCGGCTTCTCGACGACGGCGCCTGGTTCAACCGCTGTCACTATCCCTACGCCATCACCATGACCGCTGCGGGACACGCCTCCATTAGCACGGGCTGCGCCCCTTGGCGGCACGGCATCGTCGGCAATGACTGGTATCAACCGGAATCGAATAACAACGTCTACGCGACCTCGACCGATCGGTATTTCCAGGTCCCGGCACCAGGAGGCAAGGAAGTCGCTTCCTCGTCCCCCGAGCGACTCCTTGTTCCCACCGTCTGGGACGACGCCAGGGAACATTTTCCCGCAGGGAGCCTCCGCGTATTCTCCGTTTCCATCAAGGATCGGTCCGCCGTTCTTCTCGGCGGGAAAAAGCCCGAAGGCTGTTATTGGTTCGAAACGGACACCGGCGAATTCGTCACTTCGACCTACTATCGCAGCGACCTCCCCGCTTGGGTTCGCTCCTTCAACGCCAGCCATGTGGCCGACCAATGGTTCAACAAGGACTGGACCAGGTTTCGCGATGACCTCGATTACGAGGCGCTTTCAGGACCCGATAATCACCCGGGCGAAGGGACCGGCAAAGCGCAAGGGACCACCTTCCCACACCCGATGAACGGCGGCGACACAACGCCAGGCCCCAAATACTATGACGCCCTCACCTATTCCCCGTTCGGAAACGACTTGCTCATCCGCTTCGTCTTGTCCGCCATCGAAGGCGAAAAGATTGGACAAACCAACGCCACCGACGTCCTTTGCATCAGCTTCTCCTCCAATGACCTCGTGGGACATACCTGGGGACCGGACTCCCAGGAAGTGCTCGACACCACGCTCCGCAGCGACGCCTGGATGAGTGAATTGCTCGGCAAACTCGACGAAACCGTCGGAGTGGGCAACTACCTCATCGCGCTTTCCGCCGATCATGGCGTATGCCCTTTACCCGAAGTGGCGCGCGAACAGGGTCATCCCTCCGGCCGACCCAACCCCGCCGCCTTGATCCAGGGGGCCAATCAACATCTCGCAAAGCTCCACCCGACCCCCAAGCCCGTGAATTGGATTGCCTCGGCTGCGAATTCCTCTCTCGCGATCCAGCCCGCGGTCGTCAAGGAACTCGGACTCGATCACGCGACCATCGTCGAGGAGTTGGCCCAATGGCTCCGCGAACAGGATTGGGTCCAGGCCGCCGTCACGTATACACAAGTCTTCGCCCCGGAAGCGGAGAAAGATCCTTTCCTCCTGAGCGTTCGCAAATCCTTTCATCCCGAACGCCGGGGGGACATCGCGGTCGTGCCCAAGCCTTATTACTTCGTGATCCCCTACCTGACGGGTACGACGCATGGCACGTCGCACGAATACGACACGCACGTTCCGCTCCTCGTGTTCGGAACGAACGTCAAGCCAGGCATCCGTGACGACGCGGTGACACCACAGGCCGCCGCCGCCATCGTGGGTGCTTCCCTGGGCGTACCACACAGTCCTCGCATGGAGGCGGAGATCCCCAAGGACTTGTTCCAAACTCGCTAAACGCTACCGGCCAGGATGCACGCTCGATCGGAACCAACGGTCTCCACTCGCCCCGCGCGAGTACCATCTCGCGCTCGATCCCTCCACCAAGATTGGTGCTGGCGCTACGTCCTAAATAATGATTCAGCGTGACCGAGATCCTCGCGCTCGATCCCACTACCGACTTGGTGACGGCTCGGCCAACGGCGTGGCCCATGAGTCGCGCCCGGACGAACGCCCAATTGCCGACCACACGAAATCGTCGTAAACTGCTGGCACGATAAAACTCGTGGTGAACCGCCCGCTCGACGACACTGGCAACCGATTACCGACCACTGGTCACAGGCCACTGGTCACAGGCCACTGACTACCGGCCGCCAGTGTTGGCGGCTCTTCAGGTGAAACCGATGCTGTTTGCATCGTGTTTCGTTTCCGTAAACCGGACAGGTGGCAGAGCGGCCGATTGCACCGGTCTTGAAAACCGGCGTGGCGAAAGTCACCGAGGGTTCGAATCCCTCCGTCCGCTCATTCGCTTTCGTATCGACGCGAAATTCCCGCAATCTCGGCATTATCTTCTGATTCCTCAAGGAGTTTTGCCGTGCTTTTCTACGACACCTCGCGAGGAATCGCGGCAGGTTGCTGCGCCCCTTATGCAGCAGCGAAGTTTGCGCATTCTGTGCACCGAGAATGCAGCGCGCTGCGACCGCCCGCTCGAAATCAGTGTCGATCGCCTGCAGGTAATGCTTGAGCGCGATCTGCGGTGTGTTCCCCATCAGGCGTCGACATGGATCGGAAAGTCCTTCGCCAGCTCCGTCTCACGAGAGGCCCGTAAGGAGCATGGAAACGCCTCGGCCAAAGGCAGGTGCCGCTCGCTTGATGACCCGGTCAAAATGCGTCCGCGTAAGCTTGCAGTTCTTCCACCCCAATTTTGTGTTCGACGACTTCAGATAGTTGCCCGAAACGACATGCTCCGCATCCTCGGGTGCCAGCTCAAAAGCCTCCATGAGAATCGGACGTAGCTCCGGGAACATGGGAATCATCCGAGTTGCGCTTGCCGGGTATCGGTCTTGGGGAGCGGAGCAAGGTGCGGCCGCCGTCCAAGTCGACGTCCTTCCACCGGAGCGAGAGGACCTCGCCGGACAGCGAAGTCCACCGTACCGACCCAGAGAGATGATGACACGCCAGTTCAGATCGCAAGACGCGAGCAGCCTCTCCGTCACTTCCGCGCGTAGGCGAAGTGCTGCTCCTCATCGATGACCGCTTGCACCCGTACTTCATCAAACGGATTCGCCGTAGTAGACTTCCGCTTCAGCGCTGATCGAAAGAACATTCGTGCGACTTGTAGCCGCTTGTGAATAGTACTGGACGCAGTTTCTTCTCCGGCAAGGTGATCTGAAATCCTCGGCGTCCCCTTCTGTCACGGCGGACAAGTCACGCTCTCCTCCAAAATTGATCAAGTTGCAGATGAATGTCCCCAGACCTCCTTCGACGCCGGCTTCATCGATTCGCTTTCTGAGGAACTCTTCGAGGAAGGGGCGTAGCGTGTCGCCGAGCAGGCGTGCTTGGCTTCAAGTAGTCCTGCGGCAATCGATCCTGCAACTTGGAATCCAGGAACCGATCCAACGCGAAACCTCGCCGTCGAGGACCAGCCGGACAACCTAGCCACGACAGAATTGCGCCCCGACCTTCGACTTAAACATCTCAGCGTCGCGGCACGAGTCATCTTGCCGAGGCGGATCGATCGCCGGCGGCGATGCTCCAGCAGCAAATTGAATCGTTCGCCGCCCGTTCGCTTGGCGTAATACTGGCCATGGGAATGTACTCCTGGCTGAAAGGAACCAACGTATTGTAACGAAATCGTGTGAATTCCTGGGCTTGGAAGGCTAATTCATCGAATTGAAGCTTCGGCTCGCCGCGACGAACGCCGGAGATCCGACAGGTCATACCGTACCGTTCGTCGAAGCAGACCGCAGCAGCTTTGCCATCATTGGTGAGCTGCCAAAGAGTTCGCTCAGAGATCGAAAGCAATTCCGCCGCCTGCCTCGCTGTAATCAGGATCGGCTCATGGTCTGTGCTCATTGCGGATCACTCCCGAACCATTCTTCGCGGAATGCCCTTCCGTGGCTGGCGTTTATCTTCCTGAATAGTTTCTGCTCTGCCGGTATTCGGGAAAAACGATGGGTGGCGGCTGTAAGCTCAGGAGCTGGCGGAGATCGCGTACCACGCTTCCATCACTCCAAAGAAGATGATGACGGAGAACACGCGATAGAGATGTAGACCAGTATGACGGCAAGATCGCTTGCTGCCGGATTGGGACATCCGCACTTCGGACATCTACCAGCGGATGTGCACCAACCACTGGCGACCGGATGTTCACAGGCGGCACGCAACTAATTCGGCCATTGTCCACTTCCTTTCATTTTCACGAGGATTCGAGTTTCTCCGCAACTGGCGGGCATCCGCGTGCCAACCATGTTTCGATGTCTGCCGCGCGCTTACCGAATGGACGCACGCGCCTTCAGGCGGTGGTAGCCTCCTCGCCGCGCATATTCGCCAAAGGAAGCGCGTTTCGAAACCTGTAGCCAGATCGCCAATTGCTCGGCCGTCAGCAACGGTGAACCTTGATAACATTCGGCGTCGAACAGTCGGTTCACGACATCTGTTGCCATCGTTCACTCCAAACGAATCAATCGAGGTGACGCAAACGGCGATCACGTGTTAATCCAGAAGCCCAGAAGATTTACCAACATCTGCAAAAGAAGCAGCCTCAGCAGTCATCCGGGGAATCGGTTTCAAATATCCCGATCTCGATCCTTGTTTGGATCTTCCATGCCGGTCCGCTCCATCTCCACCTGCCGCATTCTTTCCGCCCGAGGATGGAACCCTGCTTCGGTTCCTCCTCCAGATTCGATCGTCCGCCCGGCGACTTTCGGCTACCTCGCCAGAGTCCTTGTCCCCTTAGATTCATATTCCGTCGGCTGTGCGACGTTGGAATCGGTGTGAAACTCCGCGTAACTCTCGAGCCCTGGCGATACATGGCGGAAGCATGTCCCGCTCCAATTTTGGTGTCGTCTGCCATCTATGGATCTCCTTAAAAAGTCAGGACTAACCTCGAAGTTGCCGAAAACGCTCGGCAATCTCGTACTGATCTTGAACGGCATCATTCATGTTTCTGACTCGTAGCCTGAAACGCATGCCCATCGACACGGCGGCCAAGCACACACATATGCCTGCAATTACCAAGTAGAAGCCTAGAGGCGGGTAAATGAATGCGATGACCAAACCAGCACAGATCAGAAAGATGGGCTCGATGACCTTCTTGATGGTCGTCTCAGAAACTCGTGGAAAAAACCGTTCCAGCAAGGATCGGCCACTGTATTTTGAGTGGTTCGGATCGCCGAAACGATCGCGTATCCTTGCGCCTGCGCGTCGCATGGCAGTGAACGCGAGGTAGAGGTAGAAGAAGCAGACCATAGGGATCATGTTGTATCGGTCAGCGAAGTAAACGCAGTGGGTCGGAATAATCAATATCGGCCAAAAACATTGGCTTCCGAAGTAGCGAGACCCCATCGAATCGCGGATAAAGACCTCCACGGAAAATGACCAACCGAACACCAGTTGCCCAATCAGGCTCTCTGATCGAGGTTCCCGCCTTTGCATAATTTCAGATCTTCTATCCATGACTTCCTCACTGTTTATCTCTGGTTAAAGGTGACGGGAGCCCACGTCTTGCCGGACGAGCAAAGCGTCTTGCCTCCCTGGAAAACGATCGCATCGACCATCCAATGATTGGCTGCCCCACCTTTGCGGAGGGAAGTAAACGTTCGTGGTTGCACCTCGTAATCGATGTGCTCGGAGATGCCAGTTGTTGTCGTCGCGGGCTCGTCACTGCCAGTAGCCGAGCCAAGCCAGGTTTGTTCGTTGGGAATCTCCGTCGTCGACGAATTCGTCAGGAACATCCGGCATTTGCCAATCAACTCGGATGCCCATTGATTCGTCACCGGGTCAGAGTTTGCGTGGAAGATCTTGGTGTTGAGGTTTCCAAAGAGGCTGTCCGCTTCCACTCGACCCGTGCTACTGCCTCCCAACGCCGCATACATGTTGCTGATGTTTTGGGTCAGCAGCACCGTAGCCACTCGCGCGGCGCGACAAGTCGTTTGAAACTGCATGTCGAATGGAGAGGTGACAAAGTATTGACACTCATCTGCCCAAAGGAACACTGGCCGCCGATTCTCTTTGAGGTTGCGACGCTCAATCGACCGTTGAAAGGCGGTTTTCCAAAGTACCTGCGCGAACTGACCGACCTGCGAGAACTCCTTGATAGGCAGATCGATCAGGATAATCGCGCCATTCTCGGTTGCCTCGGGCGTGAGGTTGGTCTCTGAGCAAAACAACTCGGCGGTGATGCCGCGATGGAGGACGTCGATCATGCTCGTCATTGTCGAGCAGATCACACTTCGGGTTCGTTCGGATAGCCCGGGAAACTCCAAGCAGAAATAGTCACAGACGAGTCCAAAGTCATGAGCTTGATGTGAAGATTTCGGCCGCATGTCAGCTTCCTCTAAACATCGGAAGCAAAACGAGGATTGACGCCAGCCCTCTAGAAGCTCCTGCTCCTTGGAACGTGGTGCACTCACGATGATTCGATAGATGTCCGACAGCGTGATTCGGTTCTTCGCCATGATCAAGAGGTCGATGGTGTTGCGTAGGAGTTGATTACTCGCTCGCCGCCAGTATCCCTCGTCCTCGCGACCCCCACCGGAGCCACTTCCTCGCTCGGCGATTTGCAGCACCTGGGCGAAGATGTGTACGATGTTGTCCGTGAGCCCCGCTCCGACCCCGCCCCGCTGTAACTCATGGTCAAGGAAGTTGTAGCGGTACGGGCCATCCGGGGAGAAGACGTGCAGATCCTTAAGCCGCCCTGTTTGCTTACAGTACGATTCCCAGACCGCGCGCTCGTCGTTCTTAGCCGTCAGCACCAACCCACCGAAGCCAGCGGACAAGTAGGCGTGCGCTAGCGCCTTTCCGGAGCCGGTCGACTTCCCGCTTCCGGTTGCGCCGACGACTAGGACTCCCTCGCAGGCATCCGCGAGGGAAAATGCATCGCTGCGAGAGAAACTCAGCAGCGAATCGCTGAGCTTCCACGTCGGAATCTTCTTTCTTGGCTTTTGCTTGAACAACCACATACTATTTCTCTCCGTTACGCTAAGCCTTTGATTGGTCACGCAACGCTCGGACGAAGGTGCTCAGCTCCCACGCTTGCGTACGCGCCTTCCTTGCCTTGCCGAGCAACTCCTCAAGCCAAGTGATCATGCTCTCCAAACTGAGGTCCGCGCCGGCGACCGTCACCGATCGCCCCGCACCGAGAGTCACAACGGCGCGGGATAGTTTCGTGCTTTCCGTCGGCGGTTGGCCGCTCTCCGCTCGTTTGCGTCGCCCTTTGATGGCGTCGCGCGTCAGGCCACCTTTGGCAGCTTCCTTTGCTAAGTCTGCTTGAACCTCGCGGTCTTCAACCTTGGCAATCTCGTACGCCGCGCTCGCGGAGATCTTCCCGGACTCGACTTGCTCGATGATCGCGAAAGGAAGGCTGAGCAATGCGAGAAGCTTCGCTACCGACGGCGGCGACATCCCAAGCTTGCTTGCCGTCTCTGCTGCATTCCAACCAGTGGATTCCATTAACCGGTGAATCGACCGCGCTTTCTCCATGGGCGTTAGGTCGACCCGCTGACAGTTGGCAACCAGTTGTCTTTGCAGGATTTCTCCCTCATGCAGCTCCCTTTCTTCTACGATCGCGGCGATCGTAGAGAACTCGGCCTTGGTCGCTGCCCTGAAGCGTCTCTCCCCATCGACGACAACAAACTCGTTCCCCCGCTTCCGCACCCGGATTGGCATGAGCTGACCGACCGTTTTGAGGCTTGATGCCAGGCCGTTGATCGACTCCTCATCGAACTTGTCCCGGACTTGCCACTCACGGCGGATTTTCGCCAGAGGATGTGTTGCAATTGCTCACTCATGGCGCACCTCCTTCCTTTCGATTTTGCGTCGCCACCAGATCCTAGCCTGTGACAGGAGCATGAGCGGTTTGGTCCACCGGTAAAGGAAGAAGCTGACGACCGACATGCCGAAGAGGACAATCAAGTTCAATTAAGATGCTTGGCCGCTTCGCTTGCGACGCCGCAGAGCACCGTTGCCAGCGGTTTGACAGTAGCGTCGACGACGACCCCGGCAAGCTTTTGGCTTCCATTGAAGCTCTTCCGGCGATGCCAGAAAGGTGGCGAGGGCCGCGCTTACGGCTAGCGAGCCTTTGTTCCTCCAGATGAACTCGCACGCCTCGTCGCCATAGCGAGTCACCACGGGCAAAGATCTGCCTTCAGCATGCCATCGGCCGCGAGCATGGCCAGACGCCGGCCGTTCTGTGGCGTTACCTTCGCCAGAGCCTTGGCTCCTTCTTTGCCGAAGCCGACGATCAGCTTCTCGCCTAGGGAGCCATGTTTGATGAGTGCCGTCGCGGCTTCGTCGCCGAACTGAGCGACGGCTGAGAGCGAGCCCCTCTTCGTTGCGAGGCTCAACGCTTCATCCCCATGCTTCGCGAGCAATCGAACGGCAACGCCGCTGCTCGCCTGCTTCAGCAACACGTGAGCAGCCGCGGGGCCTACCCGCTTGAACGCTGTCGCGACGACTTCGTCTCCATGTTTGGCAGCGAGGCTCGTCATCTTGCTTGCAAGCGTCTCGATTCCTTCTTCCGCGGCCTCCTTGCCGAATTTCTTTCCGGTAAACTCGATCGCTTCCTGGATCACCTTGCTGGCCACTCCCGCATGAGCGTGATTGCCACTGTCAGTGCTCCGACAATCATCGATGCAATGGCTTCTCGGCATGATGTCCTCCTGGTTCTTGAAGAGATGGTCGTGAAATCGTGGGAACGGATTACTGAAGCACAGCCGAGCGGATCGCGAAGGGTTCGAGCCTCTCCGCGAAGCTTGCTGGCATACTCCGCCAACCGAGTGTAAAGTCCTGGCTGAGAGCCGTCCCCAGTAGGATCAGTTGCTCCAGTTCGTGCAGCGTTTCGTTGAGCTTCGTGCTGATTTCGCCAGCCGGGTCATACATCTTGTCGTAGGCCCAGCTCACGCAGTAATCGACGATGACGCCGACGACAATTCCGACGCCAAGTGTCACCGTTCCCGAGCCTGCACCCACACCGATGATGCCCGCCGATGTGGCCAAACGAGTCGCCGCCATCGCGAGCACTTCACCGGCGACATAGCGGCAATCTCGCGACGCACGGCACCCTGGAAGTCGGCTTCAACCGATTGAACCGCCTCACGAATTGCGTTTGCAATGGCTGGCCGATGGCATCGCGATCGACCGACGCTGAGAAAGGCCTCATAGGGAGATTGGACAAGTCGGCTTCCAGTCGCACCAAGAGCTGTGAGTCAACGTCGTTCAAATGCTGCAAGTAGGCGGTGATCGTAGATTCGATCAACTTCTCCAACTGATCCGTGGAAAAACCCACTCGGCAAACTTGTCCGAGATGTACGTCTCGTGCTCCTTGCCACCGCTGACATAGTCCGACGCCAGCTTCCACTTCGATTCCCAACCCAGCACCTCCTTGGCGAATCGTGACGTCCCCGTCTTTGCCTGATCAAAGAACGCATGAATCGTTTCGGCGCCCGGCGAAAGCCCGGTACGATCCTGATCTCCGGCCCAATTCAGATGCCCATTGATGATCCCTTCCAGTTGGGCTCGGTGATCGACAGGTGTTGGAGCGGGTGGAGGGAGGTTTGCAGGAAGTGGCTTGTCCTTCGAACCGGAGATGGTGAGGAGAAGAATGCCGATAATAACGCCGCAACTCGTAAGGATGATGGGATGGTTTATGGCTTCCCAAGCTGGACGCAGCTTTTCTTTCAAGAGTCGGCCGCTATCATTAAAGACACCATGAAAATCAAACATGGTCATTCCTTTCTGTGAGTGATCAGACTCGTTCAAACTCCAACTGACATCTACTTGTCACGATCAGATGATAGCCCTGCCGCCGCAGTTGTGGGGAAAGGGGAAAACTGGGTACAGTGGCGAAGAATGCGGGATTTCTTGAGCCGGCAGACAGGATTTGCCGAATGTAAGTTATCAGGCCGAGAGCCCGGTTTTCGGCAGCCCTATTCGCGGGGTTTACGATGTCCCAAAGCAATAAAAAGCTTCGTGCAGACTTCCTTGACTACATGCGTGAGCATGACGCCTGGCCGCCACAAACCAAGATCGAGACTTGGCTGCAGTCGGCGGATGAAGGGATGCGCCACGGCATCTTCTCCCAGATGATTCATGGCGTTCCGATCGCACCGGAGTGCGTCGTCAAGGTCGTCAAATACTTGACCGCTGAAGCTTCAGGCAAGCTCCACGTCCATGCTGCTACAACCTTCAAGAACTATTTGAAATCAAAGGGGATTGCTTCCGAGGAGCAGCATTCCGACTGGTCGCTCGCGGCCCGGCTTCTCGAATCTGATGAGGTTGATCACCTGCAACGGGGTTTTAGAGGAGTATGGGAAGCGCTCCGTGGCAAGAGGGTCGTCGATCGTTTCGTGCAAGCTTGCGCGAATGAATCAAAGGTAGCTGAAGCCATTCGGTGGATGTACGTCTGGGTGGCCCGTAATCTCGAA
Organism: Planctomycetota bacterium; assembly: GCA_046350335.1. Taxonomy (GTDB): domain Bacteria; phylum Planctomycetota; class Planctomycetia; order Kolteriales; family Kolteriaceae; genus JAXMAQ01. The sequence goes on from JAXMAQ010000018.1 coordinate 84,903, forward strand.
CACGTTCAATCGCCGGCAACAATCGACGAAGAGATCGAAGCTGCGGAACGCCACATGAATATCAAACTAGAAGAGTATCAAAAACGCGCCGTTACCTGGTGGAACTTCGACAGATGGACGGTCGTCCTCGCTCGCGGCAAATGCACCGAAACGGGCATGAATATCGTGTTGCCTCTTCGCGAGCACGCGTATGAATCGATTCGAAGCGGAGAGCGGATGAGCTATGACATCTACCCATCCGATCTGCAAAGGCCATCACGCTCCCTCTTGTTCGAAGGTACGGCGGAAAGGGCGCCCGATCTCGGGGGAAATGACGGCAACACAACACGAAATACCCTAATCGGAATGTTATCGCAGCATGCCGTGCTCTCGCACGACACGCGCAATTACGCCGAAAAGCCGCTTCGCGTTCTTACTTTTGGCGGCACAGGAAGGAACCTTCGAAGAACTGCAAGCTTTGGCTTCAAGCCCACGGGAGTAACCATGCCCGGCACAAAGATCCCGCTTGTGGAAAAAGTCTTCAAATGGCCCTTTCACAGGGATGACATCTTGTTCGCGGCAGGCCTTTCCTTACTGGGCATGCACGCCAACGAAATGCTCGCACCCCCATATGACAAGCGAATCTCAGATGCCGCTCGGCCCCAGCAAACGCAATGAATCGGAAATGACTGAAATCTCCTGCGGAGGTAGGTAAGCGGTTCGCCGACGTTGCGCCGCGACGAATTGAGCCACCGCCTCTTCGAGCATTTCCTCAAATGTGCAACGCTTCTCGTCCGCAAGATTGGCGAGGAAAAGCACGTCGTCGCGTGGAAGTTCTGCGGATACCTGGATGGTTCTCATGGTGAGCCTCACGAATAGAATTGGAACACGAACGAACAGCTCGACCCTGGCATGGTTCATCGGCATCGTCAAGCGAAAGATGGACGCGACAAATCGCTCCCGGATCGCCGATCCGGAAGTCCTCTTTCGCCTCGCGTAACACCCGCAACCTTAATGGCTGCGACCGCCGCTGTGGCGTCTCCAAGCGCCAGATAACCGCCCGAAGTGCTGCGGGCCGGCTGTGGCCGTTCCTCTTCTGCTCTACTCCCTTCCCTCGCCTAATCCTCTCTCCGCTCGAATGAAATCCACGACTTGCCGGAAGAGTCGCTGGGCTTCGATCCGGATCTGCATACTGGCCTCCCGGCCGAGCTGCTTCGTCCAAGCCTGCTCCCCCGAGTTCCAGCGGTATCCCGCCTCTTTCACCATCCCAAGCACCTCCGCTCCCGGCTTCGCAACGAACCTGAGCTGCATCCGGTGAAACTCCCGGTTCTCCTGCAGAACCACCCCAGCCGCCTTGTCGCTCGCAATCCCAAACGGCTCCCGTCGGCCTTCCGCCCTGGGTTCCTCCCCATGTCGATCGCCCGCACTCTCCAGTGACAAACTCTCGGCAGGTCGTTCCTGGTGCGTTACTGCCCCAACATCCGCCGGCGGCATTTGGCTCGCATCCACGCTGGAAGTTCCCGGTACCTCGGACTTTCCCACCGCCGCCGCGACAGTTACCTCCGTGCCCCCGATTGCTTGCTCACCTGTGGTTGCCTCTGGATCGCCGATATTTTCCGCCGTCGCTTTTCGCCTTCTGGCCATAGCCCGCTCCATCGAACGTTACCCGGGAGCGAGCATTTCAGAAAATGGTGAAGAAAGGGTTAAGGGGGTGACTAGTCGTGGCAATCGAAAATACATACTTCCCAGTTATCATTCAGATCGTAAACGGCCTTTCCACAACAAAGCACGTCACAAGATCGATCGGCGGTAAAGCGAGGCGTTTATCGCACTTAGGAAGTGCCAAGCGTGGCCTTTCTGCGAAGTAGTCCTAGTAATTGTGGACACCGTGACGGTAAATTGACCGACAATTACATGAAGCGAATGTAACCGAGGTCGCCGATGCCCGAATCCTCCGGAATATGGGGAGAAAAGGAATGGCAGGCTTATGCGAATGCCCTCCTTTCGACCCACTATGCGATGAACAACGGTTCCTACCAACGGATTCCCGATAAAGGCGGCGATGGTGGCCTCGAAGGCATAACCCGCTGCGGATGTGCATATCAGTGTTATGCTGATCAAGAGTCGAAAACCCATGAAGATCGCACGCGAAAGCAAAAGAAAAAGATCCTCGACGATCTGAATAAGCTCGAAAAGAACAAGGATTTCTGGATTACGTTTCTTGGAACGACCAAGATCCGACACTGGACGTTGATGGTGCCGAATCTCGATGATAAGGAAGTCGTGAGTTACGCCAGGAAAAGAGCACGCGAACTGCTGAAAAAGAAACTTCCATTTATCGAGGAGAAGTTTGAAGCCTTTGTCAAAACGGCTGATGATTACCCCGCAGCTAAGCTAGTAGCCCGTGATCCCCGCCTGCCCGCGGCAAGCGGCAATGTGTCTCCGAAGGATCTGGCGGCGTTCAAACAGAAAGAAGCGGTCTTCGTACAAAGGATTGACGGAAAGCTGAAAAGGGTTCCTGCAAAGAACGACGCCGACCGGGTAAAGTTCCGAGAACAATTACTGCACTACCATCTCCAGTCGTCCAACTACCTCGAAGAGCTCCGGCAAAAGTTTCCACCCCAATGGGAAGAATTCGATTCCCTTGTCGATGGCTTAGGCACCTCTATCAGCACAGAGGCGTTTATGGACAATCGGTCCCCAGACCAGCGATTGATGGAGATTCGCAAGTCTTTTGAGAAGATGCTAGACGAAAGTCACCGTTTCATCGCCAAGAACGAACGGATTCTCCTCTCGTGGGGGACAGTGTCCAAATGGCTTGGAGAATGCCCTTTGGATTTCCCGGAGGCCAAACCATGACTGATACGCTTGACCTTGCACTTGATCGTCCATTTACTTTTCGACGCCGTCCAACACCTCTCGCATGCGATCTCCGCCCCGAATGGAGGCTCCACATAATCGTGCTTCTGGTGGACCATTGCTGGGCCGGAAGAGCGAGTGTCCAACAACTCCAGGTTCTCGACTGGGCAATCCGCACCCCCCAGTCGCGAGACGTATTTCTCCAGTTTATGCAAGGGAAACGCGCGCCAAATCAAATCATCGTTCGGTATGATCCCAGCCTGAATCGTGCCGTTGACTTTGCGTTCGCTGAAGATCTTCTCACAATCCGTGGCGACCAAGAAACACTCTTCTTTCAAGACGAAGAGAAGAAGGGATATGGGCAGTACCGCTTATTCCTTGCGAGGAAAGGGAGGGAGCTGGTCGCAAAGCTGAAAGAAGATGAGGGCTTATTCACAGTTGAAAAACAATTTCTCAAGTCAATCGGACGTAAGCTTACTCAAAAACAGGTCGAGATTCTTTTTGACTGGGGCGTCGCCAAATGAGCCTTCGCTTTCGCCATCTGCAATTGGAAGCCGCCACCGAGATCGGCACGTTCGGCTTAAACCTCGAATTCGTCGACGGACTTAACGTTATCGCCGCCCCGAACACATCCGGAAAATCCACAGCGATGATGTCCATCCTTTACGCTCTCGGACTGGAAGGGATGCTTGGAGCCTCTCAGCAGGTCCCTCTGACGGACGCGATGGTAAGAAGTATCATGAACGAAGACCAAGAGGTCTCTGTTGTGGAGTCCAAAGTCCGTTTGGAAATAGAAAACCAGAACAACCAAAGAATTACCGTCGAACGATCAATTACAGGTGAGACGATCGATCGGCAGTTGATTCGTGGGCTTCTCGGGCCTGCTCTCTCAACGCAGGGGTGAGTACGAGCTGCAGGACTTTTATGTCCGCACAGAGCGGGGGCTGCACAAGCGGAGTCTGGTTTTCACCGATACCTCGCCGAGTTCATCGGATACCAGCTACCGAGGTTCCCGGCTCAGAACGGGAATCCCTTCCACTGTATCTGGAATGCCTCTTCCCCTACTTCTTCGTCGATCAGATCAGTGGCTGGCGTGACATCAAAGCCCGTATGCCCACCTATCTCCGCATCCCGGAAATGGCAAAGCGAAGCCTCGAGATTCATTCTCGACCTGGATATCCTTCACCGTGCGATCGAGAAGCAGCAACTTCAGCTCAAGAGGCCCAGATCAAGGAAAGCTGGAAACAATCCGTCGAGAATGTGAAAGAGCATCTGGGAAAGTTCCAAACGATCGTACGGGGGCTTCCAGAGGATCCCGTCGCCATAATACTTGCCAAAGGGATCGTTCAGTTGTTCGCCACCGCTGATGGGGGTGAGTGGGTGCCTTTAAAGCAGCTCAAGAGCGTTTTGGAGAAACGCATGGCAATCCTCACGGAAGAAGAAATTCCCCGAGCCGAGGAAGTCTCACAGATCGTTATCGGTCAGCTTCGAAGAACTGAAGAGGAATTGGTCAGATTCAGCAACCGTCTCGAAAAGCAATCACAAGAGCTCATGTCCGAGCGGTCCCATCGCGAGTCGGTGCTAACGCGGCTCCGGGCGCTAATCGAGGATTTTGAGAAATACAGGAACGCGAAGAAGCTCCGAGATCGTGGAGGCCTTGTTCCTCTGGCAACGGCACAAGGAAGGTGTCCAACCTGTCACCAATCCATTAAAGACGCGTTACTTCCGCAGGAAAAGTCTTCCGGGCCAATGTCGTTGGAAGAAAACATAAACTTCATTCGAGACCAGATAGCGACTTTCAGGGATATGCTGGCTGACGTTGATGACGTAATCGAGGTAAAAGATAACCAAATCAATGCGATCATGCGGAAGATCAGCAACCTGAATGAGAGCCTACGCGCACAGAAAAGAACTCTCCACACAGACGGCCGTGTTCCCTCCTTCGCCGCGGTTCAGGAACGGCTTCAGTTGGACTCCGATCTTGCCCGCTTGGAGTCCGCTGAGAAGGCTGAAAAAGAAATCCTTGGCCGATTCAAAGAGCTTTCCAATGAATGGGCTGTTGTTCAGGGGCGACTCAAGACCATTGCTAATGTTGGGCTTTCCCCTTCTGACGAATCGAAGCTCAATTTACTCGGGGAGAGTTTCGCCGCACAACTTCGGGCCTATGAGTTTTCGAGCTTCCCACTTGAGCAGCTGACGATTAGCAAAGAATCCTATCGGCCGAGCCGTGACGGATACGATGTCGGCCTGACATCGGCAAGCGATGCGATCCGTATCATCTGGGCTTATCTGTTGGGCCTTTTGGAAGTCGCGCGGACGAAGCGGACGAACCATTTAGGATTTCTGGTCTTTGACGAACCACGGCAGCAATTAGCTCGACAGATGAGTTTCGCCGCGTTGATAAGACGCGCAGCTCAATGCGGAGAGTTCGGCCAGCAAGTTATAGTCGCCACGAGTGAGGAGAAGTCGATTCTTGTCGAGCTGTTGACTGGGGTCGAGTGTCACTATTTGCCGTTTAACGGAAAGATGATTACTTCCGTCCCATCGGTCGAGCCCAAGAGCGCCGGGGGACGAGACATGTCACTATAGTCGGTGTTTAGGAACGCCGGATTCGGGAATGCAGCGACAGATTGCTCCTGCGCAGTCTTCGGTGCCGTGTGAAATAGTGAGGTTATGGTCTGAGGATCCCATGACGGGTAAGCTATTCGTCTTCCTCACTCAATGAGCGGCGTTTTGGTAACGTCATTCCTACCTCCTTCATCAGGCTATTGAGCGGCGAGTAACCCAGTCCAAGGCCTGATAGTTCCTCTACGAGTTTCTCCCAATGCTCCTGCGGCGAAACGAGTGCGATTGAATTTTTCTGAAACAGCTCCGCGATAAGTACTGGCATATCGCTGGCATCCCAAATCTGAGAATTGGAGACAATGGCATCTCCAATCTCCCCGATATGGTCAGCAGTAAGGTAATCGGCCACTGGGAGGATCAGATTCCTTGCAAAGTTCTCAGCCGAACGCCACCCCCCGGCTTTTCGGAAGATGGCGATAGCCACGTCGGCGAACTCACGGCGTGGCTGCCGTGCGATCAGAGCTATTTGTTCGGACTCTTCCATACGCCCGAGTGCGTCTAGCAGAAGGGGGCGAAGTTCGTCAATCACTATCCCTTCGAAAACGTAGTCGCGCGAGCCGTCCTCGGCGTACTTGAACTCCTTTACGATGGTCTGGAGACGGAGACGGAGCGCTGGACTCAGCCACTGCCAGCATCGTGGCTCCATGCCAAATAGTCTAAGCACACGGCGGAGTTTGGGGTCTTCTAGGTCTTCACTGAGTTGAGGCAACTGCTCAGCCATCTTGGCCTCGTAACGAGCGGGAAAATAATTCCGCGCAGCGGCCAGGCAGCGGAGGACGGAAGCCTCCTCGCCCTTCAAATCCGGCTCCGAGCCCGTGATGAGGATTTTCAAGAATACCACGACAAAGGTGTCGAACAGCGATTCCTTGATGTGATCGAAATATTTGTGCTGCATGAACGCCGAGACTGCCGCGTCCTCCTTGGGAAAAGACTCCTGGAGGAGATCCTGTTTTAGTCGGGCCAGCGCGTTCTTGCCCTGGACGGGAGGATGCTGAAGGAGATGCGTGATGGCGTGGGAGATGTGGGTCCGGACCTGCTCAGGTGACGGCTGGAAGAGGTATTCCTGCTTGGTGAATGCGGGATGGGCGCAAAGGTTGCGATCTTCTTTCAGGCGTTTTAGATCACTGTGCTCCTGCCGAGATAGAAATTCAAAGTCGACGTGCGCCTTGTCGAGAATCCCATTCTCGATCTTCTGAAGACGAGCGATGGAACCTTCGTCACCTCTCGCGTGTTGGTCAATTGCCGCATCTAACTCCCTAACAAATGCGATGGCTTCCTTGTCACCCTGTCGGGTAAGTTCACGAATTTTCGCATAAAGGTCATATGCGACGGCAATCCACGTCGAGACAATTGCCGACCGGAGGGCCCCTGCTCGATAAGACGTGATCGCCTCAGTGATGTAAGAACGGCTATTGCGGTCTCGCACGCTCAAGGCGAGATCATCCAGGTCTGTAAGTATCATCGCCAAACGTCTCGCCAAATCGCCTTTTGTTTTACTCTATGAATCCGGCACTAGCCGCAGGTTCAGACTTCGTTCGTCCACATCACGTAAGCCCGTCTCGAGACAACTCGTCCGAATCACCACGCGGGTTGAACCACGCACATAGTATTCGAATTCCAGGCAGCAGCGACCAAAGAAAAAACGGTCCATTCTTCAGCCGCATCGGGCGACCGGGTGCGCTCGGGCTCCGCTTCGCTACGGTCCTCTGCGAGGGACGCGATCCCGCCCTTTTTGCCCCTTGCGGGGAATACCACCAAAAGCAATGAGGGGGGAGATTCCCCCAGGACCGTCAAGGCTTCCCTACGGCGGACGGTTGCGGCCTCCTCCCCGATCTTCCGCGCTGCGCTTGTGCAGACCGGGTGCCCCTCCGCACCGCCGGCCTTGACTGTCCTTCCCCCTTCTTAAGACCTCCTCACATTCCGGTTGAGCGGCGGCGAGCGCTTCGCTCAAGCCGGATTGTTCCATTTCAGGAGTTCCCCCATGTCTGCCACTTCTGCCCGAACCGACGTCTATACCCGCATCACCTCGCGGATCATCGAAGAGCTTGAAAAAGGCGTTCGCCCCTGGCTCAAGCCTTGGAACGCCGAGCACGCAGCCGGCCGGATCACCCGCCCATTGCGGCATAACGGCCAACGTTACTCGGGATCAACGTCATCCGCGCTATGGATGACGGCCGAATCCGCCGGGTACCTCGGCCCTATTGGCTTACCTTCAAGCAGGCCCTGGAGTTTGGCGGGAACGTCCGCAAGGTGAGCATGGCTCGCCGGTCGTTTATGCCCAGCACCTTCGGAAGACCGAGACCACCGACGACGGGAAGTCGAGCAAGACGTTCCATTCCTGGAAGGAGTACACGGTTTTCTGTGCAGACCAATCGACGAAGGCCTGCCGCGGCGTTTCTACGAGCTGAAAGACGCCGCCGAAGAAGCTGGAGCGGATCGAGCAAAGCCGACCAGTTCTTTGCAGGCACCAAGGCCGACATTCGGCATGGCGGGAACCAGGCGTACTACACCGCCGCCGAAGATTACATCCGCATTCCGCCATTTGAGACGTTCGTGGACGCCGAGCCATGCCGCTACTGTCTGTCATGAGTTGATCCACTGGACAAAACCGGGATCGCGGCTCAATCGCGATTTCGGCCGCAAACGCTGGGGCGATGATGGCTACGCGATGGAGGAACTTGTCGCCGAGCTTGGCAGTGCCTTCCTTTGTGCCGACCTGACGATCACGCCGGAGATTCGCGAAGACCACGCCAGCTACCTTGACCACTGGCTTCGCGTGTTAAAACAAGGATCGCCGGGCGATTTTCTCCGCCGCCAGCCATGCCTCAAAGGCTGCCGATTACCTTCATTCTCTGCAACCGCAGGAATGGCCATTCGTTCATTTCCCGGCCGATTTGTCGGCGGGATTCTCGTACTCATTTCCTATCCCGGAGATAACCATGGACCCGAACATCTGCTATCGAGAAATGCTCGCCACCATGAATGAGAACGACCTCGAAACCGCTCGCGATCGCGCTCTCGCCTTGCAAGACTGGCTGAAGCGAGGCGGTTTTATCCTTCGGACTCTCCCAAGGAGGAAGTCCGCGCTTGACGCCGACATGCCCGCCGAACTGCCGACCCTCGAACCTGATTCGAGTCGAAAAAATCGTCGCGCCCGATGGTCACTGGCGCGCGGGATTGCTCCCAAGTTTCCTTGGCTTTCGGCTATCTCCTTGCCTCCGTCCCGCCACTCCGATCAGTTAAGGGTGTGCCTGCTCGGCTTGCCTCTAGAGACTCCACCGCGATATAGTTTGAGGGCAGACGCCGGCCGTGAATTGTTGCGATTGTGCCGCTACTGGCAGTTGCGGAAGAAAAGGATTTTGAAGCCAGAAGAACGGATGGTGCAGACACTATGACATACCTCTATGAATGCGGTTCCAAATCTCAGTTCAAACAGGAATATCACGTCCTACCGAAAAGTGCGTCTGTCATTAGCTCAAGCTTGCACCAGGACACGTTTGCGACGCGTGCAACAACTACTTTCCAAACTGGAAGGCGGTTATACGCCTCATCCGGAGCTAGTGATCGGCTCCTCCATTCGGTGAAACCCGAAAAGGAAAACCACCCAAGCACGAAACAAGCCATGGTCTCGCTACAAGGGAAGAGGACGAAAATGGTATCAAGCTCAACTACCCTTTGGATCGAGTCGAGTGGGTGCAACTAGAGAACGGCGACTTGAAGTTTACGAGCTACTTCTATGGGCCGCGTTTTCGCTCGTCAACCATCAGTCGGGTACTGGCAAAAATCGCTGCCGAATTCCTTGTGTCAATGCCCGTCGATCACGTTCTGCATGCCAGATCGGCACGCATTGCCCCCTTCGTCGATATGCTCGCTTTGGGGCACCTACAAATCTGTATCTCTGGTTCGCGTGGAAACGGATTCCCGGAGAGCGGCATTTTCCTCGCATTTGCAGATCGAAGACGACAGTGGCGAAGAGGTCGGGATGCTCTTTCGAGTTTCGCTGCCAGGAATTGCATACCTTCTGCCGCTACCACCATTTCGAGACAGCCATTTTCACGCGCCAATCTGAACGGATGGAATGTTGTCGACAAACGCGGTGACAACGAGCCTGCAGGAAAGGATAGAAGCATACTTGAATCTTGTGCATCCTCCGAAGATGTCTGAAAACGACCGTAGTGACTGAACCATTTCTTTCGATCTTGACTCTTCGACTTCCCCGTCCCAATCGTTCGAGTAAAATGGCGTCAAGCCGTCGCTGGCCTTTGGGCGATGGTCACAATTTGAAATGACGCGTGTGCGTCAAGACTCTGCTTCAGGAAAACCGCCAAGTTTATGTTGAGGACAGTGCAGCGCGCCGCCGCCCCGAAAGGGGCGTCGGCTGGGGTACGTTCTCTACACGCGCAGCAGGGGTTCCATGAGCGTCCTCAGTTCGACGCCCTGTTTTCGTTCGGGGGTGCGGCATGGCTCCAAAAGAAAGCTCGCCACGCGGTTCGCAGGACGACCGCTTTCCGCTCAATCCAACCGTTTGGCGAGGAAGTCGCTCACAAGCCAAAGCTCGCACCGCAGCAAAAGCGGATAGTCGGTGGATACTCCTGGATCTCGACTATCCCGAGATCGAGGAGCGGATGGGGATCAAGACGACGACAATGAAGAGCCATATAGGGCAGGTCTTCCGCAGGCATCGATTGAAAAACCGTCTGCAGTTGGTGACGCATATCCTTCCGAATAACGCAGGGAATGGACCGGCCACCACATCTCCTCGCGGATGACATCCGACCAAATGCCCTTCGGCCAGCTACTACCCATCCTTGCAAACCAACGTAGACTCGGCCCGTCAGACTGACTGAGGCCATCCTGAATTCTTTTCCAGAACACACGACGCGGCGGTATGCGTTCCCGCCGGCTCGTGCAGAGTATCGGAACGCGCGAGGACTCCGCCAATGCCGCGTAGAACCAATCAACGCTCGATTCTCAAGCGTACTCTTCTCGCTGTCGCTATGCTTCCATGGATAGCTACCAATGCTGCCGCCGATCTCATCAAGTTCGGCAACTTCACCGATTACCAATTAAACCACAATCAAAACGGTCCAGCACCGGCCATCTCGATCGCGAATGAGCGCATCAGGATCACCGCTGCCAGTACGACGTTTGATGCCCGAAGTATCTTCTATAAGACGCCGCGGGACATTTCGCATGGGTTTACGACATCATTCACCTACCGGGTCGATACGGTGGCAACATCGCAGGTCAATGTCGGGCTGACATTCACGATCCAGAACAGCAGCAGGTGCTGCGGCGTTGGGCGACGCGGGAGCCGAGTTTGGCTATGGCGATATCGATAACAGTATCGCAGTGTCCCTGGGAGTCTTGACCGGATTACAGGGGAATGTCAGCCGCTCCGGGCTATTCACTTTGGGAAACATTGACCAGGTATCCGGCAGTCCAGCCAGCCCTGTCAGGTTCGACGTGGGCAATCCGATCGATGTTTTGATTCAGTGGGACGCAGGCACGCAGATTCTATCGCAAAGCCTTCGCGACACCGTCACCTTGGCAATATTTGACGCGGATTACTTCGTCGACCTGCCTGAATTGCTGGGTGGTAACACGGGCTATGTCGGATTCACTGCTTCTGCGGGTCTCAGTTTCGAGAGCCGCGATCAATGCGTTTCTCGCTTCCAGTTCGAGGCCGTTCCCGAAGCCTCGACCCTGGTTTTCTGTTCCCTCGCTGGGCTCGGATTCGCGGGGAATCCGTTATCGTCACATGTTGCGTCGACGTTGAGAATACCGCAATATCGACCTGCCTCCTCCAACGCTCAGGCCATCAACTTTCGCATGACAACGTCGAATGTTGTGCTATGGTGGCCGGCGTGATGGGGCTTGGAATCTCTAAACGACTACCGCGCGTTTCACAGGCGCGTCCTCTCGTCGAGAGGGCGCGGAAATACAAGACCCGCGAGGGGAATACCGTGCGCTTCCACGTTTAGGCGTTCCAAACTCTCGACACCCATTCAATGGTCATTGTCATGGAGGGAGGATCGCATGAGTGAGGATTTTCGATCGCAGTGTGCTGGCGTGATCGGCCGGAGGATTCGTTCCTCACGAGAGATTCGGGGATTAACACTAGAGGACTTGGCAATGTGGAGCGGACTGGACCAAGGGGAGATTGAGCAATACGAGAACGGAATTGGACGAATCACTGTCGACGATCTGGAAAAAGTCGCCAACGCACTTTGCCTGCCAATATCTCACTTTCTGGATTCATGCGTTCTGTGTGGCAACGATTTGCTTCTTTCCTAGGGAACGCCATCGCGGTCTTCCTTGCCCTGACGTCATCCTTTCTCGCCTGGATTCCACACTTTACAGGAATGCCACCAGGTACCTTCTATTCGGCCGCCGCGTTCCTCTCACTGCTGTTCACATGGATTTGTCTGCGAGAGAGGTGACGTTTATTTCACCTCGATGGAATCGATAACAACGGCCTCCCGCGTCGCGGCGATCGCTGCTGGCTCGTCGAACTCTTGAATCCAGGGAATACGATGGCGGACAAGCCCCGCTAAGAGAGCGAACGTTTGGCCGGACTTCCGCGTTCAGATTGCGACCAGTGATTGTCACCTTCTTCGGTGAGAAGTAGAGCTGGATCTCTCCCGACGGATCGAAGTCGACTTTATCCAGGCCCACATAAGAGAGCGCCATGATTCGTCCGTCCCGAAAGCGAAGCTCCAGCATTATGGATCGTTCCCTCGCGCCTCGCAGAAAGCCAAACGCTCTAAATCTTCGAGGACTTCCGATTCGTCCGAGCCTCCCTTCGGATCGGCTTGACGCTGGCTCGCATAACGAGACAGAATGCTATTCTCGCTCATAGATCAGCTCCCTCTCCTTCTGCCGCTCAAGGTTCTCCCTCGATCGGCGAACGTGAGTCCGCATCGCCAATTCGCTCACGGTTAGACCGATGGCGAACGAGCTCCGTCGCGGCTCCAGTCTTTCGTCTGACTTGCTCACTGCGTCGAGGAGTTCTTCATTGTTATCCGTGTATACGGTTACTTTCTCCTTCGCTCTGGATGCGCTCACATAGAACTGTTCACGTGACGATGCGGGAAAGGATTCACTACTCTGTCCGACGAAGACCCGGTCGACGGTTTTTCCCTGGCTGCTGTGACTAGTGACGACGTAGCCGTGCGCCAAATAGCCAAAGTCCTTGTCGACCGTCCATCCGTTATTCAACACGATGTTTCCCGCATCGTCGAATTTCGCGATTTGGTATAGGGCACCATTGTTGAGCCTATGCTTCCCGTCAGCGGACATTCCGTTCTGCGTGATACGCACCTTGTCCCCGGGAGCCAGCGACAGCTCCGACGATCGAAACAACTGGAACCTGGCCGCCTGATCCAAGGGCAATTTGGAATCGGATTGAACATTGATTCGATCGCCGCGTTTATGCCCTTTGGCATTCTGATGAAAAACAAGCATATCGCCGGTCTCGAAATTGCTGCGCTCACCTCGCTCCGCTTCGGTGAGATTCGCATTGTGGAGGACACGAAAGGTCCGTTCGTCCTCATCAAGTTGTCCTAAGGTTTTGAGATTCTGGCGAATTTCTGCAGTGATCCTCGCTCCTTCTGCGTGTGTCGGCGAAACGACCAGGGAGCTTTTATGCTCCAAAGTAGCGCGGACATAGTCTGCGGCAATCTCTTTGTACCGTTCCTCATGTGGCACTTCGTGAATCCAGCCTAGCTCGTCCAGTTTCGAGAAGCCGCTGGCTGCCTGGCCTTCGCTCAATGCCTTAATCGCTTCCTTGTATGCGCCTTTTTGTCGTTGAATTTCTTTTACTTCTGCCGGCCGGATTCCTGCCTCATTTTCAAGGAGCTTCAGAGCCGCACCTCGCTCGACGCTCCCATGCTGGTAGCGGTCTCCCGAGAGCAGCAGGCGACTGTCCAGCCGCTCCGCGAGAGCGAAGACGTCGGCCATTGTCTTCGTTCCCATGAGGCCAGCTTCATCGATCCAGATCAATTGACCCTCTACTTGTTTCTGTTTCTCTTGATTGTTCAGAAGGCTAGCGACGGTATCGGCGTCCTTGAATCCAGCCTCTCGAAGTGTGCCGCGACTTGCGTCCGCCGATGGAGCAAAGGCGTACACCTTTGTGCCGCTGGCTTCAATGCTTTCCACTGCCTCCTGCATGAGGGTTGTCTTCCCAACGCCGGCGGCCCCGCGAACGATGATCACTCGGTCCCGCGATTCAACAATGTGTTTCACCGCCTTTTGCTGGGCATCGTTGAGCCAATCTCGCTTTACAGAATCTAGCCGCCGCACATAAGGACGACATGTGCCGCGCCCTTGCTTGGCAAAGTCGATGAGTCGCTTTTCTTCCTGAAGAACCTCTTTCGTCGTCACCATCTTTTGATCTCTTCGGGTTGCTCGAATGACGTCGCTTTGCTCGTATTCTCGCTGAACGTCTTCGACCGTTGCCTTGCCGACAGAAAGCTTGAGAGCTGCTGCCAGGAGAGTCCGCTCCGGGACGACGGACTTCCGCTCGAACGAATGTTTGACTGCATAATCCAATCCCCGAGCAGCCGCTGAGCTATCGGACGCCTCCGTCTCGTCGCCGAGCTTCCTCTCCAATGAGGCGAGCGATTCCCGTTCCTGCTCCGTCATGCGATCCTGCCAACTTTGCTGAAGCTCCGCGAAGGATAGATTCCTCTGCTTGTGCTCCCTGGTTTTGGCTCCGAGTTGCGCTTTGGCATCGACACTGTCGATTCCCATCTCGCGCGCCTTTTCCTCGATTTGCCGGGTTCGCCGGGAGAACTTCTCGACGAGTTCCTTGTCGATTCCTTCTAACTCCCAGCCTTTGGGCGTTCGCTCGATCGGCAAGCCGATCTCCGTCAAACGATGAGCCAGCCGAGAATGAAAAACGGCTTCGAAATACGGGGCGTCTCGCTTGAGGTTGCGAAACTGTCCCGCCTTCCAGCGATCCTCCGTTTCATCGAATGTTGTGTTGAAGACGTAGCAATGGGCGTGAAGGTGCGGATCGGGCACTCCATCCACCGGACG
>JAXMAQ010000019.1:0-98745 GCA_046350335.1 Planctomycetota bacterium
GCGCAACCTCCGTAGTTAACGGAGTAATACTAGGGATCAGGTTGTCCTCTCAAACCATCGCGGGATCGGTCGCCGGCGATAGGTAGCGCTCTAGCGCCAGGAGCGCGGTCTCCCACGCCGGGCGACGGTCGCTGTAGGTTTCCCACCAACGCGAGAGCTTCTCCGCGACGTCGTTCTCGTTTCCCCCGTCCGGAATCCATCGGCCCATCACTTCGGCGATCTCTTGGGGTGAAATGGTTCTTTCCGCGCCCTTCGAGGAATGGCTGGCGACGACGACGGGAATCATTGCGAGGGCACAAATCCATTCCGCCGACCTCGGCTGCAAATTCTCGCGAAAGCGGGGCAAATCGAGGTTGAGCGTGGAGACGAGCCAAGTCAATTGCAGCAAGTCGCTGGAGCTCATTTCCCAGCAAACGAGGTTGTGGCTTGGGTAAGCGGTTCCGCCGCTTCCTGCCGTGTCGATGATCGCAAGATTCGCGTGTTCGGCGAGAATTCCTGGCGGCAGCAACAGGCCCGCCGTCCGGATCGTATGAGCCCCCTGCTCGCCCCACAAGGCACGATTTCGAGCCAGGGACCCATTCAGATCTTCCTCGGCCTGGGGATTCGCTCGCGAATAAATACCCTTTGCGGTGGTCAAGATGCGGGCGAGTTCGGCCACCCGAGGTTCACTCTTGTCTCGTCCAATCAGTTTATTGAGCGCCGCCTGGGCCAATTCCCTGGGCGCATGGATCCGCGTCGAGAGGGGGATGAGTTGCTGCAACAAGGTCGAGGAAGACACGAACGCGGACGACGCGAAAGCCGCGAACAAGGCCCTCAATTCCCGCCATTCCGCCGCGACCTCGGAGTCTTCCTCGATATCCCTCGGCACCACCTCGCTTTCGAGGTTTCGCAGCGCACTCGCCTCGATACTCGTCGACCAGGTAATGTCCATCCGCGCACCTCAATCATTTCCTGTTCCGCTCCAGCCTCGAATCCAAGTCTAGCCCATTCGCTCGCTTGAGGAGCGCGATCCTTTCGTCCGATGAGCCAAAAGGAATCCACAGGGCTCTCTCCTTTTGAAATATCGAGGGACCGCAAGAACTATCAAGCGACGGCAGGTCGAGGGGGGTTACATCGATCGAGGCAATCGGCCTACCTCCCGTATGTGCAAGTTTCGGTGGCAATTCGATTGCATGCGTTAAAGTGAAATGAAGATTCTGGCCACGGGTCCACGATTTGGGGTCTTTGATGAATCCTCGGTCGCGACGGCGGCATCCAATGATTCGGAGGGCTCGCATGGGGCGAGAGGAAATCCACGCAAGTGCATGGGAGGAGAATCAATGACGCGGATTCGAACCGTTATTGTGGTCGTGGCGCTATCGGCAGTCGGTTTATACGTTGCGGCAGGTCTCAACGCATCCGAAAAATCCGAGTCCACGACGCCGGGCATCGGCGCTATCGCCCCCGATTTCACCGCGAAGCGTCTTTCGGGAGAAGAGATTCAGTTGGCCGAGCTAAGGAAAAAAGGGCCGGTGGTGCTCGTGATGCTGCGCGGCTTTCCCGGATATCACTGTCCGATCTGCTCGAAACAAGTGGGTGAATTGATCCAGAATGGGGACAAACTCGAGGAAAAACAGGCCTCCGTGGTCCTGATCTACCCCGGGCCGGCCAAAAATCTGGACAAACACGCCAAGGCATTTCTCAAGGGGAAAGAGTTTCCTACCCATTTTCATTTCGTCGTCGATTCCGATTTCGTTCTGACCAACCAATATGGCTTGCGTTGGGACGCGCCTCTGGAGACCGCCTACCCCGCGACCTTCGTCCTTGATTCCAAGGGGACCGTGAAGTTCGTGAAACTGAGCAGGTCCCACGCGGGACGAGCTAGCGTCGCCGAGATTCTGGAAGCGATTCCCTGAGATCGCGGCGTTTCGCGAATCTGTCGCTCGGCATTGGGCGGAGGCATGGCGAAAACAGACGTCCGCCTCGCGCATTTTCAGGCGAGTACCATTCACCAAGCTCGGCCGACGTCGCTGATTGCCGCTCGGAAAGGTAATGCCGTGACCAACTCGCTTTGCTCCAAGGAACCCCAAGAGACCGGGCCGGGCAATACGACAATCCATTTCTGACGCTCCATACGGTGCGCTCCCGCGAACCAACGATTACAATCGAACACGACCCCGCGTGGCAACGGATCGAAAGTCGTTTTGAGGGAGAACGGAAATGCGTCGACGGGATTTCGTCAAAGCGGCCCTGGCGGCGCCGTGGCTTTCTCAACGCTCCTGGGCGATAGAGATTCCGCCGGACGCGCGCATCGTCCGAGTCATTGGGTTGGAGATCAAATGCCAGAGAAGCAAAGTGGCCGGAAAGAACGCGCGTCTTGACGTCCACGGGGATAGTTCGCGCGATCGACTTGCCGTCGTGATGACCAACGCGGGCGTGCAGGGGATCGGCGACTGCCGGATGAAAAGCGGGGATGCCGCCCAATTGCTCGGCAAATCGGTTCGAGAGTTCTTCGATCCGGAAACTCGACGTTTCGTGGGTCCCATTGGGGTGGGAACGATGCCTCTTTGGGACCTCGCAGGCAATCTATTGGGGAAGTCCATTGCCGAACTACTCGGGGGCAAACCGCGGCCGGTGCCGGTGTATGACGGTTCGATCTACTTCGCCGATCTTCTCCCCGCATATGCCACCCGTTGGCAGGATCGATTTCGCGCGGAACTGGACATGGCCCAAGCACTCGGGCACCGCGCGGCCAAGATCAAGATCGGCCGAGGAGCCAAATGGATGCCTCGCGACGAGGGAGACGCGCGCGATGCCGCCGTGGTGCGGCTCCTTCGCGAACACGTCGGAAAGGATTTTATTCTCGGCGTGGATGCCAACAATGGCTACGACCTTGACGGCACCAAACGCCTCTTCGAACGGATTGGCGATTGCGATATCGCCTTTGCCGAGGAAATGTTCCCGGAAGAGGTTTCCCAGTGCCTGGATTTCCAAGGTTTTCTGCGGGAACGCGGATTAAAGACATTGGTTGCCGACGGCGAGACACAAACCAGCCTGGAAGTCTTCAAGCCATTCATGGAAGCCAAGGCGATCGACATCTACCAGGGAGACATGCACCACTTCGGTTACGAAGGGATTCTCACGGAAGCCGCTTGGGCCAAACCGCATGGACTACAAGTCGCGCCCCACAATTGGGGACATCTCGTGGCCTTTTACATGCAACTTCATGTGGGGTGCGCCGTCGACAACTTTTACCGGGCGGAACACGATCCTTTACGTTGCGACGTGTTGGGAGCGGACGGGTATGTCATTAAAAACGGTCTCTCTTCGGTACCGGACGCGCCAGGAAGCGGACTTCAACTTGCCAAGAGCGTCTTGGCCGGTGAATTCCCACCGGAGCAAGTAAAGCTCCTTTACGACGTCAAGGGAACCTGACTTTTTCCCGGCCAGTTCCCCGCCGACCGTCATCCGCCGGCGTGAACTGCGGAGAATCTAGCTATCCTCGTCGTCATCCTTGCCATTGGCGATAACGTCGTCGATCTCCGAAGCCTTGACGATGTCCTTGGTGGATTGGGCACGATCGATCGTGAGCACGCCGTCCAGGTGATCGTATTCGTGCTGTATGACCCGAGCGGGGTAACCGGCGAGTTCGAGAGCTCGCGGCTCCCCCTGCCGATCGAGATAGTCGATGCGCAGTTTCCGATGCCTGGGAACATAGACAAGGAGTTCCAGGAAGCTGAGGCATCCTTCCCAAGCGGATCTTTTCTCTTCGGATAGTTGGGACAATCGCGGGTTGATGAAACATTCGACTTGGGGCGTCTCCCCCTTGGCCTTGGGTGGCATGATTGCTGCCAGGAAGACCCGCCGCTCGTCGAAGACTTGAGGCGCGGCCAAACCGACCCCGCCTCCTTCATGCATGGTCGCTACCATCTCGTCCAAGAATGCCTGAAATTCTTCCGAACGAATCTCTTCGGGGGATACTTTTCGCGCAATCTCGCGAAGAATTGGCTGACCGAGTTGAGCAATCTCTAGTGGCATGTCCCGTCGAATTCCTTCGTCACGCGGTCTGGATGAATCTTAGGTTTCTAGCCGCCGATTGCGAATCTCGCTCGGTTCCCCCCTTCGATGACCGGAACCAGAAACAAGACTCGGCTACGACCCGTAGCTTTTTCAGGGCGACAACATGTCATGGAAATGGCGTTGTCGGCAAATCGCCATGAAAACCATCCCTTACGCTAGAATACAAACCCAAGCTAGGGGCGTGAATGCAAGAGAGAAGCGGACAGCTGTTTTTTTGAACGCCCGGGAGCGGATTATGCGCTTGCATCTCCTCGCGTAGTCCTTAGGCTAGTGCACGTTGAGACGCGCGAAATTCACCGCCTCACCTTCTCGACGTCCGCGCCAGTGGTCGTACCGTGCCATCGTTAAATTCCGATGAGCTAAGTGGCGACACGAACAGTGGAAATTGCCGCATCGTTGCCGACGAATGCGTGTTAGGGAACCAGTACATGATTCCGAGCAATCTCGACGCCGGACAAACCGAGCCCGCGGCCCGGCAGGAGACGGTTCGCGTCCCACAGGTCCTTTTCGTCGCCTTGCTGGTTGTCGCTGGACTCTACTTGGGAATCTACCGCGGAACGTATACGCGGCGGAAAACACCCTCTCAGAACTATTCCAAGGTGAACCGACTTTGCAGGACTTATTTGAAGGTACTCGCGGCAGAGGGGATCACTGGCGTGGAAAATCGTCAGCTCATGGTGAGCCTTTCACCTTTCGCGCGCGCTAACTTGCAAAGCGCTGCCGACCACCTCGCTAAGTCCGATCCCGCCAGCCTCATGTTCGTGCAGTTGGAGCGGCGAACCCAACCGGGCGGATCCTCCGTGGATTCCGAGGAGCCCGCCGAGGCCACCTACGAAGTCAAAACAGGGGAGATCTGGCAAAGGGTGGAATTGGAAGTGGACAACTGGCGGAAACCCACGCGCATCCTCGCCCTGAATGTCGAGCCTGTTCCGGAAGGCGTGCAGTCGAAAAACGCTTTCCGAATCGAAGGAAAGCCGCTAGGCAACTACGTGATCCTGGGAATCGCCGTCATCGTTCCACTTTTTACGCTGTACGTGGTGATTCTATGCCTATTCGAGCCCGTCGATACCCGGCCTTGGGCACAATATGCATGGCTCGTGTTCATTCTTTTCGGCATCGGTCATTTCAGCATCAATTGGACGACGGGAACCATGAGCGCTCGCCCCGCCTCGATCCGATTTCCGGTCGCGCGCGTCTTTCGACCGGACGTGTTCAGCAATTGGTATCTCACGGTCTCTTGCCCCGTCGGTGCTCTCTTGTATCTGCGGAAACGCCAGACACAACGTCTGCAACGCGCCAAGGAGCTGGCCGCCCAAAGCCTGGCATCCACCAGTGCGAAAGAATTGGTTCCTCCTCCTGACCCAACTCGTTCCAATCCGGGAACGTGAACAAAAAAAGCGTGATTGTTAACGTCGCTCCTTCGAAAACGAATCGAAATGACATCTATTTCCCCTGATTGCCGAAACCGCATTGCGCCGCGGCCAAAGACGACTGCCTGGCTAGAGTTCCTATGGATCGCTTGCTTGCTATGCTCCACGGGCTGCGGAGGCAAAGAGGCCGCCGAGCCGGTCACGGCGCCAACTGAGCCGGTCACGGCGCCAACTGAGCCTCGGTCGCCAGTCGTCCCGATGCCCCTAGGGCACGCGCGTCGTTTTGAGATTCACGATCATGACGGCATCGTCACCGTGGACGTCAAGCGCCCCTGGCAAGGATCGAACAGCAACTTTCGATACGTGCTGGTTCCGCATGGGAAACCCATTCCCGACGGCGTGGATCCTCGCACGGTCGTCCGGATCCCGGTTCAACGCATCGTCTCGATGTCCACGTCGTTTCTTCCCTCCCTGGAAATGCTCCATGCACTCGACCGACTCGTGGGGGTCTCTCGGATTCCGGACATATCCAGTCCCACGGTGCTCGAGCGAATCAAGTCGGCGAACCTTGCCGAGGTCGGGCCAGTCACGAACGTCAATCGCGAAGCCATCCTCGAACTAGCGCCGGACGCGGTCTTCACTTTTGGCGTCAACGCGGGTGATTTGGCTGGATTCGAACCGATCATTAAGTCAGGAATTCCCGTCGTCCTGGCCGCCGATTACATGGAGGAAACACCTCTCGGACGCGCCGAGTGGATCAAATTCTTCGCGCTTTTCGTCGGCAAATGGAACGAGGCCAACGCCCTCTATCAAGATATCGAATCCCGATACACTTCCCTGGTCGCATTAGCGCAAAAAGCCGGTCGCCGACCGACGGTCATGCTCGAAAGCAGCTACCAGGGAACATGGTTCGTCCCCGGCGGTCGAAGCTACGTGGCCCAATTCCTACGAGACGCGGGAGCGAATTATCTTTGGGCCGACGATCAAACGCAGGGAAGCCTGAGGCTCGGATTCGAGGCCGTCCTTGAAAGAGGCCACGGCGCGGACTTCTGGCTGAACACGGGAACTTGGCGATCCGTGGCCGACGCCGTCGCCCAGGATCCGCGATATCTAAATTTTCGTCCGCTCGCGGAAGGTCGAACGTACAATCACAATGCACGGACCAATTCCTTTGGAGGAAACGATTTTTTCGAAACGGGACCTGCCCGTCCCGATCTCGTACTTGCCGACCTGATCAAGATCTTTCATCCCGAGCTAATGAAGGAACATACCCTCTTTTGGTACCGCCAGCTGGATCCACGGATCGAGAAGCCATGAGCGCCTCTGCTGCCACGAAGGGCTCCAAAGGAGCCCACGCGTCGCCGCACGGTTGGAAAACCAGTGGTCGCGCGATTCTGTTTCTCGTCCTCGTCGCCGCCATCGGAGTGATCTTCCTGCTGACGGTCGCCACCGGTTCGGTGAACATTCCGCTCGACGACGTCGCCGCGGTCCTGCTGGGCAACGAGGCCTCGAAGAGAACTTGGACCACGATACTTTGGGACATTCGACTTCCCAAGGCGATCACCGCTTTGCTTGCTGGCTCGGCCCTCGCGGTTAGCGGATTGCTGATGCAAACCTTGTTTCGAAACCCGTTGGCGGGTCCGTCGGTGCTTGGCATTGACGCCGGCGCCAGTCTTGGCGTCGCCATCGTGGTTTTGCTCGCTGGTTCCGATTCACAAGCAGCATCGAGTTTTGCCGGCACGCTGGGACGCGTTGGCGCCGCCGGCCTGGGCGCTTCGGTCGTCGTTTTTGCCGTCCTCTTAGTTGCGGAGCGGGTTCGGAATAACGTCACGCTTCTTATCCTGGGGCTCATGTTCGGCTACGTTGCTACTGCAACCGTCACGGTTCTCATGCAGTACAGTGGCGCCGAACGAGTGCAAGCCTATCTGATTTGGACCTTCGCCAGTTTTTCCGGCGTGAGCTGGCCCCATTTGCGCATTCTGGCCCCCGCCGTTGCCTTTGGCCTTGCCATCGCTGTCGCCGTGACGAAGCCGCTCAATGCCCTTCTCCTCGGCGAAAGCTACGCCCGGAGCCTCGGCGTTCGGGTGCTCCGCTTGCGGGTTCAGGTGGTGGTGAGTTCGTCACTGCTCGTCGGTGCCGTAACCGCGTTTTGTGGCCCCATTCTTTTCCTGGGAATTGCCGTCCCACATCTGGCGCGCGGTCTATTTCGCACGGCGGACCACCGAACCCTGATCCCTGCCGTCCTCTTGATCGGCGGGCTCCTTGCGATGCTCGCGGACCTCCTGACCCGGCTGCCTGGCAGGCAGGAAACCCTCCCTCTAAACGCCATTCTCTCCCTCGTTGGGGCGCCGATCGTCGCGTGGATCGTCGTCACCCAAAAACACGCCCACGCTTGATGCGACGCGAAATTGTTAGCTCCCCTACTGGTCCAACGCCCTGTCGCCGGGTAAGCTCCTGCTATCGAGCATCAGAAAGGCAACGTCGTAACGCTATTGAGTCTTAAAAGAGTAATGGCGTGTTTCCCGGCCTGGCCGCTTCGTGGGCCTTGGAGCTAGCCGCAAGTCGCGGCGTCCATGAAATGGCACCGCCCCGCGACATTACTTTTTTGAACGGTAGTCATCGCGACGCCAGCATGAATCCAGGGGGTGCGTCCGAGGAAGAGTTCCTTTGGGCGTTGAAATCACCGAAGAATACAAAACGGCTCACACCCCTTGCTCCACCGAGGAATCGAGCGAAGCCATAAGGAGAGGTATCGGATGCCAACGGGAAAACGAATCTTGCTTGCCGTTCTTTGCGTCTATGCTTGCAAGTTGGAATTTGTCTCCGCGCAGGAGAGCCCCGGAGTTTTGGCGAAGGAGTTCCTCTACGATTCCGCTCCCTTTCCGTCGTGTCACGCTTCGACCATCGAGAACACCCCCGCCGGTCTCATCGCCGCATTTTTCGGAGGATCGGACGAGGGGAACGACGACGTCGGGATCTGGGTTACCCGACATGAGTCCGGTCATTGGACCGCTCCCGTGGAGGTGGTGAACGGCGTCGAATCGCCAACCAAGCGTTTTCCCTGCTGGAATCCCGTGCTTTATCAGTCTCCCGGGGGCCCGCTTTTTCTCTTTTACAAGGTCGGCCCGAATCCGGTCCACTGGTGGGGCATGGTAATCGCGTCGGACGACCAAGGCAAGTCATGGTCCAAGCCCCGCCGGCTTCCGGAAGGCATCTTGGGTCCGATCAAGAATAAAGGAGTTGCCGTCGGCAAGGAGTTGCTCTGTCCCTCCAGCGTTGAATTCGACAACGGCGTGTGGCAAGCCCATCTGGAACGTACGCCGGACTTGGGCGTCCGATGGACGAAAACCGATCCGATCGCCGATCCGGACAAACTGCTCCCCATCCAACCGACACTCCTCGTCCATGATGACGGATCGCTGCAAATGCTCTGCAGAAGCAAGAAGCGGAAAATTGCCGAGACGTGGTCGACGGATGGGGGCAAGAGTTGGAGTCCACTGAAGGCGACCCACCTGCCGAACCCCAACAGCGGCATCGATGCCGTGCGCTTAAAGGATGGTGGATACCTCATGGTCTACAATCACACTCAACTGGGGCGCAGTCCGATCAATGTCGCGGTCTCGAAGGACGGTAAGACTTGGCAGGCTGCCGCCGTCCTGGAAACGGAGCGGGGCGAGTTTTCCTACCCGGCGGTCATCGTGACGCCCGATGGCCACGCGCACGCCACGTACACTTGGAAGCGAAAAAGGATTCGGCACGTGGAAATCGACCCGGCAAAGCTGAAGCTCGAAGACATGCCGAACGGCGAATGGCCCAAATAGTTCGCGACCGCCGTGACGTGCGTTCGGCGGTCGCGAACCCATTTTCCCCCCTCGAAGGGGGATTCGTTCGATGCCGGGAAGCCCTCAACCCAATACGCGATCCACGATCTCGACCTCGTCCTTGGAAAGCGAAAAATCAAAAACCTCGAGATCCGCGCTCATGTGATTCGCCTTCGTGGTGCCGGTGAGCGGAATCATGCCCACGTCGAGCGCGAAGCGAAAGAGGATTTGCACCATGTCTTTGGCGTGACGTTTCGCGATCCTTTGGATTGCCGCGTGGCGGAACAGTTCGCGATTGGCCGTCAACAGGGAGAACCCTTGGTAAACCAGGCCATTTTTCGCGCAATAGGCGCGCACCGCGCGATCCCAGCCTTGAGACGCATAACATCGGTTCTGCACGAAACGAGGCGGGATCCGCGCCTGCTGGCAGAAGCGGTCGAGTTGTTCCAGCGTCACATTACTGACACCGAGAAGACGGGCGAGCCCCTCGTCGTGCGCCGTCTCCATCGCAAGCCACGCCTCGCGGTCGGCGGCCGCCAGTCCCGCGCGAATGGACGGACCATGCAGCACCAGCGAATCCAGTCGATCAACGCCTAGATGTTCGAGGGATCTGGCAACCGACTGCCGTACTTGCGTCGCGACGGGTGCCTTGGGATCATACGGGAGCCTTTGGTCTTGCCCGGCTAGAAACGTGAATTTGGTCTGCAGGAACAATTCCTCGCGGATTACGATTTTCGCCTTGAGCGCCGCCGCGATTCCGGTGCCAACGCCTGCCTCATGGTAGTGCTGCTGGTTCGCGGTGTCAATGCCACGAAAGCCTTGGCGCAACGCCAAGAGAGTGAGTCCTTCCGTTGCTTCTTCCTTCCAGGCAGTGCCGTAAAGAAACCTCGGCACCCGCACGCCGTCGATCGTCAAGTACATGGAAAACCTGCTCAACCTTCGATCAGTAAGCCCTTTTTTGCATGCTCGGCAATGAGCACGACGGCGGGATGTTTGATTTTTCGTTCCGCGGTAATCGCGAAATACCGCACGCGAACGGAAGGCAAGTACCCGACCAACTCCACGTCATATTGCCGCTTCACCTCGGCAAGGACGGCGGAAGAGACGGGAAACATGCCCGCACCCCCCATGCCAAATTCCTTCATCAAGGCACTGTCATCAAACTCACCCACGACCTTGGGAAAAAATCCTTCCTTGTCGAAATAACGGTCCAGCGACCGCCGCATCTCCGCGGAAGTGGTGGGCAAGAGGAACGGTGCGCCATCCATACTCGAGGGAAAACTCGGCCGATAGGCGTTCGCCAGTCTCTTCGTACCACACACCGCGACGCTGCACTCGCCGAGCGGATGATTGTAACCCCGAACCCCTGACGCGGGCCCAAGCGGCGCGTCCGAGAGGATCACGTCATACTTGTGTTTCGAAAGATCGCGTAATAACTCGCCAGGTTCGCCCTCGTGACAAATGATCTGCACCCCTTGCAGTATCTGGGGCACCGGTTCTAGAAGCCGGTAAGTCACGAGTTTGGGCAAGCTGTTCGGAACGCCCACCTGGAGTCGGCTCGACCGACTGGTGGGAAGACCGCGAAGCGCGCCCAGCATCTCGCGCCCGATCGCGAACATGTCGTCGGCATAGTCGTAAACGGTTCGGCCAATCTCGGTGAGCACCAGACCTCGGCCGGAGCGATCGAAGAGGCGATGCCCGATCGCTCGCTCCAACTTCCGAATCTGAGCGCTAATGGTCGGCTGCGTCAAATGGAGTTGCAGACACGCCGTCGCAATGCTTCCCTCGCGTGCTACCCGCCAGAAGTAAAATAGGTGAAGAAAGTTCAGGTTTTGAAGATCGTCGATGAATGGCGAGCGCGGCGTCGAGCGATCCACCTCATCGACGTGCCGCGAGCCCTCCTCTTCCGGTTCCAATGATCGCGCCATCGTCACCTCATCCCCTTGGCACGTGGCCTTACTCCATGGCATTACGAAAGAACCGGCCCCCAGGTTCAGTGGCCAACCGCGTTCCCATCTTCAAATGAGAAAACCGGTTACACGCGACCATGGGACAACGCATTACCTATGCAATTCATAGATTTTATCTAACTAATTGAGCAATCCGACGACTTTTAGCCTCCATTTCGACTTGTCGGAAATCTTGGTTGTGTCTAGAGTGAGTTACCCTGGACACCTTCACAAATACAAGATTGCGCGATTTACGTTTCGCGAAGGGACAACATCGTGAACTCGCGGGCAAGTTAGGGTAATGACCTGACAGGAATTGGACTTATCGCCGCTTAGAAGAGTTCTTTCGAAGCCCGGAGCGCGTTGCGTAAAAGCTTTCCAAGCAACCCGGGGCGATAGAGCTTTTCTGATGCTCAATACGCGTTGAACAACGCAATCGACGAAGTCCTACTGGCTTGTTCAATTGAAGCGGTCAGCATTTGGCAAGAGATCTTCAAAAGAGGTAGCCTATTGCTAAAGAGTATCTTGCTCCACCTAGGCGGCGTTCGCGAGCGTGCGAACGTCATCCCTTGCGGCGTCGGGATAGCCCAGGCCTCCCAGGCGCGGATCTGCCGGGACTCCCTGCTCGACACCCGTCGTGAGGACAACCTCCGCCTCACCTGCGAGTCAGCGATCCACCTCTACTTCGAGCAAGAGAAACGGCGGCAAATGGAACGGGATCTCAAGGCCCACCGCAAAGACCTGACGACGGCTTGCCTCGCCGCGGATCTCGATTTCGATGTTCGAAGACTCATTGGCAATCCCGTTCAAGAACTTCCTGGCCTGGCAAAGTTTCACAATCTCTTCATCACCGCGTTTTCGGATCGGAAGTCTCCTGGCGGACTGACAGGAGGGCAAATCATTGATCTCGCGCGACGTGACGCACGGTCCATTCTGATGCTTCGCGAATCGGCACGCCCCATTCAACGCGTCTTGCGCGCCGCGGACGGTTTCGACGCCTCGCGAAACGCCATTCGCGTCTATCTCGCTTCAAGGCCATTCCCCGACGCGAGTCACCGCGTCTTGGGGATCGCGGAGCAGGAAATGCTTGCCCGCCAGTGGACTCACGAAGTGCTCGGCGAATGCCGAGCGAAATTGGGAAACGTGGAAACCGGATCCCTCGTCGGTAAACCGCGACGCGTCCTGATTCCGTATTTAGGGAAGTGGGAAGCGGACATGGTCGTCCTCGGCTTGCCAAAAGCATTACCCGTCGTGGACCGCCTATTGGGGGCCACGGCACTTCGCGTTCTCACAAAAACCGAATGCGTGCTCTTCGCGAGCGCATGAAACACACTCCCATTACTCGAGAGTAGATATCGGAAAGGTTGTCTCGAATGCGACGTGCGGAATTCTGGAGTGAAGTCTTTACCCTGCAGGGCACGATCACTCCGTTCGTGCAATCGCGGGTGGCGGTCTTCACGGTGTTCTCTTTGATCGTCTGGATGGTGACGGCCACCTTTGGACTCGCCACCGGTTTTGAGGTCGTTGCTCCCTACGAGATCATCGGCGCGGTCCTGGCTCTCTTGCTGGTCATTCGAACCAATGCGGGATATGACCGCTGGTACGAAGGACGCAAAATCTGGGGGGGAATCGTCAACCAGTCGCGAAACCTCGCCCAGATCGGCCTTGCCTACGGTCCCGAGGACCCCGCTTGGCGGAAAAAATTCGTCGGCTGGGTTGCGGCGTTTTCCCATTCCTCTCGACTCAGCCTGCGTGACGAGCGGGACGTCGAGGACATGCGACACTTGATCGGCGACGAGGCCACCGAGCAACTCGCCTTCGCCCAGCACATGCCCATGCAGGTCGCCATGCAAATCGCCGCCATGCTTCGCGAAGCGCTGGAACAGGGAAAACTCGACCGCTTCGCGTTCCTTCAAGCGGAGCACGAGCGCGCTCAACTCATCGATCACATCGGTGCCTGCGAACGAATCAAGAAGACTCCCTCGCGAAAGTCTTTTCGATCAAGATTCGCAAGTTTCTCGTCTTGTACCTCATGACCTTGCCGTTCGCGATCGCGGACAAGACCGGCGTTTCCACGCCCCTCATCGAAATGATCGTCGCCTATACTTTGCTCGCCCTTGACCAAATCGGCGTCGAGTTGCAAAATCCGTTCGACGCTTCCCGGCTTGGGCACCTGCCGTTGAACTCGATTTGCGGCACCATCGAAGAAAACCTCCTCGCGTTCTTGCCCGAGGAGGAGTTTCTTTCAACACCAGTCCGCGCTACCGCGGATCTTGTCGCCTAAAGGACAAATCGGACGTTCGGACGCACGAAGTAAGCGACGGCGCGCCCTACAGCGGCGTGCCCAGCGCGTTGAGGACCTCCGCTTTATCCACGGGAAACATTTCAAATCGGGACTCATCCAGACGTCCTTCCAGCAGCTTGTACTGTTCCTTGGCAACGTCCATTCTCCCGGCCAGATAGGCGACGATCACGTATTCGGTCCTGAGCCGTCGCTTTCGTTCATTATCCCATTTGGGTTCCGCGAGCATCCCTCGTAGAACTGATCGAACTGATTGGCGATCCCTGGAACCGCGAATACTTTTCTTCGCGCCGGCTTGGGAAGTTCGCCACACACCTCGAAGACGGCGAGCACAAAATGCCGGGGACTTCCGTATCGAACCGGCGCGTCGCGAGGCATTCCGTTCCCAACGCGATCATCCGGTCATGCGAACCTCCCCAGCGGGGCCGCGATGCGTTCAGCATCCTCGGTACGACGGCATGTCGTCAAAGCGAGCGGAAATCGCCTGGACAAACCAAAAGCGAATGCTCTCATTCGCGACGGAATCCCCGGATAGTAGAACGCCCATCATGTCCCGGGCCGCCAACGGATTCTCCGGCCTGCGATCCCAGGCATTGGCGAAGTGGACGCCCGCCGACTTCGAATGTTTTTCGAATCCCGCCCATCCCTCTTGCGTCACCGTCGCGGCGACTCCGTTGCCCCTTTGCCTCCAGGCCTCCGCCAAATGGCACCGACCGCTTACCATGTCGAGTACCCATGGATCCACGTTGGGCACTTTTCACTGCCACGTGCACCTGCCAAATCCGGTCCTGGAACGGCATCTCCTTTTCCATTTGTTGGGTGATACTCGTCGTCAACTCCTCCTGCTCGACGGCGTTTAACTCCGGGATTGGCGATCAACTTCGAAAACAACTTGAGCGTTCGATTCATCAAGTCGTTGAGTTCCTCGTCAGGATGCTCATTGGGCTTGAGTTGGAAGTACAACCGGCAGGATAGCGACAGCGTCAGGCGGTACTCCGTTTCCATGGGATAGTCGCCAGCGCGAATCTTCTCGACGCGCGGCACGCTCGAAATCTTTTCTTCTTCCCCCTCGGGCAGCATGGACCAGCCATAACAGGCCAGAAGGATCGGATCGTCGCAGCCGGCGTCCATGGCCCGCTTACCCGCGGCGCGGCCTCCGCCTGGGGATAAGGATCGTTGTTTTCCTCAAATAAATGATCTCGGGGACGACCAAGTCGATGCATTTTCGAGCATCGTCGTTCCATTTCTCCGCGGCGGGAGCATCGGCGTTGTACACCTTGCGAAACACGCGGTCGTGGATCTTCGCGATTTCGGGCGTGAAGGAGGTTCGCGTGGGAATCTTCGGATCAGTAGTGAGCGAGGGGTCCTGGTCGGCGAGGAACTTCCCCGCGACCTTCGCCACCAGTTCGTCACTGATGGTCGGGGTTTCCTCCACGGGGCGATCCACCATGCGGGAAAACGAGCGAAACATCGAGACGAGCGCATCCATGTTGCCACTGGAACCGGTATGCGCGTACCGAACGACGAAATCGGGATCGATAAGAAACATGCCGGGCACCATCGCCATGGTCCGCCGTTGGGCAGCCCCTTGGGAGCCGCCAGCAAGAGAGGCTCGACGAGCCCCGCCGGCTTGAAATGATCGCGCTGAGCCGCGAGGTCCTCGGGAGAGGGAGCTTGCATTGCCTTGTTGTGAAGAGAATTCGAACGAACACGAGTCGAGGGTCGTTGAGCGCGACGCCGCCGGAAAACGTGGCGGCCAGTTTCTCCATCGACAACAAACCCTTCTGCGGGCCAATTCCTTGGAAGGGTCCAACCTTCTCCCCACCCGCGAAGGCAACCGACGCGCTACAACTCATCGCGGCGGCCTCGACGAAAATCGGCTTCCCCTTGAACTGGCTCAGTTGGACCGGCTTGCCGTCCATATCCGTGAACGTAATGTCCGGGAAGGGCTCCCCCACCTGGTAGGGCCAATCCATTCCCTCGAACGTCGTCGGTTCGTCAACCGCCGAAAAGCCGGGTCGGCCGAAGGTGCTCTCCCGGAACAAAGGCAATCGCGTTTTTCTCTTGATAATAGGTGTAGCCCAAAACACCGGCGGCCAAGGCGACGGCAAGAAGGAGAAATGCGACAAGACGAACGACCATGATGGGCTCCAGAGTATCGAGGTGAGAAATACTCAATCGCGCGGGAGCACCAATCTCGGGGCGTCCGTGGCGACAACGTTCACTAACTTACCGAACTCGTTGTCGAGACGCCTACAAAACAGCGAAACGCCATTCTCGATCACCCGCCGGCAATGCGCTAACGATGAGAAACGGCTCTTTTCCCGACGCCACCGGTTCGGGAAGAAGCGCGCTCGGGGGTTCGTGCGACAGGTCATCTTCGCACGCGAAAAAGCGGATGAACGCGCGACGCTTGAGGGTCCCGTGGTCGCGGATGGTCCCCTGGAGGACCGGGTACTTGGCTTCGACGGCGTCGAGGACCGCGCTTCGATCGTGACGGGCCCCGACACACTACTTCCACCTCGCCCGTGACCTTCGCGAGCGTCCGCAAATGTACCGGAAGGATGACGCGAATCATGGTAACGTCTGCACTTCGACGGAAACGACCGGCGGCAGGTCCCGAACGAGCGGCAGCCAATGATCCCCCCCGTCCGCCGATCCGTATACCTGGCCTCCCGTCGTGCCAAAATACACGCCGCAGCTTTCCAGCGTGTCCACCGCCATCGCGTCCCGAAGCACGTTCACGTAACAGTCCTTTTGTGGCAAGCCGTTCGTCAATGCTTCCCAGTCATTGCCGCCCGATCGACTCCGGTAGACACGGAGCTTCCCCTCCATGGGAAAATGCTCCGAATCACTTTTAATCGGCACCACGTATATGGTCTCGGGCTCATGCGCATGAACGTCGATCGCAAAGCCAAAATCCGTCGGCAAATTGCCGCTCACCTCGCGCCACTGGTCCCCCTCGTTGTCGCTACGCATCACGTCCCAATGCTTTTGCATGAACAATACGCCGGGACGCGCGGGATGCATGGCGATCCGGTGCACGCAATGGCCGACCTCGGCCGTCGGGTCGGGGATGTATTCGGACCGAAGCCCTTGGTTGATAGGCTTCCAGGTCTTGCCGCCGTCGTCCGTGCGGAAAGCGCCCGCCGACGAAATCGCAACATAGATCCGATTCGGATTCGCTTTGTCCAGGACGATGGTATGGAGGCAAAGCCCCCCTGCCCCCGGCTGCCAGGAATTCCCCGTCGAATGGGTCCGGAGTCCGGAGAGTTCATTCCACGATTTGCCACCATCGGTGGATTGGAAAAGAGCCGCGTCCTCGACCCCCGCGTAAACGGTCTCCGCATCCGTCAACGAGGGTTCGAGATGCCAAACCCGTTTGAACTCCCAGGGGTGGGGCGTACCGTCGTACCATTGATGCGTTCCCGGCACGCCGTCATAGACGAATTTGTTGTCGACCGTTTCCCAGGTTTTGCCGCCGTCGTCGGAACGTTGCATGACTTGACCAAACCAGCCACTCGACTGCGACGCGTAAATTCGGTTCGAATCAACGGGCGATCCCTTCATGTGATAGATCTCCCATCCCGCGAACAACGGACCTTGAACGTCCCATTGTTGACGTTTCTCGTCCGAGGTTAGAATAAACGCCCCTTTGCGGGTCCCCACCAGCACGCGTACCGAAGGCATAGTCGTCTCCTTGCCGATTTTTCCCCTGGTTCCGAGCACGGATTCGCCCCGGGGAAGGGAAGCTTTTTTATCTCCCTCGGAATAGTCGAATATCGAACCCCAACTTCGACATCCCACGTTCCGATTTCAATGATTTTTCGTGGCCGATCCCGCCGCCTCCTCGGCTGACAAACACAAAACCACCCCATTCATGGATTTGCAGCCATTGAGCGAGAAAAGTAATAGCGTTTGATCTTTGGAGGGCCATGGCGCCAAGCGAGCCGGGTCACGGCGAGTCCCCGTGCGGCCCCTCAAACTTCAAGTTTCACGCGGCGGTTTCGGCGTCCCTTCCACGACCTCTTTCAATTTCGTCAGCCCCTTTTCGAAATCCTCGCCGAGCAGCTTATCGATGTTCATGACTAGATGAAAGGCTTTGGCGATGAATCCGTTGGTTCCCGACATGCTCCAGGTGACCACCGTCTGGTCCCCCTCCGGCTTGAAAGTAAACGCCGCGGCGTTGGTTGCTGCGATCGGCCTTTCGAACTCGAGAAGAATGAGCACCTGTTCCTCGGGCTTGCTATCCGTAATGGTCATCTTTCCCTTGCCGACCTGGTCGTTACCGTCCCAGGAATAGATCGCCCCCTTGCCCGTCGGCGAACCCTCGTAGGTTTGCTTCATGTTCGGATCGAGTTTGGCCCACGGCGACCATGCATCCCACTCGTGAAAATCGTTGACCTTCGCGAACACGGCTGGAACCGGCGCCGCGATCTTCATCGACCGCGAGACCTGGAACTCCGATGGCTGCAACGCCACCACGACGATCAACGCCAGAATGAAAACGGCAAATCCGAGGAGCAACTTCCTGATCATGGCGAGAACCTTTCATCATTGAAGAACCAGACAATGAAATCCTTCCCTCTTCACGCCGTTCTTGCGGTCCGAGGAATCATCCCTTTTCCACCTTCCCGTCCTCCAAGGTTTCACAAGACTATGCCGTAGCTCCGGGAGGGAGAGGGAGTTCGCCGTAACGCGCGACTACGGCTTCGTCACGGTAACGGTCCCTTCAAGGGACAACAATTGGCTGCTTGCAAATCGACATAAAACATTCACGGAATCCTTCGTGACCGCAATATTTCGAGGAACACGACGGGAATCGCGCGTGGCCACCATCGAACGGAAGACCACAGAGCACACGTGTATGAACGCGACCCAACGGGAGCGGATCCTCGAAGCACGATGACGACTTCTCTCGAGAAATCCATTCGCTGTTTTACGGATTACTCCTGTTTGGCGCGTTTCCCTTTCCTGGGTTTGCTCTTTTCCGCTGCCAAGTTTTGTAGAAGTTCGGGCCGTGCGTCATCGAATTGAGCAAGCGCCTTGGCCAACAGCAGATGGTCCTCCTTGGCCTCCCCCGCCAGCGAACCAAGCTTTAACGGATGTTTTTCCTCGGGATCCCGGCGCAGATCGTAGAACTCGCCGGACCGATAAAGCTTGTAGTCACGATTGAACACGAACTCGCGCAAGTTCTCGCCACGTGGGCAATACCAGGAATAGATCCATTCCCGCGGACTCCCCGTTTCCCCCTTGACCTGTGGCAAAAAGCTGCGGCCGTCCACCTTCATGGAAGTGGGAATTTCGATCCCCGCTACCTGGCAAATCGTCGGCAGGATGTCCGTGCTATCGACCAAATCGTCGCTCACCGTCCCGGGCTTGGCTCCTTCCGGCCAATGCACGATCAACGGCACGTGCATACCGGATTTTTTCGTCAGCCCTTTCCCTCCCACGACCACGCGATCACCCATCCGCGACCGCACGCCGCGGCCGGTCCCATTGTCGCCGAGAAAAAGGACGAAGGTATTCTTGTCGAGCCCTTCGTCCTGGAGCTTCTTCATGAGACGGCCGATTATCTTGTCCATGTATTCCACCATGTCGCCGAAATGCTTCTCCTCGTTGGCGACTTTTTTCCCATGTTCTTGGGATTCCAATCGGGGCTGTCCGGAGTGGGTTGAAAGGGAGAGTGGGTCAACATCATGGGATAATAGAGAAAGAAGGGCTTACCCTTATGCCTTGAGATGAACTCCTCGGCGTAGGCTTCGACCAAATCGGGTCCGTATTCGCCGTTTTCGAAGTCCTTTTCGACGCCATTGATCTCCAGGCCAGGATTGGCGTAACGAGGAGGCCGACGCAGGTGTTGCCAAAGCCAATACTCGTCAAAGCCATACGTCTTGGGTAGGTTCACATCCCTCCCGAGTTGCCACTTGCCAGCGATACCCGTCACGTAGCCGGCGTCTCGGAAAAGATTCCCAAACGTCTTTAGCTTGGGGTCCATCTCTCCAAACATGACGTAGTTGCGGACATTGTAGGCGCCCGTCAGGAGTTGCACGCGCGTGGGAGTGCAAAGCGGCTGGACGTAGCAATTCGTAAACCTCGTCCCTTTCGCCGCCAAGGAGTCGAGTACCGGTGTTCGATAAGACGTCCCGCCATTCGCGCCGATGGTTTCAAAACCTAGATCGTCCGCCATAATCACGACGACGTTCGGCCGCTCTGGAGAGCCCGCCGCGAACGCGATTTCCGTTAACGGGAGTCCCACGAAGGCGGCCAAGGTAACCCATCGAATCATTGAACTCTCCCTCCTTGCAGTGCCGTCGCGACGTGCCCGATGATCTCTTGTAAATGTTGGCCAAATCCTTGGGCATGGTTCTTGATTCGACCACGCTTTATCGGGCAAGGGACGATGCCCAAGGGTTGCCACGAGCCAAAGCCGATCCGATTGTTCCCTCGAATGCTAACGGAACGGCGACGGCAGACGCAACCCGCGAATAACGTTCGTTTCCCCCGGACAAGATTTTCCAAAGGCATGGCCGCGCGACCACGGTCCCCGCGTACCGCTCCCCGACGTGGAAATCGGCTGGACTTCGCAAGAAACGCGCGTGACAGTACCGAATCACGGCGGGGGAATTTCATTCCGTCTCAAACGGAATGACCTTGGAATTGCGACCTGGACGGAACCGTCCATGTCCGCGCGCCGTTCATCACCGTTTTCTGCGAATGCGGCAGGCATTCAACGAAGGGAGCGCCAATGCGCGGAACGCATCTTTACCATCGAACATCCGTGGCTCTCTTGATGGGCCTGCTTTGGACTGGCACGATTGCGTCCATTCCTTCCCGCGCCCAGGAAACGACGAGCTCTCCAAATCCAAAACTCCAGCAGGTCGAATTCAAGGAGCCGTTGCCCTTGTTGGGAGCGGATGGCAACCTTGCCGCTTGGGGATGGGCGCGTCGGGCGTTGATCGAGTACAATCGGGACGCGATCCCACAAAAATTACGGGGGCGAATCAAGGAATGGGAGCACTACACGGTGATGTCTCCCACTTTTACCGCCGGCTTTACCATCGCGCGAATCGGAGTCCTGGAGTTCGCGAGCGTCGAACTGATCGATTACCGTCAGGGCACGAACCAAAGCGCCATGATCCTGCGGGCGGAAAAAGAGAACCGCTCCCCCTTCCCCCGTCATCCGTATGGCGATACGACTTTCTCGCTCGGTGAAAACTCCCTCTCCTTCCGCTACGCCGACGGAAAGCGTCGGCTTGCGTTTCGATATGCCAAGTCTCCGTTGAATCCCTCTTTTGAAGGAGAGGTTGAGTTAACGGACGCTGTTGAACAAGAGAGCGTCGCGATCACGCGCCCCTTCTCCCAGCCTGGCCACTTCTTCTACGAGAACAAGATCTTCGCGATGCCGGCGACAGGATACGTCATGGTCGACGGCAAAAGGTACGAATTTGTCGTCGGCCAGTCCTTCGCGATCTTCGACTGGGGGCGAGGAATCTGGCCACGTGACTCCTCCTGGTACTGGGGCCAAGGAGCGGGAATCGCGAACGGCAAGCGAATGGGATTCAACCTCGGTCACGGCTACGGCGACGACGCCAAAGGCACATGCAACGCCATCCTCGTCGACGGCGTGCTCCACAAACTGGGACACGTACGCTGGGAAGAATCTTCCTCTGCCGATGCAAACCAAGACCACCAGAATACGAAGCCAAAGCCGGCATCGGAAGCTCCCCAGCTAGCCGGAGAAAATGGTGACGCCCAGGATTTAAATCCTTGGCACGTCTACAGCGACGACGGGCGCATGGACCTGGTGTTTCGTCCCATCTATCGACAACACGTGAAACAAAACCTCGGCGTCGCCGCCGCGGAACTCAACAAGATTCATGGCACGTTTACCGGCACGCTGGTCACCGTCGACGGCACGAAAATCCCCATTCAGGATTTTGTCGGATTCCTGGAACACATGACACAACGGTGGTAATGGAACGCTATTCGGAATCGTGCCGCTCGGAAAAGTAATGTCGTGGCCCATGGAGGGCCCCCTTCCTCGCCTTCGACGATTCGCTCAACGACCCGCCTACAGAGAGGAGCTGCATTCGTGCTGACCCCTGGAGACCCCGCGCCGTGGTTCGTGACCAAGAGTTCCGTCAATCCGAAGTTTCATTTCGACACGGTCGCGGGACGCTATGTCATTCTTTCGTTCTTTGGCTCCTCGACTTCTCCGGCGGCCCAGCGGTTGCTCAAGGAGGTTCATGCCAATCAACGTCTCTTCGACGTCACCAATCTCCTATTCTGCGGCGTATCCAACGATCCCTCCGATGAAAGCCGACTGGCCGCCTCTCCCATCTACGCGGGAATTTTGATGTTCGCCGACTTCGGCAATACCATTGCGCGTGGATATGGTCTTCTCGACACCAACGTTAGCCCGGCTCGATTCCACCCGACCACGTTCGTGCTCGATGAAGGCTTGCGCGTGCTCGCCGTCGTTCCTCTTTCCGGCGATGGGGTAGGCCACATCGAAACGATCGCCAATATCCTCCGGCAACTTCCTCCGCTGCAACAGTCCCCGCGGATCGCACCCGTGCTGGTGCTCGACCGCGTGTTCGAACCAGAACTTTGTCGACGTTTGGTCGGAATCTACGAAGCATCAGGAGGACAAGAGTCCGGCTTCATGCGCGACATCGATGGGAAAACCACCGGCATCGTCGACTATAGTTTCAAGCGACGGGCGGACTGCGAAATCACCGACCAGGGACTCATTCGCGAGTTGCATTTGCGGATCAACGGCCGGATCGTTCCGGAGATCCGCAAAGCCTTTAACTTTCACGTCACGCGAATTGAACGGCACATCGTCGCCTGCTATGACGCCGCGGCGGGAGGACACTTTCGGCCGCACCGCGACAATACGTCACTAGGCACGGCTCACCGGCGATTTGCCGTTTCCATTAATCTGAACGCCGAGTCCTTCGAGGGGGGATACCTTCGTTTCCCTGAGTTTGGGCCGAGGTTGTATCGCCCGTCCACCGGCGGCGCAGTCGTCTTTGGCTGCTCGTTATTGCACGAAGCGACTCCGGTTACCAAAGGGAAGCGATACGCTTTCCTCCCGTTCCTCTACGATGACGCCGCGGCGGCAATTCGCGAACAAAACAAACAACACCTCAGCGCCGAATTCATCAATCTGAACCGTGAACCCGATGGCGCTTGAGGCGGTCTCGCCGCCAATCCGCCGCGGCAGATCGGATGGAAACGATGCCATCGACACGCCTACTCATCGTGCAGCCATTTCCACGTTTTTCCCTCGCGGACGTGCATTCCTGGAATCTTCCCAGGAGAATACATATTCCCTCGCAACGGGGAACGGCATGAATCACGGCAATTCCCGTCGAGCCTGTGGCCGACGATGACGTAACGTGGGAAGAGGAAGCATTTCGATGCGGCGAGTCTGCGTTTTCTGCGGGTCGAGTTTCGGAAAAAGCCCGAAATTCAAAGAGGCGGCGGTGATCTTGGGAAGGGCGTTGGCGGGCCGGCGTTTGGAACTGGTGTATGGGGGAGGGAATGTCGGACTCATGGGGGTGGTGGCGGATGCGGTACTGGAGGCCGGCGGACATGTCATCGGCGTCATTCCCGAAGCTCTCGCCGCCAAGGAGGTCGCCCATCGACAACTTCCCGACCTCCGGATCGTCGGCTCCATGCACGAACGCAAAGCAATCATGGCGGACCTGTCCGACGGTTTTATTGCCTTGCCCGGGGGCATGGGCACCCTCGAAGAACTCTGCGAGATCCTCACCTGGAGCCAACTCGGCATGCATGACAAGCCTTGTGGAGTCCTGAATATCGACGGATACTATGATCGATTCCTCGATTTCCTCGACCACGCCGTCGGCGAACAGTTACTGAAACAGAAGCACCGCGACCTGGTACTTGTCCATACCGAAGCCGACGGTCTCTTGGATCTGTTCAGCCACTTTCGCAAGCCGAAGGTCGAAAAGTGGATCAATCGCGGTCAATCGTAATGAAGAGTCCGCGGCGCGCTCCGCGGACCATATCCATTCATTGGTGAGATCCGAAGTTGGCAATAAGTTTTCTGAGAGAAACGGATCATAGGCCATGGCCGATGCCAAGGACTCCCTGGCTGATGGCTCAAAGCTGGCACGATCTCTGCTTTCTTCACTGGCCCATGCCGGCCCAACAGCTGCGGAACCTGGTCCCTCGGTCGCTCGAATTGGATACCTTTGACGGCACTGGATGGGTGGGCCTGGTTCCTTTCCGCATGACGGGCATTCGGCTTCATTGGGCTCCCGAGATCCCAGGAACCTCTTCCTTCGTGGAGATGAACGTTCGGACCTACGTCCGGGCGGGGAATCGGCCGGGGGTGTACTTTTTCAGCTTGGACGCGAACCATCCCTTGGCCGTCGAAGCCGCGCGGCTTTCGTATCACCTCCCCTACTATCATGCCCGCTTGACCTGCGAGCCGGAGGGAGAAGCGATTCATTATCAAAACGAGCGCACCGATCGACGTTCGCCCCCTGCCCGATTCGTCGCGGATTACGCCCCCACCAGTGACCGCTTCATGGCACGACGGGGAACCCTGGAACATTGGCTCACGGAACGGTATTGTCTCTACGTGTTGGACCGACGCAGGCGGGTCCGGCGTGGGGAGATTCACCATCAGCCATGGCCCTTGCAAACGGGAAAAGTTGACCTTCGCGAGAACATCATGGGCATCTCGCACGGCATTCGCCTTCCGGACATCGCGCCCCTTGTCCATTTTGCCCGCCGGTTGGACGTCGTGGTTTGGAGGCTTTCCCGGCCGATCTCGCGGTGAATGGCGAGGATTCCCGCTGAGGCCTTACTCGCGAGTCACGAAGGGCATTCATGAGCATCGCGGAAACTGATTTTCGCCGAAAAGAGGTCCCCACGTGGATCGGCGTCGTTCTCCTCGCGTTCGTCACGATTGCCACGTACGGGCGGGTCGCGCGGCAATCGTTCCTCAGTTATGACGACGACATCAACGTCACCGCCAACCCGCTGCTCAATCCAGTTTCCTTTCGGGGCACCGTCGCCTTCTGGCTGAGCAGCTACGCCGGCATGTACGCCCCCGTGACCTATACGTTCTTCGCTGGGGAAGCCTGGCTCGCGGAACGCCCTGGGACCGCGGGCTCGCTCCGCCACTTCGATCCCCTCATTTTCAAACTCGGTAACCTGACGCTTCACCTGGCGTGCGCGTTCTCCGTCTTTTTTCTGCTTCGATCGTTGAACCTGAGCACCGGTCCAGCTTTTTTCGGGGCGGCGTTTTTTAGCCTGCATCCCCTGCACGCGGAATCCGTCGGCTGGATCACCGAGACCAAGGGACTCCTCTCTGGATTGTTTTCGATCTTGGCACTGTGGCAGTATGTCGAGTTTACGCGCGCCGAGGGAATGCGAGCCAAAGCGATCGCGGGCCTCGCCACGCTACTCTTCGTTCTCGCCATACTCTCCAAACCTGCCGCCGTCACTGTTCCTTTGCTCGCCTTGCTCCTCGACGTCGGTTGGCTCAACACGCCGGCGAAGAAAACCGCGCCACTCATCGCCTTGTGGTTCGCCCTCGCCGCGGCAATCTCAATGCTCGCCAAGCGACTTCAGCCGGACAACCTCCAAGGCTTCGTTACCCCCTGGTTGGACCGCCCCTGGATCGTCGGCGACGCGATAACGTTCTACCTTTCCAAGCTCGTCATCCCGATGGAACTAGCACCCGACTATGGTCGTTCTCCCGCCGTCGCGCTCCAGACCACCTCGATTCGTTATGTTTGGCTCGTGCCCGTCGCCATCACCGTGGCGCTTTGCCTGTTCCGACAACGCCGGACACTTCTCGCATCATGGGGTATTTTTCTCGCGGCCCTTTTACCCGTGCTAGGATTCGTCCCTTTCGAGTTTCAAGACATCTCAACAGTCGCTGACCGGTACGCGTATCTTGCAATTCTAGGCCCATCGCTGATCCTGGCCTGCGGACTCTCGAGGGTTTGGCGGCCATGGTCGATTGCCTTGTCAACCACGATCTTGTTCGGCCTAGGATTTCTGTCCTTTCAACAGGTGGGACACTGGCGTTCGGACGAGACGATTTTCGCCCACGCGCTCAAGGTCAATCCCGCGAGCGTGCAGGCATTAAGTGGCCTGGGAGGAATCGCCTATCGACAGGGCCGACTCGCCGACGCGTTGGAACTATATTCGCGAGTCCCGCGACTGAATCCCACGCTGGCGGCAACGCACCTTTCCCGCGTCCAGAACAATCTCGGTCTCGTCTATTCGAGCCTCGGAAAGCCAGAAGAAGCGATTCGCCATTTCGAAATGTCGGTCAATTCCAATCCCACCACCGCCGACGTTCACAACAATCTTGGCCTGGTCCTCGAATCTCAAGGTCGATTCGACCTGGCAATCCAGTCGTTTCAAAACGCCGTGCGTCAAAACAAGGATTCGTCGATCTCGCACTACAATCTCGCGAGGCTTTTGAAACGAACGGGGAATGAATCACAAGCGGCCAGGCATTTCCGCACCGCGTTTCAGTTGCAGCCCGATCTCTTTCAAGCGCGAACGCAGTACGGTGCATACCTCGCCAAACAGGGAAAGACCAAGGAAGCGATTCGCCAATTCGAATTGGCTCTCCGCTTGAACCCGAGATTCGCGGAAGCGCACCACTATCTCGCCAAAACGCTGGGCTCCCTCGGGCGACCGCAAGACGCGGCCGCGCATTTTCAGGCGGCACTTGAGATTTTGCCCACCTATGTCGAAGCAAGAACGGACCTCGCTCAATTTCTTCTAGCAAATGGAAACCCTGACGAAGCCCTCGAGCAACTCCGCGTGGTGCTGAACCTACAACCGGGCCCTGGGTCGCAATTACTCCTGGCGCGCGCACTGGAAACGCTGCGACGAATGCCGGAAGCAGTCCACTATTACCGCGCCGCTTGGATCGCCAATCCGAGGGACTTGGCGACGGCCAATCACCTGGCATGGATCCTCGCGACGAATCCCGACGACAAAATCCGTAGCGGTACCGAAAGCCGGATGATCGCCAAGCAACTATGTGTAAACGAAAGCAACAATGCCGAGTATTGGGCGACGCTCGCGGCCGCGCAGGCGGAGTTGAAGCAATTCGAAGACGCGAAGCAAACGGTTCAAAAGGCTCTTGCCATCACGGACGAGAAGGCAAATCCCACGCTCGTCGGCAGGCTTCGTGTGTATCTGGCGAGTTTCGAACACCAGCAACCGATTCGAGACGAGGCTCACCCATGAGTCATCGCCAAGGACAGCGACGACCACCGCGCGAATGCCGATCAGCGCGGCGTTTTTCGTTCCTCGCCTCCCGAGCGACTGGGTAGCAACGCGCCCTCGAGTAAGAATTGCCCCAAGGCTTCGCCAAGTCGTCGATGCCCCAGTTCCGTCGGATGCACGTGGTCCTGAAACAGAAGCTCCGGCGGAATATCGGCCGCGTGCAGGCTCGCATGAGCCTCGAAGAGGGGAACGTCTCCCTCCCGACAAAGCTGCGTTATCTGACATTCGTGCGGAGCAGATGCTTTGTACGAGGGATGAATCACCACTAGGCGAATGCCATGCGACCGACAAAAGTCGAACAATTCCCGAAAGACGATCGCTCGGTCCCCGGCGGGAACCCGCTGCAACAGAAAGACCCCCTGGGACGCTTTCCCCGGCAGGATCTCCTGATGAAACACCTTTTGCTGGAATTCCGGCGTGAACATGAACCCGGAGGTATTCTCCGAGTCGTTCTGAATCTTCTCGATATCCCACCGAGCCATCTGTCGACATAGCCAGCGATAGAACGCCGACCATGTGAATAACCGCCGATGAATCCAATTTCGCGTCGTCCCATGCCGCTGCCGATCGGTCTGCGACAATCCGATCAGATCATTGCTCGACGTACGGTGGCTCGCGGGCAGAAAATCGTTGAACTCGTGATAAAACAAGACCAGGTCCGGCTTCAGTTCGATGCCGCGCGTCTTCAAAAATTGCAGACTTTGGAAACAAGTATAACTGGGCACGCCCCCGTTGAGCACCTGAAAAGCCGTGCCCTTCGACTCACGATTGAGGTATTTCTCAAGCACCGCGGAATAGGTTTTCTCATCATCGACCCCGTCGCCGAACGTGGTGCTCTCTCCCAAGGAGAGAATGCGGAACTCGCCGGGCCTTTTCTCTTCCACCGCCCCGTTGCGAAGTCCCAAGTCATTCGTGCGAACCCGCGCGTTCTGAAACACCGTGTTCAAGTTCGGCTGAACGCGCCAAAAAAGGTCCTCGTCGGCGATGGTGATGCCGGCAAGTTCATCGTGCAAGGGCGCGCTGTGGATCGCGGGGTTCCATGCCTCGAAGAATAAGCACGCGGTTTCAACGACGACCACCAGCAACGCCGCCGGAAGTATCGCATAGAGCAACTTCCGCGTCATCGGCAATCGCTGCCGCGTGCTCTTGTCGGTGCCGGGCTCAGCGGGTATGGGTTCGGGCATGGGTAACGCCAGCCACCAATTGACGGTTCTCCTCCCGCGCCGGGACTCTCTACCCAGACGGATTGCGGGAAAAGAAAAATGGTACTCGTTGCCCGCGAAGTATAATGAATGTCGTCGACTTGGGGAAGCCATTGAGGCACATTCATGGGATTCTATTCGCGCACCGTGTTTCCTTGGATCATCGATCGGGTAATGTCGCAACCTCGATTGACCGAACAGCGCCCCTTGGCATTGGCGGAAGTAACCGAACCGGTATTGGAAATCGGATTTGGCACGGGCCTGAATCTCCCTCATTATCCTCCCGCAGTCCGTCAATTGTCCGTGCTCGATCCTAATGAGGGGATGTCGCGGCGCGCCCGCCGACGGATCGAAGAGTCCGGCATTCAAGTCCAAAACGTGAACCTCATCGGTGGCAGGGTCCTGCCTTTCGAAGACGGAAGCCTGGCGAGCGTCGTGACCACGTGGACGTTGTGCAGCATTCCCGACGTCCATTTCGCCATCGCGGAGATTCATCGAGTCTTGAAACCAGGCGGCCGGTTCCATTTCGTCGAACATGGCCTTGCGCCGGACGAGGGTGTCGCGAAATGGCAACACCGGCTCAACTGGTTGCAACGCAAGGTAGGCGACGGCTGTCATTTGAACCGGGACATTCCCAGCATCATTCAAAGCGCCCCCTTCGAGTTGGAAAAGTGCGAAAAGTTCTACATGGAAAAAACGCCACGTCCGCTCGGCTATACGTTTCGAGGGGTCGCCGTTCGTTCCTCTTGACCGACGGCAGGAAGTTCTTCCTCTTTCGTGGAATCTTGCGACCTTGTCCTTTTCTCGGCTCTCCCCCGTAGAGGTCGGCCAACGCCTGGTGAGCTTGCCATCGATTCGTGGCCTCTTTCCCCGCCCGGCCGCTTGGAATGACTTGGCGCCAGCCGCAATTCGCGTCCATGAATCGGTACCGGAACGCGGCATTACTTTTCCAAACGGCAAGAGGTCGGAACGCCAGACTCGACTTCGAGCCCACGTGGAGGGAATTTCACCCCGATCCACGTTGCAAAAGGGAACACTTTCGTCCAGAATGGTTCAAGTTTCTGATGTCGTCGATAGGCGACGCTCGCGCTACCAGACCTCGCGATCTTTCCTGCCGAATTTCGTTGGAACGATGATGCCGGCGCGATGGTGTTCACGCCGCGGTCCCTCGGAACCGCGAACCTTCGCCATCGAGGATGCCCCTGCGACGATCGCGAGTTGCTAGTGTGAAACCTGCGACTTCCCGTCCAGCGGGTCATGGACCTTCTGGAAATCGACCTCACGGGTGGAACCCAAAAATGCACCGAATGCAAGAACGTCGGAACGCGCAACGGAAAGAGGGGGCCCCGACCGGGTACGGCTCCAATTCCATCCAAGCGAACCGTGTATT
Organism: Planctomycetota bacterium; assembly: GCA_046350335.1. Lineage (GTDB taxonomy): Bacteria > Planctomycetota > Planctomycetia > Kolteriales > Kolteriaceae > JAXMAQ01. The sequence continues at coordinate 29,396 of JAXMAQ010000019.1, forward strand.
CTTGGCCGCGCGAGGGTTTCTCCTTGTTTTGGCGAGCCTGACGTTGGTTTTTTACGCCGGCTGCGGCGCGGAGGACGAAGGGGTCGCCGTCTCTAGTCGGGAGAAAGGCGAAGAAAAACCCGTGGAAGTATCCGCGGTCACGGCCCGCGCGCACGCCTGGCCGGAGGTGGTCAAAATCCAAGGAAGCCTTTATGGCGACGAAGAGGCAGTCGTTGGAGCCAAGGTACAGGGGCGAGTCGATTCCGTGGACGCGGAAATGGGATCGCTTGTGCACCAAGGCCAGGTCCTCGCCAGTCTCGATCCCAAAGACTTTAAATTGAAAGTACAACAAGCCGAGGCGCTCTATCGCCAGGTGCGGGCGCGTCTGGGAATGAAGCCGGACGATAGCGACGATTCCCTCGACCCCAAGCGTTCCCCCAAGGTAAGAGAAGAACAGGCACTCCTCGAAGACGCGCAGAGCAAGGCGGAGCGTGCCAAATACCTCTTACGCCAACGCGCGATATCCACCGAGGAAGTGCAGGCACAAGAGGCGGCAAAGAATGTGGCGGAAGCCCGGTATCAATCGGCCCTCAACGGCGTCGACGAACAGATCGCGTTGCTCGCGGTCCACCGCGCCGAACTGGAAATGGCGCGGACCCAGTTGGACGAATCGGTGCTCAAGGCTCCTTTCGATGGAATCGTTCGTGAACGACTCGTTGCTCCGGGGGTATACGTGAATGTGGGAGACGCCATCGTAGTTCTGGTGCGAACGAATCCGCTCCGATTTCGCGGTGGAGTTCCGGAACGGGACGCGATGAAAGTCCAGATCGGCCAGAAGGTGAAGGTTCGCGTGGACGGCGCGGATCGCGTGCTGGAAGGTAACGTCACCCGGATCAGCCCCGCGCTAGATCTTTCGAGCCGTTCGTTGACGGTGGAAATCGATTTACCCAATCCGGAATCCCGATTCCGCGCGGGTTTGTTCGCCGAGGCGGAGATCACGGTCGACGAGAAAGCGAAGACGCTGGCGATTCCCGCGGAGGCGTTGTACGAGTTCGCCGGCATCGAGAAGGTGTGGCTGATCCGCGAGGGGGTTGCCGCGGAAACCAAAATCCGCGCCGGACGACGGAATCGCAGCCATGTCGAAGTCCTGGAGGGTCTCTCCACGGGGGACCAGATCATCGCTCATGCCCCGCAAGGTCGGCCGGGCCCGGTCGTGGTTCGCGATACGGAGGACGAGGAGTTTCACGACGTCGCCGATTGAGGATCGCCGGGGAACGGCTCTACTTGGCAAACTCACTGCTGGCGTGCTGGAGAGAAACTACCCCGAGATGGAGGCGGATCTTTCGCCGGCGCCTCGAGGACGTCGCGGGGGACACGAGCCCTTTATTCGTCGACGAACGCTGGCTAGCTCTCACGCCTCTGGTCCCGTTTATCGCCGCCGCTTGCCCTTGCATGAATTGCCCACGACCCCATGAGTAAAGGACACGCCTCTTGCAGTGGCTAGCAGAAGTTTGCGTTCGACGTCCCGTCTTCGCGGTCATGATCGTCCTTGCCATGGTGGTGGCGGGCGCGGCGGCGTACCTCCAACTTGGTGTCGATCGCTTTCCGAAAATGGATCTCCCCACCATTTATGTCCAAACGACCTACCCAGGCTCCGCGTCGCAGGAAGTGGAATCGGAGATCACGCAGATCCTGGAGGATGCCGTCGCGACCGTTGCCGGCATTGACGAACTTCGATCGATTTCCAGTGAGGGGAATTCGCTCCTCCTCCTGACATTCAACATCAACCGCAACCTTGACGCGGCGGCTCAGGATGTTCGGGACGCCGTCAACGGCGTGCTCAATCGACTTCCACAGGGCACCGATCCCCCCATTATTCGTAAACAAGACACGGACTCTACCCCAATCCTCTCCCTGGCGGTCTCCGGCCCGCGCGAACCTCGTGAACTGTACATTCTCGCGGACCGCTTTGTCAAAAGCGTAATCGAATCGGCCCACGGCGTCGGCGAGGCTCGAATCGTCGGTACCTCCGATCGCGCCATCCAGGTCAATATTCAGGCCAATCGCCTGGCGGCCTATCAGCTCTCCATCGCGCAAGTTCACCAGGCATTGGTGCGTCAGAACGCCGAGGTTCCCGGTGGGCGCGTCGATGTCGGCATCCGCGAGTTGGGACTGCGGACGCTCGGGCGGGTCGAGTCCCCGCGCGATTTCGAAGATCTTGTCGTTGCCACCGTGAACGGAACCGCGATTCGTCTACGCGATCTCGGAGAAGTTCTCGATAGCCAAAAGGAGATCCGAACTTTCGCCCGACTGGATGGCAAGCCGGCGGTCGTCATTCCCGTGCAACGACAGTCCGGCACCAACACGGTGGAAGTGATCGCCGCAGTCAAGGAACGCCTCGATCGCTGCCGCGCGCTTCTTCCCCCGGACGTGTCCATCGACATCATCCAGGATCAATCGCGGTACATTCACGCCGCCATGCACGAGGTTCAGGGACATCTCGTTTCCGGGAGCATCCTGGCGAGCGTCGTGGTATTGGCGTTCATGAGATCCTGGCGATCGACGTTAATCGCGGCCGTCGCCATTCCCGCCTCGATCATCTCCACCTTCGCCATGATGCGCTTCCTCGACTTCACGCTCAACAACGTCACCATGCTCGCCTTGGTGCTCATGGTGGGAGTGGTAATCGACGATGCGATCGTCGTTCTCGAGAACGTTTTTCACTGCATCGAAGAAAAACAGATGTCGCCGATGGAAGCCGCGGTCGTTGGCACCAAGGAGATCGGCCTGGCGGTGCTTGCGACCACGCTTTCGCTCGTCATCGTCTTTTTGCCGGTCTCCTTCCTCTCCAGTGTCACCGGGCGCATGCTGTATCAATTCGGCCTGACGGCCACGGTCGCCATCATGGTCTCGATGCTCGTCAGCTTCTCCCTCACGCCGATGATGTGCTCACGCCTGCTCCGCCCGGTTTCGCAAAAGGCGAATCAACCGGCATCCCGCAGCGGCTTTTACCGTTGGATTGACGTCGGCTATGACACGATGCTCCGCTGGTCTCTTCGACATCGCTGGGCGGTAACCCTGCTCTCCTTGGCGACCATCGCGTCTATCCTGCCGCTCTATCGGCTGGTGCAGAAGGACTACATTCCGACGAACGTGGACGAATCCGAATTCGAGATCGGCGTCTCCGCGCCGGAAGGGACGTCGCTGGCGACGATGGACGCGACGATGAAATCGATCGAAAAAGAGATCCAGGAAATCCCCGGTGTGACCTTGATGCTCGCCACCGTCGGAGGCCGGGGCATCAGCCGGGTCAACAGCGCGGACATTTACGTTCGCTTGCAGGACATTGACGCGCGCACTTTTTCTTTCGCCCGGCTCGCGAAAGGATTGCTCGCGGGAGCCCCGGGGGAGGCGTTCCGGGGCAATTTCACTCAACGAGACAAGATGCAGGAAGTCCGACGCCGCTTGGCGAAGTTCTCGGACGTTCGATGTTCCGTGCGCAACCAGACATCTCTCCGCCAGGGGGCGCCGGTCGACATCGATTTCGTCCTCACCGGACCCTCCTTGGAGGATCTCGCGAAGTACAGCAATCTGCTTCGCGAGAAGACCGCCAAGATTCCAGGCATCGTCGACGCGGACACCACGCTTCGTTTGGACAAACCCGAACTTCTCGTCGACATCGATCGCCGCCGGGCTGCGGATCTCGGTGTCGACGTTCAAGTTATCGCGGATACCTTGAGAGTCGCGGTGGGTGGCGACGACCGCGTTTCTCGGTATCGAGACCCCGCCCTTGACGACGCCTATGACGTCGAGCTTCGCCTGGTGGGAATCGACCGTTCGAGTCCGGAGGCGATATCTCAGTTGTACGTGCCGGTCCGACCCACTGATCGATTTCGAGCCCGAGGGATGGCGCCCACTAACGAATCCAACGTGGCTTCCAATCGGGTGACGCGCGTGGACAACCTGGTGACGTTTCGACGCGCCGTCGCTCCCGCGCGCATCGACCGGCTCGATCGCCAACGCATGAGCGCGCTACGCGCCAATATCGCGCCCGGGTATGCCTTGGCGGATCGACTCGAAGCGGTACAAGCGGCGGCGAAGGAACTCAACATGCCCGAAAGCTTTGGCACGCGAGTGATGGGGCGTGGACGCGAACTGGAACGAACCATCGCGGACTTCGGCTGGACTTTCGTTTTGTCCTTCATCTTCATGTACATCATTCTGGCGGCGCAATTCGAGCACTTCGTGCATCCATTCACGATTCTCTTTTCGCTCCCGCTCGCGGTACCGTTCGGGTTGATAAGCCTCTGGATCGGTGGGGAAAGTCTCAATCTCTATTCGGCGCTCGGCATTCTGGTCTTGTTCGGCGTGGTGAAAAAAGCGTCGATCTTGCAGGTCGATCACACCAATCAATTGCGGACCCAGGGGATGAACTGCCACGACGCGATTCTTCAAGCCAATCGCGACCGTCTGAGGCCGATTCTGATGACGACCATTTCCTTCGTGGCAGGCATGTTGCCGCTCCTCTTGGGGTCGGGTCCCGGCGCCGAGGAACGCCGATCGATCGCCGTGCTCGCGGTGGGAGGACAAACGTTGTCGCTCCTGCTCACTCTCCTCGCTGTTCCAGTGGTCTATTCGTTGCTCGACGACCTGTCTGGCGTGCTATCGCGGACGGTCTGGCGAAAAGAACCGGTGGCGGTTACTTCGGAGTCCACCGCGCTGGCGAGTTCTTCGTCGACCGCCGGCCTCGGCACCTGATACCGAGGCCCGCCGAGTTACCGGCGATCTTCGAGAGGAATGTTGAACCGTTTGATTTTTCGATAAACCGTGGCGTAGCCGATTCCGAGAAGCCTGGCGGCTTCCTTGACGTTTCCGCGTGACTTGTCGAGTGCCGCGATGATCGCCGCCCGTTCGACGTCATCCATGGCAAAGCGGCTTCCCAACGCCGCCGACTCTCCTCGTGCCTGCAGTATCTCATCGGGAATATCATCCGGCGCGATCACGGTGTTCGATCCGAGGATGACCAATTGCTCGATGAGATGTTCCAATTCTCGAACGTTTCCGGGCCAGTCGTAATTTTGCAGGATGTCGATCGCCTCGTCGGCGAGTTGCATCGGCGGGCGATGATGCCGCGCGATCGCGAGAGAAAGAAAGGTCTGGGCGAGAATGGGAATATCCATCCTCCGCTCGCGGAGTGGCGGGACGACGATGGGCACCACCTTCAGCCGGTAATAAAGATCTTCACGAAGCAAGCCGCGACGCACCTGCTCCAACGGATCGCGATTCGTGGCCGCGAGGACTCGAACGTCAACATGAAGCGTATGACTTGAACCGACCCTGGTCAGGGACCGCTCTTGCAGAAAGCGTAGTAATTTCGCCTGCAATCCGACTTCCATCTCGCCGATCTCGTCGAGAAAAAGGGTACCGCCGTCGGCCAACTCACAGCACCCCTTCTGCAACTGATCGGCTCCGGTGAACGCACCCCGTTCGTGACCAAAGAGAGTGCTTTCGACCAGTTCACGGGGGAGCGCGGCCATATTAAGGGGAATAAAGGGCCCGTTTTTTCGCCGGCTTTGTTCATGAATCGCGCGCGCGACCAACTCTTTCCCCGTACCGCTCTCGCCGAGAATGAGCACGGAGGCGTCCGTGGGAGCGACCTTCGCGATCAAGGAACGAACCTGGTCCATTTCGGGACTCATTCCCAACAGCGAACGACACCGTGCCACGGGTTCCGTCCGGGCAACATGCTGCACTTTACCGATCTCGCTTTCGCTGATGACCTGGGTCGCGAGAACGCGTAGACGATTGAGGTCCGGCGGTTTGGTCACGTAGTCCGCGGCCCCCATTTTGATCGCGGAGATGGCGCTTTCGATGGAACCAAAGCCAGTGAACATGATGACCGGCAGGCCAGGTTGTTGTTTGCGGAGTTGCCCGAGGACCTCCAAGCCGTCGTGTTCGCCGAAGCGTAGATCAAGAAGGAGGAGAGAGGGTCGATCACGTCCCACGAGATGTAATAGTTCAGACTTGTCGAGCGCGCCTTGCGCGCGATAACCCCACTGACTAAACCGATGCTTCATCAGCGCGACGAGGTTCGGGTCATCGTCCGCGATGACGACCAGTGGACGAGAACTGTCTACGTTGGCCATCGACTCACCGTTTCGCCAGGGCGCACAATCCCGGCCCCCTCCCGGACCCGTTCCCAAAGCGCCTTCCGGGGAAGGGCGCAACCACGCGATGTTATCGTTCGTGATTTATTCAGTGAAGAAACGGTCTTCAAGTTTCCCCACTCGTTGGCGAAAATCACGTTCACCATTTCCTTCCCACGAACGCATGACGAAGATACGTTCCCCATGAGATCCATCGCTACCCGGAAGGGACGCTTGATCGCTGGAAATGCTCAACATCCGCCGGCATCGCCCTTTGGCCGGGTAACGCATTCGAGTTTGGCAGTTCTCCCCTCCACCGTCGGACATGCCGCTCTATCCTACGGCGACCCACGAGTTCCCCAACGTCACCGCCAAGCGGTTATGCTGTCGTACCCACATCGGCCGCTGCGCGCTATCGCTGGGTCACCCGAGCGTCTCCACCGTGACCGGAATCGCGGCGTGGGAACGTACCACCGAATCTTCATCCCCTCGTTTGCCTGCCTGGAAAACCTCGCGGGAGCCGCAAAATTTAATTCGGTGCGACCGCGAAAGGGGTTTACCACCTCTTTCTTATGAAATCGATTCATTGACAGTTCGGAATCTTCCGATATATTTGAAATTAGAGGGAAAAATGAAGACGGGAACACTTCGACTCACGGACTTAAAAGCGCTGGGAGAAGCGGCGGAATGCCTGCGCATTCTCGCGCATCCGCATCGACTCCGAATGGTCCAGATGCTACTTCAGGGAGACTTTACGGTTAGCGAACTCGCCGAGGCGTGCGAACTCCCAAGCCCGATGGCGTCCGAACATCTCCGCTTGATGCAGCGGTGTGGCTTTCTCACAAGCGAGAAAGACGGTCGCAAGGTCTATTACAAGGTCGCTGAACCGCACCTGAAGAATATCCTCAAGTGCGTCGAGGAACGGTTTGGCGTCCCCGCGATAACCTAGGAGCCTGTTGAGCAATCCAATAACGTCACGCCGGGATCGATCCACTGTAGATCGTGGCCGCGAACTTGATGCCACCCAGTGGCTTGTGGACCGATCGACAGTTTTGCAATTCCTCAACAGGTAGTTGGGGGACCCGTTTTAAAGATTCTATCCCGATTGATCGGCCTCGGAGATCTTGTGGATCCCCGCTTGATGCTACCGCCCGGTTCGACCAATCGGAAACAACGCGATTTCTCAATGGGCAGTACGCGAACCATGGTTCTTCGATCACCAAAGATCGCTTTCCGCCCCATTCATTCTCGGCAAATAGGTCGTTGGCTTGCTAGTTATCGATGTTTTTGGGCCGAACAGGGATTTCCCGATTGTCGGAAAGGGAGAGGATAATGAGCGTCAGCACCATCACCCCAGCCAAACTACACGAACTATCCAAGAAGGAACCGAACCTCGCGTTGATCGACGTCCGCACGCCCGTCGAGTTCCGCGAAGTGCACGCGACTTTGGCGCGCAATGTTCCTTTGGAAACCCTGGATCCACGTCGCTACGTCGAGGGAATGCAAGGGAGTGCTCAAATCGTTTACGTGATTTGCAGGTCGGGAAGCCGAGGGAAACAGGCCTGCGAGAAGCTTCAGGCCGCTGGCGTGGCGAACGTCGTCAACGTCGAAGGTGGTACCGTCGCCTGGGAACAGGCTGGGCTGCCCGTGGTTCGCGGCAAGAAGACGATATCCCTCGAGCGCCAAGTACGCATCGCCGCCGGGAGCCTCGTGCTCGTCGGCTCCTTGATCGGCGTGTTCGTCACTCCTTACGGAATCGGCCTGGCCGCTTTTGTCGGTGCCGGACTCGTGTTCGCGGGGATTACCGATACTTGCGGCATGGCTTTGCTCCTGGCGCGGATGCCTTGGAATCAGATTAAAGAAGGTTCCAACAGCGAAGGGAACTCCGCCGTCTGTTCCATGCATGATCCTCATCCATCGATGGGCAAATGAGCCAAGAGATCCTTTAAACCCGGCCAATTTCGGCGAAAAAGCAAAACGAGCCCTCGATGAACGAGGGCTCGAAACCAAAAAACGGAACGAGTGGCCGACGTGAGCGTCACGACATCGGTGGCGACTCAGCTAAACGGCCGAACCGCGTTCCCGAACTCAAGTGGCTTGGGAAGCATGGACTCTCCCATGAGAAACTGATCGACCCCCTGAGCCGCGTGGCGTCCCTCGGCGATGGCCCAGACGATGAGGCTCTGGCCTCGGGTCATGTCGCCAGCGGTAAAGACGCCGGGAACCGTCGTCATCTTATTGCCGTCCGCTTTGACATTCCCCATCCGATCGAGCTCGACGCCGAACTGTTCGAGCATTCCCTTCTTCTCGGGTCCGAGAAAGCCCATGGCGAGGAGAACGAGATCCGCGGGAAATTCTTTCTCCGTGCCAGGCACGTCGACGAACTCGGGTCGGCCGTTGTTCATCTTCATCTCGACGTTCACGGTGCGAAGCGCTTTGACGTTGCCGTTGGCGTCGCCGACAAACTCCTTGGTGTTGATGGAGAACTCCCGCTCCCCACCCTCTTTGTGTGCCGAGGAGGTGCGATAGATATTGGGCCACTGCGGCCAGGGATTCCAGTCGGCGCGTGCTTCGGGTGGACGAGGCACGATCTCGAATTGATGTATGCTGGCGCATTTTTGCCGATGAGCCGTCCCCAGACAGTCCGCCCCGGTATCACCGCCCCCGATGATGATGACGTGCTTGCCGGTCGCGGAGATGAACTTGTCCTCGGGAATCTTGTCGCCGACAACCCGCTTGTTCTGGAGCGGGAGATAATCCATGGCGAATTCGATCCCCTTGAGCTGGCGCCCGGGGATATTAAGATCGCGGGGGGCGGTCGCGCCACCGCAAAGCACGATCGCGTCAAACTGTTTTTTCAGTTCATCCGCCTTAACGTCGACGCCGATATTGGTGCTCGGCTTGAAAACGACTCCTTCCGCCTTCATCTGGTCGATGCGGCGTTTGAGATGCCGTTTTTCCATCTTGAAGTCGGGAATGCCGTACTGCAGTAATCCGCCGATCCGATCGGCCCGCTCGAACACGACGACGTCATGGCCGACGCGCGCCAATTGCTGGGCACAGGCAAGCCCCGCGGGACCCGACCCAACGACCGCCACCTTCTTTCCCGTTTTGACCTTCGGCGGCTCGGGAACGATCCACCCTTCCGCCCAGGCGCGATCGACGATGCTGACTTCGATCTGCTTGATCGTGACCGGGGGTTCGTTAATCCCTAGCACGCAGGACGCTTCACAGGGAGCGGGGCAGAGCCGGCCGGTGAACTCGGGGAAATTGTTGGTCGCGTGCAGACGGGCAATCGCTTCCTTCCATTGATTCCGGTAGACCAGATCATTCCAATCCGGGATCAGGTTGCCCAGGGGACAACCCTGATGGCAAAAGGGAATGCCGCAATCCATGCAGCGCGCCCCCTGCTGGCGTAGCTTTTCCTCGGGGAATGGATTGTAAACTTCCAGGAAATCATTGACCCGTTCGGTCACGGGGCGCTCCGAGGGCAGCTCCCGGGTGAATTCGATAAATCCTGTTGGCTTTCCCATGACATCGGTTCCCTTGTCGTTCTCTTCCACGCCTGGCCGCTCGGTATTCAACCCGCCGGCGCCTATTTCCTAGCGACTCCTCGGAGCCCGTTGCACCATTTCATGGCGGGCGATAATTACGTGGGCAACTCGGAGCCGTTCCCGGCCGAACCCCATGCTAGCAGTCCGGCCCGACTCGTTAATCCTGATCCCTGAAGCCTCTACTTAACGGCGAGTCGTCTGCAGGACAGACGCCCCTTTGGCATTGGGTTCCTCAGCGGCTTTTTTTTGTTCCGCGAGCACTCGCTTAAGGTCGTTGGGCATGACCTTAACGAATTTCTCCGCCAGTTGATCCCACTCGGCGAGAATGTAGGCGGCGACCGCGCTATTGGTGTAACCCGCGTGCTGGATCAAGAGATCGCGCACCAGTTCGCGGTCCTCGGGATCGGTGAACGGCTCGATCCCGACCATTTCGAGATTGCAGTGGGCGGCGAAATCTCCCACCTCATCGAAGATGAATGCAATGCCGCCGCTCATGCCGGCAGCGAAGTTCCGGCCCGTGCGACCAAGGATCACCGCGACTCCACCCGTCATGTATTCGCAACCATGATCGCCCGTTCCCTCGACGACCGCGTGCGCGCCGCTGTTGCGAACGCAGAAACGTTCGCCGGCGATGCCGCGGAAGAACGCCTTCCCGGAGGTCGCGCCGTAGAGTGCGACATTGCCGATGATGATGTTCTGCTCCGCGACGAAGTCATCCACCTTCGGGGGATAGACGATGATCTTGCCTCCGGAGAGCCCCTTGCCGCAATAGTCGTTCGCGTCCCCCTCCACCGTGAGAGTCATTCCTTTGGGAACGAACGCCCCGAAGCTCTGGCCGGCGGAACCGGTGAACTTGAATTTGATGGTGTCGTCCGGCAGGCCATCGGCCCCGTATTTGCGAGTCAGTTCACTTCCCAGGATCGTCCCCACCGTCCGATTGATGTTCTGGATCGGCAATGTGTGACTGACCGGAGTACCGTTATCGAGCGCGGGCTTCGCCAACGCGAGTAACTGTTCCATGTCGAGAGACTTATCGAGCCCGTGATCTTGGTCGCGGACCTTGCGGACGGCCACCTTGGCGCCTACTTCTGGCCGATGGAAGATCTTGGAGAAGTCCAATCCCTTGGCCTTGTAGTGGTTGATCGCCTTCTTCATGTCCAAAAGATCGCTGCGGCCGATCATTTCATCCATGGTTCGGAATCCGAGTTTCGCCATCAGCTCGCGAATTTCCTGTGCGACGAAATGGAAGAAATTGACCACATGCTCGGCCTTACCGGCAAACTTCTTGCGCAGTTCCGGATTCTGCGTCGCGACTCCGACCGGGCAGGTGTCCAGGTGGCAAACGCGCATCATGATGCAGCCCATGACAACCAGCGGGGCGGTGGCGAATCCAAACTCCTCGGCGCCGAGCAAGGCGGCGACGACGACGTCGCGCCCCGTCTTCATCTGGCCGTCCGCCTGAACCACGATCCGGTCCCGCAACTTGTTCAGCACGAGCGTCTGCTGGGTTTCGGCGAGGCCTAACTCCCAGGGGATGCCAGCGTGCTTGATCGAGGTGATCGGACTCGCGCCCGTGCCTCCGTCGTGGCCGCTGATCAGCACCACGTCGCTGTGCGCCTTGGCGACGCCGGCAGCGACCGTTCCAACGCCCACTTCCGCCACCAGTTTGACGCTGATGCGGGCGCGAGGATTGGCGTTTTTGAGGTCATGAATCAACTGCGCCAGGTCTTCGATCGAGTAAATGTCGTGATGCGGCGGCGGACTGATCAAGCCCACTCCAGGCGTCGAATAACGAACCTTCGCGATCCAAGGCCAGACTTTGTGGCCCGGCAACTGTCCACCTTCACCCGGCTTGGCGCCCTGCGCCATCTTGATCTGAATCTCGTCCGCGTTGACCAGATATTCACTGGTCACGCCAAATCGAGCGGAGGCGACTTGCTTAATCGCGCTTCGGCGAAGGTCGCCGTTCGGATCGGGCTTGAACCGCCGGGGATCCTCGCCACCTTCGCCGGTATTGCTCTTGCCGCCAATGCGATTCATCGCGATGGCCAGCGTTTCGTGCGCCTCGGCGCTGATTGAGCCGTACGACATCGCGCCCGACGCGAATCGCTTGAAAATGCTCTCGACCGGTTCCACTTCCTCGATCGGAATCGCGTTGCAATGGTCGAATTTGAAGTCGAACAAGCCCCGAAGCGTGCACAGCCGCTCGTTCTGGGAGTTCACTCGATCGGTGTACGACTTGAAGATCTCATATCGCCCGGTTCGGGTCGCGTGTTGCAGACGGTAAACGGTCTCGGGATTGAAGAGGTGGTACTCTCCGTCCCGGCGCCATTGGTATTGACCGCCCCAGGCGAGATTGGAATCGTCGGCCGTCCGCTTCGGATACGCGCGGTTATGATACTCGATCACTTCGCGCGCGATCTCGCTGACGCCGATGCCGCCGATCCGAGAGGGAGTCTTCGTGAAATACTTCTCGATGAACTCTTGATTGAGACCGATGGCTTCGAAGATTTGCGCGGCCCGATAACTCTGGATCGTGCTGATGCCCATCTTGGACATCACCTTGACGACCCCCTTCTTGATCGCCTTCATGTAGTTCTTGACCGCCTTGTGGTGGTCCATCCCCTCGCCGAGAAATCCCTGGCGAATCATGTCGTCGAGGGATTCGAACGCGACGTAGGGATTGATGGCGCCGGCGCCGTAACCGAGCAAGAGCGCGAAGTGATGGACCTCGCGGGCATCGCCGGTCTCGACGATGAGGCCGACCCGCCAACGGTTGCCGCTGCGAACCAGATGGTGATGCAGGCCCGAACAGGCGAGCAAGCTGGGGATGTGCTGGTTTTCCCCGTCCACGCCTCTGTCGGAGATAATGAGAAGGTTGACCCCGTCCTCGACCGCCTTGTCCGCGGCGGCGAACAGGTTCTCGAGCGCTTTCTCCATGCCGGCGGCACCTTCCTTCACCGGGAAGGTCATCGGCAGAACCACCGACTTGAATCCGCGCCAACCATCCAACTGCTTCAGTCGCACGAGTTCGTCGTTGTCCAGAATCGGACCATCCATCGCGATCAGGTGGCAGGCGTCCGGACCAGGCTCCAGTAAATTGCCATGCGGCCCGATCGCCGTCAGCGTCGATGTCACCAGTTCTTCACGGATCGCGTCCAGCGGAGGATTGGTGACCTGCGCGAAAAGCTGCTTGAAATAGTTGTAAATCAGCTGCGGGCGGTCCGAAAGAACCGCCAACGGCGTATCGGTTCCCATCGAACCGATCGCCTCCATGCCGGTCGAGCCCATCGGCCCCAGGATGAATTTCAGGTCTTCGACGGTATAGCCGAAAGCCTTTTGCCGGCGGAGCAAAGTCTCGTGATCCGGCTCGGGCGCCGGCGGACCTTCCGGCAGGTCCGACAGATGCACCTGATGTTCCTTGAGCCAGCTGCCGTAGGGCTTGGCGGAGGCATAGGAATGCTTCAATTCCGTGTCATCGACGATCCGACCCTCTTCCATGTCGACGAGGAACATTTTCCCTGGTTCCAACCGCCCCTTGATGGAGACCTCCTCGGGAGCAACCTCGAGAATCCCCACTTCGGAACCCATGATGACCAGCCCCCCCTTGGTCACGTAATACCGCGAGGGACGCAAGCCGTTTCGATCGAGCACGGCACCGATCATCTTTCCGTCGGTGAACGCAATCGAAGCGGGTCCGTCCCACGGCTCGATCAAGGAGGAATGATAGGCGTAGAAATCCCGCTTCTCTTGCGGCATGGACTCGTGGTTTTCCCAAGCCTCGGGAATGAGCATCATCATGGCATGGGCGGGGCTTCGTCCCCCCTTGACGAGCAGTTCGAAGGTGTTGTCGATGCAGGCGGTGTCGCTGATACCTTCCTGAATCAACGGCAGCAGCTTTTGCAAATCTCCTTCATCAAACAGCGTCGAATGGAGGAGTTCTTCCCGGGCGCGCATCCAGTTCACGTTGCCGCGGAGCGTGTTGATTTCGCCGTTATGGCAGAGCATCCGGAAGGGATGGGCCAACGGCCAGTTGGGGAACGTGTTGGTGCTGAAACGGGAGTGATACATGCAAAACGCGGAAACCAATTCGGAGTCCCGCAGATCGTCGGCGTAGTAATCCTCCCCCTGATCCGGAATGAGCATGCCCTTGTAAACCAACGTGAAGCAGGAGAGGCTCGGGATGTAGAAGAATCCCGGCCGCTTGACGCCGGACTTACCGACACTGAGTTCGAACCGCCGCCGAATCACGTAGAGCTTGCGCTCGAAATGATCGTCGTCCTTGATGTTCTTTCCCCACGCGACCAGGGCGTGCACCATGGTCGGTTCGAGCTTCTTGGCGCTGGCTCCAAGTCGAGAGTTGTCCGTCTTGACGGGGCGCCAACCGAGAAAGACCTGCCCTTCTTCGGCGACGATCTTTTCGAAATGTCGCTTGGCGATCTCCTGTTCGCTCTTATCCGGATCCATGAACAAGCAGCCAACGCCGTATTCCCCTTTGGCGGGCAGCTTGATCTTCAGCGGTTCGCAGCGCGCGCGCAAGAATGCGTCCGGGATCTGAATCAGAATACCCGCGCCGTCGCCGGTATTCTCTTCGCAGCCGCACGCCCCGCGATGATTGAGGTGGACCAACGCCGTCAACCCGTCCGAAACGAGTTTGTGGGACTGCCGACCTTTCAAATCGACGAGGAATCCCATGCCGCAGGCATCGTGCTCAAATCGTGGATCGTAAAGGCCTTGCCGCGAAGGCATACCGTGTAGAGTCATCGTGAGACCCTCATTGAAAGCATTCAGGTTCATCGGTCGCTTTTCGTTCGTCCGCCAGGGCCGATTTCTCCCATGGCTGCCGGCACTTCTTCGAACCGGCACCATCAAGGCGCTCGAACGGTTTCACAGTTTAATGGCCGACAGGGATCGCCATCCTTGTCGGCAATGATCTGATCCGGGCTCGGGGGTGATGCCGGATGTAGGGCCGGAGATAATCGTCCGTCATGAAAGAGATTACGGCCATGTGTAGCGAACGTCAAGATTAGAAGCAATTATTTTGACCAAAATTGTCATGGGAAAAACTGATATTCATCGTAAACTAGTGTCATGAACATTGAAGCTCTTCGTGTTTTCTGTGAAGTCGCCAGACAGCGCAGTTTCACCCGCGCTGCCTCCGCGCTCCATTTGACGCAACCGGCTGCGAGCATGGCAGTTCAGCAGTTGGAAAAAGAACTAGGTCGGCAGTTGGTCGACCGCAGTCGCCGGCCTCCCCAACTCACGACCGCTGGCGACCGCTTCTTCGCCGGCTGTCGCGAAATCCTCGAAATCCTCGACAACACCCTCGCGCAAATGCACGAATTGGACGACGAGATCGCGGGTCCTGTGCATGTCGCGTCGATCTATTCCGTTGGCCTGTACCACACGAGTGCGATTCGGCACTTTATGGAGCTGTATCCGAAGGCAATGGTTCGCTTGCAATATCTGCGTCCGAACCTCGTCGTGCAGGCGGTGCTGGAGGGAGACGCTACTTTGGGACTCGTTTCCTATCCGAAGGAAAATCGCGAGCTTGCCGTTCTACCGTGGAAAGAAGAGGAGATGGTGCTCGTCTGCCCACCGACCCACCGGCTTGCAAGCCAAAAGACGGCGACTCTCGAGGCGTTGAGCGGCGAAAACTTCATCGCTTTCGACAGTGACCTGGTCATACGCAAGCAAGTCGACGCGGCGCTCCACCGTCACAAGGCAGGGGTCTCCGTGGCCATGGAGTTCGACAACATCGAGACGATGAAGCAGGCGGTCTCCGTCGGCGCGGGAATTACCATCCTTCCCGAGGCAACGGTGATGCAAGAGGTCCAAGAGGGCTCGCTCGCCGCCGTCCACCTCAATCCTCCCGAATTGGTGCGTCCCGTGGGAGTGATTTACCGCAAAGATAAGCCGCTTTCATTGGTGGCGACCAAATTCATCGAATTGCTGGCGGGTAGCACGCTCGAGCAAGCGAGGTCAAATCGGGCCGCCGAGACTCTTTCCAACGACGGCCCCACCGCGCGTCGCGCCAAGCAAGGTTCGGCGACGGGACCCCGAATCCTTGCGCGGACGGACAAGATTCACGTCCAGGAGCTTTCAATCCCAGCGGAAGAAGGCTGATCCCGATCCGATGAAGCCATCGGCATACGGACCCACATTTTTAACCGCTTCACTTGGGAGCGGGGGCTTCTAATTCCAGGCTCCCTTCCGCGGCCGGGTCACGGGAACCTTCCAAGCATGCGTCTCGACGCGACAGACCCCTTCACTCCCCTCTTCGCAAGGATAATAGGTCACTGCCACCATCAAGTCCTTGACGTCCGGCGAGATCTCCGACACTTCAAAGGCAAAGTCTTTCGAGACTGGTTTGATTCGGCCTTTGGCGATTGGGTTTAACTTACCATCAGTCCCCTTGAAACTGACGGCATAGCTCATGGGGGACATTGGATTTAGCTTTTGCCCCTCGGGGACAATAACGCTCCCTTCAAACCGAAATTTCCCGCCACTCTTGAGCGTGACACCGTCGACGGCCTGAGCCTTGTCCGCCTCGAGATTCACCTCGGATTCCGGTTCCGCGGGGGGGTAAAGCCCCTCCAGCGGAAACGTGGTCACTTTTCCCGAGCCGAGATCTATCACTCGAATACGGTGATTGTTGGTGTCCGCGACGTAGGCCTTGCCTGCGACGATCGAGATGCCGCCCGGCTCGTCGAAACGGGGAGGCTCGTCCTCCGTTCCCGGCTTGCCGTCCCCCAGGTAGGTCTTGGCCTCATTGTTCGAGGGATCGATGGTCTTGATCTTGTTGTTGTAGGTATCCGCGACGTAAACCTTGCCATTGTCGAAAGCGACTCCAAGAGCGTGCTGTAGGCGCGCCTTTGCTCCCTTGCCGTCCACGTCGCCAAATTCAAACAAACCTTCGCCAACCAACGAGTCAACCGTTCCATTTTGGAGATCGATGGAACGGACGGCGCTCACTTCGCTGTCGGCGACGAACAAATGACGGCCATCGGTCGCAAGGCCGCTCGGCTGCGCGAACGCGGCGTCATCGAGTTGGCCATTGATAATGTCTTCCCTGCCACTCCCCGCGTAGTTGCCGACCTCGCCGGACTCCAAGTTCAATGTCCAGATCTGGTGGGTCCCTGCCATCGCGATATACATCGTCGGCCCGACGATGAGCAGATCCCAGGGGCTCGCCAGACTGACCTGGGTTCCCTTTGCCTTGATGTCCCGCTCGAAACCCTGTTTTCCAGTACCTGCAATCGTGGTAACCTTCTTGGCCGCGAGGTCGACGCGCCGAATGGAGTGATTCCGTCGATCGGCTACGTATAGTACGTCGCCGGCAAACGCGAGCCCTTGGGGATCATCGAAACGAGCGGACGCGAAATCCCCGTCCTTGAAACCGGCAATCCCGTCCCCAATGACCTGATCCACCTTGCCGCTATCCAAGTGGGCGATCACAACCCGGTTGTGGCTACTGTCGGAGATGAAGAGCCGGTTTTTCGCCGGATCCGCGACCACCTTGCCAGGGAAACGGAGCGGTGTCTTTTCCGTCCCGAAAGACTCGAGTTGGAAGTGCAACGGCTTCCGATCCAACGTTCCTTTCGCCGCGTGGTACTCGATCAGCTTCTCGATCGCTTTGTGAAACGTCTCGTAGTGCCCCTCTCCCGAAAGAGCGCCAATGACGTTGCCTTCGGGATCGATCAGCATTCGCGTCGGCCAGGCGCGCACGCCGTAGTTCCGCCAGATTTCCATCTTCCCGTCGTTGACGACCGGGTGCTTAATGCCGTACCGGAGTACCGCGTCCCGGATGTTCTGAGTATCCTTCTCTCCCTCGAACTTGGCGGAATGCACGCCAATCACGACCAACTCGTTGGGAAACTCCTCTTCTAGTTTCGCGAGGTCGGGAAGGATATGCATGCAATTGATGCAGCAATAGGTCCAGAAATCGAGGAGAACCACTTTTCCCTTGAGTTTCGAGATTTCAATCGGCCCGGCACTGTTCAGCCATCCCAATCCCCCTTCGAGCGGAGGAGCCTTGGGCTTGGGGCCAGGAAACGGATTTTTGGGAGATGCTTTCGCAGCCACGTCTTTCTCCTTTGCGGCGGGCGGATCTTGCGCGACGACGGGACGGGTAGCTAGCAGAAAACTCGCAATCGTTCCAATCGTCAATAATCCATGCAGCCGCGCCGCGACACGACGCAAAGCCTTAGCGCCACAATGAGAAACCATGGTCATTTTCGTCCTCGCTTGTTTCCTTCGAGACTTCCTGTCCACGTAATCTCCCGAGCGCGGCCAGCATGGCAAGCCATCCACGTTCCGAACCAATCCGCGTTCGTATTTCTAACCCTGTGGAACCCGCAAACCCAAGGCATGCTTCTGCCAATTGGATGCGGTTGATCGCCGATGGTTACCCGTCTGCTTTGCTCGGTTCTTGGAATAATCATGACATTGGCTTGATCCGGCAATCCCTTCAGGTCGCTTCAAAGGGGGAGGTTCCGTTTGAGATCACGATCCGGCAGGCGAACTCCAATCATAAGGGGTGAAGGAGTTCCATGGCAAGTGAGTTGCGTCCCTCCAAAGACCAAACCGGATCATCGGCCCAGCATCAATCCGCTGCCAGGGGGATTCGCTCTGCAAAGGGCCATGGGAACGAGAGTCCTCCCTGCTCGCCCGCGCGGAACCCGTTTCGTAGAATGGCACCTTGAGGTCGGCATTCACCCCTCTCTCCATATTGAGCTCCACGAACGAGGCCGGGTCCCATGGACAAGCGCAATCTCTCTTTCTTTCTGTTCGCGGCCGTCGTCTGGCTCGGCTGGGTTATGTGGTGGCAGTATCGTTACCCACCTAAAAAACCCACGCCCAAGGCGGTAGCAAAGGCGGACGCCACCCCCAAGGATGCGAAAGCGGCGGAGACGAAAGAGGCCAAGCCGGCCGAAACCAAGGATGTGCCCAAAGATGCGGTCGCGGACAAGGGAACGGAAGGGGAAAAACCCGCCGAAGTAATCGCGGCGAAAGAGCCCTCGTTCCCCAAACGAGATGATTTGCGTTTAGGAGGCGACCGTGGAACGGACTATCGCATCTACGCCACGCTATCCAGCCGTGGCGGAGTCGTCACCAGTCTGCAGTTGAATCGCTACGACAACGAAGATCGAACCGCTCCCTTCATGCTCCTGAGCGAGCGGTCGCCGGGACATGATTCCTTCGTCCTCACCGTGAACAACAAAGGGGCCGAGGACCTATCGACGAAAAACTGGGAAGTGGTCAAGGAAAACGGGAGTGAAGTCGTTTTTCGCACCACCGTGCTTGGCGGAAAGATACAGGTCGAAAAGCGATTTCTCTTGCAGCCGGACAAATACACCATCGCGCTCGAATTGGCTTGGAAGAATCTGACTTCCGAGCCCGTCGAACAAATTCAATACTCGATGACGGGTGGCAACGGCTTGCCGGTCGAGGGGGAATGGTTCACCAACTATTTTCGAAACATGGTGGTAACAATTGTCCCCAAGAATGGCGCGTTCCCCTTCCTGGAAGAGGAGACCTCGGCGACGATCGCGGGTAAATCGGCGGAAGGGGAAAAGCAAACGGTTTTCGTCGACCGACCCATCCAATACGCAGGCATCACGTCCCAGTATTTCGCGTCCGTGGTCGTGCAAGAGGAGAATCCTCTGGAGTATCAGCGGATCGCGGCCGTTTCACCGATAGACTTCGACAAAGACAGTAACGTCAAGTCCGCGAACATGCACAATATCGGCGTGCTCTGCACGGCCCCCCCTCTTGCCGTCGCCGCCGGCGGAGAGGTAGTGCACAAATTCCTGCTGTACAACGGCCCCAAGGATCCAAAGGTCCTCGAACAGTATTCGCAGTACCACCTTCCGCTTCTCGTCCACTATCCAAACGTGATGTTCATGCCGATCCAGTACGTGGCGCCTGTCATGGTCTGGATGCTCAACAAGTTCCACGCCCTGACCGGCGATTACGGAATCGCCATCATCTTGCTGACGCTCGCGGTTCGGGGCTGCATGTTCCCGCTTACCTTTCGTCAATCCATGAGCATGCAGAAGATGCAGGCGATCCAGCCGAAGATGCAAGCCATTCGGGAAAAATACGCCAACGACAAGGAAAAACTCAACCGCGCGCTGATGGACCTGTACTCCAAGGAGAAGGTCAATCCGTTCGGCGGATGCTTGCCGATGCTTCTACAGTTCCCGATTTTCATCGGGCTATGGCAGTCTCTTTCCAATAGCTTCAGCTTGAGGCAGTCGAGCTTTCTGTATGGTTTGACGTGGATCAAGGACCTGGCCGCTCCGGATCAGCTTTGGCAATTTCCTCAGCCATTGCCAATCCTTGGCCCCTATTTGAATCTCTTGCCCTTCCTGGCCATGGCTCAGATGATCCTGCAAATGCGCTTCATGTCCCCTCCCGCAACGACGCCGGAGCAGCAGATGCAAAAGAAGATGATGACCTACATGATGATCTTCATGGGCTTCCTCTTCTACAAAGTACCCGCTGGTCTCTGCGTGTACATCATTACGAGTGGAGCTTGGAGTCTTACCGAGCGTAAACTGCTCCCCAAACCGGCAATGTCTGCGGCCACCGCGACACCGGAAACCGTTGCCGTGGAATCGGCGAACGCCAACGGCGTTTCGTGGAAATCGCCGATCGCCCCCAAAAAGAAAGATAAGCCGCGGAGATAGGCGCGTGATCGGGAACCTCTTCCCGAACTTGACGACGAGCAACCGGCATGGATTGGGAAGATACCATCGTTGGCCCCGGAACCACCCACGGTTCAGGGTGCTTGGCCATCGTTCGCCTCACCGGTCGCGATTGCTCCACGATTCTCGCGCGGCAATTCGCGAGAGAGCATTCGTCGAACACTTTTCATAGATCCTTCATTCAAAGCCGCGTCCTCCGAATCGACGCCTGGCGACGGGAAGTCAAATGCACGGTTTACGGCTGGCCGAGCGGCCATTCCTACACCGGCCAGCCCTCCGCCGAAATTCACCTCCCCAGTTGCGCGCCCCTAGTATCCGCGGTAGAAACGCAGCTTCTAGCCTGCGGTGCTCGGCTTGCGCGGCCCGGCGAGTTCACCTTGCGCGCGTTTCTTTCCGGCCGCCTGGACCTTACGCAAGCAGAAGGAGTGCTCGGCCTGATCGAAGCGGAGAATCTTCACGACCTGCATGCCGCTATCGACCAGCGAGCCGGCGGACTTTCCAAACCCATCGCCGATGTCCGGGCGGATCTTCTTGATTTACTGGCGGACCTCGAGGCGGGGCTCGATTTCGTCGAAGAGGACATCTCCTTCGTTTCCCAAGATCAATTGGTTCAGAGACTATCCGACGCGAGGGAAGAGATCGAACGGCTCATGGACTCGCTTTCGCGCCGCGCCTTGGAGCATGAGATTCCGCGGATATTGTTGGTGGGTCTCCCCAATGCAGGCAAGAGCAGCTTATTTAACGCATTGGTCGGGGGTCGACACGCCATCGTCAGTCCCATTGCCGGCACGACTCGAGATACGCTCCATGCGACGATAACGCTCGGAGGCCGACCGGTCGAGATCGTGGACACGGCAGGAGTGGAAGAGGCGGACGACGAGATTTCCCGCCAGTCCGCCGACCAGCGAACCCAGGTGGCGAAATCGGCGGCCATCATCTTGGAATGTATCCCGATCGATGACTCGCGTCCCTTCTCGGCATCGTCAAATCTACCCCCGCGTCTCCGCGTGCGGACCAAACTGGACCTCGCGCCCGCGACGCCGATGTCGGACGCCGATGTCCACGTCTCGTCCCGCACGGGCGGCGGAATGGATGATCTGTTGACCGCGATGGCCCGGTTACTGGATTCCGGAGAAACTCGAACACCCTCCACGAATCGCGCGCATGCGACGGCTCGGGTTCGCGCGAGCTTGACCTGCGCCCGCGAGGACCTGTGCCACGCTCTGGAAATGGCCGAGAATCACGCGGGCCAGGAATACGTGGCGGTCGCCATTCGCGAGGCCTTGGAACACCTGGGAGAAATCGTTGGCGTCGTCTACACGGATGACCTACTCGACCGCATCTTCGCCCGCTTTTGCATTGGAAAGTAAATTCGTGTCTCGAACGAGAGGGGTTTTGAACTCCATTGCCGAACAGAAACGGCATTGGAATCTTCAAAGCTCGTTGAGCTTTTTGTGAACCACTTCCGCCTTCGCCACGGAGTTGAGGAGGATTTCCGCGAGGGGAAGCGTCGCGGCATCGAGCCGGTCGAGGGCCGCTTGCAGTTCGGCAACGTCATCCATCTCCGCCGCCCTTTGCGTGGCGGCGACCGCGGCGTCAATGGCCTGGCGTTGTTCCGCGGACAATTGATCGCCCGCCGATTTCAGGCCCTTCGATGTGTGGCGCAGATTGTTTTCCGCCTTGTTCCGCAGCTCGACCAATTTACGGGCCGCGAAATCCGCCTCCGCCGACAGAATACTGTCGCGAATCATCCGGTCCACTTCCTCGCGGGAAAGTCCGTGGCTCGGCTGAATCTCGATAGAAGCATTGGTGCCACTTTTGAGTTCCCGCGCGGTTACGTGAAGCATGCCGTTGGCGTCGATCATGAACGTGACGTCCACTTGCGGCAAACCGGCGGGCATGGGAGGAATGCCGCTCAATTTGAACTTACCAAGACTCCGGCAATCCTTCGCAAGTTCACGCTCGCCTTGAACGATATGGATGTCGACTCCCGTTTGGTTGTCGACCCAAGTCGTATACCGCTCCGTGGCTTGCGCGGGTATGGTGCTGTTGCGCGCGATCAGTTTACTCACCGCCCCCCCCATGGTTTCGATTCCCAAGGAAAGAGGCGTGATGTCCAAAAGCAGTATCTGACGGAGTTGACCGCTAAGAATGCTCGCCTGGACGGCTGCTCCCAACGCGACTACTTCATCCGGATTGAGTTCCGTATGCGGCCGCCGGCCAAATAACTCCTCGACGCGGCGACGAACCAGCGGTATTCGGGAAGAACCACCAACCAACACCACCTCGTCCATTTGGGTCGCCTTGTACCCCGCGTCCCGAAGCGCCGCTTTGCAGCTCGACAACGTTCGCTCCACCAACGGCGAGATCCACGACTCCAATTCGTCTCTCGTCACCCTTCGCCGATGAGAAAACCGGACGCTAGGAAGTTCGAGAACGAATTCCGCTTGGTCCTTTAGGGTCAATTCGATCTTCAGCCGCTCGGAGGCATCGCGAACAGCTTGCCTCACGCTGGCATCAATGGCAACGATTTTCGTTTCGAGCTCTTGTTCCATTTTCTCCATGATCGCGCGATCGACGTCGTCGCCACCAAGGTGCGTGTCACCATGGGTACTTAGAACCTTGAAGACTCCTTGCTGAAGCTGGAGAACGGAACAGTCAAAGGTACCTCCTCCAAAGTCATAAACGGCTACCAGGCCATCCTTGCGTTCTTGGAGTCCGTAAGCGAGCGCTGCCGCCGTTGGCTCATTTATGATCCGAATCACGTCCAGGCCCGCCAATCTCCCGGCGTCCCGAGTCGCTTGTCGTTGGCTTTCGTCGAAGTAAGCGGGGACGGTGATTACGACCTTGAGCACCGACTTTCCGAGCTTTGCTTCCGCACGCCGGACGACCTCTTTCAAAATCATCGCCGAGAGTTCTTCCGGCGTGTGCTCCGCGTCGTTGATGCGCACGACAAGCACTTTTCTATCCGGACCAACCTGCCGCTCGACGACCTGGTAAGGAACATACGGCAACTCGGCGGCGAGCTCTCCCATGGTCTTGCCGATCAAACGCTTGACGCTGTAGACAGTGTGCAACGGATCGCTGACCGCATGTTTTTTGGCGGTTTTGCCCACGGTGACGCTGCCGTCCGACTCGAAGCCCAGAACACTCGGTACCCGAGCATCGCCCGTCTCGTCTCGAATCATCTCGGGACCGGAGTCCGTCATGGTCGCGGCCAGGCTGAAAGTAGTTCCCAGATCAATTCCGAGAATCGTCGCTTCGGAAGACGAAGAGTTCGCACCGACGATCGTCAATTCCATTTTGGTTTCCGCGGTTTCGTGACTGTTGATTTTCCGGTCGCATGCCGTTGAACAGGGAGTCGATCGGCCGTCAAGAGTCCACGGGCCGACCGAAATCTTCGATTTCGAACAACAAGGCCGGACAACGGTTTCCCGCCAGGCCGTCCCACCCCATGCGAAATTCTTAAACGAGCCAGTGCAACTTTCATCCCCGAGCGACCCTCAATGGTCGACCAGTGCCTGCTCCAACTCGCGGAGCAATCCGTCGTAGTACTTCACGGTATTCAGCTGGCTCCGCAAAATCCTTAACGCTTCCGCGGGGGGTTTGGCGGCTTTCTGTTTCTCGAGCTCGCGAAACGAGTCGGAGACATTGTCCATCGCTTTGCACCGCTCCGCTTCGAGCCGTTGCAGAAGCTCTTCGGCGCGCGGGGACCCCGCCCTTCCCTCTTCCACGAGTTCCTCGATCTCCATGCGAAGCTC
Organism: Planctomycetota bacterium; assembly: GCA_046350335.1. GTDB lineage: Bacteria > Planctomycetota > Planctomycetia > Kolteriales > Kolteriaceae > JAXMAQ01. The sequence continues at coordinate 53,548 of JAXMAQ010000019.1, forward strand.
GAGAACATCTTCGAGAAACCCTTCAGGCATACCACGATGCTCGCTCGCACTTGGACCACCGAGAAGCCAAAGCAAGTACTCCGCCCTGCGAAAAGGATCCTTCAGGGTGTTATAGGCATCATTCAACGCGGCGGACAACGACAAGCTAAGTCTCTGGTCCTCCGGTGAACGAAGCTGGAAATAATCCGGATGAAGTTCGCGACTCCACGCGAGATAACGCCGCTCCAGATTGGCAAGGTCCGTGTCGAAGGTCGTCGGCAACCCCAATGGAACGAAATGATTCAGTGGAGACGAGGTTGGAAAAATAGCGCATTGATCGAAACAACCGATCGGGCTATCGAGCAGTGAACCACATTCGGCATCGTTTCGGTTTGGAAACCCCTGCCATGTCCCCATGTCGCCCACAGATACAATCCAGACACGCCCGTGCCTTCGGAACGGATCCGAAAACACGAGCAACCCAACTCCGTTCAATCCGTGCGTCCCTTTCGTTTGGAAAGGTCGGAATCCCCTAGGCACCCATCGGTGCCAGTGGACTCCCGTATTTTAGGTCCGGTAAATCGCGACTCGAGAGCGCGACCTGGTGATCACGGTCTCGCGCGCGGATCCACCGCACTCGCGAACGTCATGCGGAGAACGAACTACCGCAACCGCACGTCTTCGTCGCGTTCGGATTGTTGAAGACGAATCCTCGTTTCTCCAAGCCATCGTAGAAATCCACGGTGGTACCGGAGAGGTAGATGTCGCTCTTGCGATCGACGACCACCTTGATGCCGTGCATGTCGTAGATCTCGTCTGCGAGATCGTCATGCTTGCTATCGAAGACCAATTGATAGCTGAAACCACTGCAGCCGCCGCCGGCCACGCCGACCCGGAGCATGGTCTCATCGGGCATGTTCTTCTCTTGAATGATCTTCTTGACTTCGTTGGCCGCTTTTTCCGTCAGAGCTACTGGCATTGTCATTCACCTCTTCACGAATTCAAGGAACCGATTTCAAACCTTTCACGTCCGGCGAAGAAACGCTCCTTTTCCGATGCTTGTTAGTGGACTCCCGCTTCCGCCGTTTCACTAACTTTGGCGCCCTGCTTCTTCTTGTAATCGTTGAGCGCTGCCTTGATCGCGTCTTCAGCGAGGACGGAGCAATGCACCTTGACCGGTGGCAAGCTAAGCTCCTTGACGATCTCGGTGTTCTTGATCGCCTGGGCTTCGTCCACCGACTTACCCTTGAGCCATTCGGTCGCCAGGCTGCTCGAGGCGATCGCGCTGCCGCAACCAAAGGTCTTGAATTTCGCGTCTTCAATGACACCTTCGTCGTTGACCATGATCTGCAGCTTCATCACGTCGCCGCACTCCGGAGCGCCAACGACACCCGTCCCGACGTTCGGCAGGGATTTATCGAAACTGCCGATGTTTCGCGGATTGTTGTAATGGTCCAAAACCTTGTCACTGTAAGCCATCGAGGTCACTCCTTCATTTTCCGGACCTTACCACCGAATCTTTTACTCACCCACCGAACGAGCCTGATTGGAACTTTCAGGCCAGAGCGTCGTTCAGTGCGCCGCCCATTCGACGGTCGAGAGGTCAATTCCCTCTAGAGCCATCTCATAGAGCGGACTCATTTTCCGCAAATGATTGACCGCCTTGATCACCTGTTGGATGGTGATGTCGATTTCCTCTTCCGTATTGAACCGGCCGATGCCAAACCGGAGGCTGGAATGGGCAAGTTCATCGCCGACTCCGAGTGCCTTGAGCACGTAGCTTGGCTCGAGGCTCGCCGAGGTGCAAGCCGAGCCGGAGCTGACCGCGACGTCCTTCATGCCCATCATGAGGGCCTCCCCCTCGACGTAGGCAAAGCTCAAATTGGACGTACCCGGCAGGCGCTCGGTCGGATGGCCGTTCAGGTGCACGTCCGTCAACTCCGCGCGAATCCCCGCTTCGAGTTTATCGCGAAGCGTACGAAGACGAACCGATTCTTGTGGCATTTCCGCTTGGGCCAAGGAACATGCTTCACCGAGACCCGCGATATGCGGAACCGCGAGCGTGCCACTGCGCATGCCACGTTCATGACCGCCGCCGTCCATCATCGGGTCGAGACGAACGCGGGGATTGCGCCGCCGGACAAACAGTGCGCCCACTCCCTTCGGGCCATAAACCTTGTGGCCCGACAGGCTGAGCAAGTCGATGTTCATGGCTTCCACGTCGATCGGCACTTTTCCCACCGCCTGCGTCGCGTCCGTGTGAAAGAGGACGTCGCGAGAGTGGCATAATTTGCCGATCTCCGCCACCGGGTTGAGCGTGCCAATCTCGTTGTTGGCATGCATCAGCGACACGAGGATGGTACGATCGGTCATGGCTTCCGCGACCTGCTCGACACTGACGCGGCCATAGGGATCCGGCTTGAGGAAAGTAACCTCAAAACCCTCCCTCTCCAATCGCTTGCATGGATCGATCACCGCTTTGTGCTCGATCATGCTGGTGATGATGTGATTGCCCTTCTTTTGATACATGTGAGCAACCCCCTTGATCGCGAGGTTGTTGCTCTCAGTGGCGCCACTGGTGAAAACGATCTCCTTGCCGCTAGCGCCGAGGATCTTGGCGATTTGCTCGCGGGCACCATCGACCGCTTCCTCCGCTTTCCAGCCAAAGGAGTGATTGCGGCTGGCGGCGTTCCCGTAATCCTCGGTGAAATAAGGGAGCATTTTCGCGACAACCCGCGGATCGGTCCGCGTCGTGGCGTTGTTATCAAGGTAAATCGGGAGTGCAACCATCGGATTTAGTCTCCAGCGTCAATGCAACGAGCGGCGTTTTCTGGTGCCGCCACAAGTCTTCGAGCGTGAAATCGGCCAAAGCCGCCAACAGCCGATCATGCACCACCTGCAACGGACTTCGAACCGGACAGATGTGCATCAGATCGCATTGTTCTCCAGGTTCCCCGCCACTGTTGGCACAGCTCATCAGTTGGAATGGGCCATCCAGAGCCGTGATGACGTCGGCGAGGTTAATCTCATTGGGCGCCTTTGCCAGGCGATACCCCCCGTGAACGCCACGGTGGCTTTCGACAAATCCCTCCTGGCATAGCTGTTTAAGTATGTTCGCAAGAAAGGCGCGTGACAACCCGTAATGGTCGGCTAGCTCTCGCGCACTGACACCCACCGGACGCTCGATGAGGTGGTGCAGAGCCAGGATTCCGTAGTCCACTTTTCGGCTAATGAGAATCATGGTTGCCATTCGCTCCTGGCACGACCGCAGGCCACACGGCGTTAGACTTCATGTCTTTCCCATATATTAGTAGTTTTTAGGTACTATATCAATCCATTGCTGCAAAATCCCGAGCAATCGCGAGCGAGATTTACACTTGTCGATACCAATGGCGAGCCGAAATCGGTTGCCGGATATGTCCCCTCGTGCAGGGGAAACGGCGATGGAAAGCGCGAATTAGCGGAGGAAATCGGACCAATTACCGATCAGGCAGGAGGCGCATGAAAAAGCGGAATAGGCACCCTAATCGACCAATCAATCTTCAGGCGGGAGCCACCGGGCTCGAATCTTCCGTAGCCTGCCGCTGAATTTGGTCATAAACCTCTTGCCTATGCACCGGAATCTCTTTGGGAGCGACAATTCCAAGACGAACCTTGTCGCCACGAATTTCGACGACCGTTACCGTTATGCTGTTGTTGATAACGATACTCTCGTTGCTCTTTCGTGATAACACCAACATTGGAGCATCCTTCTCAGAAGCGCAGACGCCTGACTCAAAAGAACTTACAGCCTAGAGATCACCTAGCCTCCCGATGGCATCTTCGACCCGGAAAGTCGATGTCTGTTTTCCCATCGCCTTCCCCGTTCTGTGGCAAAGCAGAACGCTAGCGACCGTAAGCCCAACGCAGCCAAGCGCTAATCTCTTTCACTGTACCCCCGTGGAAAAACAGCGTCAAGTATGTGTCAGCGAAAATTGCAAACCTTCAAACTTTAATCCTGCAAAGTCGGCACATCCATTGCATGAGCACCCCAGTCGCGTAATCCCTGAGAAGAAATGACACACGTCAAGGCAAAATAGTAAAGAATTTCCGGAGAAAACGACCTCGGCTCGTTTGATCCAAGCCGTCACCTTCTGGTCGGCAATTCCGGGAGGTGACGAGGTTCCTACGACGCTTCCCCGGTTCCGTTCGCTGAATTTCCGATTCATCAATTCCAGAAAAAACGCCGTGGCCCATCGACTGGACACCTGCCAGCGTGTTGAAGCCGACGAGCGGGGGCCGACCAGGGCCTCCACCTGCAGCCGCGCACAGATTGCTGCTTGACTGTTTCTTTCTCAATAGCTACTATTGCTTTAGGGGAATCTGAAACGTTTCCCCGACCGTTGGATTCGAACATTACCGATGTTGGCAACAGTTTCAACCGGCAATGTTCCGAATCAACAGGTGGTAAAGGGTGATTGGAAAATGGCCTACCAGTCATTGAACATCATTGGTTCCTTCACGGCAGCGGCGCCGGCAATCCAGCGCGACACTGCCGCGGACAGGGACCGTGTTGAGGCCTACAGATCCCTTCTCAAGAACCAAGTTCAGCTGCGAAACGGCGTGGTCAACGACGTTGATGCCGACGACCGAATGGTGGTTGGCGACGCTCCACATGAACGCCGAAACCCTTACCTATTCCTTCGTTACAACACCAATCCGCACACCGAGAACGCAGAAGAAGGCGGCGCATGGTACTGCCGGGCGCTGGCGATCATACCAGCATGCTCGTGTAGAACGCAAGTTGTCCATTTCCATTTCCGCGTCCGTGGTCGTCTCCTTGATGATTCTCACCCCTTTGTCCGCAACTTATTCCACCGTCAGCGCTCTTGGCGACGCGGTTGATCCACGTCACAACCCCGTAGAACGGCAAGGTGGTAGGCAATGAGCTGGGTCGGGATGGTTGGTGAGAATCGGCGACGATGTCGAGTCGTGGGAATCGGAGATGACGGTCGGCGAGATCGTCATCCATGGTTCTCCTCGCCGATCACCGCGATGACCTCGACCGCCACGAGCACGAATTTCCCTGGAACGTTGCTCGCCACCTTGTCCAGAATGAATGACTGCGTGGCAATGACGACGCCAGGGCATCTCGGGAGTGATGCGGATCGGCCCATGCTTCTGCGCCCCGCCGCGGGCAATCCCTCCGCATGAATGTAGGACACCTCCTTGCTTCAGTGCCCTCGGCGGCAATCGGGTATTCCAGATCGGCCAATATAGAGGAAGTTCTCCGCACGTATTGGCTCACGATCTCTCGCACCCGATCGTTCTGCTCCAACACCGTCAGGAGCTCGGGCAGAACCTCCAACGCGGAAAGGAGTTCAGCCTCGCCGGATGGGATTCTTCGCTTTCCGCCGAAATGAATCGCGACCAAAAGAAGAATGATAAGCGATTGACGAAGGACTTGCCGTTGCCACCCCAAACTCCGGGCCCTGCGTGAATATAGACTCCGCGACCACTCACGATGATCGACGAGCCAACAACACCACGATCCCCAATGGCGTCGCGCCCTGTCGAACGCGGATTCCCGAAGCTCCCGCGCTGGTCGCCCTGATTGACTCATCGCGATCACCAAAGTCCCCGGCTCGATCACGGCACTTCGGTACCGAAACTCTGATGCGTATTCAACTTCCGTCGGAAGCCCTGCAAGTTCCTCGAAAAAATACTTACCCACCATGCCTGCATGCCAGCTGGAGCCGCAGGCGAGGATCTTGATGCGCGCGGGAATGTCGAGACCGACGAGTCCATCGAGTTTGACGGTTGCCTCTCCCCGCAGCAGCCGCCCACTGAGTGCGTCGCGCATTGCGTTGGGCTGATCGAAGATTTCCTTGAGCATGTAATGGGGAAAGCTTCCCAGTTCCGTCGCGGCGAGTTCAAGATCGATCTGCTGAGCAGTCTTCGCCGTAGCGGACCGATTGAAATCAAAAGTCTCGACCTGGTCCGGGCCGATGTCTGCCCACTCGCCGTCGTCGAGATAAATGACTTGCTGGGTATGAGCGACAAGCGCATTGGCATCGGAAGAGACGAAACGCACGTGATCGCCAACGCCTACGACCAGAGGACTTCCCATTCGAACCGCGAAAATCCGATCGGGTTGTTCACGGTCCAGAATCGCCAGCCCGAAGGCTCCCCGCAGTTCGAGTAGGCAACGGGAAAGCGCTTCATGGAAATGCCCCGTCCGATGAAGCTCCCGATCCAGAAGGTGGGAGATCACTTCCGTGTCGGTCTCGCTGACGAAAGAAAATCCTTCGGACTCGAGAAGGGTACGCAATTCCCGGTAGTTTTCGATGATTCCGTTATGAACAACGGCGATGCGGCCACTCGCGGAAAGGTGGGGATGGGCATTGATTCGATTGGGAGCACCATGAGTCGCCCAGCGCGTATGCCCAATCGCCGCGAACGCGGGCTCGGAAAGGGAGCGTAAATCTTCTTCGCTCGTACGACTTATCTTTCCGACCTGTTTGACGACCGCGATGGGATTGCCGGGCGTCAAGGTCGCAACCCCCCAACTGTCGTACCCCCGGTACTCCAATCGGCGGAGTCCTTCGGTGACCAGTCGGCCCGGTGCTGGTTCCAGTCCCACGAAGCCAAAAATACCGCACATGTTATCGATCCATCGTTTCTACTTGTCGCGCGCCAGGGCAGCGGTGAAATTGTGGGCATTCCCACGGTCCGTCGGCAACCATCGATCGCAGGCGGCGTCCACGGTCCTTTGATTTCGCCAAGCTTTCCCGTCGATTCCAGGAATCGGCGATCTGGGTTCCGCGGATCCAACGATCTCTCGGGCCTCACCGAGCCCCTGGTCGCGAACTTCCGCGGGATCGACCAGCTTCCGGCTGGCGTCCACCAAACGATTCTCGTCAAAAATCGCGAAATATCGCGGAAATACGCCTCCTTCGAGGACTGGGCGATCGTAAATCCACCACAAGTATCCGATTCCAAATTTTTCGTGCAAGCCCTTTTCCCGCTTTGAGTCCAGCGGAACGGGAAGGAGAATCCTGTCTGGCTCGCCGAGTAGCCCGCGAACCTCGTCTGGCGTCATTCCAATTCGAAGGCGTCGAAACGCTTCGGAAAACGAGTCGCTCAGCTCGATCGTCAATCCCACGAACGCTACCATGCAGACCAGCGCGCCGCAGATCCAAATTCCGAAATGCAAAAATCTCTTTTCAACCGCCGTTCCCGACTGCATAAAATTCTCCGGCGTTTTCGTGTTTTCGTGACATCGCCCCGGCGTCGGCTTTCATTGCCGATTATTTCCATGTCGGATCAACATTTTCGCACCAAGATCGCCTTCGAGGCCGCGCGACTGCTGCATCAAGGCCAAGAGTCGGACTATCCGCGTGCCAAGCGGCGGGCGGCTCGTTCTATCGGCTTGCGATTTCGACCGGACCACCTTCCCTCCAATCGCGAAGTTCGGGACCAGCTTCGGCGGATCGAGGAGGTTGTAAGCCAGGAGTCGAAGGTCGCCAACCCCCGGCGAGTCTTATTGGAAGTCTATCGATTGGCGCGTCGATTCAAGGAGTTCTCGCCTCGGGCCTATTTCGAAAACGATCCCAACGAGCTACCTCGTCAAGCTTGCCTATGCCTGACGACTCCTGAGGACACGGACATCTCGACCAGGCTACAGGCGGACAGGCTCGTATTTCGCAGGGAAGACATGCCACGTCCGGATTTCGCAAGCCGCGGACTGTTCGTCAGCAGCACCCTACCGGTGCAAGTTTATTGTCGAACGCATTCTCATGACGACATCGCGTCGATGGGACTCCCCCACCATGCGATTCCACGGACGCTGCAGATGCTCGAAAGCGAAATCATGCCAGGGGGTTACACGGACACGATCGAGGATGAAATCGAGGGAATTGACCCCGAAGTGGATCGTTTCGAAGTCTACCGAATGCTGCTGGAATCCCTGGAGGAGATTCAGCTGGATCGTCGGACCCATCCCGAAGGGGATGCCCTGTATCATTCCTTGCAGGTGTTCGAGTTAGCGGTTCAAGAGGTTCCCTTCGACGAGGATTTTCTCGCGGCGGCGTTGCTTCACGACGTCGGCAAGGGGGCCAATCCAGATGACCACGTCGCCGAGGGGATCTCTTTATTGTCCGGCGTCACGACCTATCGCACACGCTGGTTGATCGCCCACCTCGAAGACGCGAAGCTGTTTCAACGCCGCGAGCTTCCAGCAGACGTTCGCAGGGAACTGGAGATGTCCGAGGACTTCGAGGATCTTCTCCGCTTGGCCGATTTTGACCGACAAGGACGCCAACCAGGAGTTCCCTGCCGCAATCTCGAAGAAGCGATCGACTATCTTCGCGAACTTTCCGGACAGGATTACGGGTGAGCTTCTAGCGAACGAATCCGGGGAAGCCAAAAACCTCCAGGTATGCGCATTCTTCCCCGTCCGCCCTAGCGAAAACGCTTACCAGGTTTTTTGAGAAGTTTCGGAAGAGAATGACATTTCACGTTGCGTATGGTAACCTGTTTGAGCATCATCTCGGTTACCGTTTCCATAGCTCGCCCGGATCGGTGGGAATACGACCGCAATCCGAATAACACGCCACGTTATCGGACAGTCTTTCCTAGCCCAGTTTTCTGAGCAAGAGTGTGTGTTCGCGCCGATGATCCAGGAGCATTTCATCGGTCGCATGGACAACGGAAGGGCTCGTCAGATATGGATTGGCTGCTAGCGGCATCCATGTCGCTACGCGTAATTGCGTCCTGCCTAACGGCGGTGGCCCTCCGCCGAAGTCGAGATGCAAGTTCCCTAGGCGCATTCTTTTTCTGCCTCCTTCTCGTCGCGGAACTCGTTTTCAGGGGAAATTGGGACTCGGAGAACCGCTCCGGGGCGGCCGTTTCCGAATGGTACTCCGTTTTCGTCAGCCTCTTCTCGTTCGCTGTCGGCGGCCTACTTTTCTTCCGCGTGCCGGTAGTACCCTCGCGGAATAGCCGACAACAACATCCACCGGCGTTCACTCCCCATTCCCTACTTGCGGAACATGCGACCGACATCATCGCGCGCCATACTCCCGACGGCCTCTGCCGCTATATTTCTCCCGCTTGCCGGTTCGTTCTGGGTAACGAGCCGGAGGAATTGATCGGCCGTAGTGGGCTCGATTTTGTTCACCCGGATGACGCGGAAGAATTGATCCGGATCGGCAAGGAGGTGCTCGCCGGGAATCCCCTACCCACCTTCCGGTGCCGACTTCGGCGTCGCGACGGCCAGTACCTCTGGGTGGAGTCTTCCGCCAAACTCTTGCGCGATCCAAACCATGGCGGAGTTACGGAAATCATCACCGTTTCACGCGACATCACAGTGAGCAAGGGAGCCGAGGACGCCCTCCGGTCCAGTGAACAACAGCTCCGCTTGATGGCGGACGCGCTCCCCGTGCTCATCGCCTTCGTCGACTCACATGGTCGGCTTCGGTTTTCCAATCGAGCCTGCGAGGAATATTTCGAGCGACCGCGAGAACGGCTTTGGGGCAAGCGGATCGAAGATGTGCTCGGAACCGACGTTTATGGCTCGGTGCGCCCCTATCTCGAAGCGGCACTCGCCGGCCGGCAAACGAATTTCGAGTTCGAAGCCAGGCTTCGCGAGCAATATGTCCATTCTTTCCATGCCACCTTCGTCCCGGAAATGGTCGAAGACGACATTGTCCGCGGCGTCTACGCACTACTCAGCGACGTCACCGAGCGAAAAGCGCTCGAAGAACAACTTCGACAATCGCAAAAAATGGAGGCGATCGGCCAACTCGCCGGAGGCATCGCCCATGACTTCAATAACCTGCTCACCGCGGTCATCTCCAACGTCTGGATGGCCAACCAAGACGCGCCTGAGGAACTGCAACCTCTCTTGTCCGAAGCCTTGACGGCGAGCTATCGAGCCTCCGATCACGTGAAACAGCTCCTCTCCTTCAGCCGAAAAGTTCCCCCTTCGCTTAAACGCATTGACCTGGGCCTTGTCGTCACGGAAGTGACGAACATCGTCCGCAGCACTTTCGACCGACGGATCGACGTCGAAATCTCGATTCCCGATACCCTCCGACCAGTACTCGCCGACGCGGGCCAAGTGCATCAAGTGCTTTTGAATCTCTGCATCAATTCCCGAGATGCACTGCTCGAGATCCAAGAGAAATCCGACTCGCCCGTGCCCCTCCGCCTTAGCGTCAGCGTCGAGGATGTGTACATCGATGAACAACTCAGCCGTGGACACCTGGACGCTTATGTCGGTTGGTTTTCGAAACTCACCGTCATGGACACCGGCATGGGCATCGATCGCGTGGTCCAACGACGCATTTTCGAACCGTTCTTCACGACGAAGGAATTGGGAAAAGGGACAGGTTTGGGGCTCGCGGTAGCCTACGGCATCGTGAAACAACACCAGGGATGGATTGAAGTCGAATCCGAATTCGGCAAGGGAACCACGATCGCCGTTTATCTACCCGCGCTCGAAAACACCACGGGAACGGATTCCTCCAGTGACCGGCAAAACACTCCGCTCCGCGGCGGGAGCGAAACCGTTCTGATTGTCGATGACGAAAACCTGGTGCGCGACGCCAGCCGGAGAATTCTTCGTTCTTTTGGCTATCGGGTGATCGAAGCAACGGATGGGCAGCAAGCCCTGGAAACGTTCATCAATCATCGCGGTGACGTCGACTTGGTGATCCTCGATATGTCCATGCCCCGGCTCTCGGGGAGCGAAACGCTGAAAAGTCTACGGCTTTTCGACCCCCGTTTGCCCGTCATCATCTCCAGCGGATACTCGCTCATGGATAATGAGGCGACGCTCCAGCAGATGGGAATTGCCGCGTCCATCCCCAAGCCTTACCATTCGGCGCAACTCTTGCGTGCCGTGCGGGAAGTGCTCGACGCTCGTCACTCGAGTTCAAGTTGTCTTAACGCTTGAAGATCCCCTCTTGCCCGCCAGTCCCATCAAGCGCACCCGCCGCCAATACCTACCTACCGGCCCTGGCCGAATGGCGCTGCGGAAGCGACTCAAGCCCGGTCAGCTAACTTCGGGATCAAGAGGGCCAGATACCGCGGTAAAGACTTCAGCCAGCCGTCGGCATTATATCGGCTTTTTTGACATCTTGTGGCTGAAAGGGAACGCCGATCACCGTGGCTATGCCTTTACCGTCAGGCGATTTCCCTTTGCGTAGCTTGACTCGCCAAACCATGTTGGGCTTGAGCTCTTGGTAGGCATCTTCGCCGGAGATAACGATCAGCTCCGCTGATTCGCCGGGCTTAAGCGAAGGGAACTCTTGACCCGCGATACCATGGCCCAGTTCAAACGGGAGATCAAAAGGGGGCAAAAGCCGATCAGTAGCTCCCGCGGGGTGAAGAAACGTATAGGTGTAACCCGAACGATCGAATGCCGGCAAACCCGCTAGTTTCTTGTCAGGTCTCGGATAAAGATATGCTGGATCGGAAGGGTAAAAAGTCTGGTCCTTGGAGATGTTTTTCACTTTCAAGTACATCACGAGCACGGGGGCCGACTGAAAGCCGTCCGGCAATACGGCGACCGGGCGATTCTCGATGCGCAGCGGAGTTACCTCCAAAGACCCAACGCAAAGCGTGGCTCCGAGCGGGACCATTTCGCGTTTGGATAGCCACTCCAGCGGAGATACGATCGAACCTTGAAGCGTGCCATCGTCCGGCAGGTTCTCGAGCAAACTCCTTTGGTTCATCCAAAACCAGACCGCCAAAATCGTCGCGACACTCGCCCACGTGAACAACAACACGATGAGCATCGTTCGACCTTTGGCGGCGGGCGTGGGATTCGCCGTCACCGAGGGAATCGCTTTCATCTCCGGCAACGTCGAAACGGTCATGAATGTCGCCGAAGTATCGCTGGGCCCCTCGCCCGATGTCGGCCTGGATGCGCTTTTTCCAGCGGGTGAACTATTCGATTTCGGCAAGGATGTTGCGGGGAGTTCAACCGTGCCATGGTTCCCGAAGCCAGAACTAAGGCCCTCTTCACCTTCGGGGTTCGATGCTTCCGGCATGGATTTGCCCACCGGCGGCGCGGGACGATAATCCGGCCTTTCCGCCGGCGGAATCTCGAACGTCATTTCTTCGCCAAAACCGGAATCGAGACCTTCCTCGTCGTCGGGGTTGTTGGCGGGGGGAAATGAAGCCGGATCGGACATCGAAGGGCCCTCAGAACTCGTACTTCCAACGCTACTTATCGCCGCTCAGAAAAGTAAAGCCGAGGCCCGGTTCAAAATCATGGTCGCCGCGAATTGCAGCTAGCGCCAAGCCCTTTAAGCGATCGGCCGCGAAGTACCCCTTTACTTTTCTGATGCTCAATAATCCTAACCGATGGAAAAGCGGACGTCCCGTTTTTTCAATCGGCCCATTCACGGGTTCGATCGCGAATCACGGGAGACCAGGTCAAGGTCCCCTTTTCCTCAAACGCGACAAGCGGTAGGTCTCGGCGGTTCTTAATGCTAGCGTCGGACGCCTGTCCACGTCAGGCCGGCGCGCTTAGTCCCGCGAGCTCCAACCACGGAATCTGGGTAATCAGTGGGGGAACGACGCGCGGGTCCAATTCATGCGACAAGGGTCCCCACACGGGAAGCGATACGCGAGCCCGAAGTTCCGAGGCGTTGGTTTGTTCGGCCAGCCCATCCGGCTCGTTCGTCGAGCGGTTCAACAAGACCCCAACGACACTCAATCCTCGTCGCTGTGCCACTTCCAACGTGAGCAAGGAATGATTCAACGTCCCCAACCCATGCCGCGCGACAATGAGAACGGGCCTTCCCCAACGAACCGCCAGGTCCGCGACGGTTTCCTGTTTCGTCAAAGGACAGAGCAGCCCGCCGACCCCCTCAACGAGCAGAAAATCGCAGTTCCCGGTCCACGCGTCGATCGCGCGCACATAGTCTTCTATCCCCGGCCATTGGCCCGTCGGAGTTCCCTTCGGCAACGGCGCGGTGGCAAATGCGGGAAACTCCAAGCCCGCAGCCACGCCGGGCGCCAAAGGGGAATGCCATCGAAACGGGCCGACAAGTCCCGAATCGGTTTCTCCATCAAGCTCCGAAGAGAGTTCCTCGATATCCGACCACGTCACGCGCGAGCCGCTCGCCGAGGCGACGAGTTCCGACCCCGTTGCCGCCGGCTTACAGATGCCGACATTGACGCCACAGGCGCGCAGATGGCGCGCGACCCAACGAGTGACGCGCGTTTTTCCCACGCCAGTGTCGGTCCCTAGAACCAGCATGCCGGGTAATCTGTTGTCTGCCACGAGTTCCCTTTGTTCTGTCGTCCGACCAAGCCGTCGTTTGACAACCCGAGGACACTATAGCCGCTAAGAAACGTGATTCCGCGGCCCGGCTTCAATTCCTGGAAGCCGCGAATTGTGGCTAGCGCCACGGCACCCCAAACGACCGGGCGGGGAAATCCGCCATTACTTTTCTGACGCTCAATAACACCCACTAATTCCACGAAAAACACGCGACCAAGGAAACGGACCGGCGCTGCACGTTCGAGATCGCCCATGGGGTTGGCCCAAGACTATTGCTGCCTTTGGAACGCGGTCCAAATCGCATCCAAAGACTCCGCCGCCCCGTGGGAAATCTTCACGTCGACCAGTCCGGAAATCTCCGTCGTTCCAGGATTGATTTCCACCGTGGTGATGCCTTGGGCCTTGGCCAAGCGTATTGGATACGATATATAGGGGAACATGGCGGAGGTTCCGACCGAAAAGATCATGTCGAAACCGCGCGCGAGTTCCTCTTGAATCCGGTTGACCTTGCCCATCGGCAGAATCTCATCGAAGAGCACCACGCCCGGCCGAAGTATTCCTCCACATTTCCCACATTGGGGAGGTATCGCGAGGTTCCGGTAGTCCTGGACAAGGTGCTCATCGCCGCATTCCATGCAATAAAGATCGTGCATGTCCCCGTGAATGTCGATCACGTTTCGCGAACCGGCGTCGCGATGAAATCCATCGACGTTTTGCGTGATGACCCAGACTCGAGGAAATCGTTTCTCCAACTCCGCGATCACCTGGTGACCGCGATTGAACGTGGCGCCACGGCAAGCCCGCTCGATTTCGGAGAGGTATTTCCAGGTCAGTTCCGGCCGGCTAACCATCATGGTTCCCGACAAAACCACCTCGATCGTAAGCCATTCCGAGGTCACTTCCACATCTTAAAGTCCACCGACGCCTCGATAGGTGGGAAGACCGGAATCGGCGGAAATCCCTGCCCCCGTGATAAAAAGGAGGCTTTCCGAGGCCAAAAGCCCTTCCACCACCGTCGCAACCGCCTCCCGATCGCGTGCCGACATCGCCATTCACGTCCTCCCACCAACGGCATCGATTCTCTGGGCGGTGCCTAGCCCCATTCCGCAGAGTTGAAACATTACATCTTGCCCATTTTTCCAATGTGCTATTATAAACCCGCCGACAACTCGGTTTGGGTCGGCATACTGGGCAAACCCTGGCTTCCTCCTGCCTACGGAGTAAATCGACGTTCGCCCGCGTTAACGGTAGCGGTAGTGTGACCGCACAAGCTAGCGTAACTGGTTTTTTCGCGCCGCAGATCGGCGAATGCGGAAACTGTCCCTGAAGGGATAGGAAATGCCTGCCGATACTACTTGCGGTTGGACCACGAAAGGAGGCTGCCGCATGTCCGATGAGAGCGTCCGGGACGAAGATATCGACATTGTCGACCCGAGCGAGGCCGAACAAGTCATCGCCGCCATCACCAATCTTTTGGAGTCCGTTCAGAGCCAAACGATACGGGACTATCTTGAGGAGACCTGCCTGGAAATCTCCTACTTGATCGACGGCGACGAAGACGAAGACTTTGACGACGAAGATGACGACTTCGATGACGACGACGACTTCGACGACGACGAGGACGATGACTTCGACGACGACGAAGATTTCGACGACGACGAAGATTTTGATGACGATGAGGACGAGGACGACGACTTCGAGGAAGAAGATCTCGATCACTCGGAAGCCGCTTAAACCAAAGTCCCGTTACTTTTTGGGCAAGCAAAGTCGAGAAACGGCACCATCCGCGGTACGCAGGACGCGCGGTCTGGTGCCGCAAGGCGCAAGTGGATTGCCAACGGCCTTGACGATGACGCTTGCCTGAAAACGGGTATTCGCTCGGCTCATCAAAATGCACCCTCCGGCTTCCCTTCCGTTGTTTCAGACGGGAGGAAGCCAGATGGGGTTACATCCCTTGCCTTTCCCCGGCACACTCCTTGACGCCACAACCGACTTGTCGCCGAAAGCCCCACCATTCAAGACTCTTTCCGGTCCGCTTCGCCTACGATTCTGCCATTCATCGCAGCCCACCGCATTTCCGCTCCGGTTTCCCACGGGGACGATTGCTTATCCCCGGTTCCAGAATGCGACGTGGCATCTCCGACCCAATTGCCGCCCACAGAAGCAATGCCGGGCCCGGGGCCTTTTGCGCCAAGGTTCTCCCAGCGACCGGCCCGGGTGTTGCGACGTTACGTTGTTAGGGCGTGTGATGCGCGCATGTTTGCCTTGCGAAAAAGAAACCCCTCACTCTGGCCCACTCTTGGCGGGAGAGGGGGAGAAGCCGGAAGGCCCCTCACCCCGACTCAAAGGGAGAGGGAGTTCAATGCGGCTTCGCCGGTTTAATTCTCTGCTGTTCAATTATTTCCTCGCCGATTGATTGTTGTCTCGACAATCGCGGGTCCCATCGACTAGAATCTCGGAACCTATCGGCCGCGACAAGCGTCCAAGGCCGACGAGGTTTTGTGGGGGGAGGCATCGGCCAGCATCGGCCGTTGCGGGGAATCTAGCGACAAGTTGAAACAGGGAGCATCACACGCTACCACGATCCCGCGATCGTCGGAGCCTCTTGCTCCTTTTTCCACTTCGACTTTGGCCATGCTGCACGGAACTACCATGCCAAGAATGAATCGACCTTCCGACGCAAGAAGAGGAGAAGCAGGAAAAAAGCGCCCATCGCGACTTCCGTTTTCCGTTGAGCGATTGGAAGACCGCGTCGTCCTCGCCTCGAGCGTGCTCCAATCGTCGGACATTCTCGACATGGCAAATCTCGATGCCCAGCAATCTCTGTCAGCGACGCGCGCCTATGTTCCCGATGAATTGATTCTCGCGGTGAGGGCCGCAGTCTCTCCCTTGGACCCCGTCAGTTATTTCGCCAGCTATCCGTGGCCTTCGGAGTTCGGTTCCGCGCACATCGATTCCGCCGAGTGGATTCTCTCCGCCTCGGACGACGCGGGGGACCCTCTCTCCTTGTTGAAAGTTCGCTTTAACCAGGAGATTCCACTTTTCGCCGCGATGAGTTCTCTCGACTCTCTTCCGGACGTCCTTTGGGCGTCTCTCAATTTCATCTACGAGCGACCAAACGAACCACAGGATCTCACGCCCGATGATCCATTGGCCGGGTCGCAATACCACCACGCCTTGATGAAGAACATCCAGGCGTGGGACATCACGCTCGGCGCCCCCTCGATCATCATTGCCGTCACTGACGACGGCGTGGACATCGACCACGAGGACCTCGAGGCGAATATCTGGGTCAATCCGGGGGAAATCGCCGGCAATGGCATCGACGACGACGGCAATGGGTACATCGACGACGTCAATGGCTGGGACTTCAGCTCCAACGACAACAACCCCAACCCGGTGGGGAGCGATAGCCATGGAACGCACGTCGCCGGGATCGCCGCCGCCGTCACCAATAACGACATCGGAATCGCGGGGACCGCGGGCAACGCCACCATCATGCCGATCCGCTTTTACGGTTCTGGCGCGTGGACCTCGTCCGTCATTGCCGCGTCCTACGCCTATGCCGTCAACAATGGCGCGAAAATCATTTCCACTAGCTACAGCATCGATCACTTCTGGGGCGACCCGACCTTTACCGCGGGCATTCAGTATCTCTACGACCAAGGTGGCCTGCACTTCAACTCCGCGGGCAACGACAACACCTTGAATCCGGCGCGCCAGCAATTCGACCAATCGATCTTCGTCTCGAACACCAATTCGCTCGACAAGAAGAATGGTTCGAGCAATTACGGCTGGGGAATCGACATCGCGGCGCCAGGGACGTCCATTTACGCGACTTTGCCCGGGGATGGATATGGCACCAAGTCCGGGACCAGCATGTCGACTCCCAATGTCGCCGGCGTCGCCGCGCTCATCTGGTCTCTCCATCCCACGTGGACGCGCGAACAAGTGGTCGCCCAGCTATTGGGTACGACGGACAACATCGACGCTCTCAATCCGAATTACGCCGGCCTTCTTGGATCGGGTCGGGTTAACTCCTACCGCGCGCTTACCGAGACGCTCGCCGCCCCAAAGATCAAGGGAATCGTGGAGATTGCCGCCGAGGGAAGCATCATCAACCAGGCACTTTCCACGATCACGGTCGAACTCGGCAGCGTTTTCGATCCCACTTCGATCGCGTCATCGGGGAGCTGGGAACTCGAATACGCCGGCTTCGACGATATCTTTGGCACGGAGGACGACACGTTCCTTTCCATCAATCTCGAGACGAACTACATGTTCGGAACCAACCGGCTCAAATTCAACGTCGCGGGGGGGATGTATGAAGGGAACTACCGCTTCGTCGCCCATGCTGGTGGTTTGGCGAATCCCTTCGGCACGGCACTCGATGGCAACGGCGACGGAATCGCGGGCGACGATTTCGTTCGAAACTTCCAAGTGGATTTCCCTCCCGCGACCTTTACCCGCGTCGCGACGGAAGGAAGCCTGATCTACACCTATGCAACCACCGACTTCACCGACCCCTCCCTTCCCGCCTATTCCATCGACACGATGTTACTCGCGGGAGAACGACTCTCGGTGGCGCTCGTCGCGCAAAATGCGTCGGCGGCAATCACTCTCAATGTCTACGACAGTCAAGGACTCGCGCACACGCAGAGCGCAACCGCCGGGCAACGCCTGGTGCTTAACAATGCCCTCCTGCAGAACAACGGTCTTCATTACCTCGAGGTCGTGAGCACCGCCGCGACCACCTTCACGCTGACCGCCTACTTGAATGCGCGCATCGAAACCGAGATATCCACCGGGTCCAATGATCTCACCTCCACCGCCGAGGACCTTTCCGCGACCAGTTTCACTCTTCTACCCGGCGCGGATCGGCTGGCCGCGGTCGGAGTTTCCAACGGCGTCGATTTCTACAGCATGCAACTGACGGCGGGACAATCGGTCTCCGTTGTCTCGACCGCGCTGACCGGCTCGGCGCTTAGCTTGCAAATTCGCAATAGCGGCGGGACCATACTCGCCACCGGTTCCACCGGCTCCGTTACCGGACAAACGGCGATCGCGAACTATGTCGCTGCCACGACCGGCACCTATTACATTCGCCTCAGCGGCACGGGAAACCGCAATTACTCCCTGGTCGCAACGCGGGAATCTCTTTCGAGACGGAATCCAACAACACGACGGCCACCGCCATCAGTATTGGTTCCACCAAACAGGCCATCGGCTACTTGAGCACGAGCGCACGATCACCGGCCAATTGACCATGACCATCGATCCGAACGCCACCCTTCTTTCACTCGCGGGCTACCTCATTGCCGTCGACTCGGGCGCCGAATTCCCCATCACCCAGCAAAAGTCCAATAGCTTGCGCACCCGCTATGACGGCTCCATTGTCGTGGTGCTGAACAAAGGAACCATCTATTTTCCCGGCGGAAGCACGATCGACGCGAGGCAACAAACGTCTGGAAATTTCCAACCCAACACGCTTCCCGCGGATTACGGCGGAAAGATCGTTCTCATTCCAAACGCGCTTCAAATCGACGCGGCGGCAAGAAATGTAATCGGCGACGCCCGCTCCGCCGTTTTGGCCCTCGATGCCAACGGACATTTCACGGCCAACGGCGTGACCATGCTACTTACTTCAGGGTCGCTTGATTATGCCATCACCGGAAACTCTCCCTCCTCCTACTTGCTTTCCGGCTTTTCTTCCGACAATCAAGCCACCGGCACCGGAACGCTAACCGTGCTCCCTGGCCAGCTTAAAATCGATATCCCCGTGGTGCAGAATCTCTCTTCCGAGGTCCCTGGCATTTCGTTCGTCGTCGACATGACGATTTCGGGGCAAATCACGGCCACCAAGGACGTGCCGGAACTCCTGGATCATTACAAATTGCAGGTTCAGGCCGGGCAAACCGTCACCGTACGGACCTCCACGCCGCTGGATAACCCACTGGGAAATCCACGCAACGACCTCGATGCCTACCTCACCGTTCTCGATCCTTCCCTGGTCGCCATCGCGACGGACGATGATTCTGCTGGGGATGGACGCAACGCGAGCCTTACCTTTATCGCCACTACGACGGGAACGTACACCATTCAGGTTGCCGCCCTCGCCGGCAATGGCGAATATGTGCTCACGACGGAAGTCTTCGATCCACCCGTCGCGAATGCTGGAGGCCCATATTCGATCACCGAAGGAAGCCCGCTCACGCTGGACGGTTCACTTTCCCAAACGAACAACCCTTACGTTACTCTCGCCTATTCCTGGGATATCAATGGCGACGGCGTCTTTGGTGACGCGACCGGAGTCGCGCCGACTCTCTCCTGGTCTCAACTTATTGCCCTTGGCATCCAAGATGGTGCCAGCCTCCGTTCCGTGACCGTCCAAGTAAGCGACGGCATCGGACACGTGGTCCAAGCCAGTTCGTTGCTGCAAGTGAATAACTCAGGCCCCGCCGCCAGTGTTTCCGGCGCCTCGACCGTCATTCGCGGCATGGAAGCGGTTTTCACGCTTTACGCCTCCGATCCTTCACCCGTCGATCAAGCGGCTTCGTTTACGTTCAACATCGATTGGGACGGCGACGGCAGCGTGGATCAAACCGTAAATGGCTCTTCCGGGACGCAGGTAACGCACGTATTTGCGAACAAAGGCCATTTCGCCGTTAAGGTGTCGGCGACGGACAAAGACGGAAACACGGGAGGCATCGGCTCCTTTGACGTTGACGCCAATGCCTTTGGTCTGGTTGTCGACGGCGACGATGTTCACCTCGTCTATTTCGGCAGCGCGGGTGACGACCATGTCGAGTTTGAACAGATCGATGAGATCACCATAAGCGTTCATTCCTTGATGGATGATGGCGTTTCGGTCAATCTCGTTGAATCGGTCAGCGGCGTCACCGGCGTAGTAATCGCTGTCGGCGCGGGCGGTGACGACCAACTCGTGGCAACGGGACTGATAACCAAAACGGCGTATTTCCTCGGCGGCATTGGCAACGATACCCTTCGGGGCGGATCCGCGGACGATCAACTCTTCGGCGAAGACGACGTCGATGATGTCTTCGGTGGGCTTGGACATGATCTGGTGGACGGCGGCGGCGGGGACGATCTCCTCTACGGTGAGTGGGAGAACCCGGAAAAGGGAACCGTCTTCGGCATCGACACGATCCTGGGCGGAGACGGCAACGACACCATCCACGGAGACGGAGACGGCGGCGAAGGAACGATCGACCTCATTTACGGCGACGCGGGCGATGACCTGATCTACGGTGACGGCAACGTCGGCAAGAAAACCGCGACCGACACCATCCATGGTGGACTTGGCAACGACACCATCTACGGCGACAGTGACGGCGGTGAATCCGCTGCCGACCTTATCCACGGCGAGGAAGACAATGACGTCATCTTTGCGGATGGGTCCGAGGGGGGCGACACGGCCAATGACACCGTCTTCGGCGGTAGTGGCGATGACATTCTCTACGGTGACGGTGGCGAAGGGGCCAGCGACAGCCTGATGGGGGAGGCGGGTAACGACATCATCGATACGGGACATGGAAGCGACTACGCCGACGGCGGCGAGGATGACGACCTCATCCTCGGTGACGACGGCGGTGAAGGAGCCGACGATACCCTCATTGGCAACGATGGCAACGACATGCTCGTGGGAGGTTCTGGCAGTGACTCGCTCGACGGAGGTACCGGTGAAGATTTGCTCATTGTGAGTAACTACCTCCCCGCGACCGCCAACTCCGCGGCGAACATTTTCTCCGAATGGTCTTCCGCTCGTCCCTTCGCCGACCGGGTCGCCAATATTCAAGGGGTTGGCGTCGGCCCGCGCAACAACGGCGACGACTACCTAATTGCAGGCAGCACGGTCACGGACGACGCCGCCATCGACACCGTCCTCGCCAGCGGCTCGGAAGAAGATTGGCTCTTCCTCAAACTCAGTCAGGACCTCCATCCCGACGTCGGCATCGAGGATATCGTCACGGGGTTGTGACACGAGTTCAATCCGGGGTTGGCCCAGGTGGGCCACAACTGCCATCCATAGCTGCCGTTCGAACAAACGGGCGTAGAATGGAACCCCGATTTTGCGGCAACCCGCAACCATTTTCGGCTATCCAGACCGCCAGTTCCCATGTACATTGACGGTATTCAGGGTTTGGGGCGAGCCCTGGATTGGAAAAGGTGGAACCGTTCGCGTTTTGGAATCTGATATCGAAGCGCGTGTTGCATGTCCGTCGCTAGCAGCCAGTCGCCTTTCCTTATTTTTCCCCCGCGCGTATGACACTCGATTCGCCACGGCTGTCGGATATCAAGCCCCGTATAAAGGAGAATGCCCGTGAAGTCACGTCGTGGCACCAAGCGCCCCCTCTTCGCTTCAAGTAACCTTTCAAGACTTGCCCGATTCCTTGGTGACTCGCTACGAGCCATGGGACCGCGCCCTCACGTGGAATCTCAGCAGCCTTGCTCACGAAGCTTGTCGCTTGAGGCACTGGAGTCGCGGCTTGCTCTCGATGCAGGAATCACGGTTTATTTCGAGAATTTTAACGCCGCCGACATTTCGACGGTTGGTGGCGAGTGGTCGTTTGCAAAGACTCCATCGTTTGACAGCACCTTCTGGCCGGGTGCGACGCCGAGCGAGTTTGCCCTGACCAACGCCGATGGACCACTAACGGGAAACCACCTCGTCATCTCTCCGGACGGCGACTACTCTTCCTGGTTCGCCGTCCTTGAACTCGATTTGTCGGCGTATTACGCAAACAGGCAGAATCTGAAACTGGATTTCCTCGTTAAGTCATTTACTGACATCAACGAGCAATTCATACTGCTGAGATATGGCGAACTCGATTTCCCCGGCCAACCGACTTACATCAATTGGGAATACCAAGAGAACGTGTTCCTCCCGGATGAAGACAACTATTACCACGTCACCATCGAAAATCTATCGCCCTTCTTCTGGCAAAATGACACGTTTCGGCTCGCATGGTATTTCTCCGGTTCCACGGGCGACTCGATGAACCGGCTGGCTTCTCTGGAGAATGTCCGAATCACCTATGGCGGTAATCCACCGACTGCCGAAGTCACGAGTTTGACAAGCACGGAACCAGGCACCGTTCAAGTGACCTTCTCGACGGAGATGGACGCCGCGTCCTTCACTACTGGCGACATCGAGGTCCTGGATCCGCTCGGCAATCCGATGACCCTGACTGGCGATCCTGTCGATAGTGGCGATCACAAGACCTTCACCTTCACCATTGCAAGTCCGATCACCGTCGACGGGACGTTTACCGTTAATTTGGACGCGGACATCTTCGACTCAGAGGGAATCCCGTTTGACTACAATGGAAACGGTATCTACGGCGAACCTACGGATTCCTACAGCGGCACGGTCAGAGTTCAGGCTCCCCCCGAAGAGAACCCGTTTTATCAAGGATTCGAGAACGGCGACTGGATCGCACAAGGTTGGACCTTTTTTCAATCCGGGACCAGCACGGTCGCGGTCACGGACCAGAACGATCCCACGTTCGGCGACCACCACGTGGAGTTCATCAGCAATTCGTCCGACTACTCAGCGGCAGACGTGCTGCTGGACCTGTCGAGTTTTGTGGGCGAAACCAACCTTTGGCTCGATTTTCAGGTTCGGGACGACGACTATCCCGCGTCCATCAACCAGATGATCCTGGTGGCTCGCAATGCGGACGACCCCGGTTGGTCTCCCCCCATCGCCATCGATCCGGTCGGCAATGACTACACCCGTTTCGTCATCGATTTCGACGAGATGCTTACCTCGGCCGGCATTTCGCTCACCGAACCGATCCACCTGGAATTCGTCCGTTTTGGAACAGGGTCGACCACGCGCATGCACCTGGATGACGTGCGTATTCACCGAGGGACGAACAATCTCGCTCCGACGATGACGATGTCCAGCGGCATCCACGACGCAACGCTCGGTTTGCCATACACGATCACTTACAGCGCGCTTCTAAACTCCGCCAACGACAATTCCCCCGATGGCGATCCGATCTCCGTTCTCATCGACGCCGTCTACACGGGAACGGTAACGAAGAACGGCGTGCCCGTGATTCCGGGAACGACGACCCTTTCCGCCGGCGAAACTCTGGTTTATACTCCCACGGACATCGTAAGCGGGGCGAACGTTCTTGGCATTCGGGCCTTTGACGGCGAGCTCGTTTCGCAAAACGTTGTGCCGGTATGGTTCAACTTCGCCACCAACATCGCTCCCACGCTTTCGACGATTAATACACTTTCGCTAGCGCAGCAAGATCATCCGTTCACGGTCACTTATGCGGCCCTCGCGGCGGCGGCGAACGAAGCGGACGCCAATGGGAATTCCCTTTCCTTCCGCGTCGAAGCCATTTCCTCTGGAACGCTCACCAAGAATGGCGTCGCAATTGCACCAGGCGTGACACTCCTCTCCACGGGAGAAGAACTGGTCTGGACTCCCTTGCCGGGCACCAACGGCCAGGGCGTGAACATGTTCACTGTCCGAGCGTGGGATGGCCTGCTGGCGTGCTCCTCGGCGGTGCAAGTAAAAGTCAATTTCAATAGTCCGCCGACACTCACGAACATGAGCACGCTGACGGGGGCGAACGAAGATCAGCCGCGCACCATCACCTACGCCAACCTTACTTCTGCGGGAAATGAAGCCGATCCGGATGGCAACGCCATCTCCTTCCGTATCGAGTCCGGCGACCTCGGGGACGCTGACCAAGAACTCGGCGTAGCGGTCGTGCCGGTGTCACGACTGTGTCGTCCGGGGAATCGCTCGTATGGACGCCTGCCGTCAACGCCTTTGGTAGTAGCGTGGCGGCGTTCACGGTCAAGGCCTGGGACGGATACCTGGCCTCCAGTTCGCCCGTGCAAGTGAACGTCAACGTGACTGCGAGCAATAACGCGCCCGTGGCCGTCGCCAATGGTCCCTATCTGGTCGGCTTTGTTGGCGCTTCACTTACGTTGAATGCCGCCGGCTCGTACGACCCGGACGCCAACGACGTCCTGAGCTATTCCTGGGACCTCAATGGCGATAACAATTTCAACGACGCCGTCGGCATCAATCCGACGCTGACCTGGGCGGAGCTCGTGGCACTCGGCTTGAACACCGGTTCCACTACCAAACAAATCAAACTTCGCGTGCGCGACGTCACGCATGGGATCAACTCTGCTGATGTGACGGCTGTTTTGCAGATGCCGCCGACCACCGTCACCCCTGGTTATTCGCAGGATTTCGAGGCGGTGCACGTGACACAGATGGGATCGGAGTGGAGTTTTTTACCGGTTGGCACGGGCCTCGCCTCCATCGTTACCTACGACAGTCAATCGGGAGACAAGTCCCTCGGCTTGGGACAAACCACCTCGAATGGAACTTCGTCCGTCTCGGCAGTTCTTGCGATGGATCTCTCGGGTTACGTCGGCCAGAACAACCTTCGGTATTCGTTTTGGGCCAGAGACAATTTTCCCGAAGACCGCATGAATCTCTATGTCAGCGGTGATGGGGTGAACTGGTCTTCCTTCCTTACGGACTTCACCTTCCCGATCGCCGAGCCGTTCCAGAAAGTTGAAGGAGATCTGGATCAAATCCTCAACACTGCCGGCATCACGTTCGACTCCAGCGTCTTCTTCAAAATTGAAAGGACGGGTGGGAGCGGCGTATTATTGATTGACGATTTCAATCTGTACGCCGACCCCATCGTGAATGCTGGACTCCGCGTCGAATCGACGTCGGACTTGCGGATTGTCGGCAACCTTTATGAATTCGACGTAATGTTCTCGGAAGCGATCGATCCGTCGACATTCACTTCCGCCGATCTCGTCTGGTCCACCTCCCTGGTTCCGAAATTTGCCATTACGGACAGTGGCGATCATCAATTGTTTACAATCATCATCACTACCCCCGACCAATGGGGTAACAGCTTAACGCTCAAGATTGGACCGAATATCCTCAGCGCCGATGGCGATTTAATGAATCAGGACGGCGACCAAGCATTCGGAGAAGCTAACGATTTTGCCCGGGTTCCCGTGAACTTCAACCGCGCCTTGCCCGCGGAACTGATCGCCTTCGAAGACTTCGAAGTCGAATCTGTCGAGGATCTAACGGATTGGACCATTAACAACGATCCTGAAACTGGCGTGTCGGCCGCCATTAGTTCTGGCGCCATGCCTGGAAGCCGCGGCTTATTGATGACCGACTATTCAGATCCTTATAACACTGCCTACGCGACCTGGAGTATCGATCTCAGTGGATACTTAAACAGGACCGACCTCACAGTAGACTTCTGGGCTAACGAAAATTGGGAATTTGACGATTATTTTAACTACACCACGGTGTTGATAAGTGGAGATGGCGTTAATTTCTCCTTAAAGTCCATCATAGGCGATCCTGAAACCGACAACTCGGTACATTATTCCTTCGATCTCGATCAATTGATGGCCCAGCGTGGGCTTAGCAATGATCCAACGATTTATCTTCAATTCGCGAGGCCGCCCGAATACTTCGCTGACCTAGAAATCTTTATGCCGACTTACTTCAGTATCGATTCGGTTCGCGTGGCTGCTGGATTTCCGGCAAACCGTTTCTTCGTAATGGAGGATTCCATTACAAGCCAACCCATTGTCCCACTCACGTCGGTCAGCTATGTGGACGTCGAATTTTCACGAAATATGTTACCTTCGTGGCTCGATGCGTTTTTGCAAGATAGCAATGGCAACTATCTTGAGTTGTCCTGGGTCCAACTCGCCGACGCCAGACACTTCCGTTTCAATTTCGCAAGTCCGCTTACCGTCGCGGGGGACTATACGCTGACCCTGCCCAACTACATCGCCTCGAAGAACGACTTTATGAGGCTCGATCAAAATGGTAATGGCGTCCAAAACGAGGTAGCCGATAACTACGTAATTCCCATTACCATCATCGATCCGGGCCCAACGGCACCCACTTTGACTTCCATCAACCCGCTTAGTGGGGGACAAGAGGATCAGGGACTGACGATCACCTATGCTACCCTGGCAGCCAAAGCCAACGAGGCGGACGTCAATGAGGATCCCATCTCCTTCCTCATCGAGTCCGTGACTTCGGGAACATTAACCAAAAATGGCGTCGCGGTCATACCCGGCGTTACGCTTCTGTCCGCCGGCGAGGAGCTCGTCTGGACGCCGGCCATCAATGCGTTTGGCACGACCGTGGCCGCGTTCACCGTCAAGGCGTGGGACGGTACGTTTGCGTCGGCGACGCCGGTACAAGTCAACGTCAACGTCAGTGCGTCGCCGGGCGCGCCCGTCGCCGCGGTCAACGGCCCCTACTCCGTTCTCGAAGGTGACTCACTGACCTTGAGTGCCGCCGGGTCCTACGACCCCGATCTTTACGACGTTCTGAGTTATTCCTGGGACGTCAACGGCGACAATGTCTTCGGCGACGCGACCGGCGCCAATCCCACGCTCACCTGGTCTCAGCTCTTGGCGTTGGGCATCAATGATGGCGGTGTTCGCCAGGTCAAGCTCCGCGTCACCGACGTCACGCACAACTCCACCACGACTTCGTCCGCCGTCAATCTGCAGATCCAGAACGGCGCGCCCAGCGTGACCGTTGATGGCCCAGCCGCCGTGGCGGTGGGCCAGTCGGTATCGTTCGATTTCACCGCGACCGATCCCTCCCCGGTGGACCAGGCGGGATCGTTCTTCTTCATCATCGACTGGAACGGCGTCGGTTTCGGCGATGACTTCCTCCCAGGCACGGCGAATCTCTCCGTGAACCACACGTTTACGCAAGCAGGTCCGAACCAGGTCAAGGTGACGGTCACCGACAAGGACGGTGGCGTAAGCGCCGTCACTACCTACGTCGTCAATGTCTCGGGCGTGGCGCTCGTTTGGACCGGCTCAACGAACCAACTCGTGGTTGCAGGCACCGAGGGGGACGACGTTTATGAACTCGAACAGATCAATCCCACCACAATCGCCTTGCACACCCTGATGCTCGACGGCGTCGCGGTCGGTACTTCCGAGACCTATTACGGCGTCGGCGCGGGCGTCGTTGTCCACGGCTTCGGCGGGAACGATTCCATCGTCGCAACGGCGCTCACCGATTCCCCGGTTACGATTTATGGCGGCATCGGCAATGACACGCTGCGCGGCGGCGGAGCCAACGACCAACTGTTTGGCGAGGACGATGTTGACCACATCTTTGGCGGACTCGGCAATGACCAAGTCGATGGCGGGGATGGGGCGGACGTTCTCTACGGCGAGTGGGAGAATCCGTCCAACGGTATCGTGTACGGCACCGACACATTGATCGGCGGCGAAGGGAACGACACGATCTATGGAGACGGGGACGGTGGCGAGGGAGCCGGCGATAGTATCCAAGGCGATGCCGGCGACGACCTGATTTATGGTGATGGCAACATCGGCAAGAAGACCGCGACCGACACGATCCATGGTGGTCTCGGCAACGACACGATCTACGGTGACAGCGACGGCGGGGAAGCAGCCTCGGACTTGATCTACGGCGACGAAGATAACGACGTCATCTACGCCGACGGCTCCAAGGGGAGCAAGACCGCCATGGATACGGTCCATGGCGGTGCCGGCGACGATATTATCTTCGGCGACAAGAACGGCGATGGTGGCGAAGGGGCCAGCGATAGCCTGATGGGCGATGCTGGCAACGATATCATCGACACCGGTAAGGGAAGCGACTATGCCGACGGCGGGGATGGCGACGACCTCATTCTCGGCGGTGACGGCGGCGAAGGAACCGACGATACCCTCGTTGGCAACGATGGCAACGACATGCTCGTCGGCGGTGTCGGCAGTGACTCGCTCGACGGCGGTGCGGGGGAGGACCTCCTCATCGTTGAGTACACGCCCGCGACGGCCAACGGCGCCCGCAACCATTCATTCCGAATGGTCGTCTTCTCGTCCGTTTACGAGCCCCGTCGCCAATATCCAAGGAGGCGTTGGCGTCGGTCCACGCAACAACGGCAGCGACACCGCCGCCCGGCGGCACCGTCGTCGACGACGCCGCCATCGACACCGTCCTCGCCGGCGGCTCCGAGGAAGACGGCTCTTCGTCAAGCTAAGTCAGGACATCCATCCCGACGTCGGCATCGAGGATGTCGTCACCGGATTGGTTAATGACACGAATTCAATCCGGGTTGGCCCGAACCGGGCAAGCCGCCCGGAGTCACTACTGCTTGCCACAAAGCGCTGTTCGAACAAGCGGGCGTCGAAGAGAACCCGGATTTTGCGGCAACCCGCAACCGTTTTCGGCTAGGCAGACCAATCGACCCCAAGTACATTGACGGTATTCAGGGTTTGGGGAGAGCCCTGGATTGGAAAATGGAACCGTTCGCCCTCCTAAACTTTGATTCCGAAATACGTGCTGCCATGGAACTTCGCTAGCCGCCCGTCGCCTTTCCATAATTTCCCCCCTTCGCGTATGACACTCGACTCGCCACGGCTGTCGGATATCGAGCCCCGTATAGAGGAGAATGCCCGTGAAGTCACGTCGTGGCACCAAGCGCCCCCTCTTCGCTTCAAGTAACCTTTCCAGACTGGCCCGATTCCTTGGTGACTCGCTGCGAACCACAGCGCCGCGCCATCGCGTAGCCCCTCGGCAGCCTTGCTCACGAAGCTT
Source organism: Planctomycetota bacterium (assembly GCA_046350335.1). Lineage (GTDB taxonomy): Bacteria > Planctomycetota > Planctomycetia > Kolteriales > Kolteriaceae > JAXMAQ01. The sequence continues at coordinate 82,455 of JAXMAQ010000019.1, forward strand.
GTCGCTTGAGGCACTGGAGTCGCGACTGGCGCTTGACGCGGGCATCACGGTCTATTACGAGGACTTCAACGTCCCGGACATTTCTGGCGTTGGCGAAGAGTGGTCGTTTGCCAAGACATTGTCTTACGACCTCAACTTCTGGCCGGGCGCGACGCCGAGCGAGTTCAGCCTCACAAACTCGTCGGGGCCAATCTCGGGAAACCACCTCGTCGTCAATCCTGTCGGCAACTACACCGCCTGGTACGCCGTCCTCGAACTGGATTTGTCCGCATATGATGGGCGGGACCTGAAACTCGATTTTCAGGTCAAGGCATTTACGGAGAGCAATGAGCAATTCGTGCTGCTGAGGTTTGACGAGCTTTACATTCCGGGCTACCCGACTAGCGAATTTTGGGAATACCAGGAGAACGTATTCCTTCCCGGCGAAGACAACTATTACCACGTCACCATCGAAAACCTAGAACCCTATTTCTTTCGCGGTGCATTCCGGATCGCGTGGTATTTTAACGGCTCCACCGGTGATCCGACGGGGGCACTGGCTGCTCTTGAAAATGTCAGGATCACCTACGGCGCCGATTCGCTGACGCCGGAGGTTACGAGTTTGACCAGCCCAGCGCCAGGCTCGATTGCGGTGACGTTTTCCGAGGAGATGAACTCGGCATCTTTCACCGCCGACGACATCGAAGTGAGGGATCCGCTCGGTAACTTGATGGCTCTGACCGGTGATCCGGTTGACAGCGGCGATCACAAGACGTTTACTTTCACGATCGCCAGTCCAATCACGGTCGACGGCGACTTTACCGTCAAACTCGACCCGGACATCTTCGATCTCGAAGGACTCACTTTTAACTACGATGGCGATTTCGTTTCCGGCGAAGCGACGGACTTCTATACCGGCACGGTCGAAGTTTCGAGCTCCTCGGAAGAGAATCCCTTCATCAAGGATTCGAGAACGGCGACTGAAGGATTGGCTCAGGGTTGGAATTTTTATCAGTCGGGGACCGGCACGGTGACGGTCACGGATCAGAATGGTCCCACCTTCGGCGATTATCACGTAATGTTCGACAGCACTTCGACCGAATACTCCGCTGCCGAAGTCCTGCTCGACCTCTCCAGTTTTGTGGGCGAGACAAACGTATTTCTCGATTTCCAAGTGCGGGACGACGGCTATCCCGCGTCAATCAATCAAATGTTCCTGGTTGCCCGAAATGCGGACGACCCCGGCCTGGTCACATCACACCATTGATCCGGTCGGCAATGACTACACGCGTTTCGTCATTGATCTCGACGGCTTGTACTTTCCTCCGCCGGCATTTCGTTCGGCGAACCCATCTACCTGCAATTCGTTCGGTTTGGAACGGGATCGCCGACGCGAATGCATTTGGATGAGGTTCGTATCCACCGCGGGTCGAACAATATTGCCCCTACGATGACGATGACTAATGTCTTTACCGGCGCGACGCAGGGTCTGCCATTCACGATTACTTACAACGCATTGCGAAACGTGGCACATGACAATTCACCCGACGGCGACCCCGTGTCCTTTCTCATAGACGCCGTCTACACGGGAACCGTGACGAAGAACGGCGTACCGGTGATTCCAGGAACGACGACCCTTTCCGCCGGGGAAACCCTTGTTTTTACTCCGACTTCGATCGTCAGTGGCGCGAACGTGCTCGGCATCAGGGCGTATGACGGCGAACTCGTATCGCAGAACGTCGTGCCCGTTTGGTTCAACTTCGCAACGAACGTGGCCCCCACGCTTTCGACGATCAATACTCTCTCTCTGGCGCACCAAGATCAGCCGTTCACCGTCACCTATGCGGCCCTCGCCACCGCCGCCAATGCAGTGGACGCCAACGGGAATCCGCTGTCCTTCCGCGTCGAGACGGTTTCCTCGGGAACCCTGACGAAGAACGGCGTCGCGGTCGTGCCTGGCAGTACCCTCTTGTCCGCAGGGGAAGAACTCATCTGGACCCCTCCGCCGGGCATCAATGCCCAGGGAGTCAACATGTTCACCGTCCGGGCGTGGGACGGCCTGTTGGCCTCGTCCTCGGCGGTCCAGGTGAAGGTCAACTTCAATCGTCCACCGACTCTTACTTCGATGAGCACTTTGACGGGGGCAAACGAAGACCAACCCCGCACCATTACCTTCACGGGCCTTGAATCGGCGGGAAACGAAGCAGACCCCGACGGAAATCCCCTCTCGTTCCGAATCGAGTCCGTGATCGCGGGGACGCTGACCAAGAATGGCGTGGCGGTCGTGCCCGGGGTCACCATCGTCTCTTCGGGGGATTCGCTCGTCTGGACCCCCCCCATTAACGCATTCGGCATCGTTGCGGCCTTCAGGGTCGTAGCCTGGGACGGATATTTAGCTTCGAGTTCGCCCAAGCAAGTGAACGTCAATGTGACCGCGAGCAATAACGCGCCTATTGCCGTTAACAATGGCCCCTATTACGTCGTAACGCCAGGGGAGTCGCTGACGCTGAGCGCAATCGGTTCCTACGATCCAGACTCCAACGACGTTGTCGGCATTTTCTGGGATCTCAACGGAGACAATAATTTCTCCGATGCCGTCGGCATCAATCCCACGCTCACTTGGGCGCAGCTTCAGTCGCTTGGCCTTACGAGCGGCGCGACGTTCCGACAAATTAAACTTCGTGTTGCGGACATCACGCACTCGACAACGACGGAAGCGATCACGTACTTGCAGATGCCACTGACCCCGGTAACCCCTGGTTTTTCGGAAGATTTCGAGGCGACGCTCGTCACGCAACTCGGGCCGGAGTGGGGATTCCTGCCTGTGGGCACCGGCGTCCCGTCGATTGTTTCCTACGATAGTCAATCGGGGAATAAATCCCTCCGGTTAGGTCAATCCACCACGCAAGGATTCTCATCCGTTTCGGCAATACTTTCGCGATGGATCTCTCGGCTTATGTCGGCCAAACCAACCTTTCGATACTCCTTTTGGAGCGGGGACAGCAATCCCGACGATCGGATGAATCTCTATGTCAGCGGCGACGGGACGAACACGGACTTCAACTCGCGGATTTCGCTTTTCCGATCAGCGAGCCCTTCCAGAAGTTTGAAGGCGATTTGGATCAAATTCTCAATTCGGCCGGCATCACGTTCGATTCCAGCGTCTTCTTCGAATCGAAAGAATGGGTGGAACCGCGGAATTATTGATCGATGACTTCAATTTGTTCGCCGACCCTATCGCGAATCCCGGACTCGAGTCAGATCGACGTCGGACATTAAGGATCGTTGGCAATCTTTATGAGTTGGACGTGACCTTCTCGGAAGCGATCGATCCATCAACGTTCACGTCCGCCGATCTCCTCTGGTCGACCTCCTTGGTGCCCGAGTTTACCATCACCGACAGCGGCGATCATCAGACGTTTACCATCACCATGAAGACCCCCGACCAATGGGGGAATAACATTCTCAAGATTGGCCCGAATATCCTAAGCGCCGATGGCGATTTAATGAATCAGGATGACGACCTGACATTGGGAGAAGCCAACGATTATGCCGTGGTCCGCATCGACTTCAAGCGTGCCTTGCCCGCGGACCTGATCGCCTTCGAGGACTTCGAGGTTGCTGGCATATGGCCCTGACGGACTGGACTTTTACGACGACAGGGGCGACGGTCAACTGACGACGGACGTCCTTCCCGGTGGCCGGCGGCGATGCTGTCCGACTCTTCCGATCCTTATGACGTCGTACATATGCTACATTGAGCATTGATCTGACGGGATACTTAGGTCGAACGGATCTGAGCGTCGATTTCTGGGCCAATGAGAGCTGGGAATTTGACGACTATTTTAACTATACGACGGTGGGGATAAGTGGGAATGGCGTTACGTTCAATAACACTTCCATTGAGGGCGATCCCGATACAGACAACTGGGTCCATTATTCGCTTGACCTCGACTGGCTGATGGCCCAATCGGGACTTAGTAGTGATCCCACCATTTTTATTCGATTCTCAAGATCGCCGGAATACATCGAGTCCCAAGAAGACTATGCACCGACTACATTTCACCCTCGATTCGGTGCGCGTGGCTGCTGGTTCCCCGCGGATCCGGTTTTTTATCATGGGAGGATTCTCTAAGCGGCCAAGCCGGCCCGCTAACGTCCGTCAATTACGTGGATGTTGAGTTTTCTCGAAATGTGGAACCTGCAACGATCGAGGCATTTCTGCAAGACAGCAATGGAGACTATATTGAAGTTTTCTGGGGTCAACTCGCCGATGCGAGACATTTCCGACTTAGCTTTTCGGATCGCCAGCCCTTTCCGGGTGACTATACGCTGACTCTGCCGAGATACATCTGGTCGGCCAACCAATTTAGATATCTCGATCAAAATGGTAACGGCGTTCGAAACGAGAGCGCCCGACAATTATGTCATTCATTTTACGATCGCCCCTCCGCCAAGCACGGCCCCCACGCTGACTTCAATCGATACGCTAACGGGCTCAATCGAAGATCAAGATTTCACGATCACCTATGAAACGCTCGCGGCCGCGGACGAAGCGGATGCGAATGGTGATGCCATTTCCTTCCTCGTCGATTCCGTTTCCTCTGGCGTGTTGACCAAGAACACCGGTGTTGCGGTCGTTCCCGGGACGACACTTCTTTCGCCAGGCGAAGAACTCGTCTGGACGCCCGCGGAGGAGCTGGCTACTGCCGTGAGCGCTTTACGGTGCGCTGGGATGGCGCCCTCGCTTCGAGCACGCCCGTTCTGGTCCGTGTCGACGTCTCCGAGTCCTCCGGAATTTCGTTGGTTTGGACCGGCTCGACCCCCACCAGCTACAAGTCTCCGGTACGAGCGGCGACGATCATTACGAGTTTGAACAGATCGATCCCACCACCATCGCTGTTCACACGATTCAGCGGAACGGCGTTGCTGTCGGTACATCAAACAACTATTTGGACGTGGGGGCTGGAATCCTGGCCTACGGCGGGGGCAATGACTCGTTCGACGCCACGGCTCTTACGGATTCCGCGATCACCGTGTACGGCGGCGGCGGCAATGACACGCTGCGTGGCGGCGGAACTAGCGACCAACTGTTTGGCGAGGACGATGTTGACCACATCTTTGGCGGACTCGGCAATGACCAAGTCGATGGCGGGGATGGGGCGGACGTTCTCTACGGCGAGTGGGAGAATCCGTCCAACGGTATCGTGTACGGCACCGACACATTGATCGGCGGCGAAGGGAACGACACCATTTATGGCGTGGGGACGGTGGCGAGGGAGCCGGCGATAGTATCCAAGGCGATGCCGGCGACGACCTGATTTATGGTGATGGCAACGCCATCGGCCGAGGCCGCGACCGACACGATCCATGGTGGTCTCGGCAACGACTGATCTACGGTGACAGCGACGGCGGGGAAGCAGCCTCGGACTTGATCTACGGCGACGAAGATAACGACGTCATCTACGCCGACGGCTCCAAGGGGAGCAAGACCGCCATGGATACGGTCCATGGCGGTGCGGCGACGATATTATCTTCGGCGACAAGAACGGCGATGGTGGCGAAGGGGCCAGCGATGGCCTGATGGGCGATGCTGGCAACGATATCATCGACACCGGTAAGGAAGCGACTACGCCGACGGCGGCGCGGACGACCGACCTCATCCTCGGCGGTGACGGCGGCGAAGGAGCCGACGATACCCTCGTTGGCAACGATGGCAACGGCGGCAACAACCAGGCGTTCCGGCAGCGATTCCCTCGTCTGGCGGCGCCCGGTGAAGATTTGCTCATTGTGAGTAACTACCTCCCCGCGACGGCCAACAGCGCCGCAGCCATTCATTCCGGGCTGGTCGTCTTCTCGTCCGTTTGCTGACCGTTGCCAATATCCAAGGCATCGGCGTCGGTCCGCGCAACAATGGCGACGACTTCCTCACGCCCGGCGGCACCGTCGTCGACGACAACGCCATCGACACCGTCCTCGCCGGCGGATCCGAGGAAGACTGGCTCTTCGTCAAGCTCTCCCAGGACGTCCATCCCGACGTCGGCATCGAAGATATCGTCACGGGGCTGTGACACGAGTTCAATCCGGGGTTGACACGGGCGGGCAAACCGCCCGGGCCACAACTGCCATCCCTAGCAGCCGTTCGAACAATCGGGCGTCGGATGGAACACGCATTTTGCGGCAACCCGCAACCGTTTTCGGCTATCCAGACCGCCAGTTCCCATGTCCATTGACGGTATTCAGGGTTTGGGGAGAGCCCTGGATTGGAAAAGGTGGAACCGTTCGCGTTTTGGAATCTGCTTCCGAAGCATGTGTTGCATGGACCGTCGCTAGCCGCCCGTCGCACTTTCCTTATTTTTTCCCCCCGCGCGTATGACACTCGATTCGCCCCGGCTGTCGGATATCAAGCCCCGTATAAAGAGGAGAATGCCCGTGAAGTCACGTCGTGGCACCAATCGCCCCCTCTTCGCTTCTCATAGCCTTTCAAGACTTGCCCGATTCCTTGGGGACTCGCTGCGAACCACGGCACCGGCCCTTCGCGCGACCATTGGCAGGCATGCTCCCACGAAGCCTGTCGCTCGAGGCACTGGAAACTCGACTAGTGCTAGACACCGCCGGCGTGCCGTATTTCGAATTTCAACGTCGCGGACATCAACAGCATTGGGGCCGAGTGGGGATTTTTTACCACGGATCTTTGGGAGGAGCCCATTGTTCCCGGTCCCGCGTCGAACAAATTCCAGATTACGGATCAATATGGACCCGTCGACGGCAATCATCTGGTTTTTTCCATGGAAGACACGGACTTTTTAAACTTCGCCATTCTAGATCTTGACATGAGCCCTTATTACGAAAGCGAACTCGTGACTCTCGACTTATTCGTGAAGTCCCTGAGTGACGACACGAAATACATGTCCTTTCGATTTGGTGAGGGAACCTTCGAGGATATTTACATCGACCTGGACGAAGTTAACAAATATTACCATGTCGTCGTTGATTTGAGCAATTTTCCAGCGGATCGGATTTACTTTCAGTTTTATTCGACAGGAACCGGCCCGCAGATGGCGATTGATAACATACGGGTCACGGACGACTTGGATCTGGTCTCGCCCATCGTGACGGATGTCTCCGTCGGAGACGCGCCAAACATCATCGAGGTGACCTTTTCCGAGGAAATGGACGCCGACAGCTTTACAGCCGCGGATGTCAACATTAATCGCTTCGGATACACGTTGGCGCTCAATGGCAATCCCATCGATTCGGGGGATCACAAGACGTTCCTTTTGGAAATCGCCAGTCCCATTCCCGAAGATGGCACATACTCGATTACCATTGATAAACAGGTTCGAAGTCTCGCGGGCGTGCTTCTCAACACCAATGGCGATCATTTTCCAGGCTATTTAAACGACGAATTTATTGGTGATGTAACGCTTCAGGTTCCTCCGATCGAGAACCTTTTCTATCAAGGATTCGAGAACGGCGACTGGCTTGCACAAGGCTGGACCTTTTATCAGTCCGGGACGAGCACGGTGACGGTGACGGATCAAAACAGTCCCACCTTCGGAAACCATCACGTGCAATTCAACAGTGATTCTACCGACTTTTCCGCCGCCGAAGTCCTTCTCGACCTCTCAAGCCTTGTTGGCCAAACCAATCTCTGGCTTGATTTCCAGGTGCGCGACGACGGCTACCCCAGCTCTGTCAATCAGATGTTCCTGAGCGCCCGTAACGCCGGCGATCCCGGATGGTCCTCACCGATCACCATTGATCCGGTCGGCAATGACTATACGCGCTTTGCCATTGATTTGGACCAAATGCTTTCGACGGCAGGCCTTTCGCTAAGTGAACCTGTCTACCTGCAATTCGTACGGCTCGGCACGGGTGCGCCAGCGCAAATGCACCTGGATGAAGTGCGTATCAACCACTGGACGGATAACGTTGCGCCCACGATGACGATGGTCAATTCTTTTAACAGCGCGACACAGGGCCTGCCATTCACAATTACCTACGATGCATTGTTAACGAGGGCCAATGTCGCTTCGCTCGATTCCGGCCCCGTATTTTTCCTCATTGACGCCGTCTACACGGGAACCGTGACGAAGAATGGCGTTCCCGTGATTCCGGGAACAACAACGATTTCGGCGGGCGAAACGCTTGTTTACACTCCCACGGACGTCGTAAGTGGCGCGAACGTGCTCGGTATCCGCGCCTATGACGGGGAACTCGTCTCGGAAAGCATCGTCCCGGTGTGGTTCAACTTTGCCACCAACATTGCGCCGATTCTTTCGACGATTAATACTCTCTCCGTCGCTCTGCAGGAACAACCATTCACGGTCACTTATGCGGCGCTCGCTGCCGCGGCGAACGAAGGGGACGCCAATGGGAACCCGCTTTCCTTCCGCGTCGAGGCGGTCTCTTCGGGAACGCTGACCAAAAACGGCGTCGCGGTCGTCCCGGGTGTAACTCTGCTTTCCGCCAGCGAAGAACTAGTCTGGACCCCTGCGCCGGGGACCGATGGCCAAGGGGTCAACATGTTTTCCGTCAGGGCGTGGGACGGACTTTTGGCCTCGGCGTCGCCAGTCCAAGTGAAAGTCAATTTCAATCGTCCGCCGACACTCACGTCCATGGCCACATTGACCGGTGCGAGCGAAGACCAACCGCGTACCATAACCTACGCGAATCTTAATTCGGCGGGCAATGAAGCGGATCCGGAAGGTAGCGCCGTCTCTTTCCGCATCGAGTCCGTGATCTCGGGAACTCTAACCAAGAACGGTGTCGCGGTCGTGCCCGGCGTCACCATGATTTCGTCGGGGGAGTCACTCGTCTGGACTCCGGCCGTTAACGCCTTTGGCAGCGGCGTCGCAGCGTTCACCGTCAAAGCATGGGACGGCTATTTGGCATCGAGTTCCCCGGTGCAGGTAAACGTAAACGTCACCGCCAGCAATCACGCACCTGTCGCCGTCCCCAACGGCCCGTACGTCGTCACCGAAGGTGACTCACTGACCTTGAGTGCCGCGGGCTCGTTCGATCAGGATCTCTACGACGTCTTGAGCTATTCCTGGGACGTCAACGGCGACAATGTTTTCGGCGACGCGGCCGGTGACAATCCCACGCTCACCTGGTCTCAGCTCGTCGCCCTGGGCATCAATGACGGAGGCGTTCGCCAAGTCAAACTCCGCGTTACGGATGTTACGCACAACACCAGCACGACCTCCTCCGCCGTCAATCTGCAGATCAACAACGGCGCGCCAAGCGTGAGCGTCGATGGCCCAGCAGCGGTGGCCGTTGGGCAGTCGGTGGCGTTCGATTTCTCGGCGACCGATCCCTCGCCGGTGGACCAGGCGGGATCGTTCTTCTTCATCATCGACTGGAACGGCGACGGCTTCGGCGATGACTTCCTCCCAGGAACGGCGAATCTCTCCGTGAACCACACTTTCACGCAGTCAGGCCCGAACCAGGTCAAGGTGACGGTGACGGACAAGGACAGCGGCGTGAGCGCCGTCACCACCTACATCGTCAATGTCTCCGGCGTGGCGCTCGTTTGGACCGGCTCGACGAACCAACTCGTGGTTGCCGGCACGGACGGCGATGACGTTTTTGAACTCGAACAGATCAATCCGACCACGATTGTCCTCCATACCTTGATGCTCGACGGCGTTGCGGTGGGGACTTCCGAGACGTACTACGGTGTCGGGGCAGGTGTCGTAGCCTACGGCTTCGAGGGCAATGACACGATTATTGCGACGGCGCTCACGGATTCCGCGATCACCGTGTACGGTGACGTCGGCAACGACACGCTGCGTGGCGGCGGAGCGAACGATCAGCTCTTCGGCGAAGAGGATGTCGATCAACTCTTCGGTGGACTCGGCAATGACCTCGTCGATGGCGGGGATGGGGCGGATGTTCTCCACGGCGAATGGGAGAATCCCGACAACGGAACCGCGTACGGCTCGGACACCCTCCTGGGCGGCGAAGGGAACGACACCATCTACGGCGACGGCGATGGCGGCGAGGGAGCCGGTGATAGTATCCAAGGCGATGCCGGCGATGATTTGATCTACGGTGATGGCAACATCGGCAAGAAGACCGCGACCGACACGATCCATGGTGGTCTCGGCAACGACACGATCTACGGCGATAGTGACGGCGGCGAGGCGGCGTCGGACTTGATCTATGGCGACGAGGATAACGACACCATCTACGCCGACGGCACCAAGGGAAGTAAAACCGCCATGGATACGGTGTATGGCGGTGCTGGTGACGATATTATCTTCGGCGACAAAGACAAGGTGACGGTGGCGAAGGGGCCAGCGACAGCCTGATGGGGGAGGCGGGTAACGACATCATCGATACGGGACATGGAAGCGACTACGCCGACGGCGGCGAGGATGACGACCTCATCCTCGGTGACGACGGCGGTGAAGGAGCCGACGATACCCTCATTGGCAACGATGGCAACGACATGCTCGTCGGCGGAACCGGCAGCGACTCCCTCGACGGTGGCGCCGGCGAAGATTTGCGCATTGTGAGTAACTACCTGCCCGCGACGGCGAACTCCGCGGCGAACATTTTCGCCGAGTGGTCCTCCACCCGTCCCTTCGCCAACCGGGTCGCCAACATTCAAGGGGTCGGCGTCGGACCACGCAATAACGGCGACGATTACTTGATTGCAGGCAGCACGGTTACGGACGACGCCGCCATCGACACCGTCCTCGCCGGCGGCTCCGAGGAAGACTGGGCCTTTGTCAAGCTCTCCCGGAACCGACGCCGGACGTGGGGAGCGAGGATCTGGTCACTGGGTTGTAACGCGAACGCGATCCACGAAAAGGCTTTCGGGCGGTCAAGCCGCCCGTGCCGCGCTGATATCACTGAATGGGTTTGACTTCGAGAACCGTGGCGAAGGCCACCCGGTCGACGAGGACTCGCCCTTCGTCACTACCCATACGCCCCGCGATGTTGGGATGGAAATTGTGGTCGCGGCATTTGATGACAAATAACTTGGACCGCGAAGTAAAGAGAGGAGCCACGCCTTTTCAGCGGCGCGTGCGCGAAGACATGGGCGCGTCCGTCTGGATATTCCGCGTGATAACCCTTTCATTTTGCGGGTAACCGCAGCCGTTCAGTCCTTGCCAAACTCGGCCATCTTTATTAGGCTTGGACTGGTTCAGGCTGCGGAATTGTGCCAACTGCCTGCCGAGATCATTCGGACAGCTTCCGTTTCATGGTTTGCCTGGATGCGAAATCCAATGCGGGAACGATTCATCTAAAGCGTTTTGCATCCGCATTAGATCAAGTGAGATCCGGCACGGTAGGCTTTCGAACGTTTTTGCCGCTAGAACGATAGCCAAGGAAAAGGTGCCACCGTGACTCTCCCTCATGCAAGACGTTTCTTTTCCTCGTTATCCCCGGTACGGAGATTTGGAAAGCGATCGATCGCCGCGGACCGCCCGCTGCAGGCGCGAGAACAAGCTCTTATTTTTGAGGCTCTGGAAGAACGCGTCGTCATGGATGTATCCATCACGCCCACCTCGGCCACGGTTCCCTACACGGCGGGATTTGAAGAAGGGAGTCTCGCATTACTGGGATCCGAATGGAGCATCTCGACCACGGGCAGCGGAACGGTAGCGATCGTCAACACGGATAGTCCCCATGGGGGAAGTTATCAACTAAAGTTCGATCAAACCGCCACCGGAGCATCAACCCAGAACGCCATCCTCCAATTGGATATGTCGGGCGTAGCCGGCGCCACCGATCTGTCCCTGGATTTTTGGATCAAGCAACCCAGTGGCTTGTCGCTGACGAACAGTTTATCGATTTACGTGAGCGGAAATGGCACGAACTGGATCACGTATATTCATGGCATTAATACGGATACAGTCTTTACTTACTACCATGTTGGATTTGATTTGGACGCGGCGCTGTCCGGTGCGGGTATTGCGTTGGATAGCGATGTTTACTTCAAATTCACCCATCAAGGAACGGTGGCAAGCCACGAAACCGTCATCGACGATCTCCGAATAAGCCAAACCGACGTCTTGGGACCGCGCGTTGCCAGCATCACGCCGACCGGAATGACGGGGGGACCCGTAACCGGACTCACGGTGATCTTCGAAAACCCGATCGATCCTTCCACGTTTACTTCTTCGGATATCACCGTTACTGGTGCGACGCAGACAAGCGTGTCGCTCGCGGGGAACCCGATCGACAGCGGCGATCATCGCACCTTTACCGTCAACTTCTCCGCGGCCCAAGTGGTCAACGGTACCTACGCGGTTAAAGTTGGGCCGGCAATCAATGATCCTGCCGGCAATGCCATGAACATGGACGGTGATCTGTTTTTAGGTCGTGGAGCCAGCGACGCATTTGATGGCAGTTTCACGATCGGCCCGGCAGTCGCGCAATCACTGACCGTCGCCGAGGGTTTTGAAGGCACGGATTTGACTTCCCTAGTCGGTTGGAGCTTTTCTTCAGGGGGCGCGGGCAACATTTCCCTGACGAGCGCGAATAATCCGATTCAGGGAAGCAAACACCTAAAATTCGATCAAACCTTGAGCGCGGCGACGGGGACGGAAGACGCCATACTTATGCTCGACTTGAGCGATCATGTCGGCTCCACGTCCATGACCGTGGACTTCTGGGTCCAACAGCTCAACGTGTCGATTTCGATCAACAAACTTTCCCTCGCTGTTAGTGGTGACGGCATGAGCTGGACGGATATCGCCAGCAGCATAACTCCGGACAGCGTCAACTCCTATACACATTTCGTCTACGATCTCGACTTGGCCCTCGCTGCCGCGGGCATTGCGATGGATCAGGATGTTTTTCTTCGATTCCGCCACTCGGGGACGGATAGTTCGCACGATATGACCTTGGACGATGTCCGGGTTCGGGACGGAGTTGTCGGTGGGCCGCGAATCATCGCGCAAAACCCTACCGGCACGTTCAGCGGGTCATTTACATCGATCAGCGTCACCTTTGCGAATGCGATTGATCCTGCTACGTTTACCGCCGACGACTTCTTGGTCTTCGGACCGGGCAATACGCCCTTCGCAGTTTCGGGTAACCCCGTGGACAGCGGTGATCATCGGACATTCACGATCAACTTTCTGACCGCACAATACTTGGGAGGCACGTATCAGCTTGGCATTCGTCCCTATATCAGCGATCCGCTCGGCAATTTAATGGACCAGGACAATGACGGTCTCAATGGCGAAACCACTGATTCCTATTTGTCATCGGTTGTTTTCGATTCGCTGTCACCATTAACCGTGCCATATACGCAAAACTTCGACCTTGCCGACATCGGCCTCCTCGCCCATTGGAAGGCCGAAACGACTGGATCAGGAACCGTTTCCCTAACGGCGGTTGGCTCTCCCCACGGTGGTAGCCGACATGTAATCTTCAGCCAAAATGCCTCGGGCGTGAGTACGGAAAGCGCGAGCTTTCTTCTGGACCTATCCTCCCAGGTCGGCGCGTCGGACCTGATGCTGGATTTCTGGCTGAAGTCGGCGAGTACGTCGTCAAGTAACGGTTTCGCCGTCATGGCCAGCGGCGACGGCATCAACTGGTCAAGCATTGCGGCGTTGATCCAACCTCACGACAGCACCACCTATGGACACGTCGTGATCGACTTGGATGCCGCCCTGGCGGCGGCAGGCATTCTTTTCGATGCCGACGTCTATCTGAAACTCGTCCACTCAGGGACGTCAACATCCCATGTGATGTATCTGGACGATGTGCGGGTCAGCAGGGGCGACCTTTTTGGCGCCAAGATCCTCAGTTCGCAATTGATGGGTCCGGTTCAAGGTCCCTACACCGGAATCCAAGTGACTTTCAACAAGGATATCAACGGGTCCAGCTTTACTACTGCGGACGTCACCGTCACCGGGCCGAACGGCGTTTCCGTATCGCTTGCCGGCAATCCGATCGACAGTGGCGATCATCGCACGTTTGTGATCAATTTCGCTTCCCCGCAAACCATACATGGCACATACACATGGCGCGTGGGGTCCGCCGTGCTGGACCTGGCGGGCAATCCGATGAATCAGGATGACGACTTCCTTGTTGGAGAACCAACGGACTTTTACGCGTCGACCTTTATCACTCCGGCCCCCGCGCCCACCGCATTTCCAGTGAACGAGGGATTTGAAGCCGGTTCGATCGATGCATTGTCGAGCTGGGTATTCTCGACCACGGGGACGGCGACCGTTACGTCAACCAACGCGAATGGGCCTCACGACGGCAGTTATCATCTCCGATTTGGCCAAACGTCCTCGACAAGTTCCACCGCCGCGGCCACCTTGGTCGTCGATATGTCGGGCGCAGTCGGACGAACCGATTTAACACTCGACTTTTGGGTTAAACAACTCGGCTCGACGAGTGGCAATAGTCTTCAGCTCGCGGTAAGCGGCGATGGAACCACTTGGACCACGGTCGCCGCCAGCGTGAACCCGGGCGCGTTAAATCTGTACACCACCTATGCGTGGGACCTGGATGTCCTTCTGGCCAACGCGGGCATTGCGCTGGACGGGGATGTCTATTTCCGATTCTCGCGCTCCGCGACTTCATCGACTTCGAGCCTATTTATCGATGATATTCGCATCAGCGCCGCGGATCCGTTCGGTCCGAGCATCGTTGCCAGTGCGATCGTGACGCCACTGGAACAATTGAGCGTCACGTTTTCCGAGGAAATCAACGTCCCCACATTCACCGCTTCGGACGTCGTTATCCTCAATCCCATGGGCATGGCGATTCCATTGGTCGCGGCCCCCGTGGACAGCGGCGACCATCGGACGTTTTACCTCAATATCGCTCCGTTCTCGCCACTGGGCGGTCATTATCGCATCAGCATCGGTCCCGATGTCAAAGACGTTGCCGGCAATTTGATGGATCAGAACGGTGATAATCAAGCGGGAACCACCGCCGATGTTTACTCCTTCGGCTTCGATATCGATTCCAGTCCCACCGCGCAAGCCTCCCCATACGCCGAAGGCTTCGAATCCGGCGACCCACTTGCGCTAGCGGGCTGGAGCTTCGCCACGACCGGGGCTGGAACCATCGAGCTGACCACCGCAAACAGTCCCCCGAGTGGATCCTATCAACTCCAATTCGGTCAATTCGCAAACACGTCCTCGAGCCCATACTCGACGCAATCCGCGACACTGCTGCTGGACCTTGCCGATCAGGCGGGCAACTCCGACCTGACCTTGGATTTTCTGATTCGCAAACGGTCCTCGTCCGGGACGCAAAACAGCATCACTTTTTCCATCAGCGGAGACGGCAACACCTGGCATGCGCTCGAGACGTTTTCTTCCTCTTCCAGTTACCTCCATTGCCATAACGACCTCGATCAGACGCTGGCCAATCTTGGCATCTCTTTGGATGGGGATGTCTATGTGCGCTTCTTTCATACCGGAAGTACGACGGACGCGGAGATCTACATTGACGATATTCGCATTGGAAACCACGATGTCGAAGGACCGCGCGTCGTTTCCATATCCCCTAGTGGCCAGACTTCGTCTCCTTTGTCATCGGTGTCAGTCACCTTTTCAAAGGAAATCGACGTCGCCTCATTTACCTCGGGCGATATACAGATCCTCGATCCCGTCAACGATACCGTGCCCTTGCTTGGCGATCCGGTGGATACGGGGGATCACCGGACGTTCGTGATTCCTTTCGCTTCACCTCGGGCCGCGGGAGGCACTTATACCGTCAAAATATCCAAAGACATTACCGACCCGTCGGGGATTCCGATGAACCAGGACGGCGACAATGTGGACGGCGAGACTGCTGACAAATTCTCTTCGACGTTCGTTGTTGTTCCCGCGCCGCAAGCGGTTCCGGTCACCGAGGACTTCGAGGGAGGTGCTTTGAGTTCGCTCGGAAGTTGGAGTTTTCTTACCGAAGATGAGGGCAATATCGCCGTGGTTTCAAACGGCGACGCGCACGCGGGAACCTCTCAACTCCATTTTAGCCAAGGTTACCTTCCAGGGTTTCCATTGGGTCCACCCTATTATGGGACCGCAACGGCGACCCTGGTTATCGACCTGTCCGCGCATGTGGGCGCCACGGATTTAACCCTCGATTTCTGGGCGAAACAACTCGGAACCACGATCGTTTCCAGCCTGGATACAAACGTTACCCGACTGTACGTCAGTGGTGACGGCACAACTTTTCATCAAGTGGCGCTAAGCATAAATGGAAATGAACCCTATCTTCATTTCGCTTACGATTTGGATCAAATACTCCTTGCCAAAGGGATCGCGTTGGACGGCGATGTCTATTTAACGTTCGTTCGTCTCTCGTCCAACATGAA
>JAXMAQ010000020.1:0-97943 GCA_046350335.1 Planctomycetota bacterium
TCCTCCCGTTTCTTCGCGAGAGGAGTCCGCACCTCGGCTTCCTCCGGGGAATAAAGGTATTCTGGCTCGGGGCTGATCTCGTAATAGGCGTCGATGTAGTAGGGCGCGCCATTTCTCGCGGAATTGACTCGTTGCGTCAGTCGTCCGAGATCGATCGCGGAACTGTTCGCGAAGGACGCAGGAATATTGGGGAACTGCACGACCTCGACGCGACCCCGTCTCTGCTGGATTTCTTGCCAGAAGGCGTAGAGAGTCGCGAGCACCAGAGATAAAACGAGGGCACGCCAAAGGAACGAGGCCACTTGGTCGCGTCGGCGGGTTGCATCGAGATAGCTCACCGTGGACTTCCCTGGGTTGGATGGAACCTATCTTGAAAGCCGAACCGGTGCCATGGAGCTGGCGCCATCGATTCCACGCCATGTTCGCGAGTCCATGCGACCAAGGTTCGGCGAGCGGGTTTTGACGACCATCGCCCCATCGTCCATGGCGTTTCTTTTCGGACGCTCATTAGCGGGCGATGGTCAAGGCGGACTCGAACGCGATTCCTTCGCTGGCCCGTCGACGAAGCGCATCGCAGGGAGCCAGACGTGGATGCTTCTCGGCAAAACGTTCGAGGGTCTGGACCACATAATCGACCCCCACCTTGTCGGCATAGCGGAGCGGGCCGCCACGGAAAGGGGCGAATCCGGTTCCAAAGACCATCGCCAGATCGACCTGTTCGGCGTGTTCCACAATCCCTTCGTCCAGGCAGCGTGCCGCTTCGTTGATGATCGGGAACACCATTCGTTCGGCGATTTCCGATCGAGAAAGAGGTTCGGTTCGTCCCGCTTCGCGGCGCAGTTGCGCGATCATGCGCGCGACCTCTGGATTGAGTTCTCGCTTGCCACGTCGTCCCTTGATGAGCAGTGTCTGCGGCGTCCCTTTGCCGGCGGTTTGCTGAAGTTCCGCCAGCCTCCGCCACGCCGGGGCCGGTTCCATGCGATCGCCAAAAGCGTTATGCAACACCTTGGAGACCTTGGACGCCACACCCGCGCCGACGAGGTCGGTCAGCTTCAGTGGCCCCATGGGGAACCCGAACTCGATGGCCGCTTTCTCAAGTTCCATAGGATCGTCCACTTCCGCGAGCAGGAATCCCGCTTCGTTCATGTACGGCATGAGCAACCGGTTCACGAGGAAGCCTGCACATTCGCGAACGACGATGGGGGTTTTGCCCATCTTTTGCGTGAGCGCCAACGCCGTTGCCAATGCCTCTTGGCTCGTGTGTTCTGTCCGTACGATCTCGACGAGGGGCATCTGGTTCGGCGGATTAAAGAAATGGACGCCAATCACTCGTTCCGGCCGCTCGACCGCCGCCGCGATATCGGAAATGAGTAGCGAACTGGTGTTCGAGGCGAGAATGGTGTCCGGACCGCAGGCCTTTTCCAGATCGCGAAATACCTGCCGCTTGATTTCAATGTCTTCGACCACCGCTTCGATCACGATGTCGAGGTGTTTAAAGCCAGAATAGTCCGTCGTGGTACTTATCTTCGCGAGGCCATCGTTGGCTTCTCGCTGGCTCATTTTGCGTTTCTTGACATCCTTGTCCCAGAGCCCCTTGGCATGTTTAAGGCCCTTGGCGAGGAACTCGGTGGAGATGTCCTTGAGACGAACTTCCATCCCCTTATCCGCCATGACGTAGGCGAGACACGCCCCCATGGTTCCCGCGCCCAGGACTGCCGCGGATTTGATTTTCACGTCACCCACGCTTGGCGCGGCGGTTTCGGCCCACTTTTTGGATTCTTCTCGAAGGAAGAATAAGCGGACGCATTCGGTGGTAACCGGATCGTCGGCGAGTTTACCGATCGTCGCCGACTCCGCGAGAAAGCCTTCCTCCGCCGAGCCAAGGATCCCGGCGCGCAATACTTCGACCGCCTTGATGGGCGCCGGATAGTGGCCGTGAGACTTGGAGAGAATCATCTTCTCCGCTTGGTTCAGAATGTATTTTCGGCCGACCTTGCTCTCCATGAGCCAGCGTTGCGTGAACGACTTTTTGCGTTTCTTGGGTGGCCGATCCACGATCAACTCGCCGGCGTGGAGCAGCGCTTCGACCGGCGTGAAGTCGTCGACGAGGCCGGCGGATTTTGCCTGTCTGGCATTGAGCATCTGACCGGAGGTGATCATGGTGACCGCCTTGAGCGTGCCCACGAGCCGGGGCAAGCGAACGGTTCCTCCCCAGCCGGGAACCAAGCCGAGCTTGACTTCGGGCAGACCGAGCAGAGTCTTGCGACTCTCGTCCGCGATGCGGTACCTGCACGCCATCGCGAATTCCAGTCCACCGCCGAGACAAGGTCCCGAGATGAGTGCAACCGTGGGGACACTTAGTCGGCTTAAACGCTCAAAGACTTTTTGGCCGCGCGAGGAAAAGGTGCGGGCCGCTTCCGCACCGTGCAATTCCTTCATCTCCTCGACGTCCGCGCCGACGATGAAGCTTCCCTTCTTACCGCTGATGAACAAAACCGCCTTGATGCTCGAGTCCCGCTCCAGATCGACGAGCAACTGATCGAGCTCCTCGATCACGTTTCGCGAGAGGGCGTTGACGGATCGATTCGGCTGGTCGATGGTGACCACGACGATGCCGTTTTCCTTGCGGCTCGAACTCCAGGTGCCAGACATGTTGCGTCCTTCCGATTACTTAGAAATCTCGCGACTAGATGTTCCCATCCATTGCGGAATGGGTAAAGTCCGCCGCCGGGCTGACGGCAATTCGTTGATCGATAACGTGCCCTGGCTAACCGTTGACAAGCGGGCGTCGACGAGGACTCGTTGGATTCGACCCCTTCGAGTCCATTACCGTGACGAAAGAAGGTCAGTTGACCGACCGCTCGACGATGACCGCGCCCCCTTGTCCTCCACCGATGCACAAGGTCGCCAGGCCAACTCCCTTGCCCGACCGTTGCATTTGCTTGAGCAACGTGAGGACAAGTCGCGTTCCCGTGGCGCCAACCGGATGCCCCAGGGCAATCGCCCCGCCGTTGACGTTGAGTTTGTCCATGTCGACGCTGCCGAGCGGCGCCGTGCGATTGAGCTTCTCTTCGGCAAATTTCTTGGATTCGTAACCTCGGAGGCATCCCAAGACCTGCGCGGCGAACGCTTCGTTGATCTCGACCTGCTCCATGTCCTTGAGGGTCATTTTCGCTTTGTCGAGCGCCTTGGCAGTCGCATAGACCGGCCCGAGTCCCATGCGGGCAGGATCACAGCCGGCGTAGGCATACGAACGAATTCTGCCCAGAGGCTTAAAACCTTGCGCCTTGGCGGTCTCTTCTTCCATGAGTAAAAGAGCGACCGCGCCGTCGGTGATCTGACAGGCGTTGCCGACGGTGATGGTACCGTATTTGGGATCGAAGTAGGGACGCATCTTGTTGAGGGCTTCGAACGTTTGTTGTTTTCGCGGACCGATGTCTTGCGCGATCGGATCCATGTTCGGGTGAGCGTAAACGCACATGGTTTCCTCGGCGAGTCGGCCGGCGTCCCAAGCTTCCGTCGCCTTAAGATGGCTGCGGAGCGCGAACTCGTCCTGTTCTTTCCTGGTGATGCCGAACTCGCGTGCGATTTTGTCCGCGGTGTCTCCCATCATCAAGCCACAGACGGGATCGGTAAGACCTTGCTGCACGCCGATGACCGGTTTGAGATGACTTCCGCGCACCCCGGCGAGAACCTTCGCCTTGCCGAATGCACTCTTGGCCTGCATCAACTTGAGGAATCGCTCGGTAAGGTCCTTGGTCCAGATGAGGGGGATGTTGCTCATCGATTCAACGCCGACCGCCATCACGGTCTTAGCTTCACCCAGCCGAATC
This sequence comes from Planctomycetota bacterium, assembly GCA_046350335.1. GTDB lineage: Bacteria > Planctomycetota > Planctomycetia > Kolteriales > Kolteriaceae > JAXMAQ01. The sequence goes on from JAXMAQ010000020.1 coordinate 3,834, forward strand.
CGATCGAGCGCCTGCGTGACGCACTCGAATCCGCTGGCGCAGTTTCGGCTGACGGAATGCCCGATCCGGTCCTCGGGAATGCCGGCGTACAAGGCGATGACGCGGCCGACGTTGGCGGCATCGGCGGGGGTGGCGACATTGCCGGCGATCAGTTCGTCCACGGAATCGGGCTTGAGATTCAAGCGGTAGAGCAGTTCACGGGTAACAGTCCGGCCGAGCTCCTGGGCGGGGGTATGGCGAAGCGGACCGGCCGCCTTCACGAAAGGGGTTCGAATCCCAGCTACGATTACGGCTTCTGGCATGAGGGCCTCTCCCATTCTCCCGATCAAACGCCGGAACGAACCAACGCGTGAACACGCGGCGGCTTCGACGCGACGACAAAATTGTGCAACTGCACCGATCGTTTTATGTCGATGACCGGCAAAGGACGACAGGAATTCCGAACGGCGATTCTAATTTTTTCGAGAAGTTCCCCATAAACATGTGGGCGCATGTTTACTGGGCCGTTGGGCCGTTCGAATCCGCGGCTTTTCCTTGCTCCCGCAGCCACCCGACGGATCTTCCCCAGAAAGCTAACGGGAAGCTCGGAGCACTCACGGAACTCGCGAGGGACCTTGTATTGAGCAAGGACGGCTCGGCAGCTTTCGCGAATGCCTTCCACGTCGATCGATCGGCCTTTTTTGGGCACGATCCACGCGACGACCCGTTCGCCCCAATCCAAATCCGGCTCTCCCACGACCGCGCAGGACTCCACGTCGTCATGAGCCGTGATTACCGGTTCGATTTCACTCGGATAGACATTCAGTCCACCCGAAATGATCATGTCTTTTTTGCGATCAACAATCTTGAAGAACCCGTCCCTGTCCATGACCGCAAGGTCCCCGGTGTACAGCCAACCATTGCGCAACGCGATGGCGGTCTCTTTCGGGTTGTTCAGATAACCTTGCATGATCTGGGGACCGCGCGCGATCAACTCGCCCACTTCCCCGACGGGAACGTCGTTCAGCCCCGTTTCGATATCGACGAGGCGAATCTCGGTGTCTGGAACGGGAAGGCCAACCGTTCCGTACCGATTTTGTCGCGGACAATTGGAGATCAGAAGCGGCGAGGCTTCCGATAGGCCGTAGCCTTCCACGATGGTCGCGTTCGTGAGATTCTCGAATTCCTGGCGAAGGTTTTGATCGAGCGCGGATGCCCCGGAGCAACAGAGATCCAAGCCTTCGATCGATCGACACTTCTTTTTGAGTTCGTTGACCACTGCGGAGAACATGAACGGAACCATGGGAGCCATGCTCGGGCGATACTTTTCGATCGCGTCCAGAACTTTTGGCGGGTCAAACCGGGGATGCAGGATGAGCGTGGCAGCGCCCGCGAGGCTTCCCAACATGACGGCAGTCGCGCCATAAATGTGAAAGAAGGGTAGTACGGCGAGCACGGTCTCTTGACCCGGCGGCTTGCCCAGGAATGCGTAACCTTGCGCGATGTTGCAAATCAGATTGTGGTGCGTGAGGACGGCGAGCTTCGACCCCCCCGTGGTTCCACCCGTCGGCTGCATGACGGCGGGTAGATGGACCTCTTCGGTATACGGAGCCCCAATCGGCCCTTTCGCCATCCGTTCGAGTTCCGCGAACTTCAGAACCTTGGTGCCACCGCCGACTTTGTAGCGACCGCTGAGCAGATTCTTGAAGCGGTAGGCGGCGCGAAGGTGCGCGGGTAGATGGGGCGCGAGACTTACCACGATCAGGGTCGGAATGGTGGCCTTTTTCGTCAAATCCACGCAGGTTTCTAGACGAACGTCCAAACCAATCACGGCCTTCGGCTTGCTCACCTCAGCGTACTTGGCAAGTTCCGCTGAAGAGTTAAGCGGGCTTCCATGCACCACTTCCGCGCCGAGCCAATGGAGCGCGAACCAACAAATCACGAACTCGGGACAATTTGGCAAAACAAAGAGCACCCGGTCCCCGGGCCCAATTCCCAAAGCCTGAAATCCCGCCGCCACTCTGCGGACATGGCCGAGTAGTTCCGCGTAGGTCCACGTCGAACGGTAAAAGAGTATCGCCGGCCGATTCGGGAAGCTCTCGGCGGCAAGTTGAATCACTTGCTCCGTTCGAACCTTACTGTAGACGAGCCCGGGAGGAACTCCCTTGGGATAGGACGGTAACCAGGGTTGATGGGGTAAATCCCACCGGTACCCGAGAGGAAAAAGGGGTTGTGGAAAACCGTCCACCGTAACGTCTTCTTTGTGCATGGCGCCCTCGCGTTGTTCGGCGTTATATTCCGCTTTCCCATGGAACGCAAGCCAGCCCGGGCGTTTATTGAGCATCAAAAAAGCAATGTTGTGTTACGCGGCCCGGCCGCTTGGAGGGCCTTGGCGCTAGCCGCCACTCGCGGCGTCCGCCTTGCATAGTCGCGACGCGTGTTCGAGAAACGCAGGGTCTTTGCCGCTGCCGTCTATGGTTCCGTTAGATTTGTGCGAAGACCATTTCCAAATGCAGAAACAGAAGCCAGGAACCAATCGCCGGTGAACCGCGCGGGAATGGCGTGCAAGGCTTTTCTGCCCGAGAATTTCCCACCGAACCCAAGGCTCAATCGTTGACAGAGCCGGGCAGACCGGCGGATACTACGACACGTCGATATCGACCGAAGTGCCGCGAAAGAGAGACGGATCAAGCACCACGCCCCAGCGACGCGAACTGCGGGAAGAAAAATGCATGACCGAGAATCGCCCAGCCATGTCTACCATCGATACGACCGCCTGGTACCAGCGGCCGGGAATCTGGTTTTTCGGCGCGATTGCTCTCGGCGCGCTCGTGCGGGCGCACTTCGTGCTTGCCACCCAAGGCACCTATGACGTCGAGTTGTGGGATCACCACGCCCGTTTCCTGAACAAGCTAGGGATGATTGAGTATTACCGCCAGGTACAGTTGTTCAACCATCCCCCATTCATCGGCATTTTCATGAGCAAGTTGTGGACTCTTTGCCAGGCCATGGGCTGGCCGTTCGCCACCGGTGTACGGGTTCCCTTTGCGCTTCTCGACTTCGCGACCGCCTGGTTGCTCGGCGAACTATTTCGGGGAAGTCCCTGGCGTTACGTGGTGATGGCGACGTATTGGCTCAATCCGCTAGCCATGATCCTGTCGGCCTATCACGGGAACACGGATAGCAGCATCGCCTTCTTTATTCTCGCGACGATCATGCTCGCTTCGAGAAACCGACTGATTCTCGCGGGATTGGTTTTCGGATTGGGATTGGGAGTCAAACTCCCGATCAGCTTGACGGGGCCAGCCTTATTTTTCTTTTGCAAAAACTGGCGGCACCGAATCCTTTTCTCCACGGCAGTCACCTTTGCAGCTGGCGCCGCCTATGCCCCTTTGTTATTTCGCGAACCTTGGCTCCTCAAGCGAAACATCCTGGACTACCCGGGAAGCATGGTTTTCACCAGCACCGGCATCCACGTCTGGGGACTGTTCAACTTCGAATGGCTTGTTCGTTTCTTTCCCGAGTCGCTGCAGGCTCCCTACTCCGCGATGCTTCGCTCCAACTGGGTTCACAACAAGACCATCTGCCTCTCCCTCATACTGATCCATAGTTGGTTCCGACGGAACGTCTCGACACCGATGGGACTCGCCGGCGTCGTGGCGGAAATCTACATGATTCTCTACGGTTTCAGTGCCTATTGGGCCCCGCAATACGTGGCCTGGTCGATTCCTTTCTGGTACTGCGTCAGCCGACGATTCGCCATCGCGAACACCACGATCTTCACGCTGTACGTGTACGGCCTTTACGTCTTCGTCTGCGAGAACTTCTTGTTGCGGGGAAAATGGGACTTTCTCGGCCATTCCTGGTGGCCTCCTTGGCTCTTCGCCGTTCGTGATCTCGCGAATCTCTATTGTCTCATGGTGGCGATGAAAACCCTCTCGATGGACGTGGTCCGGCTATTTCACAAGCCGCCTTCGGCTTCTGAACCGCCTACCGCGCCGAAATCATCCCCTTCCGTCGAATCCTTGGTTCAAATAGTTCCGTCCGTGACGCCGTCGCTCGACGACAACAACCGTCCGTCAGGAACTTCCGATCCAAGAGCACCTTCAGCGGGCGTCAGCTAACCGCTCGGCTGCTTCATCACCGAAACGCGCGGAGGAAGGCATTGAACTCGACCCCTTGGCGGAATTTCCCATACATTGATCGGCACGCAGATTGGATTCGGCCACAGGCAACCGATGACGACTTTTGGATTGCCATCGGCGGGTCAATCACCGATTTTGTCCGAATCGATCGAATTCAACGTCGCCAGGGCGCAGGGAAACGAACGCGATGAAAGTTTTGCTCGTAGCCATGGGTAGCATGGGGGACACCTTTCCCTTCCTTTCCTGGGGCAAGACGCTCCTGGAACGTGGACACGACGTGACCTTGGTCGCCAGCGGTTACTTCAAGACCCGGATCGAAGCGGAAGGGATGCAGTTCCGCGAATCTTGGACGGCCGACGAATATCACGACTTCGTGCGAAAGCAAGCCACCTGGTCCGACAGCGATGGTCTCAAGGCGATGGCGGATATCGTCGAGAACATGACCGGCCGCATTTACCAAATACTCACGGACGAGTACGTTCCGGGGGAAACGGTTGCCGCCGCCCAGGGTTACGCCTTCGGTGCCAGAATAGCCCAAGAGAGGAACGGTCTCCCGCTCGCGACCGTCCATCTGCAGCCGATGTGGTTTCGAAGCGTATACGACACGCCGGGCATCCCGCGGTACTTTCCCCGTTTCTGCATGCGCCTTCTCGATCGGCTCATGGATGCGGCGGTTGACTATCGTCTTGGCCCCTCCACCAATCGCCTCCGTACCCAACTTGGCCTATCCCCCGCCAAGCGATTAATGAAGTATTGGTGGAACTCCCCGGAGCTGGTGCTGGGCATGTTTCCCGAGTGGTTCAATCCTCCCAAGCCGGACTGGCCGGAAAACGTCCTTCTCGCGGGTTTTCCTCATTACAAGGGAAAGCAAGATCCCTTCGACATGTCCGAAGTCAACGCCTATCTGGACGCGGGGGATCCTCCGCTCGTGTTCAGCCAGAGTTCGATCACCACCGACACGAAATACTTTTCGGAGTCCGCCAAGGCCGCCGCATCGCTGGGTCGTCGAGCCGTATTCCTCTCCGCTCACAAAGAGCAAATCCCCGAGGGTATCGGCAACCACGTGCAATGCTTTTCCTTCGTCCCGCTGCAAAAGCTTCTGCCCCGCGCCGCCGCCCATATTCATCACGGGGGGATCGGCACCATCGGCCACTCGCTCGAAGCCGGCATTCCCCAGCTTACCGTTCCCATGGTCTACGATCAGCCAGACAATGCCGAACGGCTTTACCGCCTAGGGATTTCCGCGATGATGAAACGAAAAAAATATTCGGCCAGCAATGTCGCCAGAGCTCTCGACAATCTCCTCCGCTCGGAAACGATCAAGCAGAAGTGTCGAGAATTTGGCGAGCGCTGTCAAAAACAACAAGGTCTCGTGATCGCGTCCGAGGCCCTCGAACGTTTGCTGGAGCGATCCCGCGCGTCACCGCGCAAAACGACGGCCACGCATACCGCATGACGCAATGGATGCCGGCGAACGATTCCATTTTTTAACGTCGAATGGCGAGTCGGGCGATCACATGATTTTCGGACATTAGGGTGATGAGCGGCGCGCCGATCTCTGTTGCCAAAAGAGACGCCCAATGCAGCGCGGCGCCCCTGTCCGCGAACCCAGTGGTCACGATCCGAGACGGAGCAGATTGACGGAGAAAAGGTAACGGAGCTTGGGAAAAAGGTAAGTTAAAACGCGAAGGATCCAGGGGAAGCGGTCACGGAAGTGATTCAAGACGGAATCGACTTCGAGAACCTGGAAACGCGGGTCCCAGGATTCCACGGTTCGAATCTCATCGATTCCCCAGCGAAATTCCGCACCCGTGAGCTTGACCGCCTCGAAATTGCGCGAGTTGTCGCGTGCCCAAACGCAGCAACTGTCGAAAGCGAAAAGGGAGCCGGGAAAGTGGTCGGCGATCATCGTGAAGAGTTGCCGAACATCCTCTTCCCGAAAATACAATAGGACCGCTTCCGCGAGAAAGAGGTACGCGGGCGCGCGCGTCGCCTTGACGCGCTCGATCCAGTCCGGCTCGAGCACGGAACCAGCGAGGAACGTTCGCCGGGGAGACTCGCGAAAGAATTGCCTGCGAACTTCCATCGCGTCGGGCAGGTCGAGATCGAACCAATGAACGTGGCCATTGTCCAATCGTTCGAAACGGGTATCTAGCCCGGCGCCAACCTCCACGACGGTGCCGTTGGGATGTTCGGAGAGAAATCGCCGGACCCAGGCATCAAAGATAGTCGCGAGCACGCAGGCGACGGTGCGGGTGATCTTGGTGTGTTTTTCGAATTCTTCAAACGGATAGTCGATGCCGGCGACGATTTCCTCGGCGCGCGGGTCGCGAAGAATCGGCTGGACGCCAAACTCGGTGGCGCGGCGGGCCTCCGCGGCGCGTGCCCAAAGGGGGATAAGCAAGGTCTCCTGCACGGTCCCGAGTTGCTTGCCGCCCACCTTGGACATCCTGAGACCCTTTCACACGACAAGGCAATTCATGGGGTGGGAAGTATCACCTGGCGAAAGACACGGGTCACGGCGCCGCGGACTTCGCGGCATGAAGCGTGGCGTTCGAACGATCCTTCCCCTTGCTCTCCGGGTTCTGCCGTAACTGCGTTTTTCCCTTCGCCGCCAAGGGACCACCCGTGACTGCAAAAGCATCCAACTCCTTCTCATTGGTGGAATCGATAGCGCGCACGGTGATTTTGTCTCGCACCACGTCCGCGACCACCACGTGATGGCGTTGGACGGAGACGTCGATATGGGGCCAATGTCCCGCGCGGACGTTATCCAAAGTGCCGCCACCTCCACCGACCACGAGATAGGTGGTCGAGCGTCCATCCGGCCGCTTCCTCGCGCCACGTTCGTACACATGCGCGTGGCCGCAGATGACGAAGTCCGCGCCCCCTTCTTCAAGCAGCGGAACCAAGACTTCCCTGCAAAGGCGATCGCCGTCATCATTGGACCGGTTCTGGATCAGGTTGAAGGGTGGGTGATGAAAGCTCACGATGCGAAAGGAAGCGTCTCTCCATGCATCTCCCTGGAGTTCATTGGCAAGCCATTCGACTTGTGGCGAGTTCGGGTTGTAATCGAGATTCGTGTCAAGAACCACGATGCGCAGCGAGCCGTAGGTCCGCGCGTACCAATGATTGTTGCCGGGCAGAGGCATCATCCGTTGCGCCAGTGGGAAATTATTGTCGTGATTTCCTCGGACGGGATACCAGGGGACGGTTCGCAACAAGGGAGCGGCGGGTTCATAAAGGTCTCGTCGCCAATCGCGATAGAGAAACCCCATCTCGACCACGTCGCCGGGGACCAGCAAAAAGTTCGGGCGAAGCTTCAGCGCCAAGGGAACCGTCTTTTCCTTGAACACTTCGTAACCGTGTTGGTTATCCGCCCACATCACGATCCGCATGGATTGCTCCGGATCGGGTAGCTGAAAGGTAAAGATTTCGCTTTTGTGCTCGCCGGTGCCGACGCGGTAGTGGTAGGTTTTGCCTCTCTCCAGCCCAATGAGTGAGAGAAACGGGAACTGGGTTTTCTCTTCGAGCGTAACTTTGGATCCCAAACTCGGCGTGAGGCCGAACTCCACGTAATGGTCTTCGACGTCGGCATTGACGTTCCACCAGACGTGGACGGAATCCTCCGTCGGCACGCTGAGGCTGGGGCCAAGCACGATCTTCACGAGCTTGTCTGCCCCCTCGGCGGCGAGCAACCGCGTACGGCTAGAAACAACGACTAGTCCCGCAAGCAGGAGGCCAACAATTCGCGTGCGTGTCATGGCTGTCTCCCTTCGATCCAACGTTCCGGCTTTACTCTTGAGTGACAGGGGATTTCGCCTCCAAGGAGGTATTGGGGCGATTCGCTCCATTCGTGGAGGAAGCATTGGACTTTTGCAAATTGTCGAGCCAACCGGCAATTCGCTTGGGCTCATGAGGCTGAGGAGAACAGATCGTCACGTGGCCGAGCTTTCGTCCAGGTCGCGGTTCCTTTCCGTACAGATGCAGATGGGCGCCAGGAACCTCCAAGATCGGCAGGAGCGGGGGAACCGTTCCCAAGATATTCCACATGGCGGAGTGGCCGATGGCATCGGTCGAACCGAGCGGGAACCCCGCGACCGCGCGCAGATGATTCTCAAACTGGCTGGTGACCGATCCCTCGATCGTCCAATGGCCGGAGTTGTGCACCCGGGGCGCGCATTCGTTGGCAAGCAGTTGCCCGCGAACCTCAAAGAGTTCCAAGGCGAGCACGCCCACGTAGTCCAGCGAGGCCGCAAGCGCCTGGCCGTACTTTTCCGCCTGCCGCTGTAGGGCAATCGTCATGGAGGGGGCCGGCGCGAACGATGTCCTCAAGATTCCCTCACGGTGATGATTCTCCACCAAGGGATAAAACGAAGATTTCCCGTCCTTGCCACGGGTGACGAGAATGGAGATTTCCCGATCAAACGGAATGAATTCTTCGAGGATGAGGGGAACGCTGCCCAGGGACTTGAACGACGGCTCCAAATCCTCGGGGTTTCGCAACACTGTTTGTCCTTTTCCATCGTAGCCGAGCCGGCGCGTTTTAAGGACCGCGGGAAGGCCCATGGCTTGGACCGCGGACTGCAGGTCGGCAAGCGAATCGACGGGCGCGAACCTTGGCGTGGGAATGCCCAGATCGCGAAACCGCGACTTCTCAACCCATCGATCCTGCGCCACTTCCAATGCTTGCGGTGGAGGATAGACGGGTACTCGGTCCTGTAGATACCTTGCGGCTTCAACGGGGACGTTCTCAAATTCGTAGGTGACCACATCGAGGCCGACAACGAATCGATCGAGCGCTTTTCGATCGACGTAGTCCCCCGCCTGGATTTCTCCGACCTGCCCTGCTGGAGTTTCGTTTTCCTTTTCCAGAAAGCGGAAGGAAAAACCGAGCGGATATCCCGCCAAGGCCAGCATGCGGCCAAGTTGACCACCCCCAAGGATCCCGATCTTCATGTCCCATCCCTCGGATCGGAATTGTCCAGAACGGTTTGTGTCTGCTCTTTGCGGAATCTCTCCAAGGCTTCTCGGATGGCCGCATACCGAGTCCCTAGTATGCAGGCCGCCAGGATTGCGGCATTGGTCGCGCCCGCTTTGCCGATCGCGAGCGTACCCACGGGGATGCCGGCGGGCATTTGCACGATGGAGAGCAAGGAATCAATTCCTTTGAGCGTTTTGGATTCCACAGGGACGCCGAGGACGGGGAGTGTTGTCTTGGCCGCGGCCATTCCAGGAAGATGCGCAGCCCCCCCTGCTCCGGCAATGAGAACTTCCAGACCGCGAGAGACAGCAGTTGATGCATACTCGAAAAGCAAATCCGGGGTCCGATGGGCCGATACGATCTTGACCTCGTGGGGGACCTGCAGCTTGTCCAGCATGAGCGATGCGTGGATCATGGTGTCCCAATCGGACTTTGAACCCATGATGACGCCCACGAGCGATGGCACGGATCGAATCTCCTAGCAGCGTTTCTCGATCGCAGGGACAACTTTGGCAACGGAAAGCAATTCGTTACTTTCGACGGCTCCGGTTTCCCATGAACAGGACCCCAGCTTCCGCGAAAACGCCCTACTATGCCTCGCCAATCTCGTTAGAAACCCAAGCAATGTGGAGTTAAAGTGCTTCCGCATTCGCACTTGGGTATACTCTTGCTCTACTATCGCTGGTCATGATACGGGTTCCCTCTCAGGTGGCCAAGACTTCCCGAACCTACTGCCGCTCAGAAAATGAATGGACAGCGAAGTAGCGAGAGCGCCGTTGTCCTACCAGCGATCGGGCCGGGACATCGCCATTACGTTGTTAGGGGGTGTGATGCGCGCATGTTTGCCATGCGAAAAAGAACGGCCCGGCGGGTGAGGGAGAGAAGCCAAAAGACCCCTCACCCCGACCCTAAGGGAGAGGGAGTTCAATGCGGCTTCGCCGCTTTAATTTTCTGAAGTTCAGCAGCTTATTTGCGCTTTCAGATTATCGCGTAGGGCGAAGAATCTCGATTCCAACCCGTTGGAAAACTACGATATCCCAGCCGCGGCGCGTGCAATTCTTCGCCGAAACGAACCTACCCGTCTTTGAGAGCTTCCGACGCACCCTGCGCGTGACCCAGCCGGGATTTGCGGTTGCTTCAACGGAAACTCCTGGTATCGTCCGCAGCGCCATTTATGGGCCCAGGTTGTATTTGCCTGGGATTGAAGGGGTCCTGCAGCAGTCCCGTGGGAATTGTTGCCGCTCAGAAAGGTAATCCATTGGCCAGACGTGCTTTGTGCCAAGTCCATCCAGGCGACCGGGCCGGAAAACACGCCATTATCTTTCTGAAGCTCAATAGCCTTTTACCCTCGCGAAACGGAAGGGGAAGCCGATGATGAACCATGGAAAGATGCTCGCGCTAACTTTAGCGATCGGCGTTGGATCGCTAGCCCAAGCCGAGGAACGCGTGGGTGTCGCGGGAAGTGATGTCACCTTTCCCAAGGCGGTAAGCCGCGTTGTCGGGGACAAGGAAACCAAGCTCGTGGTGACCGGCACCGGCCTGCGCGAGAAATATTATGTCAACGTCTACGCCGTCGGCAGTTACATTGCCGCCGACACGGACGTCAAATCCGCGACACAACTCGCCAGCGCGGATATTCCCAAAATGCTTCATCTAATCTTTGAACGGGACGTGGACGGCGGGGAAATGGTAGACGGGCTGACGACCGGCATCACCTACAACTACTCGAAGTCCGAGTTTTCTCGAGAACTTGCCGCGCTCGGCAACTACATGAAGGCCAATCCGCTCCGCAAGGGGGATCAAGTCTGGATCGTGCATGTTCCCGGCTACGGACTTTCGGTCCAGATATCGGGACGCGATCAGCCGGTGAACATCAAGAGCATGAAGTTCTCCCGCGCCGTCTGGGATATCTATGTCGGCCCGAAGAACCTTGGTCGGCACATCAAGGACGGACTCACCTCACGTCTTTAATCTCGCGATTTCGCGGCCCAATCGCGATTCCCTTAATGTTGTTCAGAAAATCAATTTCGGCGTCCGGCTCGCCTTGCGATCAAGCTCTCCAAGCGACCGGGCGGGGAATTAAGCCATTACTTTTCTGATGCTTGATCCGACGACCGTGGTCCCGGATGGAGATGGCATGCCACGTGATGGCCGGGCTCCACCTCGAGAAGTGGCGGAATGACCGATCGGCAAGGGTCCATGACCTTTGGACAACGGGACGCGAAATCACAACCAACGCGAGGCATGGCGGGGCTTGGGATTTCTCCAATCAGTGGGATGCGTTGCCGCTTGGCTTCGACCGCGGGATCCGGGACGGGGATCGCGGACAGAAGCGCCTGTGTGTACGGGTGCATCGGATTCCGGTAGATCTGGTCGTATGGCGCCAGCTCCACGATTTTTCCCAAATACATCACCGCCACCCGGTGACTGATTCTCCGCACGACCGACAGGTCATGCGCGATGAAGACGTAAGAGAGCCCCCGTTCTCGCTGCAATTCCATGAGCAGATTGAGGACCTGAGCGCGAATGGACACGTCCAAAGCCGACACTGGTTCATCACAAAAAATCACCTTCGGATTGAGCGCGAGTGCTCTCGCGATGCCAATCCGTTGACGTTGCCCGCCGGAAAACTGGTGCGGATAACGGCGGGAAAATTTGGGATCCAGTCCGACCTCGCGCATGAGCCCTTGAACCTTGGTCGCGATCTCGCGCCGCCGAGCTAGTCGGAAGATTCGGATCGGCTCGGCAATGGCGTCTCCCACCGTCATCCGCGGATTCAGCGATGCGAACGGATCTTGAAACACCAGTTGGATGTGTTTTCTCGCCTGCCGCAAAGCGCGCGGGCCGAGCGAATGCAGGAATTGCCAAGTCGGCGGATTCTGATCGCCCGCGGTGTTGAGCAGGACGCTCCCCGAGGTTGGGGGAATCAAGCGGAGTACCGCTCGAGACAATGTGGATTTTCCACAACCGGACTCGCCGACGAGTCCCAGGGTTTCTCCAGGGAACAGATCGAAGCTGACGCCATTGACCGCACGAATGACCGTTTCCTCCCGAGAAAACCAGCCCTTTTTACGCCGGAAATGCACGTGCAGATCGCGGACTTCGAGAATCGGTTGGGTCGCGACGGCAGTCGTCATGCCTCTTTACCTCCTCTCGAACTGGTAACGATTGACTGGGGCGCCTCCAATTCGACGAAACAAGCCTTTTCGTTGCCTCCACTCGGTCCACGTTCCAGCCGCGGAGCCTCCTGGCGGCAACGGTCGATGACATGATCGCAGCGTGGATGGAACGAGCAACCGGTTGGAAGCCGCGTAAGGTCGGGGGGAACCCCGCGAATGCAAGGAAAAAGACCGCGGGAATCGTCGTCCAATCTTGGGCAAGATTGCATCAGTGCCCGGGTATATGGATGTCGAGGATTGGCGAAGATTTCCGCCGTCGGTCCTCGCTCCACGACCTTGCCGGCGTACATCACGTGGATTTCATCGCAGAATCCCGCCGCCACGCCGAGGTCGTGCGTGATGAGAACGATGGTGGTGCCATGCCGTTCTCGAATTCTCGCCATCAACTCGAGAATCTGGGCCTGAATCGTGACGTCAAGAGCGGTGGTCGGTTCATCGGCGATAAGCAGCGCTGGTTCACAAGCAATCGCCATCGCGACCATGGCCCGCTGCCGCATGCCACCGGAAAACTCGTGCGGGTAGGTGGCGGCGCATCTCGCGGGATCGGGTATGCCAACTTCGGTAAGAAGTTCGAGAACGCGCTGGTTCGCTTGCCGCGCCGAGAATCGTTTGTGGATTCGCAGAGGTTCTGCAATCTGGTCGCCGATGGTCAAAAAGGGATTGAGTGACGTCATGGGATCTTGAAAGATCATGGCCATGCGATTGCCGCGAAGGCGGCGCAGCTCTTCCGCCGGCAGTCCGCGCAGGTCTTGTCCATCGAAAAGGATCTTGTCGGCACGAACGATCGCGGGGGGGGAAGGGACAAGTCCAAGCACGGTGAGATTGAGAACCGATTTACCCGATCCGCTCTCTCCCACGATCCCAACGGTCTTCCCTTTTTCGATCACCATGTCGACGCCGTCGACGGCCCGCACCAGGCCATCGGGAGTGTAAAAATGCGTCCGAAGATTTCGAACCTCGAGCAGTGCCATGAAAGCCTTTCAGGTTGCAGAGCGTTACTGCCGATGGATGTCCCTTCTCAATGCCATTTCAAAATCCCTACGGTTTGGATCTCGGATCGAGCGCGTCCCGGAGACCGTCCCCGATAAAATTGAGCGAAAACAAGGCGATCGAAATGGCGCCGGCTGGATAGGCAACGAGCCACCAAAACGGCTTGATCACATTCACGCCCGCAAGCCCTTCCGAGGAGAGTGACCCCCAACTACATTCCGGCTGCGAAATCCCAAGACCGAGAAAACTAAGGAAGGCCTCGGCGAGCATCACGCTCGGTATGGTGAGTGTTGTGTAGACGATCACTGGTCCCAAAAGGTTGGGAACGATGTGGCGGAAAATAATACGCAGGTTCCCCGCCCCAACGGCCCGCGCCGCCACCACGAACTCCCGTTGTTTCAACGACAACACTTGGCCGCGTGCGATGCGCGCCATGGTCAACCAGGAAACCAGTCCCAACGCGAAAAACATCGTGTAAATCGGACTGACGTTGTCGGCCAGAAAAACGGCCGTGCGAATCTCCGGCGTAATTTCTTGTTTTGTCGTCAGTTCTTCGGCCTCTTTCATCTTCCCCTTGGCCTTGAGGGCGTCGATCTCCGCGATCGCATCGCGGTTTTTACTCGCGGTCGCCTGCAACCCGTTCACCAAGGTGAGGATTAGAATTACGAGGAACATGAACGGCAAGCCGTACAGCACGTCGACAAAGCGCATCATGTACTGATCCGTTCTTCCGCCGTAGTAACCCGCGATCGCGCCCCAAGAGACGCCGATCACCAGTGACACGGCGGTTCCCACGAGCGCCACGAGGAAAGAAATCCGACCACCATACAGTGTGCGGGCGAACAGATCCCGTCCCAGCGAATCCGTACCGAACCAATGCCGGACGCTCGGCGGCGCGTACGTTTCCTCCTTGTTGATGCGCGTGTGATCGACGTGCAGGTTGAAAAATGAATCCGAATCCGAGGGAATCGCCGGTCGCCACCATTCAAACAGGATTTGCTGGCCAAAACAGAGCACTACCAGGATTAAAAGGAGCCCAAAGGATACGGTCGCGAACTGATTCCCCCGCAAGCGGCGGAAGGCGTCGCGCCATAGCGAAGTTCCTTGGACCACCTCGTCGGGGGACGGCTCGGTTGAACGTTCCAGCCGAACCTTTCGCGTTTTCATGGCAAAAGTAGTCGCGGCAATGTTCACCGCCGCCCACCCGGCGGACTGGAGCCAGACCCATGCTGGCAGATAGGCAATCGGCCAAAGGCAAAGCGTAACCAGTGCCCAAAGGGTCCAGGAAAGATTGATCGGTACCGAAAGTGGAAGTTCCGACCAAGGACGGACGCGATATACGACCTCTTGCTCGGAAGAATCATGGGAGGCCAAAGCCAAGGCCTCTGCGTGGGAGTCGTCGCTCACGCGGCATCCTCCAGCTTCACGCGTGGATCCAAAAAGGCGTACGACAGGTCCACGAGGAAATTGAAGATACAGACGAGGACGCTAAAAACGACCACCGTCCCGAGCACGACGTTGTAGTCTCGGTTTACCGCCGCTTGAACGAAGATCTTTCCCAAGCCGGGAATGAAGAAGATCTTTTCAATCACCAACGAACCGGTGAGGATCAGCGCGAATGCCGGCCCGAGAAACGAGACAACCGGCAAGATGGCACCCCGCAACGCGTGCTTGACCACCACGTGCCGTTCCATGAGTCCCTTGGCGTGCGCCGTTCGAATGAAATCTTCACTAAGAACTTCAAGCATGCCCACTCGCGTCAACCGGCTGATGCGGGCCGCGAAAGGCAAACCCAAGGCGAACGCGGGGAGTACGACCTGGGAATAGGTCTCGAACCCTGACAGCGGAAAGAAATTGAAAACGAACACGAACAAGACGATGAAGAGGATCGCCAAAATGAAGTTGGGAATCGATATCCCCAAAATGGCGATGCTCGTAAGCCCATAGTCCCAGGCCGAGTTTTGCCGAAGGGCGGCGAGGACCCCCGAAGCCATGCCAAATACGATCGAGATCACCATGGCGATCGAACCCAACGCGAGCGAAACCGGAAACGATTGCGCGATGATGTCGGCCACGGACTTTCCCTGATACTTCATGGAAGGGCCGAAATCCCCGCGAACCGCATTACCCATCCAAAACGCGTACTGCCAAAAAAGAGGTTGATCGAGATTGAACTCCTTCTCCTTCGCCTTTTTCGTCGTCGGGGACAGGCTTCGCATCTCGTTCATGAACGGATCACCAGGAGCCGCGCGCACCAGGAAAAACGAGATCGTCGCAACGACCCAAACCGTGACGGCCACCCAGAGCATTCGGTAGATTAAAAATCGAATCATGGCGATCCTCCGCGATCCGCGATCGGTTCGGGTGGCAGTCGCGTCGGCACGCGCGGAAAATCGGCATATCGGGAACCCGTGGGACGTTCTCCTCCCTGCCAACGCAGCCATTTGAGCGGATGGGAATCACGTGCATTGAGAGCCATTCCCTCGAGCTGCGGCGGCCAGATCTGCGTCGTGGTGTAGAAGTAGAGAGGAATGATCGGCATGTCGTGCAAGAGTATTTCCTCGGCGACTTCGAACAAGAGCAGTCGCGCGCGGGTCGCTTCGTCGAGCTTCGCGGAGTCTTCGCTCGGTGGTTCCGCCGTGAGAGCGTTCCGAATGGCTTCACCAAGCAACTGACCGTCGGCGAGCCGCCGGGTTTTCGACACTTCTTTCCATTCGGGCCAAGCCTCAATGTCCGCGAGCACTTGTTCGCGACTCTCTTTCGTCCGCATGTGGTCCAGGATCCGGGCACAGTATTGCGTGATTAGTCGATCGTAAAGAGGTTGCGAATACTTGGGGTCGTTATTCTGGTTGCCCGTCGTGAACATGTCGAGGAAGGTATTTGGATCCGGATAGTCCGCGATCCATGCGGAGCGCGCGATGTCGAAGGCTCCCGTCCTGCGGGTATCGAGGAACACGCCCCATTCCTGATTCTGCGTCTTCGTCTCGATTTCCAAGTCTCGCGACCAACCGTTCTGCAAAAAAGCCGCGATTTTCTCGTGCCCTTGGTGCGTGTTGTAAAGGATCGTCAACGGTGGGATTCGCATGCCGCCGGTCCGCAATTCCTCGACGATTCGCTTGGCTTCCGCTTTGTCCTTCTGATAGTCGCCATTGCCAAACAACGGCGTGCCGGAATATCCCTGGATCCCCGGGGGCACCAGACGAAACGCCGGCTTTTGATGTGCGCGGGTGACGACGTTCACCACTCCTTGCCGGTCAATGCACAAGGAAAGAGCCCGGCGGAGTTTTCTTCCCTTTTCCCCCTGAAAGACCGGAAGCTTCGTGTTGATGCTGAAGAAATAGACGGTCTGCATCACGCCATGATGCACGTGCTTGAAGGTCGAGTGGTCCTTTTGTGCCTCTTCCAAAAGATCCTTGACCACCTCGGAAGGTATCTCGCGATCACGGTCGATGTCGCCATTGATGTAGAGGTTCAGCGACGTATTGCGGTCCTCCACCGCCAAGGCTTCCATCGTCCGCAGTCCCTTGGCTTCGAATGAACCATACCGGCGTAGTAACTGCAGTTCCTGTTCCTCCTCCCTGCCACGCGTGGATTTGGCCTGCAACTCCGCGATCCTCCGCTTTGCGAACGCCTCCGTCTCCCAGTAGTTCGGGTTTTTTCGAAGGCGAACAAAGGAGTTGAATTTCCATTCGTCGAGGAGGTAGGGACCACTGGTGACGATGTTTTGTGGTAAAACCCAACGTTCGCCATGCTCTTCGACGGCCTCGCGTGGCACCGGAAAAAATGGGTAGAAACTCGTTAGGGCGAGAAAGTAGGGAGCTGGCGACTGCAGCGTGATTTCAAGTTCCAATTCCCCGTTCGCCTTGATGCCGACGATGCGATTCCATTCCTTGTCGCGGAAGGCCTCCACCTCTTTGCGGTCCGCGGGGAGAAGGTTGTAGACTTTGTTCATCACAATGTCGGGATTTTCCTTTTCATAACGCTTTGAAAGCGCTTCCCACTGCGCTCGGACGGCTTCTTCGAACTCTCGCGTCCCGGCGATATGGTGCAAGAGATACGAGTATTCCGAACCAGTTTCCGGGAGCAGGTGCCGTCGCCAACTGTAGACGAAGTCTTGTGCCGTCACGTGGCGTTTCTTGCCATCGACGGCGAAGATGGATTCCCCTTTTACCCACCAGGCGTCTGGCCGAAGCTGGAACGTGTATTTCAATCCATCGATTTGCCAGGTTTGAGCGATGGCGGGCATCGGATCCAGTGTTTCGGGATGGTACGCGGTCAAGCCCTCGAACAGGCCGATGGCGATCTCTCCCTCCGGTTGGCCGCTGATGATGCCGGGGTCGAGATTTTGGGGCTCGGTGCCGTTGTTCCAGACGTAATCGGCGCGTTGGCGAGCCGATTGTTGAAAGGTCGCAAAAAACAAGCCCAGACAAGCCAGGCATCCTGCCAGGATCACGATGACGTTCTTGTACATGGTTCCCATTGAGCGCTAGGCCACCACCCCTTGTCAAACGGGTTTCCGCGGAGCCGCCTATTCATGCCCCAAGTCACCGGCGACCTTCTTCATCGAAGTGCCCGCATCCCACTCCAAGGATGAGGCCCAAGCTCGTTTGTCAACCAGTAACATTCGGACTTAAGGCGTCAAGCAACGCGCGGTTGGCGACCACGCGCTGCTCGAGGAAATCCGTCAAACCACGTCGGCGGAGATACTGCTACTTTGACGGAGACTTCGGCGGATGATTCTTCAGATAGTCGGCAAGAATCGTGGCTAGCTGTTCGCACCCCTTTTCATTGAGGTGCAGGTCGTCGTAAAAATAGGGCTCCTGACCATCCATCGGCGTGGCTGCATCCACGTGTTCCGCTCCGGTTTCCAGGCAGATCCGTTGGAGCGTCTGATTGTAACGATGCATCAGGTCCGCCAGTTGGTAAGGAACCAGAAGATCCCAATCGCGCGGATAGGGAACGACGCGGGACACGTGCAATCGCTTGACCGCCTGGGGTGACAAGAGGTCGTCCCAAAGGCTGGGCTCGGTGACAAGGACGACCCGCACGCCGCGCTGTTTGGCGGCATGGATCAATTGGCGAAGGTTGTTGGCATATCGTTCGAGGCTCGCTGGTACGTCGAGCGGACGCTCGCGATAGCGGGGATTTACGGGTGGCCTGCCGTCCGCTTCGTTCCCTGGTCCCTTGCGGGCGACGGAGAGTTTTTCTCCCGTCCGATCCGCGACGAATCCGGCTCCGAAGCTGGCGTTCCACGCGGACCACGTGACGCGAACCAGTTCCATCAGATTGGATCGGAGCCAAAGAGGAGGCGGCGTGCTCCCGTCGTCCAAGTCGAGAAGTAAGCGAAGCAAATCATTTCCCCCCACGAGGACGACCAGGCAATCGACCTCGCCCGCGAGCTTGGACCGTTCCACGAATTGTGCATGATGGCCAGAGGCAAATTCACTTACCGCCGCAGTTCCCACCCATGTTTTACCTGACCCGGAATCGTTTAGGAGTTTTTGCAGTTTCGCTGGCCAGTTCTCCGAATCGTCGAGGAAGTAACATTCCGTGGTGCTCCCGCCGACACACAGGATTCGATAGGCCTCGTTCCGCGGGGGCATTTCCTCCCCTCGCACGCCTTGCGAGTTGTAGGACGAACGCGCCAAGCCGTTCACGCCGTTGTAGATGAACGGGTTCGGGTCATACTCGTACACTGCGTTTGCAGGCCGTAGATGAAACTCGGACGTGGGATAGATCCATGGAAGAATCAGGTTTCCCAGGATTACGCCGAGAAACACGGAGATCCCAAGGGAAGCCCATTGGCCAACGCGCGCGCCAATCCGCCGGCGCGTGGCGGGAATCAGCCAGGCAATGAGTTCCACGGCGAGAAAGAGTACGCTCAGGTAAACGAAGAGACGGTAATTGCCCGCCCATCGAAACTGCCAGCCGCGCTGCATGGCAAGAAAAGTGTCGATGACGACGAAGAGGGGCAACGCCCCCAAACCCACGAACCCAAGCAGTCCTCGTATCAAAGATGGCGATACCGCTTCTCCCATCGAACTCTCCCGGCCCGCTACTAGCTTCACTACCCAATGCTCCAACGCCGCGTGCGCACATTATACATACGGGAGATCGCGGCGTGATCCGGTCGTGTCGAGGGGAATTGAGCAGTGGAAGGGCATGGAAATGACGGAGGAAATGCGATCTCTCGGAGGCAAGCAAACATCCGCCTCCGAGAGCACCAACAGAATGTTTCTCTGGCAACGAACGACCTTCAAGCAGCCTTGGAAAGATTTTTGATGGGTGAGTCCGCGATCACCATTTTCACGGGCTGGCCGTGATTCTTTTTCAACTTGAAGGCAGCGAGCTTCGCCAGATGTTTGAGATAATTGATCTGTTCGCGAAGCGTGAGTTTGCTTTCGCCATGAATCCGATTGCGGAACGAGATCGGGACCTCACGAATCTTCTTGCAGGCACATTTGACGATGAGCTCGAGTCCGATCTTGTAACCGATTGGGTCCAGAGTCTGGGCGCGCCGAAAGGTTTCCGCGTGCAGGGCAAAGAAACCCGCCATCGGATCGGTCACGTTCGTGAACGGTCTCGCGAGCAGGGTCGCCACCTTGGAATTAAGCCAACGGAAAAGTCCCCAGTCCTGTTCGATGCCGCCCCCAGCGACGTACCGGCTGCCGATGACGAAGTCGATTCCGGGTTGATCGAGTTCGGCGATTAGCTGGGGTATCATCTCGGGGGGATGCGAAAGGTCCGCGTCCATGACGACGAAGATCTTCCCGCGAGCGCCTTTCATACCGTGCACGACCGCGCTGCCAAGTCCCCTCTCTCCCTTGCGGACCATCAGTTTGATCGGAAACCGCCGGATCAACTGGGCGCATACCTCCACGGTGTCGTCGGGACTGTCGTCATCGACGATCAAAATCTCTTCCGAGATTCCCGCCTGGCGCATCGCCATGTGGATGCGTGGCACCAGCAACCAAAGATTGTCCGCCTCTCGGAAAGTGGGCACGATCACGGAGACACGGGGACGGATGGTAAGGGTCATGCCTCAAAAACTCCTCTTTCCCGCGGCGCCGGCCGCGATTGTTCGGCCAGCAACCACCATCAATACGGTTCAGGAAACGGTTTTTTCAAGTTTTGACACAGATGCAGGTAAAGAGTCTCTTCCACGTATCCGCCGCGCGTCACGGACACGGTGCCGAGCGGAACGATCTTTTCGAAGTACTGCGAGTACTCGGCGACGGGATCCGTGAGAAATTTCTTGGTGCTGACGACGACGCCGTCCTTGTGCAGCCAGTTTTCTGTCTGATCCCAAAACGCGAAGCTGCGAGGATCGAGATAGTTCAGGCAGAATACGGGCATCGTGCCCCCGAGGGCATAATCCACCTTACCGCTTTGGAACCAGCGGTTGGTGAATAGGAAGAGATCCTTTTTCCCCAACAACCCGCGTTCCGCCAAGGCGTCGGCAAGAGGCGCATAGTCCAGGCATTCAAGCGTCGGATCGTCCGGCTCGCCAAACTTTTCCGACAGCCACTGCGGTCCCACCGCCCGCCACCATCCCGACGCGGAATGGGTCGTCACGAACAGGAGCGCGATCGTCGTGAACGCCAAGGTTCCGCGAAGCCAGTAACGGGAATAACGATCACCCGCCTCCAACTTCTGATACAGCGTCGCACCGAGGGGCAAAAAGAGAAGCAGATAACCCGGAGCTTGCCAATGAAAATGAAATCCTATGGAAGCGTATGCCGCCACGATGGTAAAGAGCACGATCGGTGCGACCGCCATCCAAGCAATGAACCAGGTGGCCGTCGAACTCGGCCCACGACGAAAACACTTCGGCAATTCCCAGAGCAAGGGAACCCAAATCCAAGGCAAGAGCCAAAGGGCTTGCCCTCCGATGCTGCGTGCGAGCCAGTCAAGCCGTATGCCATGATTATCCAGCCCGCGGCTCCCTTGCCAAAGGAATGAAATCCACTCGTGCCGCGAGTTCCAGACTAAAACTGGAGAGAATATCGCCGCCGCTATCACCATGGCCAAATAAGGTCCTGGATGCGTCAACCAGCGACGCTGGCCTGGCGTGGTGATCGCGAACATTCCCGCGCCAAACAGCAAGAATACGGCGTGGTATTTACTCAGCGACGCCAATCCCAACGTAACTCCGACCAGCATCCACCACAAATACGGCCGCCGCAGGTCTGGCGTAAAAAGATATGCGTCAGACAAAGGACGCACGCCATCCAGAAAAACATTAGCGGTCCGTCCGACTGCAGAAACGAAGCTACGCTAAGCGTGAAAACCGCCGACAAATTGAGCAAGAGCGCGGCGTAAAAACCGGCCCAGGGCGAGAAGAGCCGCCGGCCCAAGAGAAACATCATCCAGGTCGTGCCCGCGAACATCAGGATGAACGGCAGGCGGATCGCGACAGGGCCCACGGACTGCAGGAACTTCATGGAAAGGGCGGAAAGCCAAACCGCCATTGGGGGATGATCAAAATAGCTTAGGTTCGGCCGGATCGCGCAGGAGAAGTGATAAGACTCACCGTAGCCTAGCCCGACCGCGTAGGCCGCGAGCAGACGGAAGATTCCGCCAAGCACAATGATGAGACCCACACCGGTTTCCGGCCGAATCCAATCGATGGCTCGTGATTCAACGCGTGCAAGACTGCTGGAAAAATCGGAGGCCTGCGTAGCCTGGAGCATCCGTGCCCACCTTTATTAGGACTGCTATGTGACCCCTCGCCTCTTTCTTCGACATACCGAGGTGGAAAAGACGACACAATATCGCAAGAGCCCCGGATCGCTAAAATCCTGAAACTCCTGCGGGCCTATTGTCCATTGGGTTTACGTCCACGGAACCGAGCAGATAACGGTGCCGGAATTGCCGATTTCGCGATTAAAGCGGCTTACCTAGCATCGCGCGCTTCTGTTCCAGGAATCGCATGTGATGAGCCAAATGATTGACATAGGTTTCTAAAAGAGTCGCCAAGGTCACTTCTCCTGCTTCGTTGTGGATCCCTTTACGGGCGAAGGCACTCTCGGGAAGTCGGCGGAGAATCTCGACGGTCATCCATCGATTCATCGCGAAGATCTTGCATGCCGCCTCGGCATCTAATTCGTGATAAAATAAATTATTTGCGAATGCCGTCTCGTTATAGCCGATCAGGGAGGGGTTCTCTTCCGCGATGACGCGCTTCATACGGTCGGCGCCGATGAGATCGCTGTCCATGAGATGGAGAACAATTTCCTGGATGGACCAGGTATTCGGTACCGGCCGCGCGATCCTGTCCTGGGGAGTCAATCCACGAATGCCGTTGGCGGGAACCTCTGCTCCTTGAGCATAGCGCTCGATCCATTCCTTCATCATGCAACTGCTCCCCGGCTAACCCATGTTCCTCGGGCGGAAGGAATCGTGGCGAGATCCCTCGAAAGACCCTACATTAGACGCTGCATCGTAGCAAATACTGCCGCTCAGAAAAGTAATCGCGCGGACCCGGCGCCTATGCATGGATGCCTTGAATGACGGCTTGCATCAAGGCTCGCCAAGCGACCGGGCAATACGACATCACTTTTCTGATGCTCAATAGAATACTTAGGCACCGTGAAACTCATTGTGTGTGTCTCCCCAAGGAGCCGTCTCGCGTGAACAAGGTTCAGACGCTGATCGTTCGGAATTGTCTCGTGTTAACCATCGGCCTGTTCTCACTTGCTCAGGCGCGCGGCCAGGGAGAAAATACCTACGTCCCCAAGGTCGAGCCAGCGTCGAGCGAAGGAACGGATGCGATCCGGAGAATCAAGGCGCCCGGCGGCCTGAAGGTCTCCCTTTTTGCCGCAGAACCGTTGCTTGCCAACCCCGTTACCTTTTGCACGGACAATAGAGGCCGCTTTTTCGTCGCGGAGACTTTTCGGCATCACGCGGGCGTGACCGATGCACGCGACCACATGTACTGGCTGGACGATGATCTCGCTTGCCGCACGGTCGAAGACAGGGTCAACATGTACCGCAAGCACCTCGGGGGACTCTTCGATACCTACGCGCGCGAGCATGACCGTGTACGGCGGATCGAAGATAAAGACGGCGACGGCATTGCCGATCATTCCACCGTGTTGGCGGACGGATTTCGCAACGCGGCCGATGGCATCGGCGCGGGAATTCTCGCGCGAGGCAACAAGATCTGGTTCACCTGTATACCGGACCTCTGGCTACTGGAAGATACTGACGACGACGGCAAGGCAGAAACCAAAAAGTCCCTGCAAACCGGTTACGGCGTTCATGTCGGATTCCTTGGCCATGATCTTCATGGCCTCAAGATGGGACCCGACGGCAAGCTCTATTTCTCCATTGGTGACCGTGGCCTCAACGTGGTCTCGGAAGGGAAAACGTTCGCCTATCCAGACACCGGCTGCGTCTTGCGTTGCGACCCGGACGGCACCAACCTCGAAGTCTTCGCCACCGGCTTGAGAAATCCGCAGGAGTTGGCGTTCGACGAATTTGGCAACTTGTTCACCGTCGACAACAATTCCGACGCGGGGGACAAGGCTCGCCTCGTGCACCTGGTCGAAGGGGGAGATAGCGGCTGGCGCATCGGCTACCAATTCATCACCCATCCGACGCCGCGTGGGCCATGGAACGCGGAACTGCTATGGGATCCCGAGAAGGCGAAACTCGCCCGCTATCTGCTTCCTCCGTTGGCCAACATTACCGACGGCCCTTCGGGACTCGCTTACTATCCAGGAACGGGATTCGACGATTCCTACAAGGGAAAATTCTTTATCTGCGATTTCCGGGGAGTCTACGGGCTCAGCGGGGTGCGCAGCTTCACGGTTGAGCCACGCAACGCGAGCTTTCGCCTAAAAGAAGAGTCCAAGTTCCTCTGGTCGGTACTCGCCACCGACATTGATTTCGGGACCGATAGCAACCTCTATGTCCTTGACTGGGTGGACGGCTGGAACAAGCCGGGAAAAGGTCGAATCTACCGTTTGAACGATCCCAAGCGAGAAAACGATCCCCGTGTTAAGCAAGTGCAAACACTCTTGGCCGAGGGAATGTCCGATCGTGGCGAAGAAGAACTACGGACCCTGCTCTCCGATTCCGACATGCGTATCCGCCAGGAGGCGCAATTTGTCCTCGCCGAACGTGGCGCTGCCGCTCTGCCGTTGCTCAAGACCGTGACGAACGACAAAACGCACCTCTTGGCGCGCCTGCACGCCATTTGGGCAATCGGCCAGATCTCGCGTAATCAGCCGACCGTCGCAGCCGAGATTCTTATCCCACTGCTTTCGGATGAGGATGCCGAAGTGCGCGCCCAGGCGAGCAAAGTGCTCGGCGATCTGCGGGTTCAGGAGGCGGTCACTTCGCTCATCCCCCTCTGTAAGGATTCGAATTCCCGGGTCCGATTCTTTGCCTGCATGGCCCTTGGAAAACTCGGCGATTCCCGTGGCCTGAAACCACTTCTTGCCGTCCTGCGTGAAAACCGAGACGAGGACGCCTATCTTCGCCATGCCGCCGTCATGGGACTGGTGGGCCTGCGAGATGGCAAACTATTTGACGCCGCCGCGAACGATGATTCCCCGTCGGTTCGAATCGGAGTACTTTTGGCGCTTCGTCGCCTGGAAGATCCGTCCATTTCCCGATTTCTCAAGGATTCGGACGGTGCGGTCGTCCTGGAGGCGGCCCGCGCGATCAATGACGTGCCGATTCCCGAAGCGTTTGCCCCCTTGGCTGAACTGGCGAACCAGGAAGGATTGGCGGAACCGGTGCTGCGTCGGGCATTGAACGCGAACTATCGCATCGGGAAGAAGGAAAACGCCGAACGCATCGCGAGCATCGCGCTACAAGCGAATGTACCGACCAGCGTCCGCGTGGACGCCGCGGAAATGCTTCGGGATTGGGTTCAGCCATCCGGCCGCGATCGGATCGTCGGAGTTTGGCGCCCCCTACCCCGGCGAAGCGTTGAGGACCCCGCCAACGTCCTCAGGCCCGTGCTCGCCGCGATCCTCAAGGACTCACCCGAGCAAGTTCGTTTGCCCGCGATTCAGGCGGCAGCAGCGTATCGAATCCAGGAAGCCGGCCCTATTCTTTTCGAAATCTTCAAACAGAAGAATCCGGTATCCGTTCGCTCTGAAGCATTGGCGGCTTTGGGAGCATTGGATGCCAGGGAGTTATCTGATGCGATCCCGTTGGCCCTCAAGGACAAGAACGGCGGCGTTCGCACCGCCGGATATCGACTCTTGGCCAAGACGCAACCTGCCGAAGCCGTTAAACTGCTTGAAAACGTCCTGGAGAATGGAGAAACGAGGGAGAAACAAGATGCTTTCGGCATCCTCGCCGATATCTCCGAACCTTCGTGTGATGACTTGCTTTCCCGTTGGCTCGATCGATTGTCCAACGGGGAAGTCGTGACGGAAATCCAACTCGACTTGCTCGAATCCGCCGGCAAACGAAAGGTTCCACTTCTCGCTGACAAACTGGCCGCCTTCGAAAACGCGCGCAACAACGGCGACGCTCTCGCCGCGTTTCGCGAGACGCTCAGCGGAGGCGACATAGACGATGGCAAGAAGATCTTTTTTGAGCGAACCGAAGCCGCGTGTCTGCGATGCCACAAAATTCAGGGACGTGGCGGCGAGGTGGGTCCCGACCTGTCGCACGTGGGAAGTCAGCAAAATCGAGAGTATCTACTGGAAGCGATCGTGGCTCCGAACAACAAGATCGCCAAGGGTTTTGAATCGATCGTTCTCGCGACCAGCGATGGATCCGTTTTGACCGGCATTCTGAAGGACGAAGACGCGGAGAAATTGCGCGTCATGACCGCCGAAGGAGCCATGATCGAAATCGCCAAGTCGGATATCGAAGACCGCCGGCAAGGAAAGTCAGCGATGCCGGACGACATCACCAAGCACCTTTCCAAGCGCGACATTCGCAATCTCGTGGCGTACCTCATCTCCTTGAAGTGAAGCCCACGTCGAATACTTCGTTTTGGTTAGTTTTAAGCGGCTTTGCGATGCTCCGCCGGGAGGGGATGCCGATTGGCATTCGCCAAAAAATCTCGCGCCGTCAAGGCGATCAATTCCTCACGGATGCGCGATCGCTTGGTCGACGTTTCAAGGACTTCGGGCATCGTCTCTTGATTCACGAAAATCTGGACCTGTTCCCGCGACGGTTGATTCGGCTGAGCTTTCATTGAATTGACCCTCGCCTGAATTGAGAAACCATCCGGCAAACGTCTCTTCGGCAATCCATTCCGCCAACTTGAGGGAATTACGCCTTTCCGAGAATGGAAATGAGGAAATGGCCTGTATTATCGCTCAAGTCAACGAGATACGGCATTAGCTCGCGGGGGTATAAAACCGTAGGTGGGGTTCCCTTTTGGCGAGTCGTTGCACCAGGAGTGCCGCTTCGCGAAGGTGATAGTCCCCCCACATGCACGATTCACCGCTCGGTACGGTCCGGCCCGGGGGGACGTGATCCCAGCCGTTGGGCCGATGATAGACGGCGTGAAGCAACAACCCTTGGTGATCTGGTCTTGTGCTCAAGTACGGGTCGTTGAGCAAGCTCTGCAGCACCGTCAACCCCGCCTGTAGGTAACGGCGCGCGGGTTTCCCTCCCTCTCCCTGTTGTTCACGCAATCCCATGCGCAAGAGTGCCTGACAGGCGATGGCCGCCGCCGAGCTGTCCACGGGTTCATGCACATTGAAGGGATCGGCGGGTTTCGAGAGATACTCGGGGATGCGGACCAGGCCTGGCGCGCCGGTGTCCCAATAGGGAACGCCGCAGGTGGGCGTGTTTTCGATATAGAAATCGCAGGTCACCAGCGCCGCTCTTTCGACGACCCGGAGTACTTCGTCTCGATCGTGGGTGGAATCCCAATGAGAGGCCGGCACCGACTCCAGGTATTCCAGTTGCTCGGCATACCCGCACATGATCCACGCCAGCCCGCGTGTCCAGGTCGTGAACGGGCTATAACCTTGTTGCGTGCTCGGGCACCGGTATTGTCCGTCGTTGGTGTTGAACAGGCTCTCGTGCGCGACCCTGCCGGGAACATCGTAGCTATCGCGTCCTTCGCCGTAATACACATTGAATCGCGCCGTCGTGAGGGCATGCTCGATCAGTCGTTCAAACAGGCTGATTCGCTCATCCCGTTCACTAAGCATTTCGTGGCCGAGTTGGTGCGCCAAGGCCAAGGATCGCAGCGACCGAATGGTGTCGGCGAACAGTGAATGCGGACCATTGAAGGAATAGATGTAGCCGAGTCCGGTTGCCGTTCGAGTCCAACGCCGGGCTTGCACCGCGCCGCTCACGCGGAGGGCAAGTTCCACATACTGCCGATCCTGATCGGAAACCCGTCCTTCGCGCATCAGACGGAGGAGATTGCCATGGGTGCTGACGATATTGAAGCCGTGATCGTGCACGCCGAAATGAGTGACATGATCCGCCATGCGTTTAAACGTGCGATTACGCCCGAGTTCGAGAAACTCCCGATCTCCCGTGGCGTCGAACTGGAGCAGACTGGCGCCAAACTGGAAGCCGAGCGTCCATTCCGTCCAGCCGCGCGAGCGGTATTTACCCTCGACCGTAAATACGGGCGCGGAATCTCCTGGCCTCGTTGCCTGTTCCACGAGAAGAATCTTTCGAGCCGATAGATCCCATAAGGAATGGATCTTTGGCATTAGCTTTTCGGGCGTCAGCATGTCATCAATACGTATCATGACGCGTTCTCGCAATGGTGCCAGCGGCGCCGCGGCGTGAGCCACCGTGGCTGGCGCCCTTGTCTCCCTTGGACTATTGCCGCTCTGAAAAGTAACGTCGGAGACCGGTACCAGTTCATGGATGCCGCGAATGGCGGCTAGCGCCAAGGCCCTCCGAGCGGCCGGGCCGGGCATTGCGACATTACTTTTCTGATGCTCATTTAGGGACTTGGAGGGGAAAGGACTACATGAATCCGCGCATCGTGATTCCGGTGGTTCTGGTGATTGGGGGCGTGGCGGCTCTGTATTGGGAGCAGACGCGAGTTCCGCCTCCGTAAGATCGTTTCGGGCTTCATCGAAGCGGACGAGATTCGTGTTGGCTCGTCGGAGGCGAGTTCGCGAAATCCTCGTGCAAGAGGGCAGACCGTCAAGAGGAGATTCTACTGCGACTGGAACCCTACAACCTGCTGGAACTGTTAGCGCAGCAGGGGGAACTGGCGGCAGCGAGCGGCGCCAGCAACAAAATGGCGGCGGCTTTCGAGCCGAAGAGGTCGCGCAGCACAAGCACGGAGAG
Source organism: Planctomycetota bacterium (assembly GCA_046350335.1). Lineage (GTDB taxonomy): Bacteria > Planctomycetota > Planctomycetia > Kolteriales > Kolteriaceae > JAXMAQ01. The sequence goes on from JAXMAQ010000020.1 coordinate 32,360, forward strand.
ATCTGGCGTTCGCCGCCTTTCAGCAAGCCAAGACCGGCCCCGTAACCTGGGAAATCGACGAAGCCGCGGACAGTTTGAAGTTGGCGGAGGCGAATCAAGCTGGCGGAAGCCAGCTATCAGCAGATCGAACGGCTCATGGGTTCGAAGTCCGCGTCTCGGGAAGAATTCGATAAAGCCATGACGGAACGAAAGATCGCACGCGCTAATGTGGAAGTTCAGCGAAGCCGCCTGGGAATGTTGAAAGAAGGTACGCGGCGAGAAATTCAACAATCGAAGGCTCGTTGCTGCCGGCGGCGGACGCGGAGCTCGCGATGATCAAAGACGGCTATCGAAAAGAGGAAATCGCGGAGGCGGCCGCGCGTCGATCACGCGAGCGCTCGTCGAATCGATCCAAAGCAGATCGAAGAATATTGGAGGTCAAGGCCCCCAGCACCGCGACGGTGGAAGCGGTCGAATTACAACCCGGCGATCTTATCGCCGCCAACGCGCTTAATCATTTCCTTAATGGATGTTCGCCATCTTTGGGTACGCGCTATGTGCCGGAAAACCGTTTGGGAACCATTCGCTGAATCAGAAACTGCAGATCCATGTCGACGGGTTTCCCGATCGCAGTTTGGCGGCCGAGTCTCTTTCGTATCCCGGCAAGCGGAATTCACTCCCAGCAACGTGCAGACTCCGGAGGAAAGGAGCAAGCAAGTATTTCGCATCAAGGTGGACGTCACCGAGGGAATGGATTTGCTCCGACCGGGAATGGCCGCGGACATCACGATCGGTGAAAGCAGCCAGCCATGAGCGAAATCGTAATCGAAACCGACCGGTTGACCCGCCATTTCGGATCCTTGGTCGCCTTGGATGATGTCTCCTTTCAAGTCCCACGGTCGGCCATCTTCGGACTGCTTGGCCCCAACGGCAGCGGGAAGTCCACGGTTATTCGCATGCTCTGTGGCGTTTTGCATCCGACCGCGGGAAGGGGCGCCGTCCTCGGCCACGACATTCAACACGAAGCCGAAGCCATTAAACGGCGCGTCGGCTACATGTCACAGCAGTTCAGTCTCTATGCCGATCTGAGCGTCTTGGAGAACATTCACTTCTACGGCGGAATTTACGGGCTCGGGGGACGCCGACTTGCCGATCGGACGGAAGCCGTACTCGAACTGACGAGCCTCGGCGATAGAACCGAACAGCCGGCGGGAACTCTATCCGGTGGCTGGAAACAGCGGCTGGCGCTCGCGTGCGCTGATTCACGAGCCGGACGTTCTCCTTTCTCGACGAGCCAACGGCGGGAATCGACCCCGTGGCGAGAACTTTGGGACCTCTTGTTTCGACTTTCGGGAGAAGGAAGAACGCTCTTCGTCACCACGCATTACATGGACGAAGCGGAGCGGTGCTCCCATATCGGCTATATCTACCTCGCAAACTGATCGTCGAGGGGAGACCGGAAGAAGTTGAAGAAACTGCCGGCGGTGACTCCGCCTGGTACCCAGCGACTGGAGCTTCGTTGCACGCCGAGCAACTGGAACCCTTCGCGGGCCCTGCCGAAATCCGTGACGCCGTTGTTCGGCAAAGCCATACATTTGCTCGCGGACGAGGCTAGCGGCCGGGAGTCGATTCTCGAAACGTTAAAAGGTCAAGAGGGTCCGCCGGAACTTCGTCCAATCGGCCCTTCCCTCGAAGACGTCTTCGTTACCTTGTCAAAATCGGAAGCAAGGCTTCGTCCGACGCAACCGAGAATTGGACCCGCCGAGGCGTCCGCCGTCATAGCGGAACGCCCCCGCTCGATTCCTCCCGTCGGTCCCGTGGAGAAAGAACGACCGGCGAACGGACTCTGGACCATCTGCAAAAAAGAGTTCGCACACATCCGCCGAGATCCCACGACGCTCGTCTTCATGTTTCTCATTCCGACCGTCCAGCTGCTTCTATTTGGCTACGCGATCGACATGGACGTGAAAAATATTCCAACGGTGGTCCGAAACATGGACGGCCGGCGCGAAAGCCAGGTCTTTCTCGAATCTTTGTTCAACACCCAACGTTTCGACATCCGCTACACCGTACATGATCAAGAGTCGTTCTTGAAGCTCTTGCGATCCGGGGACGCGAAAGTCGGCATCGAGATTCCGCCGAACTACAGCGACCTTCTGCTTCGCCGGCAACAGGCGACGGTCGGAGTCTACATCGACGGCAGTGATTCGTCGGTTGCCACCACCGCCCTCAATACCGTCAAGATGCTCGGCATGGTCAGCTCCATCGAACGAGCAAGAGCGTTTGCCGAGTCGCTCCAGATCGGCCCGGCGCGCGATCCCCAGGGTAGGCCAACTCTGCCCATCGACGTTCGACCACGACTCCTTTACAACCCGGATCTCTTAAGCGAACGTTTCTTCGTTCCGGGGTTGGTCGGCGTGATACTGCAACTGGTCACCGTGTTCCTGACGGCATTCGCCATCGTGCGCGAACGCGAGCTCGGCACGTTGGAACAGCTCTTCGTTACGCCCGTCGGCCGCTTTGGACTGATGATCGGAAAAATTCTTCCCTATCTCTGCATTGGCGCCCTTGAATCCGCCATCGTGCTTAACGTCATGGTACTGGTGTTTGGCGTCCCCATCCAAGGGAGCATCGGCTTGCTCTACATGCTCATGATGCTGTTTTTGTTCTGCACTCTGGGGCTCGGCCTGATGATCTCCACGTTTGCGAGAAATCAGGTTCAGGCGATGCAGATGGCCCTATTGATCATGCTTCCATCCATCCTGCTCTCCGGCTTCGTGTTTCCCCGGAACAACATGCCAACCGTGATGTACCTGGCGTCGTTCGCCTTGCCCGTCACTTACTTCATCGAGATTCTTCGTGGCATCATCCTCCGAAGCGCGCACTTGATGGATCTGGCCCAGCCGGTCTTCGGATTGATTCTCTGCTGCGTCGTCATCCTGTCCTTGAGCATTTGGCGGTTTCAGAAGTCCCTGGATTGAGCGTCCGTCGGCAACTCCAAGATTCTCGCGGACATGGATTTCCTCCACGACCCGTGGAGAGCGAGCATTAGAAATGCGAAGAGGCAAATCCGCAGCCTAGATACCTTCTCTCTTGGCCACTTCATCGGCGTGATCCGTGAAATCCGTGGATTCCTTCCTTCCGACTTCCGAGATGTAAAACAAACATTCAACCATGGATGACTCCGATAACACGGATAGCCTACCTGGCTTCATTCCTTCCTCAAACGAGCTCACTGAACCTTCAAATTGGTCGGTGCAAGCGCTCCTTGCCGGTCCCTTTGAACACCGTGGCTGCACTCTTGCTCCGGCAGATTTTTTTTTTTTTTTTTTTTTTTTTTTTTTTTTTTTTTTTTTTTTGTGTCGCCACCATATGATCAGTGCGAAGCTCGGTATGCCTATTCCCTTCTCCACCCGTATTGCAACTTTCCGACCGGTTTACATTTGTCATTGGATTGCCGAGGAATCTCAGGTTCGATGGTCCGGAAGTCCGGGCTTTGTCGCCGCTCGACGAAGCATCCTGGTATTCCCGTCGGTATCGCCATGTTCCACCGTGCGGGAAAAGATGGCATCGCTTCACACGCAATTCGACCTTGACGCTATGGCCGGAGAGGTGCATGATGGCGGGACAAAAATCCTGCTTAGGTCTCCTTTGCGGCATTTCCACGCACGCTGTTCCTGCCTTTCCCGCGCTGGTCGTGCTGCAGTATTTCGCGCCCCGGGTTTCTAGGCCAATCGCCGGTGTTTCAGACGCAACTGGAAAGTCATGCCAGCAGCGATGGAACCGGGTATTTCGCGTTGTTGCTCCACGCCCAAGGAGGTCGGCACGCCCGCGCGGTCGACCTGGCTTTGGTCGTTGACCTGTCCGCGAGTCAATCGGGGGTTTTTCTTTCAACAAACCATCAAGGCGACGCGCCAGCTCATCGGAGGATTAGTCGGCGGCAGCCGAGTGCAAATCTGGCTGACTCGCACGCCGGAGACTCCCCTTTTGCGTCGTCCCGCCGCCGTGGGTTCCGAGCCGCTTCGAGAAGCCGTGCGATCGCTGGAGAGTCAAATTCCCTCGGGATTGTCGAGTCTCACGAGAACGCTGGCGGCGGTCGAGCCTTGGATCGCCGATCGAAATGGGAGTCTGCCGAAGGTGCTCGTTTACATCGGTGGAGAACCGACTCCGGAACAAGCTCTGGTCGGAGGCGAATTGTCGCCCGACAAAAGGGAACTCCTCGTCCAGCGGTACGTCGATTCGGGCGTGGTCTGTCACGAGTTTACCGTGATGACCGCCAGGAAAGTGCCGGATGGAAATCTCGGCCCTCTGCCCGCGCGCACGGGCGGTCAAGTAATCACTGCCGAGATGTTTCTCCACCGATCCGAGAAAGCGGGGATCACCCCATGGATTCAATCGCCGTGGTATCTGTCGCGTTTGAAGCTTGATCCCGGCGTGACGCAGATGTTGCCTGAGACGTTAAGTCCACTGGCTGTCGGCAGCTCGTTGCTAATCGTGGGACAATGGACTCCCGCCGATCAAATGACGTTTGAAATGACGGCCACGACAAGGGACGCTTCGGAAGAACATTCGATCCCCGTGCGTGGGACGGCGTTGATCGCCAAAGGAGGTGACGACAACGCGTATCTCAAGGAACTCGTGACGCGATGGAACCAGGTTCCAAATTCTTCCCCCTGGACGGAGGGGAGCACGGCTCTCGAGTTCGCCCGGCGATCCGCGACCATTCGTTCGGAATGGATTCTGTCCCAGGCGAAAGCCGCCTTGGCGCGCCGGCAACTTCCCCTTGCGGAAGATCTCTACCAGCTTGCCTTGGCCTCCGAACCCAAGGATCTGGAAGCGAGTTCCGGACTCACCGCGGTCGCCAAGCTTCGTTCCGGCCCCGATCCCAGAGAAGAGGCGTCCGCGACAAAAACGGTTGCCGGTAACGAATCGCGCCCCTTAAACGCGGATGATGGCAAGAATCCTTCCGCGGATCCCTCCTCTCGAGACCTATCGAAGTCGGCACCCGCAGATTCCCTGGAAGAGGCGAATGCACGCGAGAAGATTGAAGCCCAGCGACTGCAGAAGATGGTTCGAGACGCCCTTGCGGATTCCCAGAGGTTGGCGCGCACGAACCCGGCGGCGGGCATTCGCATGCTCAAAGGGACCTTGGCTGCTTTGGAAGCTTCCGAGGATCCACGGTCCAAGAATGCGAGCATGCTCCGAAGCCGCATCGAACAGCAACTACGAACGTTATCGCGACAGCAACAGCGGAGCGAAGAAGAGCAACTCCTCCGCGATCGGGCGTCCGCGATGGCGGAGTCCAGGCGGCGCGCCGACCGCGAGGAACTCCTACGGCAGCAGGCGACGAAGGAATTGATGTCGCGATATCAAGCATTGCTCGACGCCGGGGAATACCTCGAAGCGGAACGGGTGGCCAGCGATGTTGTAGCGGCCGATCCCGATTCTCTCGTGGGACACGCGGGCCAATGGCGCGCGAATCTCGCGCGGCATTACGCGGAAGCCGAGCAGACCGAGGCGATGAAACGAGAACAATGGTGGCGCGCGATGGCGTCGATCGACGCCTCCTCGGTACCCTTTGATGACCGCACGCCCCTGGTTTATCCCCCCGCGAAGGTCTGGGAGGAAATCACCATCCGGAGGCAGAAATACAAAGCGGTCGATTTGGCGCCGGTATCCCCGGCGGAAGAAGAGGTCCGAGAAGCACTCACGCGACCAATTACCTTTGAATTTCAAGAGACCCCCCTCTCGGACGTGATCAACTATCTGCGCGACTATACGCGTGTGAACGTTATTCCCGACCTGGCGGCGATGGAACAAGTGGGAGTCAGTCTCGATACCCCGGTCACCCTGCGGCTCGAACGAGTGACGCTGAAATCGGCGCTTCGGCTTTTACTCCGCCCCTTGGAAATGACGTACATGGTCCAGGATGGGGTACTTCAACTGACGACCACGGAGGTCGCGACGGGAAATCTAATCACCAAGGTCTACCCGGTCGGTGACCTGGTGACTCCGATCGTGAACTTTCAAGGGGGCGCCACGGGCCTTAGCGGGGGAGGACTGGGGAGCCAGGGAACGGGGCTCAATTCTGGTGGCGGTGGAACCGCCGCTCCGGGCAACTTCAACAATAACCAGAACAACGGACAAGGAAATCGTCCGCGAGCGCCGAATCGGACCCCGCGGGGTGACGGTCCGGATCTTCGCGAAAAAGTCGAAGAGATCATCCGGCAGGTGGGAGATGGGGACGCATTCTTCCAAAAGCGTCCAGTACCCGGAGAATATCTTCGCCCTGCGATTGCCAAGCTTGTGTCGGAAAACGAGCACGACAAAGTCATCGCCATGCTCCAGTCGGCGCTGCGACATCAGACGGGGGAGGCGTGGATGCAGGAGGCGTTAGCGATTTCGCTGCAACTGTCGGGTGCGCCGGCGGCGGAGACGCGAGACGCGTTCCTGTCACTTGTCGATCTGAAGCCTCGGTCCTCGGCCATTCGACGGGCAGTTGCGGAAACGCTCGCGTCCCTCGGCCAGCCGGCCGCAGCTCTCGAATTACTTCAGGGTACCGCGGTGGTCCATCCGGATTCGGTAAACACGTTTTTCGACATGCTGTCCATCGCCGCCGAGGCCAAGAACGTGGAATCCATGGTTTGGGCGGCGGACCAACTGCTTTCGCGCGAGTGGACGCCCGATGGCGACCTCGCGCACCAGGAGACCGTGCGTCTACTCAAGCGGACCGCGTCGATACTCCGCGCCGAGGGTAAATTGGCGGATGCCGACCGGCTCGAAGCCATGGCCTCAGCGCCGCGGATTCGTGATTTGGAAATCCTCGTGCAGTGGGCTGGAGAGGCGGACGTCGATGCCTGCGTCGTGGAACCAGGGGACCTACTCTGCTCTCCCTCCATGCCTCGCACCGTACAGGGGGGCGTGTTGACTTCGGATGCTCCGGGAGGAAAGGAACGGTACGTCGCCGCGGAGGCCTTCGCGGGGAAATACGAGTTGTTGCTGCGCGCGGTATGGGGGCAACCGACTTCAGGCGTCGTCCACATCGACATCGTCAAACGCAAGGGAACAGCGAGCGAAAAGCGTGAACGTCACGCGGTTACGCTGGTCGACGGCGAAGGTCGTTTGACCGTTGAACTCGAGGAGGGACGCCGAACCAAGCGAACCCCTATTGCCGCCGATGAGGAGTTTGCATCCGCCGAACATTTGAGGAGCAAACCAACCTTGAGTCCGAAGATTCAGCTACAACGACGAATGGCGGCGCAAGCTGAAGAAGAGGGGAACGGTCCCGCGGCGAACCTCCTCCAGCCGATTGCCGGACCGAACGGACCTTTTGCCCAGGTGGAGGGCGCGGGTAGGCGGCTTTCAGCCGGTCGTCAGTGCCGGGCGCGGTCGCGTTCGAACCAGAATTACCGTGGATGAACAACGGGCCGAGTTTGCAAGTTCAGGCAATCGTCTCGCACGATCGCCGGTACGTGCATGACACTCATTCCCGTCATTCAAAACGTTCAGGCTCTGGATCAGGTTCGCTCTTGTTCCGGTAACGGGCGTTGCACGTTAGGATCAATGCCTCGCGTCCATTCGGTCGTTGACAAAGGTTTTTCGGCGGAACGGCAAACCTGCCGTTGTTTCGTGATTCCCATCCAACACCGCGGACCTGCTGCGTGAAATCGTCCCATCGGAGGAGATTTGCCCATGCCTCGATGCAGTAATTGCGGCAACTGGATCGTTTTTGGGGGAGTCAAAGAAGCCGACGCGCGGTACTGCAACGAAAAGTGCCAAAGAAACAGCTTCCTGAACGTGGTTGCCGAGCAAATTCCCTCTCATCTCGTCGCGCGTGAAATATCGGCCTTGCATCAGGGCGAATGTCCCAAGTGCAACGGCCCTGGCCCCGTCGACGTTCACGTGACACATACCGTATGGTCGGCCATCTGGTTCACGTCACATAAAAACTCGCGTGCGAAGCTGCAGGCTGCAGCTAGCAATCGAAGGTGGGCGGGATCTTGTTTTCTGGACTTTTCGGCTGGTGGGGCTTTCCTTGGGGATTGGTGTTCACGCCTCTCCAGATCTACCGCAATGTTCGGGGCATCCTCTCGCCACCTGATTCACGCGTCCCCTCTCCGGAACTGGAATATGTCGTCCGGCAAAAACTTGCCGAACGAGTGGCAGAAGCGAGCAAGCGACGACAATCGGTCGATACTCCGCCCCAGGATTTTCCGACCAACCCTAGGGAGGCTGGACAGGATCCCTTCGAACAAGGCTAGGAAGGCCTGCCGAAGTTCAGGTAGTCGTTCACGGACGGTTCGGCGTTTGACGGGGCATTCGAAGGTGTCGCTGCATCCTCGCGATAGATCCGTTGCACATGCTACAAAACGCCGCCGACCAAAACCAGGTAGAGGACGATCCCCATTCCCCATCACAAGGCCTGGCGAATTGCTTCAAAGGAGCCCTGCTCCCATGCCTCCGATGACCGGGGCCGAGAACAGCAGTAAAGCTGCCGCGGGATGCAATGTTCCGAAAAAACATCCGAGCATAAGGACGCTCGCCAAGCCGACGACGACGATCCCCAGGGGGCGGTTCTCCGCCGGCCCGCGTTGAAAACGAAACGGCAGCGCCGAAATACCTCCCGCCAGGGCAAGCCGAGTTGTCCACCGGACAAATATCCCGTAAAAGCATGACGGTAACGCCCGCGGCAATGGAAGTCGTCGCGAGCAGGATTTCCAAAAGTCTTCTGGAAGGCCCAGCGTGAAGGCGACAAAGCACGCACCATCCGAGTATGACGAGAATTGCGTCGCCGTGAGAATGAAGGCCGCTGCCGTCGACCACCGCGTGACCCAGGTCCACCCAAGTCCGCCAGATAAACGGTACCTTTCAACAAAAGGGGAGCGACCGAGCCAGCGACGACTAGCCGAAGGAGCCAGGAGCCCCACTGTGGCAGTTGGGAATGGCCGGCGGCGATTTCCACGATGATGGTCGCGGGGATTACCCAAAGGAACAACCGGTTTGCCGATGTCCTCGGCAAAGGAACCACGCGGCCCACGTCCCAAGAGCGTGCAACCGACGAGGAAACCCACGCCGATACCGACAATCCACAACGTCCGTGCCCGGAAAGGGGACGCGTGAAAAAACGACAGGGAAGAGATCAAGACAAAGGTGCCAGAGACAAGCGCTGCCCCGCCCGAGGCCATGAGCATCCGCAATGGGTCCGGCATGGCGAGAGACCTCCCTTACCACTCGTCCCCTCGGACGGGCCAACGGCATCGACTACTTCTTGATGGCTTCAAAACTAACGGCCACGAACACGTCGTCGCCTATGGCCTCTTGGAAGCCGGTGATGTCGAACTCGCTCCGCTTGAGGGTTAGGCGGGTGGAAAAGCCAATCCGTTGAGTACCTGCAGGAAATTCGGCCTTTTTGCCACCCTTGACCGTGAAAGTGACCGGCTTGGTTACGCCGTGCATGGTCAAATTACCGGCGACTTCGAACCCGCCGTCAACGGCTTTCACCGAGGTGCTTCGATACTCGATGGTGGGAAATTGTTTGGCGTTGAAAAAGTCGGGGCTACGTAGGTGGTCGTCCCGCTTTTGATTGCCGGTATCCACGCTTTCCGTCTTGGCCGTCAAGGTGAACTTGGACTTGCTCGGATCCGCCTCGTCCCATTCGACTTCGCCGGCCAGTTCATTGAAACGGCCGTGGCAGTAGCTCAACCCTAGGTGCGACACCATGAAGGACATTCCCGCATGAGAGGGATCCAGCGTATAGGTGTCGGCTGCGTGGCTCGTCGCAGTGAGAACAAGCATCGCCGCCAGGGTCCAAACGATCCGTCGAAACACTCGCATGGCAACTTCCTTCCTCGCGTTAATTGAAGTCGCGCGAGAACGCCTCATAATCCCGCGGACGAGACATCCCTTCTCGCACTGGACAAAAATATACGGAATTTGATGAGGAATGGCAGTGGGTAGCATGGGACTCGTGACGACGCCGGAAACGTACTTCAAAAATTGGAACGGGAAGTCGTTGTTTCGATGCCGCGTAATCACGCGAGGGATAGATGTCCGTTAGCCGCAAAGCCAGCCCATGACTTGAAAAGGGGATCCATCCAAGATTTGACCGCACGGCGGGATTGTGAGCTAGACTTGGATAACGAAAGTCCACTCCCGCCTAGTGCCGCTCAGAACATTAGTTCGCTTTACGCCGAGGCCCTCTTAGCGGCCGAGCCGGGAATTACGCCATTACTTTTCTGAGTCTCAATAGGTTCATGGAGGCCGAGAGACGAGTCATGCTGTTAATCCACGTCCTTTGGTCCGTCGGTTTATTAGCCGCCGCGTTTTCGATGTACCTGGTTGGCTATCGTCGCGGGTTTCGCGCGGGACAGAAAAGTGGCTTTGTCAATGGCCTGAAACGTTCGATCGTTTTGCAGAAACCAACGGACGTCCTTTGCCGCACGTTAATGCCGCGGCCATTGGCGGAATACGGCCGATATTTCGCCAGCTTGTTGAAATAGCCTGGATCAGATTTGCCTAGTGAATCTCAAGCTCGGCCACGTCCCAGGGATGGTCCGACGTATCGAGCAAAGTGACTCGGAGAAAACGGCAAGAAGCGGGCTTTTTGAAAGCGGCTCGCGAGCTGCCCGCCACTCCTTCACCCACGAATGCCAGCTCGTAGGGAAAGTTATGCTCTCCCGCGACGTCGATCCGATATCGACGCGGATAGCCATTGGGAGAGGAATGAATCTGCACGACTTCACTGACGGTGGTTACCGAACCAAGGTCAACGAGCAGGTACTGGTCTTTCGAACTTGGCCTGGGAGCAAACGCGACCGTCATGATTTGGCCGTCCGAAAGATGATTCCGTTCTGAAAGACTCGTGTAGATTTTCCATTCGGATTTTGGCGGCACCTGGCTACCGTCGGTTCGACTCGGCCCGGTTCCTGGCCCATGAGCCATGGCGGAGGCATCGTCAACGGTCAGAAGTTCAGGCGTATGCACCCGGGCAAGATCTCGGGAACACGCGGTTCCCAAGATTGCGAACAACGCCCCGACCCGCATCGCGCCCCGCAGCATTTGCATTTAAATGGCACCGGAATCCTGGATTTTTCCAGGCGCGCCCAATACCTGACCCATCTCTTTGAGTCAATCGCAGTTCGGAACGGATGGAATGGCCAACCCGCCGTCAGGCATCGAGCTGTTTTTCATCGAGCTGCTTGGCCTGTTCCCGCAGCTGCCGGCGGAGGATTTTCCCTACCCCTGCCTTGGGCAGCGCACCGACAACGTGGACTTTGGCGGGAATTTTGAACTTCCGCACGTGCCCCTGAAGCTGCCGGAGAACGTATTCCTCCGTGAGTTGGACACCTGGACGTGGAACCACGAACGCGATCACCTTTTCACCGAAAACCGGGTCCGGGATCCCTACAACGGCGGCCTCGGCGACCTCGGGGATTTTGTAAATTGAATCCTCCAATTCCGCAGGGTAAATGTTTTCCCCACCCCGGATGATCATGTCCTTTTTGCGGTCGACGACATAGAGGAATCCCTGCTCGTCGAGATAGCCGACGTCGCCGGAACGGAGCCAACCATCTTGAAGGACCTCGGCGGTTTCCTTTGGCCGATTAAAGTACCCCTTCATGTTCGCGGGTCCGCGGGTGCAGATTTCTCCCCGTTCCCCGGGAGAGAGTGCATTACCCTGATCGTCAACGATTTTGATCTCGCAGTTATAATACGCCTTGCCCGCCGAGCCGGGTTTGAAATCCAACGACATGCGATTGGCGGACGCGATACCCGCATTCTCCGTCATGCCGTAGATTTCCCGGATTCGGCAATCGAAACGATCCATGAATGCGCGGGCCAACTCCGGCGGCAACGGAGCCGCGCCGCAAATCACCTCTTTCAGGTTCGAAAAATCGTACTTGTCCAGATTGGGGACATTGAGCAATAACGCGAGCATGGTCGGCACCGCGGCCATGGTGGTGCACTTGTAGTCGTGAAGGAATTGCACGAATCTCGCCGGCTCGAACCACCGCATTTGCACGGAATAAGCCGAGTGGTAAAGATGCTCGGGGCAAAGGTACCCATCGTTCATGACCGCGACTCCGAATATGTGAGCCATCGGCATGGCAGAGAGTCCGATCCGTGGAATCCGCCAATTCTGCAATTCGTGGCCGTGGTGTGCCGCGAGCGCGGAGGCGATCAGGTTGCCGTGAGTCAACATCACGCCCTTCGATCGTCCGGTGGTCCCGGAGGTATAAAGAAGCATCGCCGTGTCGTCGGTGTCGATCTTGGGTATTCGCGCCGACGGTTCTTGCTCCGCGAGCGGTTCGAGCGCGATCTCGCGCGGCTTTCGGTCCGAATCATCTTTCCCTTCGCGTACCGCGACCCACTTAACGCTTTCCAAGCCCGCGACCGCCTCCCGTACTCGATCCAGGCAAAACGCATCCGTGATGATCGCTTCCGCCTTGGTATCTTCGAGGACGAATCGAAGTTCCGCCGCGGTCGCCTGAAACATGACGGGAACGATAGTGGCGCCGGTGCGAAACACGCCCTGGAAGACGCCATAGACCAAGGGGTGATTGATCATGAACAGGATCGCGATCTTTCCTTTCTCGAGTCCCAGATCGGTGAAAGCGTTGTGAAGACGTCGCGAATGCTCGAGGATCTGCCGGTTGGTGTACTTTTCCCCTTCGAAGATGAGGGATAGTCGCTCACCGCTTTTTTCGAAAGCACCTTCGGCAAGCTCCACCAGATTGCGCGGATTCTGCATGTCGTGGACCCCCTAGCCTATCGCGTTCGAGATGTTTCTGCCGCCAAGAGAATCGAAACCGATTTTCGAGGTCGATTGGCTCGGGATCCCCAACCTGGTAGTGAAACCACCTCGACGGCCACCGCGCCCGCATTGGCGATGGCCTGGTTCGGCCTGATGCTCTCTTATCCCTCATTCGGCTCCGGGTATCAACAGCCGAACTTGGGAAAAGCACTCGCGAGACAGGGCCGTCCGCGAAGACAGAGACGGGATGTTGACGGGATCTCGCGACTCGTTCTTGACGCGTCTTGTTTCGAGGAACAGTGATATTGCCGCTTAGAAAAGCAATGTCGGGGCCGGGAGCTAATCCATGGACGCCGCTACTCGCGACGAGCGCCAAGGCTCTCCAAGCGACCGGACCGGGAAATACGACATTACTTTACTGATGCTCTGTATCGCCACGGGAAATCCTCGAAGCGTGGATTCCGTTGCGGGATCGGCTATAAAGGAGAGGTTGCATTCACGATCGAATGGTTTTACGGGTCTTGGTCAGGGAGTGATGGGAGTCCAGCATGAGCATTGCAGCGGCACCGGCATCGCTTTATGTCGAAAAAACGGGAAACGTCACCTCGCAGGAGACCGTCGATCGCTACCTGGAGGAATTGAATCAGGCGAAATCTCGGGTTCCCACGCTGTCGATTCGTGATCGAATTGCGATCGCGAGTGCGTGCCTCGACGGCATGATGGCTCATGTTGACGAGTGGGTTGCCGCCGCTTGTAAGGCCAAAGGTCTCAAGCTCGGTTCCTCGCTCGGTTCGGAGGAACTCGCCAATGGACCGTTGGCGACGGCTCGTTACCTTCGCTTGATCATGCGGAGTCTCGCCGACATCGAGGCCTACGGCGTGCCGCAACTTCCCGGCGAGATCACTCAAGGCCCGGACGGTAAACTCCGAGTTCAAGTCGTTCCCACGCGTGGCCTCTTCGACGCCATCGCCTTCACGGGTTTCAAAGCGCACGTCGTGATGGAAGAAGGGGTCACCAAAGAGAACCTTTCCAGCACGATGGCGAGCTACTACCGGGACGGTTGCCGTGATACCGGAATTGCCTTGGTGCTCGGAGCGGGAAATGTATCGAGCATCGCGCCGACGGACGCCTTCAGCAAGTTTTTCCAAGAGGGCAAGGTCTGCCTGCTCAAGATGAACCCAGTCAATGAGTACCTGGGCCCCATTTTCGAGAAGGCGTTTGTATCGCTCATCGACGCTGGTTATCTGCGGGTCATTTACGGGGGTGCCGATATTGGCGCCTATGCCATCGGCCACGATTTGGTCGACGAGGTGCACATCACCGGTTCGGTCTACTCCCACGACACGATCGTCTGGGGACCTCCGGGTCCAGAGCGAGATCGCCGCAAAGCGGAAGAAGCCCCCTTGCTCGCAAAAAAGATCACTAGCGAACTGGGGAACGTCAGTCCATGGATCATGGTACCTGGCCCCTACAAGGACAAGGAACTCGCCTATCAGGCGGAGAACCTGGTCGCGTCCGTTGTAAACAATGGTTCGTTCAACTGCGTCGCGACCAAGTGCGTGATAACGTGGAAGAATTGGCCACAACGGCAACAATTTCTCGATAAGGTCGAGGAAGTTTTGCGAACGGTTCCGCCTCGCAAGGCCTACTATCCGGGCGCCATTGATCGATTCAAGAAGTTCGCCAAGAAGGAGCCGGCGGGCGTCGAGCAAGGTGCCCTCCCCTGGACGTTGATCCGGAGCGTTGATCCCAACAAGGATCCGCTGTATTTCCAGGAAGAGTCGTGCGGCGGTGTTTTCGTCGAGACGGCAATTGACGCGCCGAGCGAGGCGGAGTCTTGAAAAAGCGACGGAGTTCGCCAACGAGCGACTTTAGTACGCTCGGATGTACCGTGGTCGTTCATCCGAGTTTCCGCAGATCTGAAAAACGAAGCGGTGTTCCAGCGTGCGATCTGCGACTTGCGTTTCGGAACTGTTGGCATCAACTATTGGTCCGCCTTGGCCTACGCCATGATGAGTCCTCCCTGGGGTGGATTCCCCGGCGGAACGCTCGAGGATCCCAAGAGCGGCATTGGCTGGGTACACAATACCTACATGCTGGACCGGGCGGAGAAATCGGGATTCTCGCCGAAGGACCGGGCTCACCTTCGCCGCGGCCTTTGTGGTTCCCGTCGAATCGCAACGCGGGAGCGGTGACTCAGAAAGTGGTCGATCTTTACCACAAGCCGTCGCTGTTCAAATTACCCGGCCTCTTGATCGCGGCACTCAAGGGATAACGCCGTGGCTAGCACGGACCGCTCGCACACCGCGGATCAGTTCGCGAAGCTCGGCGCGCCGACATCGGTCGCCGAGTCCGCAGACAGGAAGAGTCCGCAATGCCAGTTTGGTCCCCCCATCGCCAAGTCGACGGCTCCCATGGAATATGACACCTGGCGAAAACTGCTCCGAGACGAGCGGCTACCCGCGGTCGTCGTCGATTTGAACGCCTTTGATCGCAATGTGGCGTACTTTGCTTCGGTGCTGAAACAAGCCGGCCACGGTCATCGCCTTCGACTAGCCACCAAATCCGTGCGCGTGCCCGAGTTGATCGCGCGCGTTTTGGCGTACGGTCCCCCCTATTGCGGTCTCATGTGCTACTCAGCGGAAGAGGCGGTCTTTCTCGCCGATCTCGGATTCGACGATTTACTGATCGCCTATCCGACTCGGCAGGAATCGGACCTGCGAATTCTCCGAGAAGCCCACGCGCGAGGTCGGCGGATTCGACTCATGATTGATTCCGTGGACGGCGCGGAAGTTCTTTCAAAGGCGATGAATGGCCTGGCCACGCCCTTTCCCGTGACTCTCGACGTCGATATGTCACTACGTTTTTTCTGGGGCAAAGTACATTTGGGCGTGCGTCGTAGTCCGCTTCGGTCCGCCCAAGAGGTGCTGAACGTATTCGAGAGAATTTCCGCGATGCCCGGCATCGAGCCGATCGGCCTGATGGGTTATGAAGCGCAAGTCGCGGGGCTTGGGGATTCGAATCCATTCAAGGGCATGGCGAACCCGATGGTTCGATGGGTACGGCGGCGGTCCATACGCGCGGTCGCCGATCAGCGGCGCGCCATTGCCGAAACACTCACCGAACGGGGGTTTTCCATCGAAATCTTCAATGGGGGCGGCACGGGAAGCGCGCCCCACGCCGTCCATGAACCTTGGCTCACGGAGTTGACGGTGGGCTCCGGTTTTCTCTGCTCGCATCTGTTTAGCTATTATTCCGACGTGCCGATCGAGCCGGCTTGTTTTTTCGCCTTGCAGACGGTCCGGTCGTCGGATCCCGGTTACGTGACATGCCATGGCGGTGGCTATATCGCCTCCGGCGAACCAGGCTGGGAAAAAGTTCCCGTCCCTCACCTGCCCCTCGGCGTACGATTGGTGTCCATGGAAGGATGTGGCGAGGTGCAGACACCACTCATCGTCGAAAAGAACTCTCCCTTAAAAATGGGGGATCCCGTCCTATTCCGGCATGCAAAAGCCGGGGAACTCGCGGAACACTTCAACGACTACCTGCTCTTTTCAAACGGTCAGGTTTTGGGGCGCGTTCCGACTTACCGCGGCCTCGGTTATTCCTTCCTCGGCTGAGCTTCACGACCGCTAGTAAGGTTCAGAAAAGGATTGGCTTGTGTCGCTGCCCAATCGCTCGGAGCAACGTGGCGCTAGCCGTCATTCGCGACGTCCAGCAATTGGAGCCTGACCTCGGCATTACTTGCAGGAGCGGCAATGGTTCCCTGCCTGTTATTTTGGCTGAACCCCTAATCGCGTCGATTTCCCTGTACGGTTTTGGCTGTTTAATGTTACGGTTGTTTGAACACGGAAACGTGGCCTATCGGAATAGGGGAGCTTTTCGCATGTTCACAACCATCGCTCGTGGCTGGCAATTGATGCAACAAAGCTGGCATGTGCTGCGCCTGGACAAGGAGCTGCTCTTGTTTCCGGTTTTCAGCACTGTTGCCTGCTTCGCCTTGATGGCCTCCCTCGTCGTTCCAATCGTTGTTTCGCCGACGATAAGGGAAAACGCGCATTTCTTTATCCAGCCCGACGATCCGCATCAAGGTGTAAATCAGGGAGGACTTCCTTTTCGGAAGCTGAGCGTAAAGCATTTGGTGCCCGCGGCGGTGGCTTTTCTCTTCTATCTGACGACGACCTTCGTGATCGTGTTTTTCAACACGGCCTTGGCATGCTGCGTCATCGAACGATTTTCCGGTGGTGACCCGACGCTCGGCGATGGGCTCCAAGCAGCCATCGATAGACTTCCACAGATTCTGGGCTGGGCGCTGCTTAGCGCGACGGTTGGCACCATTCTCAAACAGGTAGAGGAGCGAGTTCCGTTCGTTGGCCAGATCGTACTCCGTTTTGTTGGTATGGCATGGGCCCTAGTTACCTATTTGATCGTGCCGATCCTTGCCTCGGAGCGAATAGGCCCCATGGAAGCGGTCCAACGATCGGCGGGACTGATTCGAAAGACGTGGGGAGAAACGCTCGTTGGCCAAGTCTCACTGGCGGGCATCCAGTTCCTCTTTTACCTTGGGGCATTGGTCGGCATGGCAGTCTCCTTTGGGCTGGCGATTCATTTCGAGACGCTGATTCCCATCGCGGTGGGAAGCGGGATCGTCGTCGCTTACGTCATCGTCGTAACCATCGTTTTCAGCACGCTGCAACAGATCTTTTTGGCTGCTGTTTATCAATACGCGGCCATTGGCTCGGTTCCCGTGGGGTTTTCTCAGGACCTGATCGAATCGGCGTTTCGACCGAAGAGAACGAGGTGAACGACGGAGCGCCAACGGGGCTCTACGTTTCTCCCTCCCGTTCGGGAGAAGATGGGGCGCGACGCTCTTTCGGGTACGGTGTTCGAATATTTGCTTGTTTCGCCCACGTTCGTGAAGTATCCCTTTCATACGCACGTGTTCGCTAACTGGTGGCGAATCGCGGTGGTCAGGCTTTGAAATTGGTCGATTCGAGGAAGATGGCATGCGCTTGGAAGGCGGAAATCGGCATGGCTACATGATGAAACGGGTGCTCCTGGCTGGATTTGCATTCGTCGCCTTGGCTCCTGGAGCCAATACCGCGGCCGAACAAGCAGCCGAAGTGGCGGTTCAATCGGAGCCATGACCGAATCGACCGCCAAAACGCCCAGTTACTCGGTTCGCTCGAGAATGTGGACCTTGAACTCGACGGAGATGCTCCCGCGACGATTGCACCCGAAGAGGGAAAAGTCGATACCTATCGCGTCACCATCGCCGATGCGCCGGCTCCCGTCTGGACCATCCAACTCAACAGCGATCCGTTCGGGGTTCGGGAAAAGCAGGCGTACCAGTTATCCTCAGGGGCGCGCGGCCGACAAACCTCGCTGTTCCATGATATGCATGATAAGCATGAACCGGGGCGCCATGGACTTTCGGCGGGACTCTATCGCGAAGTCAAACTTTACCACCGACTGGCAAGAGTTCACGTTTCCGTTCCTCGGAGCGATTACCGACAAGAACGTACGGCTTTCCTTTAATTTCGGCGGTGAAGCAACGTCGTTGGAAATCGCGGATGTCCAATTCAATGGCGATTGGAAAGTGTTCAATCGCGAAGGATCGAATCCAAGATCACGCGCGCGATTTCCCATCCGGAACAAGTTGGCATCGACATTACGAAATTGGGAGGCGGAAAAGCAGGCCAGATTCAGTCGTGCGGGAAGGCGTGCGAGTCACGGAGAAGCAGCCTTATACGCTTGGCTTTCGTGCGCCAAATCGACCCAACCCTGTTCGATGTTCGTATCCATCGGTCGCAATGCGGCCCTGTGGACCGGTTACGGCATGTATCAAGAGATATCGCTTACCGATCAATGGCAGGCTTTTCAGCTACCTTCGATCCACGAACACGACGGTACCGCATCGTTTTCGAATTGGGGGAAGCGATGGCTCCGTCGAGATCGCCGACCTTTCACTTTTCGACGGACAATGGACCTGGCAAGTTCGGAAGCGCCCGGCCGCCTTGTTGCAGCCCATGGATCTGCCCGGACTCATTGCCATCGTCATCAGTAGCCGAGAAGGCTCCAAAGGCGCGAAGCGTCCAACTCTTTAAATCCTCTCCGGCTCAATCGCCAAGAACAAAACCTATGCTGTATCGTTCACGGCCTGCAGCTACCGCACCGCGCCCGTTAAGCATTTCCGTCGCTCGTATGCGGCTCCCTGGGAGTCCTTGGGATTTAGCACCGTTCTTCGTTTGGCTCCCGATTGGATCAATCCTCCGCTTTTACGTCGAAGCTCACGGCGGAAAGCCTGAGTTCTCGCGTCGTCTTCGATCTTAGCGCCAGCACGGAGAGCGTCGAGTTACGGGAAGTCATGGTAAGCGAAAGTGAACCCGGAGCGGAGTACCGCGCCGAATCGTCAAGAGTAACCGACGGCCTGGAGAGTCGTGGTGGGCTGGCGACGATCGCGCGTCGCCTCGCTCTGGAAAATGACAATCCTTGGTAAGAGGCACCATGTTCGGCTGTGAACTCGATGTCGCGTCCCCGTCGCCTCGACTGCTGGAATTCGTTCGCCAGAGACGCCCGGGCCGAAAGGCCTGACGACTCCCCCAACACCGGCGTTGGCCATGTGCGCCTGTGCTCCGCGCATTGACCTGGGACGTGATACCCCTCTCGGGCCAACACGCCACCTTGCCAGCGGAAGAGCCAGAAAGTACCGCCTCGTGCGGCTCGCGGTGATTTGCGGCAGCCGCCGAGGTTTTGGGCATGAACACATGGTCGACGCCGAGCACTCAAACCGATTATCCGGTCGAATGTCGACCTGAATCCCTGGTCACCCTGGCGGTTCTCGTCGTGGCGACTCTCATCACGGCTCAAGGCCTCGCGGACGGCGGGTTCCGATATCCCGACGAGGCCGCCACGCCGTCAGTGCGTGGAATCTTGATCTTGGACATGATTCGTGACGGCGTGGGGCTGGATCGGATCCAAAGGAGTACGGAGACAATACTATTGTAGGTATCCAAGCTCTCAGCATTCCTTACCATGCCCCCCACTTTTCCATGCCCTGGAGGCAATCTTCTTCGCCGTGTTTGGAATTTCGGCGGCATTTGGCGAGACACGCGATCCTGTTTTTTCCATCTCAATTCCGTGCTGATCCTCTATGAAATCGTTCGCCGATCCTATGGAGTGCTGTCCGCCTTCGTCGCTTCGCTTGCCTTTACCACGTTTCCCATGGTGGTCGTTTGGTCCCGGCATGTCGTGCTCGAACCCCCTGCCGTTTTCATGCTGCTTTTGGCGTCTTGGGCACTTTTGCGCTACGAAGAAGATCCCCGTCGAAGCCGGGCGGGTATCTGGTTTCTCTGCGTCTTGGCGTGCATTTTCACCAAACAAACCGCGGTATTCGTCATCCCGGCACATCTCGCGTTTCTCTGGATCTATCAGAGAGAAAGACGAAAAAGGTTGCTCGTGACCTCCGGCGTGCTATTCGTCATCGTCGTCGCGTACGTCTGGTTCTGGTACCGCCATTCCCCCTACCAATTCTCGGCGATTACCGAGGGAACATGGTTGTCTCGTACCTCGTTTCGACATTTCTTCTACTATCCCTACATTCTCGCGCGTGCCGTCGGCTGGTGGATGCTCGTGCTCGCGGGCATCGGTATTCTCATATGTCTGGCCAGACGGCCCAAGAAGGTCGACGCGAGTTTTTTTTACTTTTTGGCGGGCACGTTCTACCTGATGATGCGGCTTGTGGACGGAAAACCCTCGCTACGTCTATCCCTGGACTCCCATGGTCGCTGTTTTTCGCCATGATTCCGCTGTCGTGGATCGTGCGAAATTTGCCTCGGCGATGGATGCAAGGGGCCCTGTTGACGGCGGTGCTGGGACCGAATCTTGTCTATGCGCCCTCGCCACGCCCGCGGGATTCGTGGATGGTTACGAACAGGCGGCAATCGAAGTCGCCGCCTTGCCGGGCGGCGCCTCCATACTCATCGACGCTTCTGGGACGGCGATTTTGTTCTTTTCTGTCGGCACGACCTTCATGACTGGTTGGTGCGCGGAAGCAAAGTCCCACACCTACGCTTCCTACGTTCAGCGCGGCTTTACCTCCTTCGTGAACGCCTCAAGACATCGAACGAAAACTGCAGCAGTACGGCGTAAGGTATCTTGTCCTGGAAAACATCGAACAAGACGGCACCGAACCGGACAATTGTTGCGTCAAACCGTGGAGGGAGAAAACTTCCGGCTGGTCAAACGACTTCCGATCGAGACCCGTGGCGACATGGAGATTCATGTTTACCTGGATGTTTACGAGTATTTGAAAGCTACCGATCCGAAGGCGGATGCCTTGGAATTGCAGTTTCCGGGGTTGAACAAAACCATTCGCGTCCCTCTCCGTCGACTCGAATGAGCCGGAGGGCTGGAATCGGCGGGGCCGAGATACGATTTGTCGAAACCGGAATCCCGATTTGACGCAAAATATGGTACAATCCCCGCTTCGTGGCAATGAGTCATGAGTGGTCGCCGTCATAACGGATCTGCCTTTGCAAGCGAAGGGCATCGTCCCCTTGCAGGATCGATGAGGTACATGTTGGAGAAACGAAATGTCCCCTTTGCGTGAGCTGTATGGCGCCCGAATGCAGCCCTCCGTTCGCGAATCGCCGCGACTAGCAATCGTTTTGCCGGCCTATAACGAGCAGGAAAGCGTCGGCGAAGCCATTCGGCAAATTCACGACGGCTCATCGAATACAAACATTTGCGAATCTTCGTCGTCAACGATGGTTCCCACGACGAAACGTCTAAACGAGCCCAAGAAGCGGGCGCCACCGTCATCGATCACCGCACCAATGAAGGTCTTGGGGTCGCCATCGCGACCGGGGTGGACGCCGCTCTCCGTAGCGGCGCCGACATCATCGTTACCATGGATTCCGACGGGCAATTCAAGGGCTACGACGTACCGGAACTCATCGAACTACTCTTGGATGGACGTGCCGACATCACCATCGGCAGCCGCTACCTTCGCGAGGATTTCATCCCGATCGGAACGTCCTGGGCCAAGCTGACCGCGTCACGATTCATGAGTTACGTCGTCAGTCAGATCGTCTGGGAAACGACACCGACGTCACCGGTGGCTGCAACGGCACTGCAGACGCCGCCACCCGGCTCAGCGCCTTTTCCCGCTTCACCCATACGGTGGAGTCGATCATCGACGCCTATTACAAGGGGTTTGTGCCTCGTCGAAGTCCTGGCCCGCGTTCGCACCCGCCGCGAGCACGGCAAGAGCAAGATGACCGCCAATTTTCTCCATGCCGCCGGCATCCTGTTCATTCTCATGCGGCGAATGCGCGATATTCGCCCGCTGATGTTTTTCACGCTCTACGCCTTCGGATCGGTCTTCACCTTCGTGTCGCTGGTGACCTCGCCGGCCGAACAATCCCGGTCTGCGCTACTACCGGGATCGCGGGGGTAATGACCATGCTTCATGGCGATGCGCTCTTGGCGGATCAACTGCTTACCACGACGCGCTTCGTTCACGCCGTGGTGCACATGCAACGGACGGAACGTTATCGAGTGGCGCACGAGGAAGAATTGGTCCGGGAAGTCGAAGCGGAGGCACGCTTCGATTCCCGGAGGCTGAATCATGGCTCTCACGATATCGATAACAGCCAGCGGAATGGCTCGGCGGACAAATGAGGCGAGTACGCGGAATGATCCTTGGTTACGCGGATGCGTGGAGAGCCTGAGATGGCGGATCGACGACCACGCATTCTCGTCGCGATCTCCGATTTCGTCGGCGGGGGCGCCGAGCGAGAGCTCTGCAATCTGCTCCACTTCCTCGAAGGATCACCTTTCGATTTTCATCTGTGTGTCTGGCGACCGGTCTTCGATTACAAGCCGCCTGCCTCGGTCCCGGTTCACGTCATGCGGAAATTCAAGGCTTGGCATATCCCGCGAACGATTGAACGCACGCGCCGCCTGATCGATGACTTGCAGCCAGACCTGGTGTTTAGCCACCTGCCTTGCGTCAGCGCGACGACGGGAGCGGCATTATTGTTGTCCAAAACCCGCCCTCGTTGGATCGCTCGCCTCGCGGGGAACCCCATCGTGGACATGCCCTATCCGCAGCTACCCATTCAGCGTGCGATATTTCAACGCGCCGACATCGTCGCCGGCTGCTCCGCGGGAGTCGCGGATGCGGTTGTCCGCCACCTCCAGGTTTCACCTTCACGCGTTCGAATCCTTCCGAATGTCGTGGCTCGCGACGAGATCCTTCGGCTCGCTTCCCAGCCCCTTCCGATTTCCAAGGACCCCGAATGTTTCACGATCGTCAACGCGGGACGTTTCACGGAGCAGAAGAACCAGCAGCTTCTGCTCCGCGCGTTCGCCAAGCTTCGGGGCCAGCGGGCGGAACTCTGGATGCTTGGCAAGGGCCCACTGGGACGATCCCTCAAACAACTCGCGCGCGAACTGGAGATCGAGGCGCAAGTTCGTTGGCTCGGTTTTCTGCCCAATCCCTATCCACTATTCCGCGCGGCGGACTGCTTCGTGCTCTCGAGTAATCACGAGGGATTGCCCAACGTCCTCATCGAGGCGCTTCTCTGCGGAACGACCGTGATTTCCACCGATTGCCCGTTCGGTCCGTCCGAGATTGTTCGGCATGGAATCAACGGATTCTTGATTCCGCCGGGCGACGTCGATTCTCTCGCCAAGCACCTTTCGATATTGGCGAATGACCGTGCGTTGCGGCAAACTCTCGCGGAATCCGCTTCCAAGGACGCGGAAAGAGATTACCACCCGAGCCGAGCCGTTCAATGCCATGAAGAACTCTTTAGAGAAGTACTTTTCGGTCGCCGGGAAACGGCGTTTGTGGGATGACGGCAACGGGATCATCGCCGATGGTTCGACCAACGAAGCTGGGAATTAGCTGTAAAAACAGGGTGCCTGGAATGCAGAGAGATTTTCCACGGATCGCCTCAAGCATCACTGTCGGATCGAGGTGCAACGGCTCGGTCCGGCGCGTTTCGCCACCACAAGACGTTTGGTCTCGGCCATTCCGCATACGCGGGGCGTGCCACTTCTTCCCCGTAGTCTCAGCGGTGATGCTTCTCTGTTTTTGCCACCCCGTAAGTGGTCAGGGAGGTGACATCGGCGATTGGAAACTGTCGACGCTCGCTGGTACGTCGGCCCAATGGAAAATCGCTGCCGATAATCCAAAGATGGCCACCCTGGTTATCGAGCAACTTGCCCCCAATCCCGAAGCTTGGCAAATCAACTTGTCGCGTAAGCCCATTGCGCTGAAGGCGGGGCAGCACTACGTTCTTCGTTTTCACGCGCGGGCGGATCAGATCCGAGGCGTGCAGGCGACCGCGAGCCTGGCAACCCCACCCTGGACCAATTTAGGGATGAATCAGGAGCTTCGTCTGGGTCCGGAATGGCGCGTCTGCACCGCGCGACTGGTCGCTTCGAAAGATGAAAACAACGCACAATTACAGCTCAACTTTGGCGGTAGTGCCGTACCGGTGACGATCTCCAATCTCACGTTCGAGCCTGCCCCAAACCTTGCCACCGACTTTTCTCCGCCACAGTGGGATCTACGTTTGGCAAAAGGCGCCGATGCCGATTTCCTTCTCCCGGTCGACCAGCCGAACCTGCTCAGAGTGGCGCCGGTGTCCACCAACATGCAGAAGGAGAGTTGGCATGTCGCGATCGTTCGACGCGGCATGGTCTTCAAAGAGAAACAAAGGTATCGATTCAGTTTTCGAGCGCGCGCGGAACAAAAACGGCCAGTGGCGGTGTCCGCGGGAACAGCCAGTCCACCATGGAAGAACCTGGGACTCAATCGTCCGTTTTCCGTGGGAACTGAATGGAGTTCCTACTCGGCTACGTTTACCTCGCCGGAAGCTACAACGGACGGACAACTGCAAATCGCCTTGGGGGAAAGCGACTCTCCCATTAAGTTATCCGACTTCAAATTCGAAGAGATCTCGCCGGACGAGGGAAAAACCTTCGATTCCGCGGAATGGCAACTCGCGGTCAATCCCCCATGCGTCGCCGAACTACGAAACGACTCGGCGGCAAAGGATAAACTACATGTCGAGATCGACAAGATCGACGAACTGCAAATGCCTTGGCATATCCGGCTGACGCGCGGCGGCATTGCCGTCCGCGCGAACACCAAGTACACCGTTCGATTCAAGGCAAGAGCCCAGGCGCCCCGGGGAATCGTCGTGACGGTTTCCCAGGGGCATCCACCGAGCAAGAATCTCGGCTTTCATCGACTGATCACGTTGTCCAATCAATGGGAGGATTATCAGTTCCGCTTCGAGCCGGAGTTCGATGAAAAGGACGCCCAAATCGAGTTCAACCTGGGCAACAGCGATATCGATCTGGAATTGGACGACGTCAAGGTCGACGGCACGGAACCGACCAACGTAACCGTCGATCGCCGGTACGCGTACCTGGTCAATATTGGCGGTATCGCGGTTTGGCTGCTCGCCGTTGCCGCATTTCTCCTATGGCGCGCCCGTCGCCCGAAAACGGCAATCTCGGGATCCAGCAACCCGTGACAATGGCTCGACAAACTCGCCTGCCGTAACGCGGGAATGCCTTCGATTCCATAAAATCGTCACTATCGCCTTTGATGGGAATGATGGCTGGTGGCATGGCCGCGTTTCGATCCGCCGGCGGCATAGCGGCTACGTGTTGGAATGCTCGCGGGCATTCTACTGGGAATAGTGTCCGTGGCGGTGTCTATCGGATTCGGTGCTTTGGTTGTCACTCTGTTTGTGGCAGCAGACGGGAGGGGATGAATTGTCTCCGATCGGATGGCTTGCATCGGTTTTCGCGGTTTTGGTTCTTTTAGCCCGCCTGTGATAGCCTCGATCCTGTCGATGAAAGTCGTCTCGTGGATTTTTATTTGAGTTACGACGTTACCGTTGGTCACCTCGTCCTACCTTCGCACGACTTCATCGATTCCGTGGAACCGTCAGAATCGACAAAACCGGCAATGCCGACGGAGTCATCCCCGGCCTCCTTGCTTCCACGGATGCGTGCAAACCGCCCATCCTTTGATAGCGTGCTGCCCGGTGGGTATACTAACGAGCAGCTAATAATCACGAAAACCCAAGTACTGGCGGAACTTTGGTGGCCTGCGATGTTGCTGCGCGAGACGAACTCGCGAGGCAATGCCCCGGACTGCCGGAGTTGGTGTCGACCCCCGGCGTCAATTTGATTGGCTACCGCCTGACGGAATCCAAGACGGGCCGTGGAATGGCCGAAGTGTACATGCGTTGGCAGAATTTCATCGATGTGCTCCGCGACCGCACCCGTTGGCACGGAGAACGGACGGCGTTCATTTTTCTTGCCGACGGGGAAGACGACGAGCAGTCGTTGACGTTCGCGGAACTGGACGCTCGCGCCCGGGCGATCGCCGCCGATCTTCGTCGACGCGTCAGGTCCGAGGACCGCGCTCTGCTCGTTCTCCCTTCGAGCTTGGATTACGTCAACGCATTTTTCGGATGTCTCTACGCGGGAATTACCGCCGTCACCGCCCATACCCCCCGCCTGGAAGGATCGCTTCGCGAACGTGACCTTCGCCGCCTGCAAGCCATCATGGACGATGCTCGGCCCGCGATCGTGCTCACCAATTCACCCATTGCCGAGGCCGCCCATCGGGGATTTCCCGAGGTGCCTGCTTTAAGCGAAATCCCCTGGCACGCCGTCGACCAGGTTCCCGATTCCCTCGCCGAACGATGGAAACCTTCGCCCGTTCCTCCGGAGCAGTTGGCGTTCTTGCAATACACTTCCGGATCCACCAACAACCCCAAAGGGGTCATGGTCAGCCACGCCAACCTGCTCCACAATCAAATAGTCATGCAGCGCGCTTACGGCCACGACGAGACGACGCGCATTGTTTCCTGGCTCCCGTTGTTCCATGACATGGGGCTGATCGGTCAGATGTTGCATGCGGTCTACCTCGGCGGCATGAATGTCTTTATGTCCCCGGACGCATTCGTCGCGCGCCCCGTTCGTTGGCTGCAAGCAATGTCGCGATTCCGGGGCACGAGCGCCTTGGCGCCGAATTTCGGATACGACATTTGCGTTCGAAAGACGTCCGCCGCCGAACGTGCGACCCTTGATCTTTCTTCCTGGAGCGTGGCGGGAAACGCCTCCGAACCCGTCCGTGCTCTGACGCTTCGCCAATTCGCGCGTACGTTTTCGTCTAGTGGCTTTCGCAAACAAGCATTCTTCCCCTCATACGGACTCGCGGAGGCGACGCTCATCGTGACCGCGGGACCACGCGCGGGTGCTCACTGGCCACGCGTAACCCGAGTACTAGCGGCGGACCTGGACCGGAATCAATTCACGCCCGCCAACGAATCGACGGCTCCGACCCGGCTGTTGGCGAGTTCCGGTCCCCCCTGCCTTCACCAGGTTGAAATCGTCGATCCGCGAACCAACCTTCCCGCAGCTCCAGGTGTCGCCGGTGAAATCTGGATTCGTGGCGAAAGCGTCACGCAAGGTTATTGGCAACGCCCTGACGAAACCGAAGCCACCTTTCACGCGCGGCTTGCGGATGGCAGGAATGGAGACTATTTGCGTACGGGAGACCTCGGTTTCCTGCATCGAGGGCATCTTTACGTGGCAGGTCGACTGAAGGATCTCATCATCCTCCATGGGACCAACCACTACCCACAGGATATCGAAGGAACGCTCGACGCCTGCCACCCCGCCGTCCGTCCGGGATGCGGCGCCGCGTTTTCCGTCGACATCGATGGCGAGGAGCGACTGGTCATCTTCCAGGAAGTCAACGATCAGGCGGCGGAGTTCGACGCTCCTGCCGTCATCTCCTCGATCCGGCATGCCGTCGCTCACGAACATTCGCTTATCCCCTATGCGGTCCGACTGCTCCCCCCGCGAACGATCTGGAAAACCACCAGCGGAAAGATCCAACGCGGTCGCTGCCGGCAAGATTTTCTCGAAGCAACGGGACTGCGCGTGGCGGAATGGACGCACGGAGAAGACTTGGAGGTTTCCGCTCCCCACGAAAGCCCTCGGGCTCTAGCCCCCGAGTCAGCCGCCGACTCGTTGCAATCTCGCGTCACTTGGAACGCGGATATTGAAAACGTCGTTTTAAACGTTGCGGCGAAAATCTTGGGAGTTGACGCATCCGCCTTGGACGCGCATCAGCCCCTCGTGGAATACGGCCTGGATTCCGCCGCCGCCGTCTCCATCGCGGACGAACTGGACCGCGTTTCGGGATGTGAAATTTCTCCCACTCTCGCGTATGACTTTCCCAGCATTCGCGCCATGGCCCGGCGCTTGGCCGAGATCTTGAAGCCGGAACAGGTCTCCAAACTACGAGACGGTTTTCTCGCCGAGATGCCTCCGGCGGACACGCGCGTCGATGCCTCCTCGTTCGACGCGTCAATATTGCCTCGAGATCAACGACGCGCGGAAACCCCGCGCTCGGATGCACCTCGCGATTCGTTCGTCGAGACCATCCCCAGGACAAAGCCCCTTTCGCAACACTCGGACGAGAACTCGGCGAACGTTGACGTGGCCATCGTCGGCATGGCTTGCCGATTTCCCGGAGCTCGGGACATTGACGCGTATTGGCGGCTGTTGTCCCAGGCGCGCGACGCCATTCGACGATTTCCGGACGACCGCGCGTTCGATCCGGAATCTCGCGGCGAACGAGACGGCACATTCTTCGCGGGGCTCGTCGATGACATTGAGCAATTCGAACCCGCGTTCTTCTCCATTTCTCCCCGCGAAGCCGCGCAAATGGATCCCCAACAACGCCTGCTTTTGGAGGTTGCTTGGGAAGCCTTGGAATCGGCGTCGACCGCCGGCTCGAACCGTTTGTCCAATTCGGGTGTTTTCGTTGGCGTCAGTCTCAGCGAATATCTGCACTATTTACGTCATGAATCCGTTCCCGCGGAGGGACACGTCGCCACGGGAAATTACCTGTCAATCATTGCGAATCGGCTTTCCTACTTGCTTGATTTCCACGGTCCGAGTCTCGCGGTGGACACCGCTTGTTCCTCTTCTTTGGTCGCCGTCCATCTCGCGGCTCAAAGTCTGATCCGAAGCGAATGTGACTTGGCGGTCGCCGGAGGAGTCCAAGTCCTTCTCGACCCGAAATTGTTTCTCAACTTCGAACGCGCCGGCATGTTGGCGAACGACGGACGCTGCAAGACTTTCGACGCGCGCGCGAATGGATATGTCCGCGGCGAGGGAGCCGGCGCCGTCGTCCTCAAGCGTCTCGAGGATGCCATTCGCGATCGGGATTACATCCACGCCGTCCTGAAAGGTTCCGCGGTCAATCAGGATGGCAGAACCAATGGCCTTACCGCGCCGAGCGGAGTTGCGCAGGCGGATCTGTTGCGTAAGGCTTACGCCACCGCCTCCGTCGATCCCATGTCGGTTGGCCACGTCGAAGCACATGGAACGGGGACCAGACTCGGGGACCCGATCGAATTGAACGCACTCACGGCATTCTTTCGTTCCGCGGGTTTGCCGGAACAACGTTGTGCCATCGGAACCGCCAAAACCAATATCGGGCATCTCGAAGCAGCCGCCGGCATGGCAGGTCTGATCAAAACCGTGCTCATGCTCGAGCGTCGACAATTGCTTCCTTCTCTGAACTTCGAATCGCCGAATCCCCACCTCAGATTCGAACGATCCCCTTTCTACCTGAACGACCGGCTTCGGCCGTGGATGGCGTCAAACCATCCACGTCGGGCGGGTGTCAGTTCCTTTGGTTTCGGCGGAACCAACGCGCACGTCGTGCTCGAAGAAGCCACTGTTTTACCAGAAATCCCGAAGAGCCACGCGCGCCCTTGGCATCTGTGCACCCTCTCCGCGAATCACGATCAATCGCTCGCTAAACTTGCTCAAAATCTTGCGAATCATTTGCGTGAGAACCCGGATCTCGACGTCGGCGATGTTTGTTATTCGATGAACATCGGCCGGACCCATCGCAGGCGTCGACTGGCGATTGCCTGCGATTCGTTAAGCCAGCTTGTGGATCGTCTGGGCAAATTCACTGGCGCCGGCCCATCTTCGGATTACATCCTTGGCAACGCGCGATCGGCCAAGCCCGCAGCCATCGCGTTCGTATTCACAAACGATTGCGGCAACTGGAGCATGGTGCGTGAATTGCTCCGTTCCTGCGATCCCTTCGCCTTACGTCTTCGGACCATTACGGAACGTCTCGAACCGTTTGCCGGCGTTCCTCTCCATCCATTGATGTCGGCACTGTCCTCCGATTCCGCCGAAGACGTCGCGGGGCCATGGAATGCCAACCAGGTCCAGGCCTTCGCGTTCTGCGCCTCGCTGGCATTGGCGGAACAATGGAAGTCGTGGGGAATCGAACCCGAAGGAGTCCTGGGAATTCGCCAGGGGGAATGGGCCGCCGCATGTTTCGCCGGCGCCATTTCCGAACGCGACGCGTTACAATGCCTGCTCGCGGCCGTGGACAACCGACGTCACGGTTTCGCCAACATCCAGCCGCGCCCCCTAGCTATCTCCTATGTCTCGGCCACCACCGGCGAACAGTTCAAACCCGGGGAAACCATCCGGTCGGAAACGTGGTCCGCGATTGCATCCAACAATTCTACCGTAGCGTTGGACTCTCCATGGATTCATGGCATGGGAGTGGACTTCGCGATCGAGCTTGGCATGCCCTCCGCGGTAAGCGAGCCACTGCGTCAATCGTTTTCGGGTTCATCCACAACCTGGCTTCCCGGCCCTCGGTCCGCGGCGGAGACGTGGCGGATGATTGTCGAGGCCTTGGCACACATGTACGCGTGTGGTGTGAACCCCGATTGGAAGGCCTTCGACGCGGCATACTCGCGGTCGCGCGTGCCTTTGCCCACGTATCCCTTCCATCGACAACGGTGTTGGTTCACGCATTCGACGGGCATCGCGATAGAACAAAGTTTGGCCGGACTCTCAAGCGCTGCAACATTACCAAGTCTCTGGCAACCTGATGACCGTTCCACGCCTCGATCACCCCGCCGGGAAACTATCTCGTGTTCTGGACCAGGGGAGGATCGGCCTTCAATTGGCGGCGCTGGGTCGGCAAGGGCGGCGGGCGATCACCGCCGAGATGGAATCATTCAAACCAGTTAAAGACGACCATGTTCGATTCTCCAGCCGTTCGATCGAAGATCTCCACGCCCTTTTTCAACACATCAATACCTCGTCCACTCCCGTCGACGTCCTTATTGACCTTCGAAATCTTTCACCCAACGGGAACCCGGAAGACGTTGCACCATCTCCAACACGAGCGATTTTCGAATTCTTCACCTTGGCAAAATCGATAATCACTGCAGCCCGGCAGCCGACCGAATGCTGGATCGCAACGACCGATGCCTGGCGGGTGACCAAAAGCGACACCGGTCCAACGCCAGAACTCGCCGCACTATGGAGCTCTGCCCGAGTTCTCGCGCGCGAGGCGACGAAGGTCTCCGTTCATCTCGTCGACTTTTCATCGCGGACATTCGTCGCGGATACCTTGGTCAAGGAATTGTTGCGTGAACTGGGGTCTCAACGATCGGTTCAGGAAACCGCCTACCGCGATGGCCGGGCCTTCTCGCCATCCCTGAGGCTAGTGGCAAACGATTGGTCCTCGTCGCCTCCATTATCGATTCGGGAACGCGGCGTTTATTTGATCACAGGCGGGCTGGGAGACTTGGGGCTCGAACTGGCGAAGCATCTCGCGCGTCGCTCGAAACCAAGACTAGTTTTGTTGAGCCGTTCTACTCTGCCTCCCGAGCCGGAGTGGGACCAATGGCTCAGGGACGTTCCGCCGGGCGATCTCTTGCGACAACGCATCCTCGCGGTTCGCGAATGCCGGTCGCTGGGTGCGGAAGTTGTCGTCGAATCGTCGGATGTCGGCGATTTGGCATCACTCCAAGCGGTCTTTGCTCGCATCGACGATCGGTTTGGCATGCTTCACGGCGTGTTTCACGTCGCGGGTATCGCTCGGGACTGCTGGATCGTGAACAAGTCGCTTGCGGATTTCGAAGCAGTTCTTGTTCCCAAAGTCCAAGGTGTCCAAAACCTGGATCGGCTCGCGCGCCGTTATTCGTTGGACTTTTTCATCGGCTATTCTTCGTTCGCCTCCCTCTGGGGTACCGAGGGTCAGGCGGATTACGCGGCGGCAAACGCATACCTCGACGCCTACCTGGCCCAAAGGCAAATGCGCGGTCATGGCAAGTCGATGGCTTTGTCATGGTCCGCCTGGTCCGAAATCGGGATGGCGGCAAGGACGGGTACCGAGAATGTCTTAGCGGCGGAAGGCTGGCGCGCGCTTCCCACCGCACTGGCGAACGAGTTATTCGACGCGTGTTTTGCGTTCCCCGCCACGAACTGGGTGATAGGCGGCAAGGATGATTCCTTCCCGACTACTCCGCGGGAACCATTCATTCATGCTCCACTAACGCCCGTTCCGGAGCGAATGACTTCACCCCCACTAGCCGAGAGATTGGAAATAAATGCTCTTCGACATGGGATTGCCGAAGAATTTGCTTCGGTCCTCGATATTCCACCGAATGCCATCGATGTCGATCAAAACGTCCGCGAATACGGCATCGATTCCATACTCGCTACCCGAATTGCGGCGTCACTCTCGCAACGGTTCGAGGTAGACCTCGCCGCGACGCTTCTCTTCACGTACCCCACCGTCGAGGCACTCGCGGCACATTTACGTACGTTGCCAATAATGCGTCCCGAAACGGTAACTTCGCCCGAGATTTTTATACCAGACGCCGACGTCATGACGCCGCCTTGTAAATCGAGCACCGTCGCGACGAATACTCCAGTTTCTTCGGATATTGCAGTCATAGGAATCGGCTGCCGATTTCCCGGTGCTGATTCACCGGTCGTCTTTTGGAAGAATCTGTGTGCGGGGTTTGATGGCATAGCCTCGCCGAGCAAAAACCGCGCTTCCTGCATTCTTCCTGCCTTTGCGGGAGATGACGACACGAGCCGGCCGGCAGGATACTTGGAGGACGTTGCAGGCTTCGACGCTCCGTTCTTCGGCATATCCGCGGAAGAAGCCCGCGCGATGGATCCACAACAACGAATCTTCCTGGAAGTCGCTTGGCAGGCGGTGGAAAGCGCCGGTTATCGCCCGGAAACGTTGGCCCAATCACGAACAGCCGTCTTCGCAGGCGTCACCAATGGGGAATACATCCACCACCTGCGAGCTGCAGGCCTAACCGACTCACCCTTCCAGGCGACCGGCAATACCTTCTCCATGGTCGCCAATCGCGTCTCTTATCTCCTCGGTCTTCGTGGGCCCAGCGAATCGATCGACACCGCATGTTCATCATCCCTGGTCGCGATCCACCGCGCGTGCGCGAGTCTGCGACATGGCGAATGTGACTATGCCATCGCGGGAGGGGTCAATCTCCTTCTCACTTCAAGCCACGCCCGTTCACTTCGAGCCGCGGGAATGTTATCTCCGGACGGCCACTGCCATGTCTTCGACGACTCCGCGAATGGTTATGTCCGCGGAGAGGGCGCGGGTGCCTTGCTATTAAAACCCTTGGCGAACGCGCTTCAGGACGGTGACATCATCTGGGGAGTACTTAAAGGAACCGCCGTCAATCATGACGGTCGCGCCAAAGCGGGATTCACCGCCCCCAGTCCATCGGCACAACTCGAACTTCTACAAACGGCCTCGCGAAATGCTGGCGTTGAGCCATCATCCCTAGGCTTTATTGAATCCCACGGAACCGGCACCTCGCTCGGCGACCCCATTGAGGTCTCTGCCTTAAATGAATTCTTGAACGATTCGCCGCGCGCCCACTGCGCTCTTGGTTCCGTGAAGACGAATCTTGGTCATCTGGAGTCCGCGGCGGGAGTCACAGGACTTATCAAGGCGATCTTGGCGGTTCGACACCGCCAGTTGCCCCCCTCGATCCATTTTCAGACGCCAAATCGGCATATCGATTTCGTCGCTTGCCCGTTCTTCATCAACGACCGACTCCGGCCATGGCATACGAGCGGGCCGCGGCGTGGCGGTGTCAGTTCCTTCGGAGCGGGCGGAACCAACGCCCACGCAATTGTTGAGGAACCGCCCGCCCTGCCGCCCGTCGCGAGCCATGGCTCGGCGCCACGACTTCTAACGTTGTCGGCCCGAACGGAGTCGGCACTTCGAACCTTGGTGGAAGCCTTTCGCGAAGTGTTGAATCAGCCTTCCACTGCCGAGTTTTTCGCTATTTGCCACACGGCCAATCGCGGTCGAGCAGCCTTCGAATTTCGCCTCGCGATCATTGCTCGATCCAACGATCAGCTGCATGACAAACTTCTGCATTTAGAGAATTGGGAAAGGCGAGGACGGATCGAAGGCTCCTTGGTCTTTTTCGGTCATGCCGAACACGCGGACGAGACGCAGACCCACCGTGTCGTCGAACGGATCGAACGGCTAACCATGGAGGAACAAAAACGACTGTTCGAGTTATGTCGCGGATCGTGGTTTGACGGTAAGATTCTGCCCCGATTCCATGATCTTCGCCATGTGACGGATACGCGCCGTGGGGAAGAAGGCGAGATTCCATTACTGTCTGCGTTGGCCGCGATCTTCTGCGCCGGCGGACAAATCGATTGGGACAAGTACTACCGTTCCGAGAAAGTGCAACGCGTCGTTCTTCCCGGCTATCCGTTTGAACGAATTCGATACTGGGCGGAACCAATGCCCATTACTTCACCCGTTCGAGTTACCGCTTCGAGTCAGACTAACGAATGGCTTCACGTTCCCTGTTGGGAATCCTTGTCGGTTCCTGATCTTTCCGACAATGCCGCCAAAGAACCTGCGATATTTTGTTCGGACGGATCGAGTCAAGCCAAGGATCTTGCTGATGCTGTGAGATCGCGAGGGTGGGACATTTTCGAAGTCAATCCTCGGGACATGACAAATGAAAACCCTCATCCGGCGAATGCGATCTTTTACGACTCGATGCACCCATGGGAGGCTCTGCTTCGCCAACGCCCCTCCTCTGGCCCCGTCATTTATTGTTGGCCGGGTCAATCGAAAATCGCGCAGGAAGCGGAAAGAGCTTGGAACATCGGCCTTCGTGGGCTCTTCGAGTTGTGCCGGGCATGGTCGCGGACCAGGGACACACGGACGCGACCACTACGACTTATCGTCGTGACCTCCAGCGGCTGCGCCATGGACGATCCAAGAAAGTGCGATCATCCCGAAGCGCACCTCTTCTGGGGAGTAATTCCAACGTTGCGGCTGGAATTTTCCGATATCCATGCCACCGCGATCGACGTTGACTTTTCGCAAACCATGGGAGTCATTGCGCGTCAACTTCAGCGGCTTTCCAATCAAGGATTCATGGGGGATGTTCTCGCGACGCGAGAGGAACGTTGGTACCGGCGTTCCACGAGACCAGATGTTTCCATGGCTTCGTCGCGGCACTCCATTTTACGAGACCAAGGCGTCTACTTGATCACGGGTGGCCTTGGCGGCATCGGACTTTCGATAGCTCAATGGCTCGCGCGTGGCTATCGCGCAAAGGTTGCATTGGTCCAACGCAACACCTTTCCAAGCCGGTCCGATTGGCCATCGATCCTCGCGTCTCCATCAACCGATGAAAGAACGCGGCGAAGGGTGGAATCGCTCGAATCCATCGAATCCCTTGGATCAGGGTTGCACGTCGAGTCCGCCGACGTCGCCGATCTCGTCGCCATGCAGCGAGTGATCGATAACGTCGAACGGAAATGGGGAAGGATCGATGGAATCATTCACGCGGCGGGAGTCCGTCGGGATGGGCGATTGCTCGATAGCGACTGGAAACTTTTCCAGGAACATTGGCGAACCAAGGTTCGAGGCGCGCTGGTCCTCGATCAATTGACGCGAACCCGGCCTGAAACGGCGTTGATTTTGTTTTCCTCCTTGGCGGCCACGCTGGGCAATATTGGCCAAGCGATTTATGGCGCCGCGAATGCTTTCCTCGATGGGCTTGCTGCCTGGCGCACCAGCCAAGGTCGACGAAGTTATTCGATTCAGTGGGGCCCTTGGCTGGAAACGGGAATGGCTGCAGGACTCTCCTCTGCTTTTCGAAACGAACGCATCGAGCCCCTTCCCCCTTCATTGGCTTGCCAATGCCTGGAATTGGCCGTCACCAATGGGCTTGTTCAGTCGATTGTCGGCAAATGGTCTCTTCCCAAATACTCGTCGATTGCCGCCGTCTCTTCTCCCACAAACAGGGACATCGCCGCTTCGAACCCGTCCATTTCCTCGCGTTCAATAGTCGAGTCTCTCCGTCTCATGGTGGCAGATCTCTTGGAGTTGCCAGCGGATCGCGTCTCTGTTCAGCGTCCGCTGTTCGAGTTAGGAATCGATTCCGTCCTCGCGGTGCGTCTCATACAACTCCTTGGCGACCGAACGAGAAAAGAGATTCCCCGGACCTTCCTCTTCGATCACCCCACCGTGGAGCGAATTGCCGAAGGTCTTGCTCGGGAAGGATTTCCTCTTCGCCGCCGAACCATCCACTGCCATGCTCGACATCTCCCGCGCCCGCGGCTTTAAGTCGCGTTCCTTCCGAGCGGATGGAACCGGCGCGCGTTGCGGAGTTCAAACAAGAGGCGGAGCCCATCGCGATCATCGGCATGGCGGGGCGATTTCCCGGGTGCGAAAACCTGGACGACCTCTGGCGACACCTGGCTGCGGGGGACGATCTCGTTCGCGAGGTGCCGGTGGACCGCTGGTCCGTCGCCGACCATTTCAGTCCCGATCGACAACGGCTAGGCAAGACCTATTCCAAATGGGGAGCCTTGCTCGACGGGATCGATATTTTTGATCCTGAGTTTTTTCATCTCACGCCACGCGAGGCCACCTCGATGGACCCCCAGCAACGAATCCTGCTAGAGGTCGCCTGGGAAACCCTCGAAAACGCGGGCTATGCGGGCCCACGTATTCGCGGGTCGAACACCGGGGTCTTCGTGGGAGGCATGGGAAGCGAGTACTTGGCAAACATTGTCGCGGTGCCCGAAAGGATCGATGCGCACGCGGGCACGGGTAACGTCCTGTCAATTCTCGCCAATCGACTGTCATTCCTGTTCGACTTGCAAGGACCTTGTCTCGCCCTCGACACGGCTTGGTCTTCCTCCTTGGTTGCCGTTCACCTTGCCGTGCAGAGTTTACGAAGGGGTGAATGCGAACAAGCCCTTGTCGGCGGCAGCCAGGTGGGACTCACGTTGTCTCACTATCTTCTGCTCAGCCGTCTCGGCGCGCTTTCCCCACGGGGCGATCTCGAACGTTCAGCCGAGACGCGGACGGCTATGTGTTGGGCGAAGGAGCGGGCATGCTCATGCTGAAATCCGCCGCGCGCCTGAGCGGACCGGGATTGCATTCACGGCATCGTTCGCGGAACCGCCATTCGGCACGGCGGCCAAACGGCTGGCCTGACCGTTCCTTCCGCGGAAGCGCAGCCTGAGTGATACGCGCCGCTTTCGATGACTCGCGCGTGACAGCCGACCAGATCGGGTACGTCGAGGCGCACGGAACCGGGACCATTCTCGGCGATCCCATCGAGATCGCGGGTTTAACGCAAGCGTTTCAAATTGACACGCAAAAACGACAATGTTGCGCCATCGGATCGGCCAAATCAAATCTTGGGCATCTTGAGCCCGCCGCCGGCATCCTCGGGCTCATCAAGGTGCTTTTGTCGATGCGCGAAGCAGTGATTCCACCCACGCTTCACGTCGAGGAGCCAAATCCCGGCATCGATTTCGCCGACACGCCGTTCTACCTGCCTGACGGACCGATTCCGTGGCCTAAGAGCAACGCACCACGGCTTGCCGGAATCAGTTCTTTCGGATTCGGCGGAACCAATGCCCACGTCGTGCTAGAGGAAGCTCCACTTTCGTTATCGGCCGCGCCAATCCCGGGGCGAAGCGACAATCTACTCGTCCTGTCCGCCGATCATCTCGAGACGCTCCAAACGCTCGCCCAACGGCAGGAAGATTATCTCCGCCAAGGTTTCCCGGACGATTGGTCGACATCTGTTTCACCGCCGCGACCGGAAGGGACCATCGACGCCATCGATTAGCCGTGGTTGCCGACTCGCCGGACGACGCTCGCCGCCGCTTGCGGCATTTTATCGAGGGCAATCACCATTCGGCGGCGTGGAAGGACGTGTTTCCAGCCAACCGCCAAAGATTGCTTTCCTGTTTACCGGACAAGGAGAACTCTACCCGGGAATCTGCACCGCCTTATATGAGTGTCACGCAACATTCCGCGCGACAATCGACCTTTGCGACCAGGTCGTGCGACAATCCTTCGGCTGGTCCCTCGTC
Source organism: Planctomycetota bacterium (assembly GCA_046350335.1). Classification (GTDB taxonomy): domain Bacteria; phylum Planctomycetota; class Planctomycetia; order Kolteriales; family Kolteriaceae; genus JAXMAQ01. The sequence continues at coordinate 70,407 of JAXMAQ010000020.1, forward strand.
GACATCCTCAAGTCGTCGAAGTCGAATGGCACCCATTCGGCAACGGAGTACGCTCAACCCCTTTTGTTCGCCATTCAAGTGTCTCTTGCCCAGATGTGGCAGGAATGGGGCGTTCGGCCAAGTGCATTGCTCGGCCACAGCGTGGGAGAAATGGCTGCTGCTTGTGTGTCCGGGGTCTTTTCCATCGAAGATGGAATTCGACTCGTCGCGACCCGTGGCCGGCTCATGCAGGAACTCCCCAGCGGCGGCGGCATGGTGGCGATTCTCAAGAACGTGGCCGAGGTCGATAAATACCTCATCGATCATTCAAAGGATTTGGTGATCGCAGGAATCAATGCCCCGAACAATACCGTGGTTGCGGGCAACAAGGAATCCCTGGCGACTTTGACGAAGGAATTGCAGCGCGATGGGATGGACGTAATCCCACTTCGAGTCACTCACGCGTTTCATTCTCCGCTAATGGAGCCGATCCTTTCGCGTCTTACCGCGTTCGCGGAAACCATTGAACATAAGCCACCCACCATCCCACTGGTTTCCAATCTAACGGGCTCGTGGCATGACATGAATTGTCCGCCTCGTCCCGAGTATTGGGCGATGCACGCGCGGCATTGCGTTCGGTTCGCGGATGGCGCCAATGAACTGCTTCATCATGGCCATGATCTACTCCTCGAGATAGGGCCAGGGAGCACGCTTACGAGACTTGCCGAAGCGTGCGCCTCGAACATTTACCCCAAGTTGAACCTCACTTCCCTCTCCTCCCTCGAACCAGGCAGGGACGAATGGAGAACGATCCTCTCTCGGCTAGGAACGCTTTTCGTGCATGGCGTAGGACTGGATTGGGAAAAATACTTTTTACATCAAACACATCGTCGACTCCCCATGCCCACCACGCCTTACCAGCGGCGCCGATTTTGGATTCCCCCGCCGAGTCCCGTGAATGACGCCAAGTCGATCAAGTCCATGGGGGTTGAGCCATCGTTCCATGAGGTCGCATGGAAGGTTACGTCGCCCGCGGCCGAACGGTCCACGAGTGATTTCCTGGACGTTATTTTCCGATCGCCAACAACGCCGCCAGCACCGATTTTTGCTGCCATTCGAGAGAATGCGCGAACCGTAATCATCGTCGAACCAGGGGAGAAATACTCCACGGTTGCAGGCAAGCAAGTGACTCTTCGACCGACGCATTCGTGTGACTTCTCGGCATTTCTCTCGGAACTTGCCCATCGGTCCAACGTTTCGATACGACTCCATTTTTTCTGGACGGGTGATGACGCAGGCCAATACGCCGGCGTGAAATCGGAATGGAACATTCCCCTGTGTCATTTACTTGCCGCCCTGATGACCGGCAACGGTTCCCGTTTCGAGCTTTGGGTACACACGCGAGCTGCGGAATCTCCCGAGGGGAGCGCTCCACGCAACATTTCCTCGGCGGCGGCGTGGGGAATCGTCCGTTGCGCCAGGCTCGAAGCGCCCCATCTGCGTCTTTTCCTCCGAGACCTCGTGGATGTCGACGAACCATTCTCCCGACGCGTTCGCGAAGATCTTCATGACGGCGCCGCCCCTTTGGAAGGGGTGTATTCCCACGGCAAGTTGCTCGTTCCCCAAATGCGTCTGGTTGAATCACTCCCTTCCGGACAAGTCACATCCCGCGTGCGCGAAGGAGGAGTTTACATCCTTACGGGCGGCTTGGGATCTTTGGGATTGGAGATTGCCCAGTGCCTGGCCTCCCAAGCCAATATCAAGCTAGTTCTGATCTCTCGTACGCCGCATCGCGCCGACACGGATGTCGAGGATTGGCGCGAAGAGATAGTCCGGCCACTTTCGTCGAGTTCCTTGGCGCGGATCATTGAAAGGCTTCGCGCTCAAGGCTCGGAGGTGATCGTGCGAGCCGTAGACATCGGTGATCGACCAGCGGTTCGCACATTGGTCGCCGAACTCCATGAGCGATTCGGCACCGTCAACGGCGTCGTTCATACTGCCGGCGTGCTCAGGGATCATCTTCTCGTGAACGTTGCCGACAGCGATTTCGCCGACGTGTTTCACGGCAAAGTCGACGGGGCGCGAATACTCGCGGAGGAACTGGAGACAGATTCCCTCGACTTCTTCGTCACCTTTTCCTCCTTGAGCGCGCATGTTGGAAATATCGGACAGTCAACGTATGCCGCGGCAAACATGGCGTTGGAAGCGTTCACGAGCAATCTAGCAGAGGCCTCCAACGGTACTGTCACCACGTTGGCATGGGGACCATGGTCGGGAAGAGGCATGGCCGACAACGACTTATCGCGGGAACGCATTCGAAATGCCCACATCGACGCCATTGAGCCGGCGGCAGGCCGGGCGGCGTTTTTGAAGGCTCTTGCCGCCAGGCCCGGCGCATGGATCATCTATTCGGATGGACCGGACAGGGAACGAACTTTCGACCGGAACAAAGACCCATTTCCTCTCGCCATTTTCCATGATAAACGGCCCCCAACTGCAAACAAGACGGAACGTGCTCCGCGACGCACGATGGATGTTGCTTCAACGGCAGATATGGAAAGACTTGTCCGTAGCGTCGTCGCGACCGTGATTCAATCGGCTGATTACGTCCTGGATTCGGACCGTCCGTTCAGCGAGTTGGGGGTTGATTCCGTCCTGGCGGAAGAGATTGCACGCCGGCTTTCGGATGAGCTTGCGTTGCCTCTCTCCGCGTCCCATCTCTACCAGCATCCATCCATTCGCGCATTGGCGCAATCTCTGGTTCGCGAAACAAACCCATCGGCGGCACGCGCGACGGAAGCGTGGCCCATGGCGATTCCCAATTCGATTGGCAAAACCGTTAATCGAGACGTCGCCATCGTCGGCTACGCTTGCCGCTTCCCGGATGCAAACAACCCGGACGATTTTTGGCGGATCCTCGCCGAGGAACGGTGCGTGGTTGGCCCGTTGAGCAACCGCCGATGGAAGCGAATGACGGGCGGAAAAACGGACTGGTTGGTTCAGTTTCATGGCGGCCCACCGGTAGGTGGTTTTTTAGCCGACATAGCCGGCTTCGATCCTTGGTTCTTTCGGATTTCGCCGACGGAAGCCACATCCATGGATCCGCGCCAGCGTCTCTTTCTGGAAGTCGGTTATCACGCCGCCGAACACGCCGGCTATGGCGGCACGCGACTGCGGGGATCGCGAACGGGTGTCTATGTCGGCAGCGGAACAAGCGACTATCTCGCCACCCTGTCGCCAGACTCGATCCAAGAACACTCCGCCACCGGCGGAACGAGTTCCCTGACCGCAAGCAGGCTGGCCTATTTTCTCGATCTCAAAGGTCCGTGTCTTCCGGTGGATACCGCTTGTTCCTCGGGATTGGTGGCCGTTCACCTGGCGATGCAGGGTCTACGCGCCGGGGAATGTGATTTTGCGTTCGCAGGTGCCGTGCATCTTTATGTACGTCCCACGCCTTTGGTCGCATTGGAGCAAATGGGCGCACTCGCGCCGGACCATCGCTGTCGCACTTTTGACAAATCCGCTTCTGGCTTCGTGCCGGCCGAGGGAGTCGCTGTTCTCCTATTGCGTCCCCTAGCCGATGCGATGGAGGCGGGCGATCGAATTTACGGCGTGTTGCGGGGATCCGCCGTGAACAACGACGGGAGATCCAACGGCGTAACGGCGCCAAACCTGGCTGCCCAGTCCGATGTCCTCCTTCGCGCTTGGCATGACGCCGGGATAGAACCTCGTTCCCTCGACTACATCGAGGCGCACGGCACGGGTACCAGGCTTGGTGATCCGATCGAGGTCCAGGCGATCGCGGACGCGTTCCGGCAATACAGCGGCGAAAATGCGCATGAGCAAACTTGCGGCATCGGATCGTTAAAAACAAACTTCGGTCACGCCGACGCCACTGCGGGAATCGCCGGTATACTCAAAGTGCTTCTGTCATTTCGTCACGACTCGATCCCGGCTAGCCTTTTTTTTCAAGAACCCAATCCCCGAATCGCTTTCGAAACATCACCACTGACCGTCATCGATCATGCCATGTCGTGGCCACGCGGAAACCGGCTTGCGGGTGTAAGCGCCTTCGGGTTTAGTGGCACCAATGCTCACGTGGTGCTTGCGGAACCCCCGATAACTGCCGAAACCAATGCCGCGGCGACAAACGACGTGCATCTTTTCGTGTTGTCAGCCAACTCGCCAGGCCCACTCCAACGGCTGGTAAACAACTATCTCGTCAATGCCGACACCTGGACGGACGATAAGCTCGACGACATCAGTTACACCATGTTGGTCGGTCGCATGCATGGCAAATTCCGCCTCGCCTTCACCGCGTCGTCGACGGCGGAAGTGAAGAGTAAGCTCAAGGCGAGCGCCCGCTCCCTTGAGTCAAACTCTCATTGGGAAAACGGCACGCATTTTCACAAAACTTGCCGCTGATGCCCTGGAGCTTCGCCATCGTCTCGATAACCTTCGGGATGAAATGCCGCACCAATTCGAAATGGCCGTTCGCTACGTGGATCGAGATAGTGAGCACCTAAAAAGTAATGTCGAAATGCCAGGCCCCGACATACTTTTGGTGAGCGGCAATCGCACCGACATTTCGCCTTCAGAATTGGCGCGGGACCCATCGTCGACTCAATCCCTCTCCGCGCTTGACCAACGGTCGATCCTCGACGTCTCCCTGGATCGCGATGGGTTCGAGATTCTCGCAATCCTCTACGCTCTGGGAGCCGAGGTGCGCTTGGTCAAGCGGAAAGGAGATCAACCGCCGCGAACAGTCGAGCTTCCCGTCTATCCGTACGACGACGAGGATTATTGGCTCGCCGACGTAGACGTTGCCACGACGGAATCTCCGAACGTGGACGTTGCTTCGTTCGGGGACTGGTTCCAAGATTGGCGTTGGCATCCGCGCTCTCCCCGTCTTGGAGTGCCACGCACCAAGCCGTCGACTTGTCTGGTATTCTCCGCCGATAACGATTGCTCGCGCGCGTTGGTCGATCATCTACGAATGCTGGGCAATCGGGTGATCGAAGTCTTGAAAGCCGATGAAAGATACGCGGGGGGAGTGAACCGCATGGTGATTGATCCTCATCGGCCTGCGGGTTTCTGGCACCTGCTCAAGAAGCTCGATCTGCCCGCGGGAGAAACGCTTTCGATCGTCCATCTCTGGTCGTCCGCGACTGCCGAACAAGACTCGGCCACTCGCGATCCCTACGAAGACATCGAAGGTTTGTTCTACCTTCTCCAAGCGATGGCGCGCTGGGGCAAGGAACACGCGATCGAACTGCGCTGGGTCAGCCGCGGCGCCCAGCGGATAACGAGCGATCGGGACTGTCGCTTTCCCATCGCCGCCTCCGCGTGGGGCATGTTGCGGTCCGCCGCCCGTGAATTGTCCAATATCCGGTGCCAATCCATTGACATGGATCCTTACTGCCGCGACGGGGGAATTGAAGCACGACGTCTTGCCGGGGAACTGACCTCTTCCATCCAGGATGTCGAGCTCGCCTTTCTCGGAGATGGCGTGTACGTCCCCGGCTTGCACGCCCATGACGTACAACGATCGTCCCAGACGGTTCTTCGAAAAAGGGGAACCTATTGGATCACCGGAGGGTTGGGAGGAATTGGTTTCGAACTCGCGCAATGGCTCTGGAAACGTTATGGCGCAAAGATAGTTCTCACCTCTCGGTCTCCACTGTCGACGAATCGGCGGGAGCACGCCGTCGTTCAGGAAATGCGAAGTCAAGGTGCGGAGATTCTCGCACTTACTGCGGACGTGGCGGACAAAGCTTCCATGGAAGAAGCGATGCGCACGATTCGGGAACAATTCGGGCCGGTGCATGGCGTCTTTCATGCCGCCGGGAGCGTCCGCGTGGGACGACTCGCTCACGACACCTGGGAAGAGTTCAAATCCGTGCTTCGTCCAAAGATGGAAGGGAGCTTGGTCCTTGACTCGATTCTCGACGCGGAGACGGATTTCCTCGTGTTGTTTTCTTCGGTGGCCGGACTGCTGGGAAATGTGTTCCAGGCGGACTACTCTGCGGCGAACCGTTTTCTTGATAGCTTTGCCGCTTGGCGAACGGCGCGCGGCAAAAGAACGCTCAGCATCGACTGGGGAATTTGGCGCGACGTCGGCATGGGAGTCCATCTTGTCGACAGGGATTCGGAACATGAATCGAATGCGATTCCAACCGAACAGGGCCTCGCCGCATTGGAACGGGTCTTAAGTTGCCCGGAATCACAGATCATCGTCGCGCCTCACTTTTCACTTCCCGCGATGCTAGCGGATTCGACGTTGGCGTGCTCGGTGGACGCGAAGAGTCTTGAAGGCATTTTGCGAACCGAGTTGGCCGCCGTGCTCGCCTGCGCTCCGGAACGCTTGGATTCCATGAGTAGCTTCGTCGAGTTCGGACTCGATTCCATCCTCGCCGTTCAATTTATCCGGCGAGTAGGCAGCCGACTGGGGGCCAAATTGTCGGTGACTCTCCCCTTCGATTTCCCCAGTCTACGAACCATGGCCGCGCACTTGGCGTCCGAAGGGATTTCATTTTCCCCCTCCCATTTCTCCGCCGCGCCGGTCAATGGAACCGATTTTAACGGTCTTAAGGGATCGCCGGATCCCACCGAAAACGGCGCGGGGGCAAACACGGTAAACTCTGCGGGGGATATGATACTATTGAGGTCTGGCAGGCGGGTGACGAAAGTTCAGCGGAGTAGCCGGTAGTGCCCCTCATTGTGAGGTTCCGGAACGGGGATTCTGTCGAGTTGGAGGGAGATCGTCCGCTTCTACCCGCCGACCAGGAAGAGCTAGAACGTCTGTTTGGCTCACCGATCACCAGCGCCATTGTCGCACCGGAACAAGTGTCCAGCGTCCTGCAAACGCCTTCCCAAGATCCGACCCAATCCCCGGACCAACGCCCGCAGGCTTCACGTCGACTTGCCGTCATTGGCATGGCGGGAAGATTCCCGGGGGTCCGCCATCTTGACGAGTGGTGGCAAACGATATCCGAGCAGCGGAATCCGATCACCGAGGTCCCACCCGCGCGCGAGCGTCTTTATGCTTCCCCTGTTACCGATATCGGAGTGACGGAACCCGTTCGCCGTTGGGGCGGTTTTCTCGACGGTGTCGATCAGTTCGACGCCTCCTTCTTCGGTCTCTCCCGCCGTGAAGCGGAACGGATGGATCCGCAGCATCGGATTCTCCTGGAGGTCGCCTGGGAAGCTCTCGAAAACGGGGGAATCGCGGGGAAGCGGATCTGGGGTTCCCGCACCGGTGTCTTCGTCGGCATCAGCAACAATGAATACCTCCATCGATTCCTCCGTCAGCCCAACGCCATCGATCAGTACATGGGATCCGGCAACACCTTGTCGATGGCCGCCAATCGACTCTCCTATCAATGGAATCTCAAGGGCCCGAGCCTGTCGATCGATACCGCCTGCTCCTCATCGCTCGTCGCCGTCCATCTTGCAGCGGAATCCATCGCGCGAGGAGACTGCGATCAAGCAATCGTCGCGGGGGTGAACCTGCTTTTTGCGCCGGAAATGTACGTGAATTGCGAGAAGGCGCGCCTGCTGGCCGCGGACGGTCGATGCAAGTCGTTCGACCACCGCGCGGATGGCTATGTGCGCGCGGAAGGCGTGGGAGTGGTTGTCCTCAAACCGCTTCCCCATGCCCTCCGCGATCGCAACCCGATCCAGGCGGTCCTCCTGGGTTCTGGCACGAATCAAGATGGACGCACTAACGGCTTAACGGCTCCGAGCGGGGCCGCTCAATGCGAGTTGCTGCGCGCGACCTACGACCAGGCGGGAATTTCCCCCGATTCCATCTCTCTGGTTGAAGCTCATGGAACGGGTACGCAGCTAGGGGATCCGATCGAAGTCGAGGCGCTCCGTCGCTTCTTCGCCCCGCATGTCCCTGCGCAATCGATCGCGATTGGTTCCGTGAAGACGCAAATCGGGCATGCGGAGTCCGCCGCGGGAATGGCATCGTTGCTCCGCGTCATCCTGGCAATGCAGCATCGCTTGCTTCCCCCAACCATGCACTTCGAGGCCCCGAATCCGCATATCGAATTCGAATCGTCCCCATTTTTCGTCCCCAATCGGTTGCTGCCTTGGGTGACCAAAGGGACTCCGCGGCGGGCGGGTATCAATGCGTTTGGTTTTGGTGGTTCCAACGCGCACGTCATCGTCGAAGAAGCTCCCCTGCCCGTTCAACACAGCGAGTCGAAGGGAGGAACGAATCATGTTTTCGTGCTATCCGCGGCAAGCGAGTCATCCCTGCGATCCCTCGCGAAACGGTATGCCGATTTTTTCGCCACCGTCAATCATGTGGACCTGGCGGATATCTGTTACACCGCCACGACGGGTCGGGGTCATTTCCGGCACCGTTTGGCGATTGTCGCCGACTCCCTGCCGACCTTGCGTGAAAAGCTGGAGCTTCAAATTCGCACTTGGGATTCCGCTCCGTCTGCTCTTTCCAAGAACCCGCGCGAGTTTGGCGAGGCACAGGAACTAACCAGCGCCTTTCCAAACCCAAAATCGCCCGAAGAGTCCCACGCTCTTGCGTATCTGAACGGAGAGGATATCGACTGGGAGGATTTTCATGCCGGGACGTCCCGCCGATCAGTCTCTTTGCCATCCTATCCCTTCGATCGGCAACGCTACTGGATCGACGACATTCCCATTTCCCACCAACCAGACGCACGTACTTCCAGTCCCGAGGCCAGTACAGATTCCTCCTCGCTCGGCGAGATCGCGAATTGGTTCTATGATTGGCGCTGGATAGCATCTCCTCGGAAAATGTCCCGCGAGACCCCGCGTGGCACCTGGTTGGGTTTGGTTGACGACGAGGGGACGTTGAACCGTCTGGGTTCGCGGCTGCGCGAGACCGGAGCCCGTTGGGTTGAAGTAAGGGCGGGCGCTCCCTTTTCCGGAATTGAAGCGGATGCGTGCACGATCGATCCACGTGATCCCGACGATTTTCGTCGATTGGTGGAGGCGATGGATCGCTCATTTTCCGACTGGCGCGGCATCGTGCATGGTTGGAATCTATTCCCCCACACACCGATTCGAATGGACTTCCGCGCCATGGACGACAACCAGCGGAGGGGGCCGGAGTCGCTGCTTCAACTCGCGCAAAACGTCGCGACCCGTCGAGCACTTCCCTTTGAGCTATGGGTTGTCACGGACCGCGGGGAACCGATCGACGGATCGCCAGCAATCGATCCCATGAGGATGTCTCTTCGTTCACTTCTTCAGGCGGTCGCTCTCGAATATCCCGAACTGAGCTGTCGCGGATCGATTTCTCGTCGATGGTCGACTTTCCCGAGTCCATGGTCGACGAACTTTGGGCCGAATTGCATACTGCCTGCGAGGACGCGCATCGCCTACCATAACCGTGAACGGTTCGCACCTCGACTTCTGCCCATGAAGCCACCGCCGCCGAGACGTTCTCTTCCTTTACGGACCGCTGGCGTCTACTTGATCACGGGTGGCATGGGCAATCTCGGCCTTCATGTCGCGCGTTTTTTCGCTCAACATGCGCCGTCCGCGAAGATCGTGCTCTTGAGTCGATCCCCATTCCCCTCGCGCTCGCAGTGGGACCGCTTGTTGCTCGATCCGAATACCCCCGCGAACCGGCTTCAACAACTGCGCGCATGCGTTGAAATGGAAAATCTCGGCGCCCAAGTATTGCCCATGGTCGCCGACGTCGCCGACTTTGCCGTGATGAAAGGCGTTCTGGCAGAACTTCGACACCGCTTTGGTTCGATCTCGGGCGTCGTTCACGCGGCGGGAGTCTTGGAAGACGGACTTCTCTGCCGAAAATCCGTGACGGAGTTCCGACGCATTTTTCATCCCAAGGCGGCCGGCACCGTGGTCCTCCATGAGTTGACAAAAAGCGAGCCATTGGATTTCTTTCTGCTTTGTTCATCGACGGCTGCAATCGTGCCCGAAGCGGGCCATGGAACCTACGGAGCCGCCAATGCCTTCATGGACGGCATCGCCTATTTCCGTCGATCACATGGGCTCCCCGCGTCGACGTTGAACTGGGGGCCCTGGCAGGATACTCCCGCTGCCCATTCCGCTGCCTACCGAAGACTCATGGAATCTGCCGGCTCCCGTTTCATGGCGCCCCAACACGCAATATCCGCCCTAGAGGTCGCGCTCGAAGCAGACCTTGTACGGCAAGTGGTCATCTCCCTCGAACCGTCGCGCCGCGTCGCCTTGGGGAATATCGTCGATTCGCTCCGTAACGAGGACACGGGAATCCGGCATCTCGCGCGACTTGAATCAGCCTCAAAATCCCTCTCTGTCACGTTGGCCGACGCTTTTGCCAGATTCCGAACGTTGGGCGCGCGACTGGACGAAGTTTGCGCTGCCTATGCCGCCAGGGTACTTGATCAATTCGGCGTCTTAAGGACCAAGGCGAATTTCACGCTCAACGCATTGGTTAGCCAGTGGGGGTTGAGCGATAAGTCGACGTCGATCCTAAGTCGACTGCTCGCCATGTTGATCGAAGATGGTGTCGTGAAGGAAGCGAATGGCGCGTACGCCGCCATCCCTCGGGTGCCGACCGCGGATGAAACCCAACTACTGCAACGACTGCGCGAAGACTATCCGGAATTGGATCGTCAGATTGCCTTGCTTCAACGATCGGGTGAAGCACTCTTTGACATTCTTCGTGGCGCCAAAGATCCGCTGGACGCTCTTTTTCCCAGCGGGAATATTGCCGACGCGTTCGCGGTCTACGCAGAGTCCCCGTTCATGGGGTACTACCATGAACTTGCGGTCGCCGCGATTCAATCGTGGGTTGCATCCCAAGTGGATTCGAACCTGAACATCCTCGAAATCGGGGCCGGGACGGGAAGTGCAACCGCGAGACTACTGCCCGTGCTCCCAGTCGATCGTTGCCGGTACGAGTTCACGGATCTCTCTCGTTCGTTCCTGCGGCGTGCCGAGAAGCGCTTTCGCGAATACCCCTTCGTTCGCTATCAGCTTCTGGACATCGAGCGGAACCCGGCCGACCAAGGTTTCGACGATGGCGTTTTCGACGTGGTCCTCGCCGTCGACGTGTTGCACGCCACGAAAGACATCCTTGCCACCTTGACGCATGTTCGCCAGCTACTCCGGCCGGGTGGCATGCTCGTGTTGATTGAAGCAACGCGCGCCACTCGGTTCGGCGAACTAACGTTCGGTCTCACGGATGGATGGTGGCGATTCGTGGGAGACAAGACTCGCGCGTTGCAACCTCTATTGAGCGACTGGGAATGGAAGCGGCACCTTGGTTCGCTTGGCTTCCAGCAGGCACAGTCTTACGCGCCTGCAAACCATGAATCCGATGCACTCGATCATCATTTGATTGTTGCTTTTGCCCCCGATAAACCGATTGAACCCGCGAGCGAGTCTCTGCCAGGCGATCCGAACGCGTCCAGTTCGGCCCCTTGCAACGATGGCCATGAGTCCGAGGCGCGCCGCCTCCGGGAACTGCTCTCAGAAGTCCTCCAAACTCCGCCAAGTGAGTTGGACCCCGTCGCGACGTTCAGCGATCAAGGCATGGACTCTCTCATGGCTTTGGAGTTCGTTGCCAAGATCAAGCGTCAATGGAATATCGAGTGGTTCGGCGCTTCGACCCTTTTTGCCCATCCGTCGCTCGATGGCTTGGCCAAGTATTTGGCCGGGCACGACATTGAGCAACCGAAAGGTAATGCCGTATCATTAGCGCCGTTCGCTCATAGAGCCTTGGCGCAGAGCGCTCTCCCCGACCACGATGCTATTCCGGCCGGCAATAGTCCCGATATTTCACCGTCTGAAGAAACCACGAGGCCTGGCTCATCGACGAGTTCTCGCGCGACGAACGTACTCGTTCCTTCGCCGGAGATGACATCGAACCATGTCAGCGAGGGAAGGCGCGATATTGCCGTCATCGGTTATGCCTGCCTGTTTCCCGACGCCAACAACGCGACAGAGTTCTGGTCGAATCTCAGGGAGGGAAAATGCAGCATTCAACAAGTTCCCGAAGAACGTTGGGATCTCGCTCTCCGGATCGCCCCTGGTCTGGCGAACCTGCGTCGTTATTCCGAGATCCAAGGGGGATTCCTCGATGGGATTGATCGGTTCGATCCTCTCTTCTTCCGAATCTCGCCGACGGAAGCAACCCAGCTCGATCCCCGGCACCGCTTGTTCCTCGAAACGGCGTATTTGTGCGCGGAACACGCGGGATATGGTGGAAACGCGTTGCGAGGCACGAATACCGGAGTGTTCGTCGGTTCGGGAACGAACGATTACTTGCAAGGGCTCACTCCCGAGGAGTGTGGCGAGTATTGGGCCACCGGTTCGAATTCCGCGACGCTCCCCGCGCGATTGACGTATTACCTCGACCTTCAGGGCCCCGCACTTCCCGTCGATACCGCTTGTTCGAGTGGCTTGGTGGCCGTGCATCTGGCGATGCGAAGCCTCCGTCTCGGGGAATGCGACTACGCGTTCGCCGGAGCCGTTCACCTCAATCTTCGACTCGAGAACTTCGCAGCCTTCCGCAAGATGGGCGCCCTCTCGCCGACGGCCCGGTGTCACGCCTTTGACGCAGCCGCGGACGGCTTTATTCCCAGCGAAGGGATCTGCGTTCTCTTGCTCCGGCCGCTGGAAGAGGCCCTCAAGAACGGCGACAATATCGTCGCGGTGCTCAAGGGATCCGCGGTAAATAATGACGGCAAAACCAACGGCCTGACCGCCCCCAATCCGCTCGCTCAGACGGAAGTCATCGAGCGGGCATGGCGCGACGCGGACATCGATCCATCGACTATCACCTGCATGGAAGCGCACGGCACGGGAACCGCGTTGGGAGATCCCATCGAGATCACCGGGTTAACCGAGGCGTTCCGTCGGTACACTAAAAAAAAGCAGTTCTGCGCACTGACCACCGTCAAGTCGAATATCGGCCATAGCGAGGCCGCATCTGGGTTGGCGGGGCTGATGAAATTGATTCTCGCGCTCGAGCACCAAGAGATACCTCCCATTCCTAATTTTGCGTCACCCAACCTCCAAATCCGTTTCGAAGAGTCGCCGTTCTATGTACTTGACTCGAAGGCCACCTGGAGGAGAGGAGATCAACCGCGACGAGCGGGCGTGTCGGCATTCGGCTTTAGTGGCACCAACGCGCACCTCGTAATCGAAGAGTCACCGAAGATGGTGGCGTCCTCGTTGCGAAAGGATCGACCGGCCCATTTGCTCTGTCTGTCCGCGCGGTCTCCGCGGATGCTTCAACGCCAGGTCGAGGCACTTCTGACCGCGATTGGATCATCCAAGCCTCCACGTCTCGCGGACCTATGCTTTACCTTGAACTCGGGCCGGCCTGAACAACGCTACCGGCTGGCCGTGGTTGCAAGCTCGCTGGATCAATCGAGTGATCGCCTTCATCGATATCTCGATGTTGAACGTCGCCCGTTCCTGCAAGGCTCTCTGGTATTTTACGGTGACGCAAAATCGGAACGGATCGACTCCGCGGAGTTGCGTCGCGAACTGAGTAGCCGCATGGAGGAATTGCCGAGCAGCCTAATCCAAGCGTTTGCGTCATGGTTCGCGGAACCGCAAATATCCTCCCTGTGCGCGGAATTGATTTCCGAAAGCAGGGACGCGACGGTTACGCCGAGTCATGACGACTGGTCACGAGTCTTGTCCGCGGCCGCCTGGCTCTACACCCAAGGACATGAACTGGACGGTCTTGCCTTCGATGCCGGACGAGACCGTCGACGAGTTCCTCTACCACCGACCTTGTTCGAAAAGAAATCTTACTGGCGGGACCCTGTCGGCTCGCCACAGGATTTGCCCCGCGTCCCCGACTCGGACCGCGATCGCCTCTATCAAATCCATTGGATCGCCGCCCCGCAGGAAGCGGAAACACCAGAGACGGCGCTCGACGGAGTATGGCTCATTTTCTCCGACGGTTCGCCGGCCGCGGAGTTCTGTCTCGCTTCGATCCGTGAACGTGGTGGGGACGGAATCCTCATCCATTCTTCGAAAGTCAACGATGGCAAGACTATGGCGGATTTGTCATTAGGAGACGAAGCTCCCGAAGATTTCGACCGACTGTTCCAGGAATGCAAGCATCGCGGTGCACTTCGCGGCATTCTGTGGTTTGCGGAATCCGATGGACCCCTAGACATTGATTCCCTCGCGGACTTGGAAATCTCCCAGCGTCAGGGGGTGATTCGACTCTTCCAATTCGCAAAAGCCGCGGCGAGCGCACGGATCACGGAGCGTCTGGTTTTGTTTACAGTGACGCGCGGAGCTCAGCCGTTTGGATTGAATGGGCCGATCGCGATCGGGAACTCCACATTGCTCGGACTCGCGCGCGTGCTACCGTACGAACTTAAGAACTTCGTAGTCCGATCGCTCGATTTCGAACCCGCGGAACCAGATTCGCAAATCGCCGGGACGAGCATGCGGGAACTTGTGGGACTTCTCAACCCGGAAAAGCCCATCGCCGTGCACCAGGAATTGGTGTTTCGCCGAGGTGTCCGCTACGAACCGACGCTCAAGCCGCTCAAGGGAGGATTAAAGGGAGCGATAACATCGCCTTGGAAGATGGGAGGAACGTACCTCATCACCGGCGGACTTGGGGGAATTGGTGCTCAAATCAGCGAACGCTTGCTCAAAGATCATGGGGTTCGACTCTGGCTCGTCGGCCGGACCACACTTCCCGTTACGAATGACTTGGCCGAATGGTGCAAGCAACACCCGAACGATGTTCGCGTGCGCGCGGCGCAGACCTACCTACACTTGAAGACGCTTGGGGGACAGGTCGAATATCGTTCCGCCGATGTCAGCCGCCCGAACGAGGTTGCCATCGCATTTCGCGAATGCGCGGAAAAGTTCGGGCCGATCACGGGAGTGCTTCACGCTGCCGGAACGATCGACCTGGAGAGATTTTCACTTCGGGCGAAAACGATGGAATCGTTCGTCGGCATCCTTGCTCCCAAAGCAGCGGGAAGTTGGAATCTCGCAGCGGAAGTAAAACGCCGAGGCATTGCGCAGTTCGTCCTGTTCTCCTCGATCAGTTGCCTCTCCGGGCGCCTTGGCGCCGGCGAATGCGACTATGCGTCCGCCAGCCGATTCGAGCGAGATTTCGCTTATTTTCTCCGCCAACAAGGAATGGAGAACGTCACTACCCTGCTTTGGTCAGAGTGGAGCGGCCGCGGCATGCTCGAGCGGGGCGCCGTGGGACCGATCGTGCGCGAACTTGGACTTACCCCGTTCAGCGAAGACGAAGCGTGGAAGGCGTTCGAAGAGAGCGTACGAACCGGAAAAGACCATGTTGTTCTCCTTCAGTCTGATAGTCCCTCTTTTGATCCACGTCGTCTGATGGAGGATCCTCCTTCCGATAAGGAGCAAAAGAACTGGACGGATTGCGTGACGTCAATGGACGTTGCCTGCCTTTCCGCGGCACGGCAACTGGAGCCGAGTCTGCAGCTACTGCGCGAACTCCGCGCAACCCTTGAGAACATCAGCGTCGCGTTCATCACTCGACTTTTCGCCAGGGCAGGACTATTCATCACGGCGGGAGAAATGCACGCCTCGGAGACGTTCGCAAGCCAATTGAGGGTTCCGCGAAAATGGGAACGACTTCTCCGCAGATTCGCGGACATTCTCGCGGAGAACGGATCCCTGCGCAAGACATCGGCCGGTTACCATGCCGATCAACCGCTCGTGGCATTCAGTGACGACACGTTCTTGTTGAGCGCGCGCACCCGCTTTTCAAACCATCCGTTCGCTGCTTCGCAAATCGATACCTTGATTCGGTGTGGCGAAGCCTTGGAATCGGTGCTGAAGGATGGACAGTCCGTCGTCCCACTCCTTTTTCCCGATGGACGAACGGCGGAAACGGCGGCCTTTTATCGAGAGTCGCCGATCGCGAAGTGCTTTCAACACGTCGTCGCGGCGGCGTTCACTGTCGCGGTCGACCAAGCACGGGGTACCGCTCCGGTCCGCTGCCTCGAAATCGGCGCCGGAACTGGCTCCACCACCGAGTCACTCCTACCAGCCTGCTCGGACGGAAACATCGAATACTGGTTTACGGACCTGTCGCCCGGTTTGGTGCGGGCGGCTCAGGCAAAATGGTCTGAACATTCGTTCCTTCGCTATGGCGTCCTCGACATCGAGGAAGATCCCGCCTCTCAAGGATACAAGTCCGCCAGCTTCGACATCGTGATCGCCGTAAATGTGTTTCACGCGACCCGCGATTTGAAGGAAACGGTCGCAAATGCCCGGCGATTGCTTGCGCCCGGCGGACGCTTGATACTTCTCGAACTCACCGAGCCGCGGAGTTGGTTGGATCTGACCTTCGGCCTCACCGAAGGCTGGTGGCGATTCGACGACGCTAACCTTCGTAGCAACCATCCTCTTGTTTCGGCGGAGACGTGGTGCTCCCTGTTAGCGGACCATGGTTTTTCCCTTCAAGCAGCTTTTCCTCGGCACGGAGTGGAACTTGGTCCGGTCACGCAGTCCGTCGTGGTCGCGATTGCCGGTCGATTGTCGATGGAAGCTCGACCCAACATTCGGTCCGTCACGCGCCAAACCGTATCAACGGATACAGAAACACGGAACGAAGCGACGTACCCAGGGGATTTGCGCGAATATTTAGTTCGACGGTTTTGCGAGACATTGTCGCTGGAACGTAAAGAACTGGACCTTCGAACCAATATTCTCGACCTTGGATTTGATTCGATCTTAGCGCTTCAATTACGCGCGACTTTACAGCGTGATTTGGGAGTAGAACTTCCAGCGACCATCCTCTTTTCACAACCTACGGTCGAAGCGCTTGCAGATTACCTAATGACGTCGCATGGCCCGGCCATCGGCAGCCGCATTGGCCAGATAAGCGGGATCCTTTCCTTGGGATCGCTTGGCGAAACGGAAACGCCGACCACCGACGAGAGCCGGGGAAACTGGCCAAACGCGGATAAACCATTGGAGGATCGACACGATATCGCCGTCATTGGCATGGCCTGCCGATTCCCCGACGCAAACACACCGGAAGCCTTTTGGCGAAATCTCCAATCCGGCCATTGTTCCGTTCGTCATTTGCCCGGGAATCGACGCCGACTGCTGCTAGAACAGGACCCAAACAACGAAACGCCAGGCGGGTATCTGGATTCCATCGACCTCTTCGACGCGGACTTTTTCCGGATTTCGCCGCGTGAAGCGGAATACATGGATCCACAACAACGAATCTTTCTGGAAGTGGTCTGGGAAGCGTTGGAACGTGCATCGTGTTCCCCGGCCCGATTGTCCCGCGCGCGCACCGCAGTATTTGCGGGAGTGAACTTTTGTGAATACCGCGATCTCCTGGTAACGGCCGGTGTTGAGAGTTCCGCCCACTCCCATTCGGGTACGACTCCGTCCATGGTCGCATCCCGAGTGTCCTACTTGCTCAATCTTCGAGGACCAAGCCTTACCGTCGACACCGCATGTTCGTCGGGATTGGTCGCCGTCCATCTTGCTTGCCAAAGTCTGAGACGGGGTGAAGCGGACATCGCGATTGCCGGCGCGGTCAATCTCAATCTGACGTCGCGAAGTCAGCGCCTGGTGCAGCAAATGGAGATGCTCGCGCCGGATGGACAGTGCAAGTCGTTTGACGACCGCGCCGATGGTTTCGTTCGCGGAGAGGGCGTTTGCGCGTTCCTCCTTAAGTCTCTACCGGACGCGGTTCGCGATGGCGACGAGATTCATGCGGTTATTCGAGGCACGGCGGTAAACAACGACGGCCAGCGTAAAGCAGGACTCGCTGCTCCTAGCGCCAGTGCACAGAGAGACGTCATCCTCGACGCCTTGGCGGATGCGGGCGTATCGGCGGACACGATCTCGTATGTGGAAGCTCACGGCACGGGAACTCGATTGGGCGATCCCATTGAGTTCGAAGGGCTCACGCAAGCATTTGCAGTGACGACGTCGAGGCACGCTTACTGCGCGCTTGGGACCGTAAAAACGAATATCGGACACCTAGAATCCGCTGCGGGTCTCGCCGGTCTCATGAAAGCGATTCTCGCGATCCAGCACGAGGAACTTCCTCCCACACTCCATTTCGAATCCCCCAATCGCCATCTGGATGTCGCGGCAAGTCCATTTTATTTTTCGGATCGATGTCGCACTTGGCCATCGAACTCCACCTTGCGCCGCGCCGGAGTCAGTTCATTCGGATTTGGTGGAACGAACGCTCACGTCATCCTGGAGCAGAACGCGACTTCCCCGAAGCCTGCTCCCCTCGCCGATCGTCCAGCGGAGCTGCTAACTATTTCTGCCCGTCGACTGACGCCATTACGAACGATGGTGGCGGAATATCAATCTCTGCTTCAAAGAGAGGAGCACTCGTGGCGTGAAATATGCGCGCTTTCGAATCTTGCGCGCGCCCATCATGAATGTCGTCTGGCGGTCGTCGCGAGTTCTGCTGGCGAATTACGCGCGCATTTGGGCCGATTTCTCCAGGATGGTTCCGCCAATGACCTTGTTCATTTCGGCGATGGCGAAGGGGCGGAACTTAACGGCGACTGGACGCGCGACATCCTCGAGCGAATGACGAAAGCATCAACCCAAACCCTGAAGCAAGTTCTCGCATGTTGCCATGGCAGGCTGTTCGACGAACAGTTCCGCCTGCCCATCGAGCGATTGGTTCAAGAGCACGCGGCTCTCGACGCGGCGTTGGACTTGCGTCAGTTTCTTGAACTCATCGCGGAATTCCACGTCAAAGGCGCGTCGATTGATTGGGAACTCGTGCACCAAGGGAGGGTGGTTCGGCGAGTTCCTTTGCCTACGTATCCTTTCCAACGACAAAGTTACTGGGTAATGCCTCGAAAGCACGAACTTCTTTCCGCTGGCAAGCGAACAAATAGCGCAGAGGCAGAAGCGGTTCGCCAATGGCTATACTTGCCGCGGTGGACCCCTCTCCCGAACCGGAGGCTTCAAGCGACACTCGAAAGAACCTGGCTTATCGTCGAGGAAAGCACGGGGATCGGTTCCGCACTCGCCCAGAAGATATCCAGTCTTGGAGCCGACACTCTCCTCGTGCAGGCGGGGCAATCGTTCCAAGGAATCCAGAACAACCGCGGTAGCGTTCTCCGCTTCGAAAGCCAGGAAACCGCGCGATTAGCCGAAGCCATTGCCAAACGAACAAATGCGCTCACTGGAATCGTGTACCTCGCGAAGGGAATCACGGGACTGTATTGCCTCACGCGTGAACTGGATCTTCGGCACTTGCTCACGGGTACTTGTATCTGTGTCGTCACCGACGCGGGCTACTCGTTATCGGAGACCGAACAACTTCATTCCCTTGAAGAGGGAATGGTCGCCAGCTTTTCTCTAGGCTTGACGCAAGAGTACGGCTGTCGAGCTTTGGCGCTCGATCTCGATCTTGCGTTACTGACCCACGAAGAAGCGGCCGAGCGTATCGCCAGCGAGTTGTTGGCCGAGCCGTCGGAAACATTGATCGCCATTCGCGGGAACAGGCGATATTCACGAACACTTACTCGACTTGAATTGCCGACATCCGAGGAAACGCGATTCCAGGTTTCGCCCGATGCTGCCGTACTCATCACGGGTGGCTTGGGAAATCTGGGCTTGGAGTTTGCGGGTTATTTCGCGTCCCTGGGCGTCAAGCATCTTTACCTCACCGGTCGAAGTGGTCTTCCGAACCGAACGGAATGGTCGGAGACACTCGCTCGCACCCCTGACACCGCGACCTCCTCGCGAATCGCCAAGATTCTGGACATCGAGAACCAGGGGTGCACGGTAAGCCCCGTTAAGGCAGATGTCACGGACGAACGCGCGATGCACCAAATCGTGCAAGAGATAATTGCGAGACATGGTCGTCTTTTTGGCATCGTGCATGCGGCGGGATCTTTGAATGATTCGTTGCTACGAAACAAGACGGTCCAAGAACTCCATGCGTTACTGGCGCCGAAAGTGGAAGGTGCTCGAGTATTGCATCGGTTGACGCGCGACTTGGATCTCGCATTCTTCGTACTCTGCTCTTCCACCGCGTCACTCGCACCGTTGCCCGGCCAGGCCTCGTACGCCGCGGCCAACGCCTATCTGGATTCCATGGCGCATTGGCGGCGCGAGAAGTTGGGCTTGCCTGCTATAAGCATCAATTGGGGCTTCTGGGGCGATACGGATGTCGCGGCATCGGGGCGCTATCGCCGATTCGTCGAGAGTAGCGGCGTGTTGCCCATCTCCAACCGCGAGGGCATTTGCGCTTTCGATCTGCTGCTGCACGCGAGTCCAGTGCAAGCCGTGGTTCTTCGAAAGAACGAATCCTTTGCCGATCGATCAGTAGTTTCGCGGCCGTGTTCATGGCGGGAACTGGAAGACCGGGCTCGAAAATCGTCGACAACGCGATGGGATGATGTTTATTCGTCCCTCGAAGTCGTGTTATCCAGTGAATCCACGCTCGACCGCCTTGCCGCAGGTTACGTCGCCAAAGTGTTATTGGAGAATGGCATTTATCCGGAGATCGGCGACGAAGTCAATGAGACGACGTTCCAAGAACACGTAAACGTTCACGCCAAGTTCCGTCGCCTTATCCCGACACTTTTTCGGATTCTCGAACGGACGGGTATCCTGCGGCCGACCGGACCAAAGCGCTGGTTGTTGGCGGCCGCGCTTCGTGCAACAGGGGTCGATGAGGTTGCCAAGGCACGACAAGAATTCCCTGCCGCGAGTCCGCAGATCAATCTTCTCGAAGCCTGCGGGTCCCAACTGGGGGACGTGTTACGCGGAGTCATCGATCCACTCCAACTTTTGTTTCCCGGTGGATCATTGACGGCTGCCGAGGCACTTTACAAAGAGTCGCCGGCCGCCCGCTACTTTGGCCGCCTTGCGGGGGACATCGTTTCCTACTTCGTCGCGCGGTTGCAAACGACGCCAACCATTCTGGAGATCGGCGCGGGTACCGGAGGGACGACGAACTTTATTCTTCCTGCGCTCAAGGATTCTTCCTGCGAATACGTGGTAACCGACCTTTCCTCGTCATTAGTTGCGCGTGCCGCCCGTGAACATCAATCGTATTCCTTCACGCGGCACAAGGTATTAGACATCTCGCGAGATCCGAATGTACAAGGTTTCTCTCCCGGCACGATCGATATCGTCGTCGCCGCGAATGTCCTACATGCGACACGGGATCTAAAAGCGACGCTGGCCCACGTACGGCAGTTGCTCAAGCCGGGCGGGATCTTGTTGTTGATCGAAGCCACGAGAACCCAGTCTTGGGGCGAACTGACTTTTGGATTGACGGACGGCTGGTGGGCCTTCGAAGACCATTCGCTTCGTCCCGATGGCCCATTACTCTCGGTGCCACAATGGGAACGCTTGCTCGCTGAAGTTGGCTTTGAATCGACCGCGTTTTTTCCAAACCAAGAGGTTAAGCCAGCGCCCCAGGCAACTCCCGCGCAGCATCTCTTCCTCGCCCGCGCGAGTTCGGAACCGACTCTGGGCTCGCGGACGACGGAAACCACTGCTTCGCCGCGACGGATCGTCGAGGTCCCTAACGTCGTTCCCCGCGAGATCTCCCCACGTGAGAAACACGACCTGGAGCGGATCGTCATCGAGATCTTTAGTCAAGTGCTCCACGCTCCCGAGCAGGGAATCGATCCCCAAAGATCATTTCAAGATCAGGGGGTCGATTCGCTACTGGGATTGGAAATCTTGAGCCAACTACAGACGCGACTAAGAACCGGCACGCTTTCCCCGTCCTCTTGTATCGGTACTCCAACGCCCGAGCTCTGGCGAGCCATTTAGCGACGCTTGTTCCACGCCCGGCGGCATCGAAGCGTCCGCCATTACATCCGACGCTGGAACACGCGTTTCAACCGTGGAGAAACAGGACATCTCGGTTGCGGCATCGCCGGAGTCACTCTCCTCCCCGTCGCGATCGTTTGAGATCGAAACGAACGAGTCCGAGATCCCAGGTTCGGATGCGAATGTTCCTGTCCCATCGCGATTATCGGCTACGCGTGTCGGTTCCCGCACGCGTCGTCCGATGCATTCTGGGATTTGCTCATTCACCAGCGTGATGCAGTGGAACCGGTTCCGCCGAGCGACTCCGTTGCTCGGCACCGATGACGCCAGGGATTCACGTTCTCACGTAGGGGGATTCCTCGCCGGATATTGAGCAGTTCGATCCGATGTTCTTTCAGATCACCCCGCGGAAGCGAACAGATGGAATCCCCGGCAACGACTCTTCCTGGAAGTCGCCTACCACGCCCTGGAGCACGCGGGATATGGTGGTCAACGTCTTGAAGGAAGCAAAACCGGAGTGTTCGTCGGTTCGAGCGGACTCGATTACCAGGCCAGATTATCTCCCGGCGAGCATGGGGAACACTGGGCGACAAGCGCATCGACCGCCGTGCTGCATGCGACTCGCATACTTTCTCTCCGACCTGCGCGGGCCAGCCGTGCCCATCGATACAGCGTGTTCATCGTCCCTGTACGCACTGCATTTGGCCATGCAGAGCATCCGTCTGGGGGAATGCAAGCAAGCGATCGTGGGAGGCGATGCAACAGCAGGAGCTCGACCATTTCGACGCGTTCGCCAAAATGGGCGCGCTCGCGCTCGAGCGGCCGATGTCGCCCGTTTGATGATGCTGCCGACGGTTTGTTCCGGGTGAAGGAGTTGCCGTCGTGGTTCTCAAGCCACTGCGGGACGCTCTTGGCGACGGCGACCGTATCCACGGAACGTTATCGGCTCGCTATGCTGACGGCAGATCCGCGGCTTAACCGCTCCAATCCGGAAGCGCAGCGACGTCGTGCTGCCGCCTGGCGCAATGCTGGCATCGATCCGAAACGATCGGTTACATCGAAGCGCACAGCACGGGAACCTCGATCGGCGATCCAATTGAAGTCGCGGGCTTGACGCGGCATTCGCTCGGTCAACGACACGTCAGTTCTGCGCTGGGTTCAGTGAAAAGCAACGTCGGCCATTGCGAAGCGGCGGCGGGAATGGCGGGCGTCCTCAAGCTTTACTTTCGCTTCATTATCAACGTCTACCCGCGAACCAACATCTCGTGGCGGCGAATCGGCACATCGAATTTGAAAAAGACTCCTTTCTATTTCGTCGACGGAGGCCGACCGAATGGAGACGAAGAGGTTTGCCTCGGCTTGCGGGAATCAGCGTTCGGATTCGGCGGCACGAACGTGCACGTGGTGATCGAGGAGCCGTCAGGTCGCCGAGCCATGCGACATCCGCTGCTGGATCTCCCTGCGTTTTGACCCTTTCCACCGCGAACCGCGCGGGAACGTTGACCGAGTTGGCCCAGGCTTATGCGGCGGCATTGGATCGACCGAACCCTTCGATTGCCGACGTTTGTTTTACGTCGAACATGGGTCGCATGGGTAGCTCGCCATTCCCGCAACGAGTGATCGGCAACTGGCGACATTGCTCCGCCAATACGCTCGGGAAGGGAAGGCTCCGGGCGTCTCGTCGGACTCGTTGCGCGCCACGAACAGCTGCCATTCGCCGTTATTTCTCGGAATTGGACGTCGCGTGTTTGGATTTATTCAAGCCACTTTGGCAAAGTGAGCGAGTTCCGCGACGCGATCCTGCAATGTTCGGATATTCTTCGCTCCGAACGGAGCAGCCACTCGAATCTTTACTCAATGACTTACCTTCCTCTTCGAGGGTGCTAGGCGAGCCTCGTTTTGTTTACCCCGCCGCCTTCGCCATCGCGTATGCCCAATGGCGCGGATTTGGCATCACTGGGGACTTACGCCGACGGCCGTCGTGGGAGTGGCACCGGTGAATACGTCACGGCGTGCGTCGCGGGTGTGATTACCCTCGACGATGCTCTCCATCGGAATGGCATACCGAGGTCGCTTGGTTCAAGCACTCGAAGGGAATGGCGGCACGAATCGCTCGGAGACGGCCGAAACAATCGCGGTCGCGATGGCGAACTTTTTTGCGAAAGCGCCGTCGGTCGCGCCATCCATGGAATGGATTTCAAGCGTGTCCAATTCGCCTTGGCAGGCAAACAAGGCTCCCGGGCACGACCATTGGCGAGATCTGGAACGGAATCGCACGCTGACTGCCGATGAGGCTCAAATAATGGCTTTACGCGGCTATCAGGTTTGTCTCGAGATTGGCGGTGACTCGCGGAAGCTCCATCCACCCCGCGAGGAGTCTCCGAATGATGGTTTCACGTGGATTTCGGCGGGAGATTTTGCATCTAGCCCCGGCCATCCCTTGGCCCAGTCCTTAGCCAAGCTCTTCGTCGCCGGGGTTTCGATTCCATGGAGCAAAATCCATGAAGGGAAAAACCATCTAAGCTTGCCGTTGCCCCTAACGCCTTTCGAACGTCGACGATGCTGGATCGATCCACTCAACGCGGCACCCCCTACGGATGACTTCGAAACATTGTGTCACGTTATCGAGTGGCGCCAAGAGCCCCTTCCGACGCTTGCTTCCATGGATCTCACTGGCGTTTGGATACTGCTGGCGGATGACACCCCCCTTTCCGAAGAATTAACGCGACGGTTGACAATTGGTGGAGCCTATGTGATTTGCGTCGCTTCCGCCGACCGCTTCGGACAGCGGAGCGAACGTTCCTTCACCATGCGTCCCGGCGCGTCGGCGGACGTAGTACAACTCTTCAACCAAGTTCCCAAGGATCGTGGTTCTCTCCGCGGAATCGTTCACCTTTGGTGTCATTCCGAGTCTCCAGACATCGTCGACAGCCGGGAAGAGTTGAGTCGTCGCTTTAAACGCGGCCATGAGACTCTGGTCCTGTTTGCTCAAGGCTTGGCGGAACGTCGCCTTGCGGATGGCGTACGAATTCTGATTGGTACGACGATGGCGCAACCAGGGTCAAATCGACGGGTCGCCGTCGATCGAGCAACCCTCCTCGGCATCGCGCTCCCCCTACCCCGAGAGATCAAAGGGATTCATTGCAAGGCGGTCGACTTTAGTGCCGGTTCGCCCGCAAACGAAATGGCCAGGCAGTTGATCGAAGAACTCTCGGACGTGAATCTCGACCGCGAGGTTCTTTATCGCGGAGGAATTCGCCACGTAAAGGAACTGCGTCCCGTCTCTTTTGTTCCTGCGGACCAGCGGCGGACTTGGCGCCGTGGTGGCACCTACCTCATCACAGGCGGACTTGGTGGCATCGGGTTTCTCATCGCGGAAGATTTGCTCCGCCGATTCGATGCTCGTTTGCTTCTCACCGGACGCCAATTCCTCCCACCCGAGACCGAATGGGACTCTTGGCTGGAACGACACGGCAGTGACGATCCCATCTCTCGTCGAATTCATCGACTCGCGTCCCTTCGGGCGATCGGGACCGTGAACTATCTCGAGGGCGACATCGCGGACGCAGCCCAGGGTAATGCCATCGGATCATGGCTTCGCGCGCATGCTCCGACATGGCCGATTGGATGGCATCATTCACGCGGCGAGATCCTCGATCATGAGCAGATGTCCTTACGGGCAAAGACCATTGCTTCGATCGACGCCGTACTCGCCCCAAGACGTGGGGCGGATGGACAGTCGCCGAACTCGCTTTTGAGTTTAAGACGAAAGACGTGCTGCTCCTCTCCTCCATCGCAACGCTTTCCGGCCCATTAGGCACCGGAGAATGCGATTACGCGGCGGGGAACCGATTTCTGCAGCACCTCGCGGCTTCTCTTCGGGAACGTGGAATCCTCGGGGCGCGCGCGATCGTGCTTCCCGAATGGTCGTCCACCGGAATGGCCGATGGAGCGACCGCTGGTCCCGTGGTTGCCAGACTTGGAATCCAACCGATCTCGACGGCACGGGCGCTGCGCGCCCTTGAATACTCTCTCGCTTTAGCGACTGACCACGTCGTCCTGCTCCTCTCGAAAAAGGGAAGCTTCGAGCGGAGCCACGTGCTCAACGAGGAGATCGACTCGGAGAGTACCTGGTATTCCGCGCCGTTATCTAACGCAGCACCCCATCAAACTCGGCCTGAACGCGCTGGGCTCAAGGAATCGATTCAGCAGATGCTAACGGATCGGCTGTGCTCTTTGCTGAAGTTCGCGCCCGAGGATATGGACCCGACGGTCAATTTCATGGATTTGGGCATCGATTCCATCCTCGCGGTGCAAATCTCGCGTGACCTGAACGGTGCGTTCGGCACATCTTTGGACGCGATGGCTCTTTTCCGGCATCCTTCTCTGTCGCGTCTTGCCGCTCATCTGGCCGATGACTTTGCCGATTACTTCGGCGCACTCGATATTTCCGTTGCCTCGTTGGAAGATCGTTCCATCGAAAAGAAGGACAGTGGCAAGGCATTCCTTCCAAGCTCCGCCAATACATCACCTCAAAACGAAAATGCCATCGCGATCATCGGCATGAGCTGCCGATTTCCAGGGGCCTCGTCGCCGGAGAGATTTTGGGAAAACCTGACCCGTGGCATGGATAGTGTTGGCGTTTTCCCTGAACGTCGATTTGCCGATTGTCCCCCGAGCGACTTCAAGGCGCCACTCGGTGGGTACCTCGATCAAATCGCGAGTTTTGACGCCCACTTTTTTGGTATCGCTTCGCGTGAAGCAATCCGTATGGATCCGCAGCATCGACTATTTCTCGAAACGGCATGGGAAGCAGTTGAAAACGCGGGTTACACCCCCGAATCTCCATCGCTTGAAAAGGCTGCTGTTTGCGTCGGAGTTTCTTCGAGCGAATTCGGCAACTTGTTGAACGGGTCGGGACTATCACCCGAAGCGTATACGGCCACGGGCAACGCCACGGCACTGCTCGCGAATCGGGTCTCTTATCTTTTCGATTGGCACGGTCCCAGCCTGACAATCAATACGGCGT
The DNA here is from genome assembly GCA_046350335.1 of Planctomycetota bacterium. Classification (GTDB taxonomy): domain Bacteria; phylum Planctomycetota; class Planctomycetia; order Kolteriales; family Kolteriaceae; genus JAXMAQ01. Next base: position 97,183 of record JAXMAQ010000020.1, read on the forward strand.
GCAGTTCGTCGCTGGTTGCGGTGGATCTGGCATGCCAATACCTCCGATCGGGCGAAGCGAATGTAGCTCTCGCGGGGGGCGTGAACCTTATTGTGATTCCCGAGGCAAGCGCGATCATCGATCCTACGGGAATGCTCGCCGATGACGGTCGATGCAAGAGTTTCGACGACCGAGCGAACGGTTTCGTTCGGGGCGAGGGCGTGGCCGCCTTGCTTTTGAAACCTCTCGCACAAGCGCTGGCCGATGGCGACCACGTATGGGGCGTGATCCTCGGATCGGCAGTGAATCACGACGGTCACGACAAGATTGGCCTCACCGCGCCGAGCGCTTCTTCCCAGGCGAAAGTCATCGAGACAGCTCTCATGAGGGCCAACGTACCGGCTCGATCGATTGGCTATGTCGAGGCGCACGGCACGGGAACCTCGCTGGGGGACCCGATCGAAGTTGAAGGACTGCAGACAGCCTTTGGTGGAACGGGTGGATTTGCCTGCAGTGCTTTGGGCACAGTCAAGACTAACGTCGGGCATCTCGATTCTGCGGCCGGTATGGCGGGACTGATCAAAGCGGTTCTGGTTTTGCGCGAAGGCTGGATTCCGCCAACCCTGCATCTCGAAATGCCAAATCGGCACGTGAATTTTGAGACCACGCCCTTTTATCTCAACGATCGTTTGCGACCGTGGCCATCGTTTCTTACGCCACGACGCGCCGGCGTTAGTTCCTTTGGTTTCGGCGGGGTCAACGCTCACGTGGTCCTGGAGGCG
>JAXMAQ010000021.1:0-97855 GCA_046350335.1 Planctomycetota bacterium
GGAATAGGTAGTAGCGCCTCCGTCGGGAAACTTGCATGACTTCTTTGGAGAAGGCGGGATTGAAGAATGATTCCCAAAACGCACGCATGGGCGCTCCTGTTCAACGTCGGCGAACCTCGGTTTCGAGCATACTCGGTTTCGCTGTCCAAATAAAACCAAGTCGAAAACTCGTGGTTCGCGCGAAGCCGCGTCTCGCCAAGGCAAGGCGAGCGTAGAATTGGCAAGGGGTGGAGCGCGCGGATTGGCGCCAGGCAGTGTGGGAACCGACCGGGTGGTCTCGCGATGCCATGATGGATCGCGAAGATCGTGTCGCGATCCATTCCGAGGGAACCTCTTTCCCAACGAGTAAACTTCCCATGGGGAACCCAAAATGTTCAACGATGTACTCGAGAGACTGGGACTTACCGGCGTTCAATCCGGTGTGGCGTTTGGTACCCGCTTCGAGCAAGGAGAGGGGCCGGAAATAGACGTGATCAATCCGAGCACCGCGGGCGTGCTCGGGCGAGTGCGTCTGGCGTCCGTGGGGGATTACGAAAACTGCGTGCAGGGGGCGCGCGAGGCATTCGAACGTTGGCGTTTGGTGCCACCTCCGGCGCGGGGCGAATTGATCCGGCGTCTGGGAGAACGGTTGCGTAAATGCAAAAGCGACCTCGGACTGTTGGTAACTCTCGAGACGGGAAAGATCCGTACGGAGGGGGAAGGGGAGGTCCAGGAGATGATCGACATGTGCGATTTTGCCGTCGGTCTCTCGCGTCAACTCTATGGCTTGACCATTGCCAGCGAAAGGCCGGAGCATCGCATGATGGAGCAGTGGCATCCGCTTGGTCCCATGGGCATTATCACCGCGTTCAACTTTCCGGTTGCGGTCTGGGCATGGAACGCCGCGGTCGCGGCGGTATGCGGCAACGCGATGATCTGGAAGCCTGCCCCGCAAACGCCTCTCACCGCGATCGCGGTCCACAAGATCGTCTGTGATCTGATGGCGGAATTCGACTGCGCCGGCGTGTTCAACCTCTGCTTTGGCGACGTACCGACGGTGGGGGAACGGATGGCGGCCGATCGCAGGCTTCCTCTCATTTCGGCAACGGGAAGCTGCGCCATGGGACGGCGCGTGGGGCAAGTGGTTGCGGGACGGCTGGGACGTTCACTTCTCGAACTGGGAGGTAACAACGGCGTCATCGTGGCTCCGAGCGCGGACTTGGCGCTCGCGTTACGCGGCGTTCTGTTCGCCGCCGTCGGTACTGCGGGACAACGTTGCACCAGTCTCCGGCGGCTTTTTCTGCACGATTCGATCGCCGACGCGTTCCTGCGAAGGTTAACGGATGCCTATCGGAGCGTGCGCATAGGAGATCCCTGGGAATCAGGCATTCTGATGGGGCCGTTGATTGATGAAAAGGCCGTGGAGCGCATGATGAACGTTCTGGAGCGAGCCCGTGCCGAGGGAGGAGAGATCATCACCGGTGGTCGCCGACTCGAGCGGCCCGGCTTTTTCGTCGAGCCGACGGTCGTGCGCGCGACTGCGGGAATGAGTGTCTTGAAGGAAGAAACATTCGCGCCGATTCTCCATGTCCTCACGTATTCGAATCTGGACGAGGCGATTGCCGTCCACAACAGCGTGGATCAGGGGCTCTCGTCGGCGATCTTCACCAATGATCTGGGAGGCGGAGCGGTTCCTGGCCCCGGACAGGGCGATTGCGGAATCGCCAATGTGAACATGGGGACTTCTGGCGCGGAGATTGGTGGGGCATTTGGCGGCGAGAAGGATACCGGCGGAGGGCGGGAAGCGGGTTCGGATGCCTGGAAGGCGTACATGCGGCGTCAAACTTGCACCATTAATCGGGGCAGCCGCCTGCCCCTGGCCCAAGGAGTGAGTTGGGAAGGGGCCTAAGCGGCGACGAATTAGCAATGTCTGCGGTTCGGCAAAGTAATGTCTTCGCTTGGAAGGCGACGATGGTGCCCGTGTACCTTTACTTTCCTGAAGCTGACTAGCCGACCACTTGGAGCGCGGGGGCCAATTCAAGCAGAGCTTCGTTGAGGATCGCCAACGCGGTGCAAACGTCCTGCTCGGAGATCACCAACGGTGGGCAGAAGCGGATCGAGCTTTCGCCACAGCCGAGCAAAAGTAGTCCCTTGCGAAAACAGAGTTCGACGAGTTGATCTCTCTCGGCGGTCGCCGGCGTTTTGAGCAAGGGATCGCGAACCAACTCGATCGCCTGCATGAGTCCCAAGCCACGGACATCGCCAATTAGGGGGTGTCGTCGATGAAGGTCCTCCAGCCCGTGGCGTAGAAATGCTCCACATTTCGCCGCGTTTTCGATGAGCCCTTCTTCGAGCAACGCGATGGTTTCCAACGCCGCGACGCAGGAGACGGGGTTTCCGCCAAAGGTGCTCGCGTGCGAGCCTTTTTCCCAGCTCATAATTTCCTCGCGCGCGATGATCGCGCCGAGGGGCATGCCCGAGGCGAGCCCCTTGGCCACGCAGACGATGTCCGGCTCGACGTTCCAATGTTCGATGGCGAACATCTTGCCGGTCCGGCCCATGCCGGTTTGAACCTCGTCGGCGATCAACAAGATTCCATGCGCGTCGGCGAGTGCCCGGAGTTCACGGTGGAACTCGGGGGGTGGGACGACATAACCCCCCTCTCCCTGGATTGGCTCGACTATGATGGCGGCGACCTTTTCCGCGGGAACGGTTCGTTTGAAGAGATTTTTTTCGATGTGATGGACGCACTCGAGTCCGCAACTGGGGTAGTTCAAGTTGTACGGGCAGCGGAAGCAATTGCCGAATCCGACGTGCGAAACCTCGGGAATCAACGGCTCGAAGCCGCGTCGCTGAGTGACCTTGCTTCCCGTGAGGGAAAGTGCTCCCATCGTTCGGCCGTGAAACGCGCCAAAAAAGGAGATCATGTGCGGCCGGCCCGTGTGATAGCGGGCGAGTTTGAACGCGGCCTCGACCGCCTCGGCGCCCGAGTTGGTGAAGAATACCCGTTTCCGGCTCGACCCCGGAGCGATCCGCGCCAGCTCTCGCGCAAGATCTCGCTGGGGCGCGTAATAGAAGTCGGTCCCCGACATGTGGAGTAAACGCGCGGACTGCTTCTGGATCGCCTCCACCACGCGCGGATGACAATGCCCAGTGGCGCATACGGCGATGCCGGCGGTGAAGTCGAGAAACACGTTCCCGTCCACGTCCTCGATCGCCGCGCCTTCGCCCCGTTCGACCGCGAGCGGATAGACGCGCGTGTACGAAGGCGACATGTAGGTTTCATCGCTTTCGATCAAAAGACGCGCGCGCGGACCGGGTAATTCGGTTCGCAGTAGCGGTACTTTCGGATAGCTGGGATGCCACGACATGGCGGATCCCTCCTCGTCTTACTCGATGATTTCACGGTTTTGGGGAATTGTGGACGGACGCCGACGGCAGAAAGAATGGTTCCCCTAACATGCTCGCCGACGTCCAACTCCATTATACGTCGCTGAGCAAGGGGAGTCGTGTCGGCGAAAACGGTGCTTGCGCAAATTTGTTGTCACGCGGTGGAAAGGATCGTTCGACGGGCGGATTCGAATTGCCCCGTTAAGCGAGGATGGCCGAAACCACTTCCCCATGGACATCGGTGAGTCGATGTTGCCGCCCCTGGTATTTGAAGGTAAGGCGTTTGTGGTCTATGCCAAGGCAGTGAAAGATCGTGGCGTTCAAATCGTGAACGTGGACGGGGTTTTCAACGATGTTGTAGCTGTAATCATCGGTGACCCCATGGGAGATTCCGGGACGAATGCCGCCGCCGGCCATCCAGAGGGAGTAGCAACGTGGATGGTGATCCCGTCCGTAGTCGTCGTGGGTCAGTTTCCCTTGGCAATAGACGGTCCTGCCGAACTCCCCTCCCCAGATAACGAGCGTGTCGTCGAGCATGCCGCGCTGACGCAGGTCCTTGATGAGGGCCGCCGACGCTTGATCGACGTCGCGGCATTGACCCGCGATCCCTTTGGGTAACCGCTCGTGCTGGTCCCATCCCATGTGGAAGAGTTGGACGAAACGAACCCCGCGTTCGGCGAGCCTGCGGGCGAGCAAGCAATTGGCGGCGAATGTTCCCGGCTTGCGCGCTTCCTCGCCATACAGCTGAAACGTTTTTTCCGGCTCGTTCGAGAGATCGGTCAGTTGGGGAACCGACGTTTGCATGCGGTAGGCGAGTTCGTACTGCGCGATTCGCGTTTCGATCTCGGGGTCGGCAAACTCCTCCCATTTCTTGTGATTCAGCCGCGCCAAATCGTCGAGCATTCGTCTCCGAAGGGTCGAGGGGACACCTGGCGGATTGGAAAGATAGAGGACCGGATCGCCAACGCTGCGGAACTTCACCCCCTGATGAGTCGAAGGGAGAAAACCACTTCCCCACAGCCGATCGTAGATGGGCTGGTCGTTGGGTCGGCCGGTACCGCGCGAAATCATGACGACGAAGGCGGGGAGGTCCCGGCTCTCGCTTCCCAAGCCGTAGGAAGTCCAGGCACCAATGCTCGGTCGGCCAGCGAGTTGGGCGCTGTCGTAATGAATGTGATGGCCGGATCGTGATTGATTGCCTCCGTGCGAAGCGTCCGTATCACGCACAGTTCGTCCCCGACGCTGGCGATGTTCGGCAAGAGTTCGCTGAACCAGGTTCCCGACTTTCCATGCTGCGAAAATTGGAACATCGAAGGCGCGACGGGAAATGACTTCTGCCCCGAAGTCATGCCGGTAAGACGTTGACCTTGTCGAATGGAATCGGGCAGTTCCTCTCCACGGCGGGCCGCGAGTTCCGGCTTGGGATCGTAAAGATCGAGTTGGGATGGAGCGCCGGACTGAAAAAGATAGATGACCCGTTTGGCCTTGGGTGAAAAATGAGGAAGTCCGGGTAACCCGAGGGGACCACTGCCTGGACCCGGATTCGCGGGTTCATCGCCGAGCGCGCGATCGTCGGCGAGCAAGCTCGCCAGGGCGGCGGTTGCCAAGCCACCCGACGTCGCACGGAAAAAATCGCGACGCGACAGTTGTCTGGCGAGGTCGAGACGGTCGTCTTCCGGGTGGTTCATGAACTACTCCCTCGTCACTACTTCATCCAGGTTGAGAAGCGTGTTGGCCAAGAGCGTATAGGCGGCAAGTAGGGGGACATCGATCTCTTCGGGCAATTTCGATTCCCCAACCTGAACGAGTCTTTTCGCGGCGGCGGGATCGGCTTTGAAATGAGTCAGGTACTCCTGGAGTGACGAAGCAAGCGTGGCGCGTTCCTCCTCGCGAGGCGGTCGGCCGGTGGCGAGTTGAAAACCGAACGAGATTTGTTTTTCGGTTTCCTTGCCAGGGTGGCGGAGCATTCGCCCGGCGAGTCCGCGGGCCGCCTCGACGAAGGTTGGATCATTTAGCAGGACCAAGGCCTGGAGCGGCGTGTTGGTTCGGGATTTTCGGACGATGCAAGTCTCTCGGGTGGCGGCATCAAAAGTGGTCATCGCTGGCGGGGCTACGGTTCGTTTCCAGAAGGTGTACATGCTCCGTCGATAGAGTGCTTCACCATGATCTTGTTTGTAGTCCGCTCCCGCGGAGGTGACTTCCGTCCAGAGACCAGCCGGTTGATACGGTCGCACCGATGGTCCCCCAACCTTTTCCACCAAGAGGCCGCTGATGGCGAGGGCCTGGTCTCGAATCGTTCCCGCCGTCAGGCGGAAACGCGCGCCGCGCGCGAACAAACGGTTCTCTGGATCCACGCGGGACAGATGGGGAATTAAAGCCGAATGTTGTCGATAGGTGGCGCTGAGGACCAGGAGCTTGATGAGTCGCTTGACGTCCCAACCCGAACTAACGAAATCGGTCGCGAGCCAGTCGAGAAGTTCGGGATGACTTGGTGGCTCTCCCTGCGTTCCGAAATCCTCGGGGGTTCGAACCAGGCCGGTTCCAAAAAGCATTTGCCAATAACGATTGACGGCGACGCGCGCCGTGAGGGGGTGCCGCGGATCGACGAGCCAAAAGGCCAGGCCGAGCCGGTTGTTCGGGGATCCCTCGGGCAATGGGGGAAAAATCTCCGGAACGCCTGCTTGTACTTTCTCTCCTGGCCGATCGTATTGTCCGCGGTCGAGGATGAAGGTTTCTCTTGGCGTCGCTTGTTCTTCCATGACCATGACGGTGGGAATCGAGTCGAGGAGTTTTTCACGCTGCCGCATTAAATCGCGGACACGGGCGTAGGCGACGCGCGTTTCCTCGGGAGCGACTTCGGAAAGGTAGTACATGCGAAGCTTGGCCGCTTGCGCCTCGCTTCGTTCGTTGGCTTGTAGCTTGGCAATCGTCGAAATCGTATCGGCGCAAGCGAGGACGACGGCATCCTGGATCGCGAGTTCACGTTTGAAGATCCGCAAGTCGTCGATTTCCCCTCGGAAAGGGCCGGCAGTGCCTCCCTCTCCGAGACGCAACGGCTGGTCATTGCCGATATTGTTGTTCAGGTTGTCGGAGAGAATGCGGGTTTTCACGGGTTTGCCGTCGATGTAAATGCGCACGCCGGCGGCGAACTTCGACCCATCGTAGCTGGCGAGGAGATGGTGCCAATTCGCCGGCTTAAGCCGATTGACGCTCTCCACGCGCAGAGCATCATCGAGCGTCCGATTCACGATGCCGACGCGGACTCTTCCCCCGACGAGCGCGAGTTCATAACCGACGTCATAGAGATCGGCGTCCATTTTTGCGAAAAGGGTACCCGCCGACCCTTGCTCGGGGCGAACCCAGATACTGAACGAGAATTTCTCTTTTTCATCCAGATCGCCAATCTGGCCGACCGGGAGTTGTCGTTTCCCGTCGAGACGAAGTGACTTTCCGATGATTCCTTGGCTGAAGAGATTGCCGTCTACCGCCGTCTCGATCGGTTTGGACTTGAGATCGGCGAAATTCGAAAGCGAATCCTGAAAGGGGAAGTGGACCACCAGTCCGTCGGAGATCGACCAATCCTCGATTATTTTCATGGAGATCAAGGTTGCCATCGATGGGCTCGCGGATTCGAGTTTCGCGAGTTTACTTTCCGCGTCGGCGAGGTCCGTTTCAATCCGTTGGAGGTCGGCCTTCATCTCCTCCGTGGGCGCGGAGATAAAGGGTGGGGAATTTCCTTCCCGCACCACCCGGCCCCGTTCCGCGAGATTGTTGAAATAAGCATAAACCCGATAGAACTCGCGTTGCGTCAAGGGATCGTACTTGTGATCGTGACAGCGGGCACAACCAAGCGTTAACCCGAGCCACGTGGTCGCCATCGTATCGACGCGATCGACGACATATTCGACCTGGTACTCCTCTGGGATGATTCCACCTTCGGAATTGCCCCGATGGTTTCGATTGAAACCGGTCGCGATCCTTTGTTCTAAGGTCGGCTTGGGAAGAAGGTCGCCGGCGAGTTGTTCCACGGTGAATCGGTCGAAGGGTAGGTTGCGGTTATGGGCGTCGATGACCCAATCCCGCCACCGCCACATCGATCGATTGCCGTCGTTTTGGTAACCGTTAGTGTCGGCGTATCGCGCGATTTCAAGCCATTCCGCCGCCATGCGCTCCCCGTAGCGAGGAGACGCGAGCAGCCGATCGACGACTTTCTCGTAGGCCCTTTCCGACTTGTCGCTCAGAAACGCATCCGTTTCCTCCGGCGTTGGGGGAAGGCCGGTAAGGTCGAGTGTTACCCGCCGAAGGAGCGTGGTCTTGTCCGCGGGACGCGTGGGTGTAAGTCCTTCCGCTTCGAGACGGGCGAGGATGAAGGAGTCGACGGGATTTTGAGTCCAGCGAACTTCTTTCACATGGGGAGTCGGAGGTCTGCGAGGACGCTGAAACGCCCAATGCGGTTGGTACTCCGCTCCCTGTTCGATCCAGGCGCGCAGGGTCTCGACGTCCCGTTTGCTGGGCCGTCGGGGAAAGTCCGGGGGCGGCATTTGCAGATCCGGATCATTGGACACCAGTCTATGCAGAACGCCGCTTTCCCCGGGCTTGCCGGGGACGATTGGGGCTTCGTGTTCACGACGTCGCGTGGCGTCCGAAGACTGATCCAGGCGAAGATCGGCCTGGCGCTGAGCCCCGTCCGGTCCATGGCATTGCAGGCAATACTCCGCGAGAATCGGTCGAATATCCCGGCCAAAGTCGATCTTGGTGGGGAGTGAATCCGACCCTTTAGAAGCGCGCGAGCCCGTAACGCTGCCCGCAACGAGCAAGGTGACCCATAGGAATCGGTGGTTCTGCATGAATGGATGGCCGCCCATGGGATGCGAGCAACTTAGTCCCACCCTCGGTGTCAATCAGTGGCGTCTTCACTCCGGTATGCCCCCCATCGTTCGATGAATTAGGTTCGAGGACGGCGGACACTTTACAGCAGCCGAGCATAACAAAACGGCGAACGTACATCCAGTTGCTATGGAGAAGAGTACTGGAAAAGCACCGTTAAGAGGCAGGATGGCTCGCGAGGGAATGATCCGTCGTCCGGTTGGACGGCGCCTGACCTCCTTGTAGTCGATGCACCAGCGGTCGTGAGACGCGCTCGAGAACGATCGCGGCAAGGACGGCAACAACCGTTCCAAAGGTCAGGTTGACCGCCCGGGAAACATGAAGTGCCTTTCTCAGGATCAGGTAAACGGGGCCATGGACGAGAAAGAACTCGTAGGTCCGTTCACTCGTCAACGTGAGCCAGTGGCTACTGTTTCCCATGGGGATTCGGCATAAGCACAAAGCGATTGTCGCCGACGAGGAATAGACGAGATGAGACATGGGGGGATACAGCGCGCCGAGCAAGCAGGCGACGGCGACGCTGGAAGCGACGACTGCAAAGCTCCGTTCGCGCCAAAACAGGGACAAGGCGGCGCCGATCAGAAAAGAGACGATGTGAGCGGCAAAAAGGCTGGTGATGACCGGAGTGCAGAGGACCAAACCCAGGATGGGTACGACCAAAGCCGGCATTAGGCGGACGAATACCGCCAAACCGTAACAAAGCAGAATCAGTGAGATGAACCAGAAATGGATGCCCAAAAGCTGGCTCGGGTGAGTGAAATACCCGGTTCCCAGATACTGAGAGAAGATGAGTTCAGGATTCATGGGCTTGTAGCCGGAAAACTGGTTGGCGACGATCAAGAGTGTGAGAGTGATCCAATAGGGAACGTACACTCGCGTCAGTCGCCGGCGTAGCCAAGCGAGGGGAGGCGTTCCCCGGGAGTGCATGCTGAAAAACCCGCTGATGATGCAAAAGACGGAAACGCCAATCTGGCCGATGATCAAACGCCCGTTGAAGAGTCCCGGGGTGGGTAGATCGGAAATAGAGAGCGCGTGGTGGATGGCGACGATCGCCATGGCGCCGATTCGGAAAAGATCGAAACTGCGTAACGAACGGGTTCTCACCGATCGCGTGCTCCAAGTACCGAGTTGGCCTGTGATATACGGAATCCAGAAGTCAATCGCATGGGCTCATGGATTTCGCCAGGTGACGAGGATGTCGATCCGCGGATCGGTTCGATTACGGACGGACGCGTTTCCCATCGATGGAGATGCCAGATCCGAATGTCGCGGGAGCAACGACCATCGGCGTTGTGGCATCGTACATTTCGAACCAAGCAAACGGACCAACCGGTGACTCCTTAGAGAGCGAGGGCTGCTTTGGCGATCAGCGCCAATGACTCGGCACATCGGAAGTCCACGTCACAAACGTAGTTTGGCATTTTTTCCTCGGGAAAGAAGTTTCGATTTTGACCCAGCGATTGGGTCCGAGGGCGTGACAAGCAAAGGACAGTTTAAAATCGTTGGGGTAGAGGTCATGCTAATAGGTCGGACCAATCCTCGTCGGCTCATCGGATGACGGAAACGAGCGCGCGCCGAGGAATATGGGCCAGGGAAAGGGGAGGAATGTGAAGTACGGAATTGGGATCGTAAGTCTGAGTCTTTTTTGGGCGACCGTGGGGTGCTGTGAAGAGCGGCCGAACATCGTATTGATCGTCGGCGATGATTGGGGTTGGACCGATTTTGGATTCATGAAGGGGGCGGCGCGGACTCCGAATCTGGATCGATTGGCGCGGGAAGGGGCTCTTTTCCCCAACGGCTACACGCCGACATCCCTTTGCCGAGCCAGCTTGGCAACGATCCTCACCGGCCTTTTTCCGAGTCAGCATCGAATCTGTGTCAATGATCCGCCGAAAGACGTTCCGCGAGAAGCGATGCATCCATTCATCGAACAGGCGCCAACGGTGCCTCGATCCCTCAAGCAAGCGGGATACCGGTGCCTGCAGACGGGAAAGTTTTGGGAAGGTCACTTTTCGCGGGCGGGCTTCACCGCTGGAATGACAGTCAAGGGTAGGCATGGGGACGACGGGTTGGCGATCGGCAGGAAGACGATGGCGCCGATTTTCGAGTTTATCGATGGAGGGAAGGGACCGTTTTTCCTATGGTACGCGCCAATGATGCCGCATCAGCCGCACGATCCTCCCGAACGTCTTCTCGAAAGGTACCAGTCCCCGGAACGAGATCCTCGATTGGCGAAGTATCTAGCAATGTGCGAATGGACGGATGAAACCATCGGGGAACTGCTGGATGGCCTGAAGAAGCGGAATCTCGACCAGACGACGTTGGTCCTTTTTGTCGTCGACAACGGCTGGGTTCAAGCGACGGGTCCCGCCAAGCCCAATGATCAATTTCTCACGCGCAGTAAACGGACTCCCTATGAAGCGGGTATCCGAACGCCGTTGATCCTTTCGTGGCCCGGCAAGATTAAGCCCGCGATTCATGCCGACTTGGTGTCGACGATTGATATCGCGCCAACGCTTTTGTCTGCTGCGGGAGTCCCCGTTCCCTCTCGTTTGCAAGGATTGAATCTTTTGCCGGTCGCCGAGGGTTCGGGCGACTTCTTACGCCAGGCAGTATTCGGCGAGATCTTTCTGCACACGGCGAAAACCTTGGAGGACCCGAAAGCCAACCTGACGCAGCAATGGGTTCGCTCGGGAGAATGGAAGCTAATCCAACCGCTTCAGGGGCCAGACGGTGGCGCCCCGATCGAGCCGGCGGAACTCTATCGCGTCAGTGTCGATCCATTCGAGAAAGAGAATTTGGCGGCTGGCCATCCCGAAGAAGTTCGAAAACTGCGTGGCATGCTGGCGCGTTGGCGTCAAACACTCGAATGAACGCGGAAAGGCGCCCTCTCCGCTATAGAGTGAATCGACGACATGCCAGTATCGAATCGAATCCCGTATGCTTGAGTACGGTCTCATGCCTGGGGGGATGGGCGGACTTGAGTTAGAGAGGTTGTTGCGCGATAATCGGCCAGTCCTTTAAAACCCGTACGTCCGTGCCGTAAGTCGCCTCAATTTCGATGCGAAAGTTGGCCGGCGCGAACGAAACGAACCGGAGAACGCTCCTCGGTCCGTGCGCGCGTCACGGCATGAGTCTGCTTGAAGTAAGGCCCGGCTATTGCTTTGGCCGTTCTCTAGCGACTGTCGGCGGTCCACCGTGAGTTTGGAAAAACCTGGCGTACGGTTCGACTAACCGCGTTTAGAGAAATCTTGATATTGCCGAACGAGCCATGATCCGTTGGGCATCATGAAAGTTTGAGTCCCTGCCTATCGTGGGTCGATCGCCCGCGATAGGAGTGTTCAACCGCCTCCTAGGGATGCGGGCTCCACTTGAATGATAGGAATCGCCACGACATGACTTTACTAGATCGTTATCGCGGATGTTTGTTGGGGCTAGCGGTGGGAGACGCCGTCGGCACGACCCTTGAATTTCTTGCTCCCGGCCGATTCAAACCGATTGAAGACATGGTGGGGGGTGGGCCCTTTCAGCTCGAACCTGGACAATGGACGGACGATACGAGCATGGCCCTTTGTCTGGCGGAAAGCCTCTGCGAGCGGCGAGCGTTTCAGCCCGTTGACCAACTTGAACGGTACGTGCGTTGGTTCCGCGATGGGCATTGGAGCAGTACCGGGAAGTGTTTCGATATTGGCAACACGACTCGCGCGGCGCTAAATCAATTCGAACGCACGGGAGCGCCGTTTTGCGGAAGCGCTTCGGCGAGTTCTGCCGGGAACGGATCTCTCATGCGGCTGGCACCTGTCCCGATGGCGTTTCGCGCGGACGCTCCCTCGGCCATTCATTGGTCCGGGGAGAGTTCGCGGACAACGCATGGCGCACGGGCTGCGGTGGACGCCTGTCGTTACTTCGCCTCCTTGCTTCTGGGGGCGTTTGCCGGCGCCTCCAAGGAAGAACTCCTGTCGAGTCGTTATGCCGTAGCAACAGGCATTTGGGACGAAAAACCCTTGGTAGGGGAAGTGGACGAGGTCGCTTGTGGGAGTTTCAAGGTCAAGGATCCGCCAGCCATTCGCGGAACGGGGTATGTCGTCGAGAGCCTTGAAGCTGCTTTATGGGCGTTTGATCGTTCGGCGAACTTTCGCGAGGGGTGTCTATTGGCCGCCAATTTGGGGAACGACGCGGACACAACCGCGGCCATCTATGGCCAGATCGCCGGTGCCTACTACGCTTCCCCAGGCATTCCCCAGGAATGGTTGGCCCGGCTATATGCCCGCGACCAGATCGAAGACTTCGCGGCTCGGCTTTACCATCTATCCGAAGATCATCCTTAACGAGGATTGGGAAACTTGGGACCCAGTTTTAGCCTCCGTCGCTTGGAGAGCCTTGTCTCCTGGGGCACCACGGCCTACCGGGCCCGGGCATTCCGTTTCTGAACGGCAATAGAAGGCCCAGGAGCGGTAAGCGCGATGGGTGTTGGCGCGCGGAAAGTCCATTGGTGGATGGGGTAAGTCGAAACAAGGGTCAAGAACTGAAGAAGGGACTCAAGGCGGGTTGCCCAGAGTCCCTTGCGACTGCCGAAGACTGGATTTGAACCAGCACGGGATTTAACTCCCACCAGGCCCTCAACCTGGCGCGTCTGCCAATTCCGCCACTTCGGCTTGGAGATAATCACGATACGACGAAGCGTGGGGATCGTCAAGGAATCGGGAGCGTGCAAAGCGGGTATCCGCTAGCCCGTTGCACGCGCGACCCGAAAACTTTGACATCTCACGCCTTGATCTTCTTCCACTGCCCATCCTTCGCGGACGCGAGGACGGCGTCGCAGACCCGTTGGGTTTGCAGGGCGTCCCGAAAATCGGGCTTGGCAGGGGTGCCGGTTTCAATTCCCTTGAGGAAATCCGCGAGTGCATTGATGAAGGTGTGTTCATACCCGATCGTGCAGCCCGGCACCCACCATTTGTCCATGTAGGGATGTTCCGAGTTGGTTACGTGGATGCTCCGCCAACCGGTGAGATGGCTCGGCGCCTTTTCGCCATTTGGTGCTCGGTGTTCGAAAAATTCGAGACGGTGAGCATCTTCGAGGTCGAAGTAGACGGAACCATCGGCGCCGTTGAGTTCGAACGTGTTGTAATTCTTGCGACCGCGGGCGTACCGGGTCGATTCGAACGTTCCCATGGAACCGTTAGCGAACTTGGCGAGGAACATGCACGCGTCATCGATACCCACCGGTTGCTTTTGCCGGTTTCCTGATGGACCCGCTCTTTGACGAATGTTTCGGTGGCTGCGGTCACCTCGACGATGGGACCATTAAGCCAGAGCGCGGTATCGATGGAATGGGCCAATAGGTCTCCGGTCACTCCCGAACCGGCGACCGCGACATCCAAACGCCAGAGGGCCGCTCCTCCCTGGGGCACGTCATCCGCGATGGTCCAATCCTGGAGATAGGTGGCTCGATAATGGAACGGACGGCCAATGCGACCCTCGTCGACGATTTGCTTGGCGAGAGAAATGGCTGGCACTCGGCGGTAGTTGAACCAAACCATGTTGGGGACGCCCGCCTTTTCGACCGCATCCACCATCTGCTCCGCTTCCGCGACGTTCATGGCGAGCGGTTTTTCGCAAAGAATCATCTTACCCGCCTTGGCGGCGGCGACCGCGATCTCAAGGTGCGTGTTATTCGGGCTGCCGATGTCGATGAGGTCGATATCCTTTCGAGCGATCAGTTTACGCCAATCGGTCTCGATGGACTCATAACCCCAGTTCTCCGCGAAACCCCTCACTTTTTCCGCGTTCCTGGCGCAAATCGCCTTGAGCACCGGTCGGTGTTCGAGAGGGAAGAACTGGTTAACCTTCCGATAGGCGTTGGAATGGGCTCGGCCCATGAAGCCGTAACCGATCATGCCGACATTCAGCGGCTTGGTCATGGAATTGCTCTCCCGCTAATTTTCGCTTTAAACCCGCTTCGAATCAGACGTTCCTGCTCGCACCCGGAAAAGACGCGAGCGTTTTTTTAAGAGCCGTTTTCACGACTCGGACGAGTTGTGAACCGGCGGAGAGCAAAGGTCTACTTGGACTTTTTTCGCTCTTCGTGCCGTTTCATCATTTCCTTCCAGTTGGTGAATAGGATCCCTTCCTTCTGGAAGAACTCTTTGACTACCGGATCGGCAAACATTTTGTGTTCCCAGGATCGCTGTTGCCAAGAGCCAGTGATGTTTTTGAGGCATTCGGTTTCGACGGACGGATGGAAAATAAGTTCAGTGATTCCAGGGTCTAGGGACCGAACCAAGGCAAAGAAATTCTCGCGCTTTTCCTCGTAGGTCTTTCCCTCGGGAACGGGGTAAAAATCGTCAAGACGGGGAAGGGGGTAGTCCTTGAGCATCTGCACGGATTTTTCGGTTACCGGCATTCCCTGTTTGCGATAGCGCTCGATGACCTTGGGGCTTGGTTCAATCACCATGGCGGGGATGTTGTAATCGACGGCGGCCTTCAAGTAGGCCATCGTAAACTCCGCCCGGGCATAAAGCGTTCCCATATGCGTGTCGATATGTCCAGGTTTGATCCCCTTCGCGATCGCCCGGTCAATCTGGGCGCGGATTTCCTTATCGACCTCCTCGGGCTTGGCGGCCAAAACCACGCCGAGGACCTCGCGGTGCATGTAGCCGTCCCGGTCGACTAGGCCGGGGACATCGGTTTTGAGGCTCACGGGACCCCAGCGGTAGAACTTCCACTCGCTGGTCAGGGAGAGATGTAATCCGACATCCATGTCCGGGTGATTCTTGTACCAATCGGCGAATTCGTTGAACCAAGGGCAGGGAACCATGGCCGAACCGGACTGAAAGTGACCCGCCGGCAGGTTCTCCTTCGCGGACTGATTCGCCTCGTAGCACATTCCGAGGTCGTCAGCATGGAGGATGAGAATTTTCTTTCCCGCCGGGTAGCCGAGCTTTTCCGCATTGGTTTCGGCTTTCGCGAGCCCCGCGAAACCCCCGACCAGAAGCAGAAACAAGACGGCCGTCCCGCCCCTTGGAGTCTTGAATTCTCGAAGAGATTGCAGCACTTAGAAGGTCCTTTCGGTTTCCCTGGGCAGTAGTTGTTGCCCCATCGGTTTTTCGCGAAACCACCGCGAGAGACCGATGGGCAGGAGATATTGTTTGCCCGAACGCGCACCTTGCGTGATAGCACTTATCGAGTCCAAGAACTTGGATTTGCCAAGGTTCAGCGGCGTTCAAGTGTTCGTGATTTTGGAGACCAAACGGGGTGTTTTCAAGGTAATGTTCGAGAAAAGGAGGCAGCAGAAAACTTTTTCGAAAAATCGTGAATCCTTTGAAACCCTCTGAAACCGACCCTGGTACAAGTGAGCGGCGAGACGCGTGCATCACGCGTGTCCTGTCACATTCTGAGGCACGCAGCTTTTGCCTACGCGAAAGTTTTGGCTGCCTGTTCGATTTGACCACCGAGTCCCGGGTCGAGAGTCTCAAGTTCATTCTCCCCTTTTCTCCCCGCAACTTGAAACCAGTGACCCGGGACACTCGGTCAAACCGAGTGCCCCTCCCACCTTTTGAACCGTGTTCCTGTTTGTAACGTTTGCACCGAGAATTATTCCTGCGTTCCTATTTACGTCGGAATCAATTTGTGCCCAAAGCCTTGCATCAACCGCCCGGGGGAATAAAATCGAGGTTACGCACACCATTGGCATCGTACCGATGAGCTTGCGTCGGTTTTCGTGTGGTAGTGGGATGACAACCAATGGGCGGCACACGCTCTGAGCTGGCGGAGATCGCGTCCACGGACGAGAAATATGCCTTGGAGGCGTACGAGTTTCTCTGTCACGCTCTCGCTCATACGCAAGAGACCCTCGGCAGGGTCCCCGCCGTGGACCCGGAAACGGGTGAACAGAAGTTTCGTCACGTTTCCGGGCAAGAATTAGTCGAGGGCATTCGACAATTTGCCCTCGCGCAGTTTGGCATGATGGCGGGTGTCGTGTTTCGCCTTTGGGGAGTGCGATCGACCGGCGATTTTGGGGCCATGGTCTATCGGTTGATCGATGCGGGACTTTGGCACAAATCTCCCAGCGACAGGCTCGAGGATTTCGACGATCTCTACGACTTCGATCAGGCGTTCGTTCGAGACTATAAGCTCGAATGGGACGAATTTTAACCCATGTCTCAGAATGCACGCTCAGATCCTTCGGATTCCCTGGCCTCCGGCGTTAATCAGCGGCTCACGCCGATGGTCTGGGTACTGATTGCATTGCTCGCCACGGTGGGCTGGATCGCGGTTTTGTCGTTTGTCACCCTTCGGTATTCGAATCCGGAAATTGTATCTCGGCCTCAACTTCTCGCGGCGCCGATCGTCGTTGAGGGGCGATTGTTGCCCTCTCCGCCACGGCTCCAAGTCACCAGAGTATGGAAAGGGGCTTCGGAGCTGGCAAAGCAGGAACTGGCCCTGGCGGGTGTGCAAGTATCGCTCGAACGTCCGGTGATCGTTCCACTTTTGCCGAGTTCGGGAGACCAATACCGCGTCTTTGAAATCCCCGAGCATCCCGAGTTTGCCCCCGGCATGAGGTCCCCGTCATTGGATCCGCGGCCGATTTACTCCGCGGATGATCCGGGGGTCGTCGCTCAAGTGAAAGCGATCCTCGGCGGGCATTCCCAAAAGTAGGATTTTCGTCATGCCTGCCCCGTCGAAAAAGAAGAAGCCCCTTGAGGAAGAAATCCCTCCAGAACCGGAACTCTGGTACAAGATCCTCACCGTCTTTCCGTTTATTTTTCTCCCCATCGTTGCACTGATTGGGCTACTGTTATCCGTCGTGATGCCGTACCTTACCGGCGTCAAACCCCGTTGATTTCGAGGAGTCTCTCTCGACTTTCCGCATGTCGGGCCGTCTTTGAGAGTCGCCGAACCATCTTTCGTCACGGCCTATTCTCTACTTCTTTCCTATCCTTCCGCCGAGATTGGTTTCCATCGCAGAAAATCTTGTACCGCAATCAACTTCCGATGCGTGCCTTGCCGATCCAAGGGTTTGGACGGCCACATTCCGGCGCGGATGTTTCTTCATGGAACCCCAAAGCCGTCGAAGTGTGGCAAGTAAGGAATCGAGTGGCCTTGTAGCGAAATTTTGGCCGTGCTATACCGCGAACCGCTGACCAATTATCGCTGACTGAGCCAATCAAAGGCAGTATTTGGGAAGCGCCGTTCTCGCAGCCAAGACCCACAACCCGGACGATGTCAAGCGACGCGGAAAGCGTCAGAACGGACGGCGTGAAAAACGGGGGTTCGCGCGGACCGACCAGGGAAGGGAGTGTCCATGAGTGCCGGGTTTACTCAGAAGCAGGAGCTCGTCAAAACGGAGCTCAAGGTGCATATTCGCTGGATGATCCGGCGGGACATGCCCGAGGTACTCCAGATCGAGCAGGAAAGCTACGACTACCCGTGGTCCGAAGAGGACTTTCTCCGTTGCCTCAGGCAGCGCAACTGCATCGGCATGGTCGCCGAGCACGGAGAGAAAGTGGTCGGCTTCATGATTTACGAGCTGCATAAATCGAAGCTGCACATCCTCAATTTCGCCGTCCATCCCGGCTGCCGACGCCAGAGCATCGGTAACCAGATGGTCCAAAAGCTGGTAAGCAAGCTCTCCAGCCACCGACGCAATTGCATCACGCTCGAAGTTCGCGAATCCAACCTTGTCTCGCAAGTCTTCTTTCGCCAGAGCGGTTTCCGCGCCGTGCGGGTCGAGCGAGAGTTCTGCGAGGATACCGGCGAAGACGCGTACGTCATGCAGTACCGCTTCGCCAATGAGGATGGCTTCGAACGGCCGTTCGATCAAGTTGCGCAGTTCGAGGAGAATTGACGCGAAACCGGGTCTCGACGCCCGGTAACATGAAATCACGAAAACGCCGGCGTAACTCGCGGAAACGAGTAGCCGGCGTTTCTGCTGCGCGGTTTACGAACCAATTTTCCCCTGGTTCCCGTTGCCCGCAATCATTACGATTGCGGCGGTGGCGAACAATTCACGGTCCGCTCCCTCGGGTGTTCCAGCCTCGTTTCCCTTTGTTGGGTATCGAGCACGCGGATCGATGGCGGTCCGCGGAGGTAGTAGGAGCACGAGCGGCCATTGGCGTAAAGTGGTACGGTACATGGATCGCATCAAATCGTTGATTCGGACTATTCCCGATTTTCCCAAACCAGGCATTCAATTTCGGGACATTACGTCTCTGCTCGAAGACCAATGGGGCTTCAAGTTGGCCATCGACGAGTTCGTTACCCATTACAAGTACTCCCCGATCGACAAAATCGTCGCCATCGAGTCGCGCGGCTTCGTGGTCGGCGGCGCGCTCGCCTACCACCTTGGATGTGGTTTCGTCATGGCGCGAAAAAAAGGCAAGTTGCCGGCGGAAGTCGAGCGGATCGAATATCAACTGGAATACGGGACCGACGTCATTGAAATGCATAAGTCCGCGATCCGCCCGGGACAACGCTGTCTCGTCGTGGATGATCTGTTGGCAACCGGTGGAACTTGCGACGCCACTTGCCGATTGGTTGAGCGTTTGGGCGGAGTGGTGGTCGGTTGTGCCTTCATCATCGCTCTCACCGATTTGAAGGGGCACGAGAAGATCAAACGATATGACTGTCGCTGGCTAGTGGAATTCGAGGGGGAATAATCGTTTAGCCAGTTTTTCCGAGCGATGAGATTCGATTCCCCGGAGCGTCCTGGGCTAATTCACATCCACGATCATGCCGTCGCGAGCAAGTGCGGCGTCAGGAAAATATTCTCTCACTCGTCCCTCGAGCGTTTGTAAGTCCGCGACCGACGCGAGCGGATTGGGGTGAATGAGCATCAACCTTCCCACCTGTGCGGCGCGAGCGATTTTCCCCACGCCGCTGGCGGTCGAGTGACCGCTGCTACGCGCCAGCATTTCCAGTTCGTCGGGAAAATAGCATTCGTGAAAGAGAAGATCGACCTCCCGAAGAAAGGCGACTGCCTCGTCATCATCCGGTTCGGCGGTTGTGTCGGTGATGTAGGCAATGCTTCCTGTCGGACCATCGAGTCGAAATCCAAGCGAACCCCCGGGATGTCGCTGACGCCGCGAACGAACCATCCAGGTGCCGATGGAGAACGGCCCCTCGATTGCATGACAACCATGGTCAAATGCGAGAGGAAACATCGGCGAGCGGAACAACGAGGACTCCACCGCTTCAAGATGCTCTTGGGCCGAATGGACGGTCACTTTCTCCACCCCCCGGTTCCAGAGCACGTCGAGAAGGTAGGTTAAGCCACAGCTGTGGTCCAGGTGCGCGTGAGAAAGCAGGATGTCCAAGCTTGAAGTGCGGAGCAGTTCCCGGACGCGGAAGAAACCGGTTCCTGCGTCAAGCACGAGGCCATCTTCGGGTATCATGAGACAGAGCGTATGACGGTCTTCCGTGGGGTGATAGCCACCCGTTCCGAGCAGATGAATTCTGGTCATGGCATAGGTTTCGAGAACATGGGGTTTATCGTTTTCGAACTCGATTCGACGTTTCTAGTCCTGATCTCCAAACGGGGCACCGTCGAATTCAGGTATTCGTCCCATCGGTTCGAACCGAGAAGGTAACGTTCGAGGAAGGCAAGGGTGACTCGAAAGATCATCGGGTCCGATTCGCTTCGCGTAATCGCGGGTTTATTCTTGATAAAAAGCTGAATGACGCGCGACAGTTCCTCGTTGTTGAAACTGTAATGCGTGCCACCATCGATGGCGGCAAGATAAACCGGTCCGCCGGCATGCTCGAAAATCGGCCGTTGATGTTCCTCGAAGGGTGTGACGTCGTCGACCGTGCCGCCAAACACCAACGTCGGTCGACGGAGCTTGGCCAGTCCCGTGGCGGAGAAGACCGGCGGACCGACGGGAGCATAGGCGATAACGGCCGCAACCCGCTTGTCCCCGAACTCGTAGTCTCCCTCCGGAATGACGGACAATTTTCTTCGAAGGGCGATTTCCCGGCCATTCACGGACGCTCCCCCGACGGCAAGTGCGGTGTATCCGCCGTACGAATGCCCCAAAACGGCAATCTTTTCGAGATTCAGACGACCGTGGAACGGGTCCTCGGGGTCCGCGGACTTTAACGTCATTCGATCGATGAGTAGTGAAACGTCCTTGGGGCGATCGATTCCCGATTGGTACACCTCCGACGCGCGAAAATCGCGTGCCGTGTTGTACTGGTGATCCGCCGACACCACGACGTAACCATGGCTGGCGAGATGTTCGGTGAGGAATGTCGATTGTTCGCGAACGGCGAGCAGGCCATGCGAAAAGACGAGGAGGGGGTAAGGCCCAGGGGCGGGCTTGGCGCCGCGCAAAGCAGAACTCTTGGCGGCCAATCCCGATGGTTTGGCGTTCGTGCCGTCCGTCGTTTCCGTCGGATACCAGACCTCCGTGCGCAGCAGCCGCCCGCCGCGACTTTCGTCGACGATTTCCAAGGTGACCGCGCCCACACGGTGCGGTCCACGTTCCGCCGGATCCGACCCAACGGCAAAAATTAGCAACAAGCAGTGTAGAAACAAGATGGACCTCCCTTTCAAACTGACCTTATGATATCCGGGAGGCCCGTCGGGGAACATGCGGGTTACTTCCGCTGCTGAGATTAAGGCTGTCGTGATCCGGCGAGCCGTCCGTAACGCCGAAACAAGCGGCTCGCGACGAGGTTCTCCAAGCCATCGGGCCTGGTTGTTGCGTGGTTCTTTTGGAGACTCAGTAAGCCTCGGGCCAGCAAAGGTTGCCTGGATGTGGGCGTTGGTTTCCGGGCGCGGCTAAGTGAAGAATGGGAGATACGCGTTGAAGTCCGCTCCGAAGATTGGCGAACAGTTCGAACGAAGATTCATTGTGGGGGAGCAGCATCTGATTACGTTTGCCGACGAGCAGATGCCAGCGGTCCTCGCCACCCCTTGGCTCATTGCGGAAATGGAGTACACGGCGCGGGATTCGGTGGCCCATCTGCTTGAAGAACACGAGAGAACCGTGGGGACGGCCGTCGACATTCGCCACCTGGCTCCCTCGCTCCTCGAGTTCGAGGTTACCTGCACTTCCCGGGTTATCGGCTATGAGGATGGCGAGATTACCTTTCAAGTGGAAGCGTTCGACCGGGTCGACTTGCTGGCTCGTGGCGTTCACCGTCGGCGAGTGGTTGACACTAATCGTCTTCGCCGAAGGGTGTCGCGCAAACGGGAAGCCTGAGTTCCCTTGAGACAGGTTCCGTACTAATCATGTATCGCCTAGTTCCGCGTGCAGTTTGGGCAGAAATGACGCGAGATGGGACATCTCCTGCGAGCAGTGGACGAGTAATTCGGCTCCGTCACGCGCGCTTGGCCGCATGATTCGCTTGGTGACGCGAAGTGCTAGATCGGCTGCCAATCCGCCACGACGGGGGCGTGCATAGTCTCCGCCGATCCAAAACCGGCTCTGCATCACCGAGCCTCCCGGCGTTCTGGTCACGTAATGGGCCAAGTATCCGAAGTCGAAGGGGAGATTGGCGAAGCCTATTCGTGCACAGATGGCCGTGCCAATTCGCGGATCAGCCAATCGGGCAAGGTCGAGTCCCAGCTCCGCGGGATTGAGAAAGCGAATGAAGTACGATCCCAGGGTGCTGCCGACATATTCGTCCACGCATGAGGTTCGCCCCACGTAACGATCCCGGATTGCGCTCGCTTGAACAGTCTCGTTGCCCGAAGGGTTGAGAACTTCGCTGGCGCCCCGAGTTGCGGCGGCAACGCTATTCGGTCGCCATTCCGCGTGGACGTGCGCCCGTGGGTGCCAGAGTTTGTAGCGTTGGGGCTCCTCGCTATGCCAGCCGAACCACCAATCCACCATCCCGGGCAAGCATTCGGGCATTTCCGTTCGAATCGCGACGTGCAATGCTCCTTCCGGAGACAATGCGAACCCATTTTCCAAAGCCGCTGAAGAAGTCTCGAAAACCATCGCGGCATCCGCAAAAGCGGGCAACATCGGCGGGGCGATGGGCCCTTGTGCCAACGCTTCGCGGGCATGCTCTGGCAAGGGCGCCATAAGCGGATTCCAGTACTTGGCGTATGGCTTGTTTTCGAGATCGCCAGGCTGGATGCCAAGGTGTTTTCTCACTGCTCGACTCATTGAGGTCGTCCCATCCAGGAATGGAAACATTGGTTCGGATCGTATTTCGCGCGAACTCGATCGAGTCGCTGCAAGTTTTCGTCACGCACGAATCGGGCAGGGCGTTGTCCCAGGTTTTCATCCGCGAGTTGACAGCCACTCGCCAGGTGCTCCATCGCCCGAATACTCTCGACGGGCCACGAATCGAATTTGGCGTCGTCGTCGGCATTTTTCCAAACGGAGTAAAGCGCGATATAGGTGTTGTCTTCCATCGAATATGCCATGTCCGGGCGATCGGGAGGGGGCGCCCAGTTCATCCACAGCATGTGGGAGGGCGCGTCGGGCATTGTCGCAGCGATTCGTTCAAGACCGGGAAGTAAGTCGTCGATCCCCGCGCCCGTCCACATGTTGTCGACCGCGTAGCGGTGGCCGTCGGGGTAATGCGAGCTCACCCCCGAATACATGGGGCCAAGACCGAAAGGGAGAAATGGCAGGCGGATTCGGGACAACTTGCGAACCGGACTTTGATTGAAGAATTTGAGCAGGTGCCAGGCTTGCTTCCAACTATCCGTGAAGACCGGGGCCACCACGGTGAATCCGGCTCCTCGAACGCCGATCGTATGCCGGGACATGAGTGCTTGTAGCTCGATACCGCCCGGAACTTCCGGACCGACGGCGTGGAGCCAGCGAAATACCGGCTCCAGTTTGTCGATGGCGAAGGTTTGCGCCGCGAAACCGATGACTTTCGGACGAGGGTATAGGCGAAGATGAAAACGGGTGACGATGGAAAAGAATCCGGGCCCCGCTCCGCGCGCGGCCCAATAGAGGTCGGCGTTCTCGTCGACGCTGGCGTGCACGACCTCGCCATCCGCGGTCACGACGTCAATTCCATCCACGCTCATGCAAGCGGGGCCGAGCACCCTGCTATGCCAGCCGTATCCTCCTTGAAGCAGATAGCCCCCTACCGCGACCCCGCGGCAATGGCCGGCGGGAAAAAACAATCCCTGTTTGGAAAGCAGGTGAGCGAGTTCGTGGCCTTGGCGGCCGGGACCCGTGGTGGCGCGCAAGTTCTTTTTATCGATCCACACTTCGTCGAGCCGTGAAACGTCGATCAACATGCCGCCGTCGCGGACGTGATTGCCGGACCAGCTATGGCCGCCCGACCGGACGCCAATGCGCATGCCGTGCCGTTTGGCGAGGCGCACCGCCGAGCACACGTCATGGACGTCGTTGGCTTGGACGATGAGGTCGGGAAATCGATCCGGCAGCCGTTGATTCCACATCGTTTCCCGCCGAGCCGCTTCGTATCCGTCCTCCCCGCGTCCGTAGATCCGGCCAATCGTTTTCGCCCGTCGATTCATTCGACTCGCCTCCATGTTTGAGATGGGGAGGGAAGGGCCTGCTTCCCTTTGTGTTCTCGGCGACTTGACGATCATAGCGAAAGCGACGCTGACCTTCCCCTCGGAATTCCGCGGCGATCCTGTCGAGCAAAATGGATGCCGGCACCATAAAATGCGTTCGACATCTTCGGCGCCATGATGAAATCGAGCGGATAATCGTGAGCATGAACGCTCCCCAAGGGAATGACACGCTAGCGGGAATCGCGGCGATGACCGTTGCCGAGGTCTTCGACTCCCTGGTGTCGTCGGTAGAGGGCATCAGTGACTGGGAAGCGGCAGCGAGACGCGCGCGTTTCGGCCCCAATCGTCCCCCACGCCCGGAACGAGCCCCTTGGTTCGTCGAACTCGCGCGAGAATTCTGCCATCTGTTCGCGCTCCTGCTTTGGGTCGCCGCGTTTCTCGCCTGGTGGGCCGGAATGCCACAATTGGCGATCGCCATGGTTGTCGTCATTCTCATTAACGGACTCTTCAGTTATTGGCAACAGTACAAGGCAGAACAAGCCGTCGAGGCGCTCGAATCGCTCTTGCCTCGTCACGTCCAAGTTCGGCGCGAAGGAAAAGAGGTTACCGTGGATGCCGAGGAGGTTACCCTCGGCGATCTATTGATTCTCGGCGAAGGGATGTCGATTTCCGCGGACGCCAGGCTCGTTCGCGCCGAACGCCTGAGGATCGATGCATCCTCCTTGACCGGCGAGTCGCGGCCAGTGTCGAGAATCGCCGAGCCTATTTCCGTCGAGGGAAGATCGGCGACGGAGATGAGTAACCTGGTATTGGCGGGAACGTTCGTGGTCTCCGGACGTGGAGAAGCCGTGGTCCTTGCCACCGGGGCAAAGACGGAGTTCGGTCGACTTGCCGCCTTGACCCACCAGCAACCGCGACAAGAAAGCCCGCTCCAGCGTGAAATGAGTCGCGTGACCCGACTCGTGACGATCTTGGCCATCGGAATGGGGATCGCGTTCTTCGCGCTTGGCTGGGGAAGCGGTCGATTAACCCTTTTGGAAGGGTTCGTTTTCGCGCTAGGAATCATCGTCGCCAACGTCCCCGAAGGTTTGCTACCGACCATTAGCCTGTCCCTGGCAATCGGTGTGCGCCGCATGGCCTCTCGAAACGCCATCGTCAAACGACTCGAACGAGTCGAGGCATTGGGCGCCGTTACGGTCATCGTCACGGACAAGACCGGCACGTTGACGCACAACCAGATGACCGTCCGCGAAATCTGGTGTCAGGGGCACTTATCACGTCGAGGGTGGCGGCTATAATCCCGCTGGTCGCATTTCCCATGACGGAGCGCCCGTTGCCGAGGACTCCGCACTTCTGGATCTGTTACGGACGGCGGCACTCTGCTGCGACGCCAAGCTCTGTCCTCCCGATAGTGATCACCCGGACTGGTGGGCCATGGGGGATCCAACGGAAGCTGCGTTGCTGGTGGCGGCGAGAAAGGGGGGACTTTCCGAGGCCATGCTTGGCCAGTTTCCGCGCGTCGCCGAATTGCCCTTCGACTCCGTCCGGAAACGAATGACCACCGTGCATCGGATGCCGCAAGAAGGCGTCGCTTGCATGAAAGGGGCGGTGAATGAAGTCCTGCCACGGTGCGTCGTTGGGGTGGGGGAATCAGAATCGGAATGGGATTCGCGGCGTGGGATAATCGAAACTGTCGCAAGCCAACTGGCGGACAGGGGTCTACGCGTGCTGGCGGTGGCTCTACGCCGTTTTCCCGCCGAAATGTCTGATTCCATGGATCGCCTGGAAAGCGACCTGACCTTTCTGGGGCTAATCGGGATGGAGGATCCGCCACGCGCGGAGGTTCGCTCGGCGATCGCGCATTGCCGCGAGGCGGGCATCCGAATCATTATGGCGACCGGCGATGATGGGCATACCGCCTCTGCGATCGCGCGAGAAATCGGGCTACTCAAAAACAAGGTGCATGTGGTAAGTGGCGCCCAACTGGACCGCGTCAGCGATCAGGCGTTGGGACTCTTGCTAGGCGACCGCAATATCCTTTTCTCCCGGGTCAGTCCCGCGCACAAACTGCGCCTGGTGGAAACCTTGCAGAGCCGTGGTGAGGTGGTGGCGGTAACCGGGGATGGGGTCAACGATGCGCCAGCCTTAAAGCGAGCCGACGTGGGGGTCGCCATGGGAGTCCGTGGGACCGACGTGGCTCGCGCTGCCGCCGACGTGATTCTTTTGGACGATAATTTCGCGACCATCGTGGCCGCGGTCGAGGAAGGCCGCGCGGTGTATGAGAACGTTCGGAAGTTTGTCACCTACATCTTTGCGAGCAATGTGCCCGAGGTCGTTCCTTTCCTCGCGTTCGTACTTTTTCGCATTCCGCTTCCTCTCACGGTCATGCAAATATTGGCCGTGGATTTGGGAACCGATCTTTTGCCTGCATTGGCACTGGGGATGGAATCGCCCGAACCGGGCCTGATGCGGCGGCCACCCCGTGCCCGGTCAGCCCCGCTTCTTGATCTTCGAACGTTGTTGAGAGCGTACGGCTGGCTGGGCGCGTTGGAAGCCGCCTTGGGAATGGGGGGGTTCTTTTTTGTCTACATGTACGCGGGATGGCGCTGGGGAGAGCCTTTGGCGGACGGGGGAACACTCTATGTTACAGCGACGACTATGTCGCTGGCGGGAATTGTCGCCTGTCAACTCGGCAATGCGCTCGCCTGCCGTAGCGAGCGAAAGTCAGTGTTTACCTTGGGACTGTATAGCAACCGGGCCCTGATAGGGGCGATGTTCGCGGAAGTCGCGGTACTTGTCTGTCTGATCTACTATGCGCCACTCGCGGAGGTATTTCACCTCGCACCGCTCGCCACCGAGCATTGGGTGCTATTGGCTACGTTCGGTCCCTCGCTCCTCCTCGCGGAGGAACTTCGGAAGGGGATCTGGACGAGAGGACGCCGAAGATAGCATAGGCCGACCTGGGAGCCGCTCAGAAAGCAATGTCGGAACCCGGCGCAAATTCATGGACGCCGCGAATCGCGGCTAGCGCCAAGGCTCCATGCGACCGGGCGGGGCGTTGCGACAAGACCTTTATAATGCTCGATAATCAAGGCAGCTGAATGTCCTCTCGACCGTCGATGGTAAAGAGAGCGCGCAGCAGGTTCGGATCGACCGACTTAAGGATGAAATGCACGCTGCCGTCGGCAAACAGAACGTTGAAACCGTTGGGACGCAGGTTGCCCAATCCTCGAAATGGTTGGTCCGGATCGAATTCAAGGTCCTCCGGCTTGGTCCAGGGAACCGCCTGGTCGGCATTGGCTTCCGCGGCGAGGAGGGTTCTAGACGTGCCGTCCAAGATCATCCGTATGGGCGTCCCTTTTTCTCCGTCAAAAACCCCACCCTTGCCGACAAGCGCGAGATAAACCGTGTTCTCGTTGCCTGGAACATTCGGATTCGCGTAAACGGCGGGCATTTTCGAGAGGAGCGAACGGTTGTGCTCGCTATCCCACGGTTCGTCGAGCTTGAATTGTTTGTAAAGCTCGAGTTGCTCGATGTAGGGGAGAATGGCGACCCGCCAACTCAAGAGCGGTTTTCCCTCCGCATCGCGGATCGCTTGAGCGGGGAAGGAACGGTTGACATCATGGTAATTGAGCATGGCGACGGCGATGTTTTTGAGATTGCTTGCGGATTGCGTTCTCCGCGCAGCTTCTCGTGCCTGTTGAATGGCGGGCAGTAGTAGGGCCGCGAATACGCCGGAAGTCGCCATCGCGGGCGCCATTTCCCCGGACATGGAGACGCGAACGTTTTCCCCATCCTTCACCACTTGAATCGCGTCGAACATCGCCTTGATCATGCGGCGGGTATATTGCATCGCCGCCAGCGCGGTTTTGGTTTGCTCCGCGGGAGCGAGATCCGACATCTGCTCCTCGATCATGGCGCCCGCCATCTCCTTGGCCTTCTCCATCAATTCCTTGAATTTCGTAGCGTCTGTTTCATCGTCCGCGCCGAAGGTGAACTCGATGAACAGCGGATTCAATTCGATCGTCAAATGGATTGACTTGAGGAGCTTGGGTATTTCCAGGAACGGTTCGATGGGAGCCGGTGGGGGACCCATTTGTTGCAGTCCCAAGAGGAGCATCGGACGCACGGTGTTGAAGTCGAGCACCGCGACCACGGACTTAGAAAAATCGGATGCGGCGAGCAGTTTTATCAACTTACTGTCGACTTTATCCGCCGACAGCATTTTGGTGATCTGAGATTCCGTGCCGAACAATAATACCTTTTCCGAGGGCATCGCGAGACAAACGGGAACCTGGCTTGCGTCGGGTATCTTCCAATACGGCTTTTCGTTGTAGGACAACTCGATGGCGTTCTCGCCCAACCGGTCGATCAACTGCTTTTGGTCATACGGTTCCCGAAAGTGCAAGATCGCGCCGACGCTAGGCTGACCATAGAGGACTCCCTCCATGGAAAAGGTGCCAATTGCCAATTCGATTTCACGTGGGTCAATACCGAAATTCTCCTCGCAGGCGGCTACGACCACCTCGTGGGGAAGGAACGCGTACTTCGGATCCGTCAAAAGTATGCGAGGGTGCATGACGACCGCGGCGATTGCGTCCCGTGGAATGAAGGACAAATCGATGGACTCGGCGGCTCCGGAGGAGGGTCGAAACAGAAAACCCAGGGAAAAAAACAAGCAGAATAAAACGTTTTGGTGGGTACCGCGTCGCACGGTGCTCATCGAGACATCCTTTCGGCAGATTTGGACAATGCGTGGTGAATGGTCGGATTGGCCCCATCGCTTGTATCGACGTGGAGTGTATCTCGGTTTGGCAATAAACGGGATGCAAATCCTGTAAAAAACGACCGCCGACATGCCGGGAACCATCTGGACGTTTCTCAGAGCGTAAGGTAGATTACAGTCCCCTCCCTCTTCGTGCGATGGGACCTCGGTCTGCCGTCGACGAAGGCTAATTGATTCGGGAATCGGTGTCGCGAATTGGTCGCTCCTGCATCGGTTTGCGGCATCACAGTTTTCCGTCGTGGCTCCCCGGTCGACTATGTGTCGAGTGCGCAGCGTGCAATCAGTCCCGGAGTCGATGAAATGTCCGCGGTTCAACGCTCTTCAGCCACTTCCTGTGTTAACGATTCGAACCAATCGCTCGCGAGTTCGCTACTGGAACTATTGAAAGTGAAGTCGGAACAATCTCCTCACGCGATTGCCTTGTTTTCGCCCGACCGACGCCCGTTGGAATATGGTCGCCTCCTGGAGGAGGTCGAATATGTCGGCCGAACGCTACGGGGAATCGGGGTTCGGGGTGAGGATGCAGTAGCCATTATCTTGCCCAATGGGCCGGAAATGGCGACGGCGTTTCTCGGCACGGCGAGTTTCGCTTGTTGTGCGCCGCTCAATCCGCAATACGGCGCCGACGAGTTTCGGTTTTATCTTAACGATCTTGGGGCGCGCGCGATAATCATCGCCGAGGGGGATAGGTCCCCTGCGCGGCAGGTGGCAACGGAACTGGGTTTGACGATACTCGAACTGTCGCCTGAACCAAGCCAAACGGGCGTTTTCCGGTTCCTAGGGGCAACATCGGTCGAGGACGGGAGCGTCATCGACGGCGGTACCGCCGAGGATATTGCGCTCGTTTTGCATACGTCGGGAACGACTTCGAAGCCGAAGATCGTTCCTCTTTCCCACCGGAATCTCCTGGCTTCCGCCCACCATATCCAAAAGACGCTCCAGTTGACGCCCACGGATCGATGTTTGAATGTCATGCCCCTTTTTCACATTCACGGCTTGGTGGGATGCTTGCTGTCATCTCTTGCCGCGGGAAGTTCGATCATCGCCACGGGTGGGTTCGACGCTTCGTCATTTCCTGTTTGGCTGACGGACCTCGCGCCGACCTGGTATAGCGCGGTGCCGACCATTCATCAATCGGTGTTGAACTGCATGACGGCCTCGTCGGTCGGTCGTGGCAAAGTGAGCCTGCGGTTCATTCGTTCCTCATCATCCGCCTTGCCTCCTCCGATGATGCGCGATCTGGAAGCGACGTTCGGTGTCCCAGTAATCGAGTCGTACGGCATGACGGAAGCCGCGCATCAAATGGCGAGTAATCCCTTGCCGCCGGCAACCCGCAAACCCGGATCGGTTGGCCTCCCGGCCGGCCCCGAAATGGGGATTATGGATGACGAGGGGAACTTGATCGAGCAGGGGTCGGGTGAAATTGTCATTCGCGGACCGAACGTCACCCAAGGCTACAGGGACAATCCGGACGCGAACGCTACTTCATTTACCCACGGGTGGTTTCGAACAGGCGATCTCGGTTACTTCGACGATGACGGTTATCTCGTTCTCAGCGGTCGCAAGAAGGAAATGATCAATCGGGGAGGGGAGAAGGTATCCCCCCGTGAAATCGATGAAGCACTGTTGGAGGCGGAGGGAGTCGCGCAAGCGGTCGCTTTTGCCGTCCCCCATCCGACGCTCGGAGAGGACATCGCCGCCGCCGTCGTCGCGAAAACTGGTTCACCACTATCGGAACGCGTCCTCCGCCGATACCTCCATGCAAAGCTCTCGGCTCACAAGGTGCCGAGTAGAATTCTCGTGGTCGACGCCATTCCCAAGGGGCCGACCGGAAAACTACAGCGGATCGGGCTCCATGAAAAGCTCGCACGGGCATTCCAAGGGGAGCATGTCGAACCACGGACGGAATTGGAGGCGGAAATCGCCGCCGTTTTCGCCGAGATTCTGGGCATCGAACGGGTGGGGGCGACGGATAATTTCTTTTTTCTGGGGGGGGACTCGTTAAAGGGAATGCGCGTTATCGCCAGGATCAGCGCCAATTTCCAATTCGAGTTGTCTGCCGTCACCCTCTTTCTCAATCCCACGCCTGAAGAATTGGCCATCGAGTTGACGCGAAGCATGGGAGAGGCCTCGGGCATGCTCGAGGACTTGCTCGCGGAAATCGAAAACATGTCCGACGAGGAGATTCGCCAATCCCAGGCCGGGGAATAGCGTTGATACTTTGGGTTGGCGAGGGTGGTCCATCATGTCGCGATCGTCAAGCAACGACAGGGAGGAGCGGTCGCTCGCCGAGCGGATTGCCGCTTTGTCGCCGGAAAAGCGGCAGGCTTTTCGCTTGGCGTTGGCCAGAAAACGGATCATTGGATTTGACGTAATTGGCCGGACCCTTTCTCGGTTGGGCTTCACGCATGTATTCGGCGTCAGCGGTCGGCCGATCGACGAGGTGCTACCGGCTTGTGCAAGCCATGGGGTACGTCCGATCGGCGCGTACCACCAAACGTGCGCCGTTCAAATGGCGTCCGCCCAGAACTACGTCGCGGGCGCACTGCGCGCCGCCGTGATCGTTTCCGCAGGGCCCGGGATCACGAATGCCACGACCGGAATACTGACCGCTCATGAAAACGGCTGGCCGGTATTGGTCATCGGCAGCCGCCGCGATTCTTTTCAGCGAATGGATGCCTTGCCTGTCCTGCGACCGATTACCAAACACTGTGCGTATGTGGACCGCGTGGCGGCGATTGCCGAGGCATTGGAGCAAGCGAGCGAAAAGGCGGTTTCGGGGCGTCCGGGCCCCGTCTACGTCGAAATGCACGAGGACGCGTTAGGTTCCTATATTCCTCGCGACGACGCGGATTCGAATCGAACATTGCCCGCATCGTTCAAGGTTGCGAGCGACGATCAGATTTGCAACCTCGCGAAAGCGTTGATAGAAGCGAGGCGGCCGGCGCTGATCTTGGGCAAAGGGATACGCTGGAGCGTCGATTTTCGAGAATTGGCCTCGATGGTCGAGTCTTTAGAGTTACCATTCATCACCTCGCCGATGGGGCGAGGTTACTTGCCGGACGACCATCCCTGTTGCTTCAACATGGCTCGGCTTGCCGTTCAATCCAGCGCGGATCTGGTGTTGGTGGTTTGTGCCCGGTTGAATTGGATGTTTCGCCACGGCGCGGACTTTGCGCCCGGGGCTCGCGTGATACAAGTGGATATCGCCGACGAAGTGGATGCGCATGTCCAAGCGAACTTAAGTCGCATTCGCGCGGATGCCGGGGATTTCATTCGTCGCCTCAATGAGAAAATCCAGACATCGCTGGGCAACGCTCATTATTCGGATCGGCAGCGTCGGATGGCGGAATGGCGCGCCTCTCTCGCCCTGGTCCGGTCGGGGACGGAGGCGAAGATCGACGCACTTGCGAGTAGCGATGAAGAACCGATTTCGCCGTACCGTCTCATGAAAGAGATTCGGCTCGTGTTGCCTCGCGACGCCATCTGTGTGACGGAAGGAAACGTGTCGATGACGATCGCCCAGCACGTGATTCCCGCCTACGGTCCCGCGACACGGCTGGATGCCGGGACCAATGGCTGCATGGGGGTGGGAATACCTTTCGCTATGGGAGCCAAGCTGGCGCGTCCCGATCGATTGGTGGTGGCGGTTTGCGGCGATTTTGGCTTCAGCCTATCCATGATGGAAATGGAGACGCTGGTGCGGCATAAGATTCCGATCGTCATCGTGGTCGTGAACAATGGCGGGAACAACGGCGCGCTCAAGCAGAAGTTCTATCCACCGGACTACCCGGAATTGGTCACGGCGTTCCAGCCCGGTCTTCGATATGACATAATGATGACAGCCGTGGGTGGTGACGGTTACTGTGTATCCAAACTCAGCGAACTTGGCGGCGTGCTCGGGATGGCCTTTCGGAAGGGGCGGCCGGCACTGATCAACATGTTCGTCGATCCGAATACTCCGCTCCCCAATGCCTGGGGACCACAACAAGGCCGGATAGCTTCCGAGGTCGACGCTTCCTGCCAGGTCCGTTCCCGCGATGGTTACGCTCGTCCCTTTTGAAGTCACGGACACGTCGAGAGCCCATGAATCCGCAACCCAGTTTTAACTCGATGAAAGGTCGGATTATCTCTCTCTCGCCGGAGCGGAGGGCGTGGCTGGAAAAGCAACTCCGCGAACGGCAGCGCCCGAGGCTCGACGCCATCTCGCCGCGGAACCCGGGAGATTTCATTCCCGTTTCCTACAATCAAAAGCGTCTTTGGTTCATCGAGCAGTTTCAGCCGGACACGCCCCTCTATAATGTCGCGCGCGCCGTTCGATGCGCGGACCATTAGACCAAGTCGCCCTTGCTCACGCGCTACAGACCCTCGTTGATCGTCACGAATCGCTTCGAACGACGTTCGAAGTACACGATGGCCAGCCGGTGCAACGCATCCATCCGCCGCGACCGTTGTCGGTACCAATGGTCGAGCTGTCAAAGGGAGATCCTCTGGCGACAAATTCGGACGATCATTTGCAGTCGCTATTGGTGGAGACTGCTCGGATTCCGTTTGATCTATCCAATGACCTGATGGTGCGCGCGTGTTTGTTCAGAATCCACGAGACGGAACATGTGTTGTTGATCACGATGCATCACCTGGCGTGCGACGGCTGGTCGTTGCGTGTTTTCTTCGGAGAATTGTCGAGTCTCTACGAGACATTCACGCGGGGTGAAGATCATTCGCTTCCGGCACTGCCCATTCAGTACGCGGACTTTTCCGTTTGGCAAAGTGGTGCGAAAAGGGAGGACAAGTATCGAGGCCGGCGGGAGTGGTGGCAAAAGCGATTGGCGGGGGCGTCATTTGTTCTACCTCTTCCCGCCGATCGACCAAGGCCGGCGGTGCGCTCTATCGTCGGTGGTTTCGAAGAATTGGCGATCACTTCTTCATTGATCGAACGAGCACAAGAGATCGCCCGACGGGAGCAAGTGACCCTTTATGCCGTGCTGCTCGCCACGTTTCTCCGTGCTTTTGCGTCGATGGAGCGGCGTTACGGATCTGGTGGTCGGCACCGCCGTTGCGGGTCGGCGGGCGCGAGGAGACCTGTGGCATCGTCGGATTCTTCGTCGACACCGTCGTAGTGAGGGCGGATTTCTCGGATAATCCCACGGCTCGAGACTTCTTGAAACGAGTGCACCGTGAATTTCTCGAGGTCATGGAGAACAGAGTGATCTTCCGTTCGATAGCCTTGTCGAAACTCTTTCCGGTGAAGCAGGATCCAGCCGGCATCCTGTTTTTCAAGTCTTGTTCAATGCGCCGCCGCAGTATCCATTGGCAATGCGCGGTATGGACGTATCGCCAGTGTCCGTGCCCCTTGGGAGTCTCGCGTTTCGATCTGGAGCTAACCTATTCCGATGGGCGCTAATCGCACGACGGGCATTACCTACAATGCCGATCTCTTCGAAGCGGAGACGATCCGCCGAATGGGACGTCATTATCTGAATTTACTGCGGGGAATGCTCGAGGAACCAGAGACGACGGTGGGGGAGTTGGAGATCCTCGAGAGTGCCGAACGGCATGCATTGATCGTCGAGTGGAACGAGACGGCGACCCCTTATCCTCGTGAAAAGTCCATACACGAGGTCTTCGAGCACCAGGCGAAAAGAACTCCCTGAGTTATCGCGCTGATCTATGAAGATCAGGTGATGACCTACGGTGAACTTGAAACGCGGAGCCGACGGATCGCCGCCATGCTTCGTCATTATGGGGTGACGAAGGGCTCGGTCGTTGGGATTTTCCGCATCGGTCTTTCGAATTGGTGGCGGGGATAATTGGTATTTGCAGGCGGGTGCCGCCTACCTCCCCTCGATCGGGATCATCCCAGCGACAGATTGGCGTTCCAACTCGCGGACGCGAACGTTCGACTACTGGTCACGGATCGCGCGACGCTCGAAACTCATTCATTCACCGACGTAGAGATTCTATGCTTGGACTCGCAGGATCCCCGCATCGAGGACATTTCACGGGCCGATGAACGGGAGGAGCATTCTCCCAACGCCATTGCCTACGTGATGTACACCTCCGGATCGACGGGAGTGCCCAAGGGGGTGGAAATACCGCACCGAGCGATTCTTCGATTGGTGTTCGGCAACGGTTATGCAATGTTTGGTTCCGACCGGGTTTTCGCGCAACTGGGTCCCGTGGCGTTTGATGCTTCGACGCTCGAAATCTGGGGGTCGCTGTTGCATGGTGGCAAGCTCGTGCTTGCAAAAGAAGGAGTACCGGATTTCGCGGAACTCGAGGAACTATTCTTGAAGGATGGGGTGACGACCTTATGGCTCACCGCCAGTCTGTTTAATCGAATCGTCGAACACAGGCCGTCTATGTTGCGCCGTTGTCGGGAAGTGTTCACGGGTGGAGAGACACTTTCTTCCCGGCACATTCGACGGGCTCAGAAGCTTCTCGGTGCCGAGGTGCAACTGATCAACGGCTATGGACCGACGGAAAACACGACCTTTACCACGTGCTATCGAATTCCCTGGGGTTGGGATGCGGACGAACCGTCGAATTCTCCGGGAACGCCCATTCCCATCGGCCGACCAATTTCCAACACCCAGGTCTACGTGTTGGATGAGTTTCGTAATCCGGTTCCGATCGGCGTGACCGGCGAGCTATACATTGGCGGTGATGGACTCGCGCTCGGATATTTGAACCGGCGAGAAATAACCGCCGAGCGTTTTGTTCCCAATCCGTTTAGCGATGACCCGGCAGCGCGTCTCTATCGATCGGGAGACCTCTGTCGTTGGCGCTCGGACGGCAATCTCGAATTTCACGGTCGACTCGACGGGCAGGTCAAGCTGCGCGGCAACCGTATCGAATTGGGGGAAATTGAAGCGAAACTGAATAGTCATCCCGCGGTACTTCGCAGCGTCGTGGCGCTGCGCGAAGACGAGCCTGGCGATTCACGTCTGGTGGGATACTACGTGCCTCAAGAACAGGAGAAGGTTTCGAGTTCCGAATTCGTCCGATTCTTGCGCGCGAGTCTGCCGGAGGTGATGGTTCCCTCCCGTTTTGTCCCGATGGAGGATCTGCCGATCACGGGCAATGGGAAGGTGGATCGCAACGCGCTTCCTCCGCCGGCGGATTCGGTCGTGGAGGAATGTTCACGGTATGAGCCGCCGGCCACGGACTTGGAGCATCGACTGGTCGCGCTATGGAGTTCGTTGCTTAAGCGTGAACGAGTGGGGGTGACGGATCCATTCTTCGAGATCGGCGGGCATTCCCTGCTCGCCGCGGAGATGTTTTCGCGAATGGAGCGGGAGTTTAACATCAGACTTCCGCTTGCTTCGTTGTTTCAACACGGCACGATTCGCGAACTCGCCCGGTTGATCGCCGAGGCCCGCTTGCCGAGGGATCTGGTTTCCGTCGTTACGCTTCAAGCAGGAAAGGTAGGGCTGCCTCTTTATTTGCTCCCTTCGGTGGGTGGCGAGCTTCTTTTTGGTCGCCGGTTGATCCAAGCGTTGGGACCAGATCTAACCGTATTGGGTCTCCAGCCATCACTTCGGCCAGCGGAGATTGATGCTTATCGTGACTTTCGCATGACGGCGGCTGGCTTTGTTCGGGCGCTCCGCGTGCATCAACCCCAGGGCCCTTACGCATTGCTCGGATATTCCTACGGCGGGCTCATGGGATATGAAATCACGCGACAACTGGGAGAAATGGGAGAGAATGTGGATCTCCTCGCCATTCTCGACACTGGTCCGGGGAATCGAGGCGTGACCGTTGGCTGGCGTGATGCAATTCCATGGACCGCTGGTTTTCTCGCCAATCTGCCCCTTTACCTTCGCGAGGAGATGGGGAGTTTCTCCGCCCGCCGGCTCTGGGACAGTGTCGCTCGGCGCATTCGTCGAGCCGGGCGAATCCTTCGTTCGAAGATGCATCGCGAAACTTCGAAGGTCTTGCTCGACGATGTCGTCAACATCGATCATGTACCCACGCGGAACCGCGAGCTGATGATGACCATCTATGCGGCGTTTCGGGATTACATGCCCCCCAAGTATCCGTGCAAGGTCACGCTCTTCCGCGCGAACACCAGGCCCCTTTTGGGGAAATTCTCCGCCGACCTGGGGTGGAAGCGATTCGTGGCCGAGGTGGAAATCCACCCCATCGCGGGCAACCACGAGAGCATTCTCCATTCACCGCGCGTCGAACCACTCGCCAGACTGCTCCGGGAAAAACTCGATGAACGCTCGGTCGATGGCCGCTCCGAAATGTAATGCCGGGGCGCCGCGAACCGAATTCATGGGCGCCGCGGAAAAGCGGCTAGCGACAAAGTGCGTCAAGCGCCAAGGCCGAGTAATCCGACAGGACGTTTTCCAATGCTCAATGAGTTACGCCCCCGAGTCGACGCGGGTCATGGCTTCCCTTTCGTGTTGAGGAAATGGCCGAAATTGGTGTTCCGTTTTAAGTAATCCTTGCTTCCCCGCCAGAGGATTTCATTGGGTTTGTCACCCTCTTGGTCGATGTCTTCTTGAACGACGCCGAGTTGGAAGCTATGCCAATCGACGTTCTTGCCGCGGTTGAACAGCGTGACGGGAACCGCCAATTCAACGTCGTATCCTTCGTTCGTGCGCCGAGCAACACCCTGGACCCCCTTGAGAGATGTCCCTCGCCCCAGGGGCGTGACGCGAACTTTCGATTCCTTTCCCGTGGCGGGTGCGTCAAAACGAAATCGATAGGCGCCTGCCTGTAATCGCGTGTCTCCGGCTCGCGTGCTGGGATCTCGGGAGTCGATCAAGACATCGAGGGCGTCCTTTTCCGGTAAGACACGGTCGTCGCGGACATGTGCGGCAAAGTAAATGAACTTGTCATCGTGGCCGGTGGCAAAGGTGATGGAACCATCCTCTGGTCCCTGCCAATTCCCTTCGGGGCCGAGCACGAGCGGCTGACCGCCCGTTTCGAGCGGGAAATTGGACCAATCGGCCAGGACGCCATCCACCATCAGGGGTCGATCGATGGGTGGGCAATCGAATCCACGGTCGATGAGCACGGGGACGGTTTTTTCCGCCGACAGTGGGCTTGGCTTGTCCGCTGCCGTAACTTTCGCGGTCAAGGTCGTTCTTGCCAGTTGAGAAAAAGCGATGGTTTCGCCGAACTGCACCTGAAG
The DNA here is from genome assembly GCA_046350335.1 of Planctomycetota bacterium. Classification (GTDB taxonomy): domain Bacteria; phylum Planctomycetota; class Planctomycetia; order Kolteriales; family Kolteriaceae; genus JAXMAQ01. Next base: position 37,645 of record JAXMAQ010000021.1, read on the forward strand.
AGAAAGCGTCGCGGTCTTGCCGGCGTCCGCTTTGAGTTCGATGGTCGCGGGATCGACGGTCAGTCCGCGAAGCGGCAGGCCGGAGATCTCCCCTCGAACCGTGAGCGGCGTCGAATCCATTGGTCAGCCGTACGTCAATCCGTCCGGAGGAGAAACCGGCGTCGCTATCGATGAGAATGGGGGCAACTTCGATGGCGGCCGAGGCGAGGAAGGCGCGGAATCTCGCGATTCCCTTTTCGTTGACCGTTTCTGGAGCGAGCACGCCGTCAAGCATGACGATGGCGGTATGAGGGCCGTCTTCCTCCATGGTCAGCCACATGACATGATCGAATTCGCCGTAGGGAACGCCGCGCATCTGCGAGCCGCCCCCTGTCGTCGCCAAGTGATAATATTTCCGCCCGTTGCGGTCGTATTGCACATAGTGGTGCACGTGACCGGCAAATACCGTATGGTTCCGGTTCGCGAGGAGATTCTCGACCTTTTTCCAGTTCGTGGGATCGGGATTCCCCGCGCCGATCTCCCGTTCCGCGATGACCCAAAGTGGCTTGTGAAAGAAGAGCAGCGTCCAACGTGCGTCCTTGTTCTTTTCGAGATCTGCTTCAATCCACTTTAGTTGCTCGCTACCGATCTGATCCTGGGTGTCCTCGGAACTTAGGGCCATGAAGTGGACCCCTTGGTAGTCGAACGAATACCACTCCCTGCCGAAATGCTGCCGCCAGATCTTGTGCATCAGGGGATTGGAAAGGTCGTGATTTCCGGGGACAAAGAAGAACTTCATCTTCATCTCGTCGATGAATCCGAGGAACTCTTTCCATTGCCCCTCGATTTCCTTGGGATCGTCGGAGTAGCCTTCGATCAAATCGCCAACCGAGATGACGAACTCGGGTCGTAGGAGATTGACCACGCGCACCCCCTTTTCCCAAATCCCCGGGCGATGTCCCCCGGTGCGGTCGGTCATGATGGCGATTTGAAATCGGCGCGGATCGTTGAAGACCGGCTTTTCCGACCATGGCTTGGGCCCACCGATCGCGGGGAGGACAAGCCCTTTGGGCAAGATCTCAGCGGGTTTTTCGTCGTGGTGATGATCGGTTCCGTCCTCGTGAGCACGGAGACAACGGGTCAAAAAAAACAACGCAAAGGTGGCGAACAGTAGCGAATAGCAGGTGGGTCGGCTCACGGCGGATCTCCCTTGTATGGCGGTCCCGTCGAATCGGCATGCGGGCGAGGATTACGAGGATACTCGATCGAAGGATACGGTGCGGAAAAAAATGGGGAGTGGTTTGGATTCGCGCGGGCGGGTAGTTCTCCTGAGCAGTGAATTGAACGGCTTTCCTTATTGAGCCCATCGGACAGCAAAGGTACTTTGGAGATTCAACGTTTATTCGTCATCGCCGAGGCCCGCCATGCCACGATTCCTGATCGACGAGAATGGCTCTCGCTCCTCCGCTGGGATTGATCGACGGCAATTTTTGTTTCAAGCGGGAGGTGGGTTCGGCGCGTTGGCCTTGGCTTCGATGCTCCAAACCGAAGGTCGCGCGCATGCGTCGACTGGAGTGGAAACTCCCCTTGCTCCGAAACCGCCCCATTTTGAACCCCGCGCCAAGCGGGTCATTTACTTGTTCATGCATGGTGGACCGAGCCACGTCGATCTTTTTGATCCCAAGCCGGAGTTGATTCGTCACGCGGGCAAGCCGTTACCGCCGAGCATTGGTCCGGTGATGACGAGGCGGAAGGTCGCCACGAATCCGTTGCTTGCTCCCATAAAGCCGTTTCGTCCCCGCGGGGATTCAGGTCTGGAGATTAGCGATTTCCTTCCTCACCTCGCGGAGTTGGCGGACGAACTATGCGTACTCCGTGGTTGCCATGGCGACAGCGTCAACCATCCGCAATCCGTCTATCAGATGAACACGGGTAGCATCCTGATGGGTCGGCCGAGCCTGGGAAGTTGGGTGAGCTATGGCTTGGGGACGGAGAACGACAGCCTGCCCGCGTTCGTGGTCCTTCCCGACCCTGGAGGCGGCGTGAAAGGGGGGCCCCCCGCGTGGGGAAACGGGTATCTCCCCGCGACATTTCAAGGCACGACTTTGCGGCCGGGCAAGAGTCCCATCGTCGACCTGCGGCCTCAAGCGGAGGTCACGTCGACGCAACAGCGACATACTTTCGAGTTCCTTCGAAATCTGAACCGACGACACGGCCGTGATCGCGGGGGAGACAGTGTGCTCGCCGCGCGAATCGAAGCGTACGAGCTGGCCTTTCGAATGCAGTCCGCCGCTCCCGAAGCCGTCGACCTGTCCGATGAATCGGAAGAAACGTGGAACCTCTACGGCATCGGCGCGCCCGAGACCGATGAGTTTGGCCGCCGCTGCTTGCTCGCGCGTCGACTGGTCGAACGTGGCGTCCGCTTCGTGCAACTCTACTCGGGCGACGTCAATGGCTGGGATGCTCACGAAGACGTCGCGAAGAACCATTCGCTCTATTGTCGACGAACGGACAAACCGGTTGCGGGGCTGCTGCGTGATCTGCGCCGTCGAGGACTGCTCGATGACACGCTAGTGATTTGGGGAGGTGAGTTCGGCCGCATGCCGATGAGCGAGCAGGGGAGGGGTCGGGACCATAATCCTTGGGGATACAGCGTCTGGCTGGCGGGGGCGCAAGTGAAACGTGGTTTCGCTTATGGTTCGACCGACCCGTTTGGATTGCGTGCAACCGAGAACAAGGTGCACGTCCATGATCTCCATGCGACGATCCTCCATCTTCTGGGATTGGATCATGAATCCCTCACCTATTCTCACAACGGCCGGGAGGAGCGGCTCACCGACGTCGCCGGCCGCGTGGTGAAGGAGATTCTGGCATGAGGCTCCGCCGGCGTTGGCTCGTCGCCTTAGTCCTGTTTGCTTTCACGCCGGGCGCGCGCGGGAACGATAGCGACATCACCGTGGCCCCGCCGGAGCGTCCCATCACCGCCAAAGAGAAGCAGCATTGGTCTTACTTGCCGCTGGCCAAGTCTTCGCCGCCCATCGTCGACCCTGACGGATGGAATCGAAATCCCATCGATCCATTCATCCGTTCGACATTGGAAGGCAAGGGGCTCGCGCCGATGCCCCTCGTGGGAAAAGCGACGCTACTCAGGCGGGTCTACTTCGACTTGACGGGCTTGCCACCAAAGCCCGAGGAGGTATTGGCGTTTCTTAAGGACACCCGCGCGGATGCTTTCGAGCAGGTGGTCGATCGACTTCTCGATTCACCTCATTACGGCGAACGTTGGGGCCAGCATTGGTTGGATCTCGCTCGATTCGCGGAGACCGACGGCTTCGAACATGATCTCGTTCGCCCGAATGCCTGGCGCTATCGGGACTGGGTCATAGACGCGATCCATAATGACCTGCCGTTCGACGAGTTCCTTCGGCGGCAGATCGCTGGCGATGAATTGTATCCCGGCGATCCGTCGGCATCCATCGCGACCGGTTTTCTATTGTGCGGTCCCGACATGCCGGACTTGAACCTTCAGGAGGAACGTCGGCACCTCGTGCTCAACGAGATGACCTCGACGGTCGGCAGTGTGTTTCTTGGACTACAGTTCGGCTGCGCGCAGTGCCATGACCACAAGTATGATGCATTGACGCAGTACGATTTTTATCGCCTGCGCGCTTTTTTTGAATCCGTCGAGATCTTTCGTGATCATCCGATCCCAACGGCGGAGGACTTGGAGATTCGCCGAAAAGCGGAGTCCGCTCGTCCACCGGATTTCGTTGCGAAAGAGAAACGTCGCCGAGAACTCGAGGATCTGGGGAGGGAGCGGTTTCGAGAAAAGAATCCGGACGTTCAGCCGTCACGAGCGCAATGGATGGCGGAGCTGACGAATAAGGAAAGGCAAGAACATGCGTCGATTCAAGAGGAACTAGCGTCCGCGCCTCCCTTGCCGGAATTGCCCATGGGTCGCGTGGTGCGGGCCGGTAAGCCGCGGCGGGGCCATCTCTTCCTCCGCGGGGATTTTCGCGCGGAAGGGCCCGCGCTCGACTGTGGCTTTCCCAGATGCCTGACTGGCAAGGACAGTACTTTCGATCCCTCCGTGACCCCCAGGGCAACTCTCGTCGCATGGTTAACGAGTGGTAAACAGCCACTCGTCGCGCGTGTGATCGTCAATCGGCTATGGAAGTGGCATTTTGGAAAAGGATTGGCGGCCGCGACGAGCGATTTTGGCGTCATGGGGTACGAACCGACGCATCCCGAGCTTCTGGACTGGCTCGCGCGTCATTTCATCGAGAGCGGTTGGAGCATGAAGAAGCTGCACCGCCTCCTTGTAACGTCCGAAACCTATAGGCTTGCCAGCGCCCCGTTTGATTTGGAATGGGACGATGCGACTTTGGCGGCCGCTCGCATTATCTGGAGCAAAGGAGAGTCCGAAGATCCGGAGAATTCGTTGCTCTGGCGCCGCGATCGTCAACGTTTGGAGGGAGAAGCCATCCGGGACTCGATGCTTGCCGTTTCCGGAAGGCTTTCGGAAAAACGCGGTGGGCCCGGCGTTCGTCCACCCCTCCCACCGGAGGTGACCTTGACGTTGCTTAAAGGGCAATGGCCGGTCACCGAGCAGGAAGAAGAACACCGACGCCGTAGCATCTACCTCTTCGTTCGCAGAAACCTGCGTTACCCGCTCTTCGACGTCTTTGATCGTCCGGACACAAACGCGAGTTGTCCGGAACGGCATGTCTCGACCACGGCCACGCAATCCCTTATCCTCTTCAATTCCCAATTGACGTTCGATTGCGCACAAAGTCTTGCCAAGGTATTACTTCAAGAGGCCGTGGGTGAAGATCCCGTCGCAAACCAGATTCAAGACGCCTATTTGCGCGTCTTTCATCGACTGCCAACTTCGGAGGAAGTGGACACATCGAGACGATTCCTTCAGGAGCAAGTGCAACTCCCGTCCGCAACGGAGGAGTCTGCCTGGACTCAATTCTGCGTCGCGCTCTTCAATGCCAGCGAGTTCGTTTTCGTGGACTGAATCCAATCTTGGCGGATCCGGGGTTATCGAAGTAACTCATTTCGTCGGTCGAGAAGGATGTGCGCTAGGTCGAACGAATCCGTTCCTCGGGACCTCACGGTCCTCCGGGTCGTGGAGTTGATCTTGTGCGGAATCATGCGCCGAGGATAATACCGGCCGACCGGACCTAAGAGCCTGTTGAACAATCTAATCGCGTGCAATCGGTCCACTGTATATGGTGGCTGGGAGCTTGTTAACACCTAATGGCTTGTGGACCGATTGGCATTAACGCGATTTCTCAACCGGCAGTTAGAGGAGCACGCGTTCGGTGGCATTGTCTGTAACTGTATCTGATGAATCGGTTTGCGCGGTTCTTCGTCGGCTGTTTGCGGGCCCGGAGCCGATGCGCGTGTTCAGCAGCGGGCAGACGCCCGGGCTATTCCCGTCGAACGCGGTGGCGAATCGTCGACTCCTGGAGTCGATCCTCGACATGGGATTCGTCGAACTCTCCGACGCGGGTTCCGAATGCCGACTTACGGAATCTGGTCGGAGCTGGTTGCTGGAAAAGGAGAGTCCGCGCGTCCTACTCGAGGACTTGCTCCGCGCGTCGGAGTTGCAGGGGGATGAACTCCGCCGCATGTCCATGACGCTCGAGGAAATGCGGGGCCAGTTCCAGCGACAGTCTGGGGAGATCCGCGCGGTATTGGGAAGTCTAGCGGGGGAAGTAAATCTGCCGCGAACGGACCAGTGGATTGAAACTTTGCTGGCCAATCATGAACATACCGCCTCTGCCGCGGATCGGTCTCTCGCGGAACTCTTTTTTGATCTCCGTCGAACCTCCCCCAGGTTGACGGTGGGCCAGTTTCACGACGCGATTCGTTCGCTGCATGAAGCAGGCAGGATTCGTTTGTCCCCGTGGACGGGGCCGTTGTATCAGCTCCCCGAGCCTGGGTTGGCTCTGCTTATCGGTCACGAGGTTTTGTACTATGTCCGACTCGGTCGCTCCGTCGCTGCATGAACGCGCCATGGCGCTGCTCCGAAGGAAGGGAAATCCCTTTCGCCAGCAGTTCGCGCGCAATAGCGATGACGCGGTCTGCTCGCTTTATCACGTCAACGATCTGTTCTCCCGCGAACAGCGTTTGCTCATTGACATGGTCGAGTCCTATCGTGGTCGGCCGGATCAACCGACCAGCGTGTTGCCGCTTCTCGGCGCTCGTGGAGCGGGGAAGACGCATCTCTTGCACTGGCTCAAGCATGGCCCCGAGGGGCGCGCGCGGCTGCTCGTTACTCCCGGCACGTTTCGCGTCGACGCGGGACGAAACGATTCCAGTTTTCTCGAATACCTGCTCTACCAATTCATCAACGTTCTACTCGGTGGGGGAGAACAAAGGGGCGTTCGTCCGCTCTTGTTGGTGGCGGAACAGTTGACCAGGACGGTGCTGCGCACTTCGATTAACGAATGGTCGGAAAGCGAAAAGCTAGCGCTCTTTGGTGGCAGTCGACTGCAAAAGTTTGGCTATATGTTCGGCGTTGGAGTCGGCGATGCCTTGTTTCATGTCGACGCGTTGGCAAACGATATCGACGAAGGGAAAGAAACCTGCCGGGTATTGGCGGAACGGCATGGGGTGAATCTTGCCGAACTTGTGGATGCTGCCGTACGGCAGGTGGATCAAACCCATCCTCGCGACCTCAAAGGGGACCTCCGCCGGCGCTTGCTACGCGGATTTCTCCAGGCATCTCTACTCGGCCAGGACGGTGAACTGGCGGATTACCTCACGGATGGATTCACGGAAACGGGATATGCGGTCGCTCCATCACGAGAACCGTTGACTCTTTCTCTGCTGTCCACTTTGACGGAATTGATCGTGGGAACGGGAATCCCGGTGGCGGTCGCCTTCGACCAACTCGAGGAATTGCTCTACGGTCAAACGGCGGACGAGATTCGCCGTTCCAGTGACGCTTTTTTCGGCGGAATCGTGCAGTTGATGAGCCAGGTCTCGGCCTTTGCGTTCTGCTCTTCGTCGAGGAAGGGCTTGGAACCGCATCGTTCCGCCGCTGCCGCCCCACATCCTCGATCGAATACATGAGCCGGTGCATCTTCCTCGTCACGGCACGGTGCGCCAAGTCCGTTTAAGCACGCCGACCGCGGATCAGTTGGCCAACGTTGTCGCGTGCAGAATCCGGCGGACGCTCGCGGGCTTGGAAGAAGTCGATGCGTTGCCACTCTCCTTTCCGTTTGGCGAACCCTTTCTTGCCGAGCTTGCCAGGCGAGAAACCGTTCTCCGACTCATGTTGCAAGGTTGTTGCAATCGACTGGACGAGATCTTCGCATCCGGTGAATCTCCGATCGCGAATAAAATCGTGCCTGCGAAGGTGGAATCGGTGCACGCGCCCGAGCCGATGCCGATGGTTCGAGAGGAGTTACCCGTCCAGCCAATGGAGGCTTCCCAGTCTCTTGTTACCCTTCCGCGGGAGGGGCTGGTGGAGCAATGGTTCCATGAAGTGCGCGCGGCTGAAAGAAAGCTTAAGCCGGTCGGTTCGCTTGCGGGAGCCACGGTTGAATTGCAAGGAGCGCTCGCTCGCTGGCTTCGTCTTTGCAAAGACCTCGGGGTCGAGAAGGGGGATTGGAAGATGACCTCCATCCACGATCAGGTGTCGGTGGGAAATCACCCGACCTACGGCGCGCTTATTGTGGTGGAATGGGGTCATCGCTTAGGGAAATCGGCTCGGGTAGGGATCGGCATGTGGCTGGGTCGAGGGGTCGGCAAGCCGCGGGATTTGGAGACGAAACTGCAGGCCTTCGAAGAAGGAAAGCTTGCCATCGACCATTTAATCCTCCTCCGGCCGTCCGACGACGTTCGACTTTCCGGCCGGACGAAGGAACTCTTCGATCACGCGGTTTCCGCTGGACGACCCGTGGTTGTCGAACCGCTCGAATTGGAAACCTTCGCGAAAGTCTACGCGTTTCCTCGTTGGATGCAGGTCGTCGGGGATTCATTTGCGAATGCGCCGGTTTCCTCGGGACTCTATCAATTCCTGGCAGAGCAAACCGAGGGGATTCTCGAGAAACTCGCGATCCCCGAGCCCCCCAAAGGTTCAAAAGCCGCGTAAACGATGTCTCGAGGATCGAAGCTCGACCGTCGTTCAGCTGATGTAAACAAGTTCCCTGCGTTCGGCGAAGCGGCACGCGACGTTACCAGCCTCTTTCGCTCGATCGGACCGTAGGAAAACAAGAAACGGATGGACCGATTGGGGCTGGCCCCCCGACTCGTCGATCATGGTGCATTCCAGGCTTGCCTGAAGGGAATTCCGCGATAGGGCGAATGAGGACTCATAAGCCCAGAAGGTGAAGGAATTCGGAGCCCTGTTTCTCTCCATCTTCGATTAAGCGGGTGATATGGGTCGGTTCACGACTGAGCTTGCTGACATAGTCGAGCGAATCCTGGAGTTGTTCGGACATTCGAACGAAGTGGACGTCGATGGGTGCGTGCAAGGTGACGCCTAATCGGTGGAGCACCTCTTCCGTGAGGATGTTCTCGCGCAGGAAAATGTTGACCAATTCCACATACTCGAGGCTTTGACGCAGGGAGAGGTTGCCGATCATTTGATTCCTGCGATCGATGATCTCGCAGGGAGAAGTCGGTACGGATTTGCACCGGTCGGAGTTAATTTGAATCACCCAGATTTCATCCGGCACGTTTTCGCCGCCCACCATCCGCGGCCGAATCAATTCCTTCAGTGGCGGATTGTCCGAAAATAGACCATCCCAATAGTAGTTCTCGCCGATCTTCACCGCGGGGAATAGCGATGGGACCGCGGCGGAGGCAAGGATGGCTTCCACGCATAGTGGCTCTTCCCGAGTATTGAAGACTTTTAATTCACCGGTGAGCACCTCCGCGGCCCCAACAAGAAGCACGGGAGAATGAGGCTCGACCAAATTCCGTAGTGCTTCGAAGTCGATGTGCTTCTCGAGCATCAACTTCAGATCGGTGAATTCATGTCGGGGAAGCAAGTTGCGGGTGTAGTCGAGCGCCCATTGACTGATGGAGGAGGCGGGACTGATTTCGAAACGTGGCCAGACTCCCTTGTCGATGACCCTCATCCATTGCGTGAGGACCGCGTCGAGCGAGATTTCGGACGTAAACTGCGCGGATAACTCGTTCCAGAAAGAAGTAAGCCGGTCTTGGATGGGAGACTTGTCCCCCTTCGCTGCTCGAAGAAGCCCATGCCAGGCCAAGGACGCGCAGACCGCGCCCCCCGACGTTCCCGAAAGACTTACGATCTGCCGTTTCTCGTGCACGTTGGCCTCGAAAAAACTCTTTAGCACGCCAGCCGTGAACGCGGTCTGGCTGCCTCCTCCTTGACAGGCAATCGCGATCTTCTTCCTGGTCATTCGGGAAACCTCTGTCCGGGTATCCATGCGTTCGCGGAACTATCTTCCTTGGCATTTTCCGGGAGAAAAGGGAAGTGGAGGCGCTCGTTCTCCCAAGGTGAACATGCACGTGGGGACGAATCGATTCAAGTTGGGGGAAAAGGAAAAGCTTCTCTCGATATGCGGATTCGCCCGATTATCGGGCATAAAGCGCAAAGGCGGATTACTCCCGTCGATTCAATGATGCGTCTCGGGAATTCCCCATGCTTCGAATGATTCGACATTGCCAGCCTGACGATCGGCAAGTTGGGTACCGTGAACGATCGAGGGTGGAAGCGTACGAACGGCCGGAGTCGACCGTTGCAGCTTGCGCTATTTTTTTGCGGAAAGCAGCCGCCGAAACGGTCCGAACGGGAACGCTCCTTCGGAGAACCGGAATTCGGACTTTAGGTCAACCAAGACGCCAAGAATCATCCATGCGGCGAGCCAGCCGCCCGTGACGGGAACAAATAGGAGAGAATGTGGAAAGCCGCTCCAAAGGGCGAGGATCGCCGCCACTACGACCGCCGTCGTCCACCAAATGACATAGAGACATTCGTACGTCTCTTTCTTCATAGATTTGCTCCGCCCTAATGGTTGATCAGTTTCAGGATTGAAAGAGGGAGTAGAGGGGCGTTCCTTCCGCTAGGCGGAAAGGTCGACCGGTCGCGTCATGGATTTCGATCGCGGGATCGAGCCCCAGTCCCCAGAAAATGGTCGCCGCTAGATCTCCTGGCGTTACCGGAAGCTGGTCGGGGTATGCTCCGATCCGGTCGCTACTGCCGTACGCGACTCCGCCCGCGATGCCTCCGCCCGCGAGGACGACGCTAAAGCAGTTTGGCCAATGGTCCCTGCCGGCGCCGCCGTTGATCTTGGGAGTCCTACCAAATTCGCCTTGCGCGACGACGAGAGTGGTATCCAAGAGTCCGCGCGCGTCGAGATCATCAATCAACGCCGCGAGAGCCTGGTCCGCGGGTGGAAGCAAGTGATCGCGGTGACGAGGGAATACCTGCGCGTGGCTATCCCAGTTCGCTTCCTGGCCATTGTGAACCTTGTCATGGACGCTGATGAAGGGGACCTCCGCCTCGACCAATCGACGTGCGAGGAGAACACTTTGTCCATGCACGTTTCGGCCATAACGTTCACGAGTTTTCAGGTCCTCGCGCGAGATATCGAGCGCTTGGCGAACCGCTTCGGAACGAAGCAGTTCAAAGGTCTTCTCGTAATAGGCGTCGAGAGCTTTTTCCGATTTCGACGCGTGTCTCTCCCGTTGGGCTTCTTCAACCAGTTGCAGTAGAGATTGTCGCTCGCGCAAGCGCGATTCATTAATCCCGTCTCGAAGATTTAAATTGGATACCTGGAATTGGGGCGAATTGGGGTCACCTTCGATTTGAAGGGCGTTGTAAGCGGATCCAAGCATGCCCGCCGATTGACCGGGCAAACGCACGACGTTGTACATCACGTGAGGCAAAGCAACGAAGGGAAGGACGGTCCCTCGGTTTCGCCAGGAGTACCCCAACGCCGCTCCGTGACAAGGAAAGCTCAGTTCGTCGTCGGCAAGTAGTTCCAGGTCGCCTCGCAACGGCGCGCGACCACAAAGGGCCTCGACCGCCGCGGAGTTATGATTACTCATCTTGTGGTGCATGCCGCGAAGAATGCAGAGCTTGTCCATGACGCGGGCGGCGCGCGGCATGTGCTCGCAAATGTTAATGCCGGGCACGGAAGTGGAGATGGGCTTGAACTCCCCCCGAATCTCGGCGGGTGCTTCGGGCTTCATGTCCCAGGTGTCGATGTGGCTGGGCCCACCGTAATAGAAGATGAAGATGCACGACTTGACCTTCCCGCCGCTAGGCCCTCGACCCGTACCGCTCGTGGCCGCGCGAATACCGCTCAGGTTCAAGCCAAAAAAACCCAGGGTCCCCAATTTGCAGAATCTTCGTCGATCCCCAAGTCCAGCAGCGAGTTCCGACGAAGGCCAGTGAGGTCTCATTCGCAAACGCATCGTGAGGCTCCCTTCGACGATCGGTGGAAGGTGGGAGGTCTGGGGGATCCGCTCGGCAAGCACTCCACATACTTCGCCGATCTTGGGACACCTGAATAACTTGGTGGTTTTTCGCGCGGAAAGCAAGGCCTCATGACGAGTTTCGGCATCTCATCGCGTTCCAAGAGAAAGGAATGTCAGGCACGGAAGGGGCGAAGATTGGAAGAACCTGGAGCATGCTCCCCGATTCCCGGAAGAAGTTGGAAACTCAATGAGGAAGAGGTAGGAAGCGGGATCGGATTGACAGGAGTTGGGCCGTGGGCATAATGCCCGCCCCGTGACCTTTGCTCAAGGGGCTTTGGATGAAGTAGTTAGGGAAAACCACGATTCGGGAACGGAACCTGGGAAGACCCATGGACGGAACCTTTCGATTGGGTCAAGTTCCCTGCTCGGGATAGTCGATGGCTGGAATTGAGAGACTCTTTTGAGGGGGCGTTGTCTCGGTGGTCTTGGATGACGCGGAGTTTGTCAAGCGTGCCCGGGAGATCCGTCTATTGATTACGGATGTCGATGGCGTGCTAACGGACGGTTCCATCCTCTTGGACGAGGATGGTCGCGAGCTGAAACAATTCCACATTCTTGACGGATTCGGCGTGAAGAGTTGGCAGCGAGCCGGACACCGGATCGCGGTCTTATCGGGGCGCAGGTCGGCTGCGGTCAGGCATCGTTGCCTCGAGTTGGATATCGATCCGGTTGTCCAAGGGCATTCGAACAAGATTCCCGCCTACCTCGAAATGACCCGCTCGCTGGGCGTGACGAGGGAACAGGTCTGTTTTATAGGCGACGACCTGCCGGACTTGCCTCTGATACTGGGAAGTGGCATCGGCGCGACGGTGTCAACTGGCGTGAAGGAATTAAAGGAGCGCGCGGACTGGGTTTCGACGCGTCCAGGAGGCGCGGGCGCCCTCCGAGAGTTAATCGAGGCGTTGTTGGTTGCTCAAGGTCGGTGGTCGGAGGTGGTGGATTACTATTCTCGTTCCGTGGACGACGAATGAGTGGTCAGCGAATCTGGCGTTCTTCGGCCGGCCGTCCCGCTCAGGGATGAAGGACGCGTGCCCGAAGTGATTTTGAAGTAAGTCGCGTTCCAGGGATGAGCCGGGAATGCGAGGAGAGGGAAAACTCAGCGTGCGCACGAGCAATCAATCGTTTACGGCACTGATGACCCTGCTTGTGCTGCTCGCGGGTTACTTCGTATACGAGAACACGCTCGGTCGAGTCACGGACTTCGAACAGTTGCCCGCGGAATACGCCACTGCGTTGCCCGACGACAAGGCATTCGAGCCGGACCCGGAAACGATTCGCGAATCGGAAGTTGCTGCCGTCCGCGGCTTTGGTCCGGATTGTGCCGAACGTCTCGCTCCACTAACGCTCGAATATCGAAAGAAGGACGACCCGAACAATATTCCTGGACGCGGTCTGGGGATGTTCGTGTACTTTCAGGATTACAAGCGGGATCCCGACGACACGAAACTGATGCGGCTGCATCCCTTCAGTCTCGTGCAAATCAATCGGAGCGTCAGCGGTAGACCAGAAGAAGACGAAATCATCGTGGTTCGTGGCGATGAGGCGATCCTTGAGTTCGATCAACCGGTCGAGTTAACGAAGGTCTCATCGGTGAAGCCGGTTGCCGGGCGGGTCGAAGGGAACGTCGAGATCAAGTCCAACGGCCGAACGGTCGATCCCGCCGACGACATGGTTTTACTTACGGACAAACTTCATTACCGGGAGGAAAAACACCTAGTATGGGCCGATGACTGGATTCGCGTGGTTGCGCAAGACCAGGGAACCGTCACTGGCGTGGGCATGGAGCTCGAACTCTTTCCGGACGCAATGTCCGAGAATTCAAAACGCAAAGATCCCGCCAAGCGCATTCGCATCTTCAAAAACGTCCGCTTCGATCTGCTGGTTCGCGAAGAGGAGAACTTCCTCGGACCGGCGGTGAATCCGACGCGCGCGGATCCGGAGGAGGGTGGCGCAAAGCCCACGATGACCCCGATCACCGTCACCTCGCGCGGACCCTTTGAATACAACATGGAAACAAAGACCGCGGAGTTCACGAAGTCCGTACAGGTTTTGCGCCGCAATCCCCCAAAGGTGCAGGGAAGTCCCGAGACTTTTGATCAACAAGAGAGCGACAAACTCGTTCTCCAGTTCCGCGAGAAGACGACGGAAGAACGGGCACAAGAAACCGCGCGGAATAATCTCGGCGCCGAAACCCCGTCCGGCCCCGTGCATTCCACCGGCCGATCGTTAAAACTGCAAAACGTGACTGCCACCGGTAAGCAGGTCATTCTTCTTTCGGACTCCGAGCATCTACAAGCAACGGGCAACTACCTTTTCTACGATGCCGACACTCGGCGGGCCGAATTGAGAAGCGATCAAGAGTTGGTCGCGGTTCACGACAACGCGATCATCCATGGCCGATCCTTGGTGATCGAGCAGGGTGAAGGGAAGGATGTTCGCAACTTCATCGCCGACGGGCCCAATGGCTGGCTTGAGGTTCTCGAAGAAGGGGAAGGTAAAGCCGAAGCTCGCAAGGCGGAACTCAAAATCAAGTGGGAAGGCCGGCTTACGATGGAGAGCAAGCCCGGCAGCGACTCCCGCGTTGTCAACATCACGGACAATGTCGAATTGGAAGACAATCGAGGCGGAGCACTCAAGTCCGATGTGCTTAAAGTCTGGTTGGTGCCCGCGCAAGGCGAGGATGGTGGCCAAGACGGGAACACCGCGCGAAGAAACCAGCGAAAGCTCGAGCCGATCAAGCTGGAGGCGTTGGGAAACGTATCCGCCCATTCTCCCGACCTGGCGGTCGTGACCGAAATGTTGAGCATGGACATCGTGAAGCGCAAGGAGCTTCCGCCCACGGCGTCGATCCGCGGTCCGGAGACGGGACCGCTGCAAACGCTGGCCGCCAAGCCACCCGCGGTGCTTCCACCACCTGATGGGGCGAGCGCGCCGCCGGCATCCAAGGAGAGCACGCCGGGCATCAATTTCACGAAGGCGGTTCCCAACCCCCACTCCCCGATTGCGCCCAAGGCGTCACCAGCCCTGATACCGGCCAAACCTCCCGTCGCGGCCACGCCGGCGCCTAATCCGCAGCCAGAGGAACGCAAGGAAGAACCGCTGGACGTTCGAGCGAAACGGGTCGCTGTGGTCGTCGAGAGAATCGGGTCCAAATCGCGGCCGATTCGTGCCTGGGCGGATGGTGACGTACTGGTGACGCAGGATCCCAGCAAGCCCGATCAAGAGCCTTTGGAAGTTCGCGGGCAAACCCTTCAGTTCGAGCGAAAACCCGACGGGGACGTGATGAAGGTCGAGGGTAGTGATCGGCGAATGGCTTCGGTTAAATCCGCCGACGCCACGATCGCCGCTCGGAACCAGATTCACTTTGACGAAATCAAGAATCGAGTGACGGTTTCTGGGCCGGGACATATCATCCGCGCCAGCGATAATGACTTGAACGGACAAAAACTCGAGAAACCGCAAATGCTCCGCATCGATTGGGAACGATCGATGGACTTCGATGGCAAGGTCGCGAACTTCGAGGGGGGGGTAAAAGCACAGCAAGGGACGCAGGAAATCTACTGCCAAAACATGGACGTCGCGTTCCGAGACCGAATCAACTTCCATGAAGCGCGACAAAAGAAGAACATCAAGGGGACGAAAAAAACGGAGATCGAAACCGTCGATTGTGACAAGGATGTCATCGTTTACAACGTCGAGCGGGAACAGGACGATTCCGTCCGCTACACGACGATGCGCGTCTCGGAATTGCGCTACGACGCCATCTATCGCACCACCGTCGCCACTGGGCCTGGCGTCGTCCAGGTGATCGACACGAACAAGCCGAAAACCGACGAGAATGGAAAGGTCAAACCTCCTCCCGCTCCCTACCAACTCACCAAGGTGTCATTCCTAGGCCGCATGCGCGGTGACCAGGGAAACATGACGGCGAAGTTTTTCGAGAACGTCCACATCGTCCACGCGCCGATCCAGCAAGTCGACGAGGTGATCAACGAGGACAAGCTTCCCGCCGACGGCATCGTGGTCGACGCCGCGGACGAAGCGATCGTCGCCGTTCGAACCATGGCGGACGGCACCAAGCAACGGGATTTTCAATCCAAGGGAGACGTTCGAGTCCAGGCCCGCGAATTCTGGGGGCAATGTGATCGTCTGACCTACGATCAAGAGAAGGATCGTCTCGTTTTCGAGAGTCTTGCCGGCCGCAAAGCACAGTTCTTCCGTCAGACGCGCATCGGTCAAAAACCCGAAGAATTCTTTGGAAGGACCATCACCTTCATTCGCAAGCTCAACAAGATCAACATCGATTCCAGCGACGGATTCAATTCCCTGGACATTGCGCCAGGTGCCAAGAATCCGCTCTCCCGCTAAGGATCTGATTTGAAATCGGATGGAACCGATCTTCGAGGAGCCAACGATCCAATGCCAACCATCGACAGCCGTCGAGGATCTCTGAAAGGAAGAAATCTCCTCGTCTGCCTGGGTTTACTCGCCTTGGCACTGGGGAACAAGGCGCAAGCCTCCACGGGCATGGTCTTCGAGCAACCGGTCGTCCGGCTTGGAAAAGTGAAGTCCGCCGGTACCGTCGCGCAAACCTTTTCCTTCAAAGTGTTCGGAAATCATGCCGCGGAAATCGTCGAAGTTCGACCCAGTTGTGGTTGCGTCAAGCCAACGCTCGCCAAGCGGATCTTCGCCCCTGGAGAAGCAGGAAGCATTATTCTCGAAATTCACGCCACCGGCCAGGAGCCCGGCCCCCATCAATACCGACTGTCGCTCACCGTGCGTGATCCCATGCCCCGGACCATTGTCCTCGCCGTCGAGCTCGAATTGTTCAGCGACGTTCGCATAAAGCCCGCGCAGGTCCTGGTCTACATGAACGGGAGTCGGGAACTTCGGCAAACGGTCACGATTTCCGATGAACGACCACGGCCCATCGATGTCCGCGCCCTCACCTCGAGCTCGAAGTGGATCGAACCCAAACTCGTTGGTCCGGAGGCAGGAGAAAAGAGTCCGGGTGTTCAACAGGTCGAATTGGCGTTCGCGAAGGACTTTCCGGTCGGCAAGACGGAAGGTGTCGTCGTTGTTTCCACCAGTGATCCGGAATATCCGCAGTTCGAGATTCCCGTGCTCGTGATCCGCTCGGGCCGTATCCGAGTGTCTCCCGAGAAATTGAGTCTGAGCGTGCGATCGGACGCCAAAGGAGTGAAACCACACACGCTGATTCTGCGAGACCGTGAAAACGCCGCCATCAAGGTCGCCAGGGTCCGCACTGCGACGCCGGGGGTTCAAATCGCCTGGCCTGATCTCCCGACGCGATTGCCCAAGCTAGAAATCTCCGTTGATCCCCAGGCAGTTCCTGCCTCGGCCATGATCGAAGGCATGCTCTTCATAGACATCGTCGAACCGGAAAAACTCGAACTCGCGGTTCCATTCGCGATTCAGTTTACCGGCCGCTGACCCTTTTTGACAATGAACGGCGGGGGGTTCCCTTGCGGTAAATGGGAGAGGATGTTAAAGGCGACTCAGCGCGGTTACCAAATTACCGCGCGTGAATGGCCGTGGAGCCTCGCTGCTCGCTGTTTCTCTCACGACCGATCGATGTCGGATGAGTTTATAATTTGGCCAAATTGGCAAGCAGACCCGACGGCATGCTGAAGAGAAACGAGGAACTTGGCATGGCGGTTGAATCCAGGAACGTGGGGGACATTGCCATGCCAAAGAATTTGGTTCCATCCGGACGTCGCCGATGGCTCTTTGCCGCGAGCATCGCCGTGTTTACCGTCATCGCCGTGCTCGGCGGTCAAGCGATCTATAAATCGGTGCGTTGGAAACGCTTCTCCGTCGTGAGCGAGGGGAAGGTATACCGGAGCGGCCAGCTTTCCGAACGACATTTCGAAGCGGCCATCGATCAGCTTGGTCTGAAAACCGTTCTCTGTCTCAACGACGAGCAAGCGGCGCGCGAGCGAGACGTCTGCCGGCAGAAAGGAGTGCAGTTCTTTCACTTCAATATGCCTTCCGATGGGAAGGGGCGTCCGGAAGATTTTGTCCGCGTTGTCCAGATCTTAAGAGATGCGGAAAAACAACCCGTTCTCGTTCATTGTTCCGCGGGAGTTGCTCGCACTGGAGTCTCTGTTGCTCTTTACCGGGTCGCCGAGGAAGGTTGGTCACTCAACGATGCGATCGATGAGCTTCGGTCTTTTGAACGACACGGTCGAATCGAGGATGATCTTCGCCAGCACATCGTGGATCTCTATCAGGTCCATTTTCGCGAAACTCATACCGCGAAAAATGCCTCGTCGGAAGAACGTCGCTGATCCACCGCCGGAATAACTTCTCGCTTAAGCCGATTCCCTCCCATTCCAAGGAGGAAATGGTTCGTCGGTACCCCGGGGATCCGTCGGCAAAATCCTTCGCCATTCTTGAACAAAAGCGGGATGAGAAAAATCTTTGAAGGCGCATGACACCCGATTCTCACAAAGCCTCGCACTTTTTCTGCCATGACGAAGTTTCCCATCTTTTCCAGAAATTCGATTCTTCTGCTCTTTCAGATCTAACCGGATCCATCCATTCCGCCGATAAGTAGGTACGAACCCGAAGGTAGACGGTTGGGAGCGCGCGTCGTCATGCCGTTCCCCCCTAAGGATCGATGCGTTTGCGGACCGGAGGATTGCAATGTGGTCAACCAGCGGCCAATTCACTTGCCGTTCAGCGACCGAAAGTCACGGGGGAAACCGTTCCTTCCTCGATGGCTTGCTTCGCGGATCGAGACGTGTTCCCGGCGCATGCCTGATGATCGCGTTTCTGTTCGCGGGCTGCCATTCGATGCGAACGGAAGGGATGGCAAAACACTCTTCACGCGCGGAGGAGTCTCCCGCTATCGCGAATGCGGAGCCCATTCGGCAAGCCTCCGAGGATGATGTAATCGTATTGGAGCCTGCCTCCCCCGCGATGGAAAAGGCGTCGGAGCGCCTGCCGGAACTTCCCCCCGTGGAGCAGCCGTCCACTCCCGGGCAATTCCCGCTCGTCAAAGCCGATTTGCCGATCCTTCCTGATCATACGCCGATCCACGCCGCGAATGCCGACGTGGATTCCGCGTCCGGAGGCGAAATCTTGCCCGTGAGCCTAACCGTGCCGGACAAGAGTGTCCCAAATGGTAGCAGCGAGCGCGCGGTTTATCCGCCTCCCCCACGCATACTCAACGTCGATGAAACGAATGTGAGCGATACGGTCGTCGATGATTCCAGCGTCCCTCCTCCCGTGATCTCGGACGCGGAGTTGATGGGGCACGTTACGATCACGCCGGTCGACGAAAATGGGAAGTCGTCCACCTCAAAGAAGGTTAATGCCGACACCATCGCGGTGTCCGACCCGTCGGTTCTCTCTGCCGAGACAGCGGATCCTCCTCCCCCGGTGGAGTTGGTTCCCGAGACGGAGGTCGTGGAAGTGACCAGCGCCCCCCCCGTACGAATTGCGGGCGTGTATGGCGTGAGTGAGGATGCCCCAGGTATTGCCGACAACGTTTCGGTTCGCGTCGGAGCGACGTATTTTCAGGTCGAGGATGCGTCCGCCATGGGCGGAGTGGGCATCCTGGAAGGTTCCAAGCAGATTGGCGATCATTCGCTGTTCCTGCATAGCGGTGGCGCGATTGAATACCTCGATGGCGAATACCCCGCCTCGTTCATGTTCGGCGGTAGCCGACTCGCCACCATTCAAGGCAATCGCGTGGTCAAGCCGTGGATTTTCTCGGCGGCGTACGACGGCTACTACGACGGTTCCTACTTTGGAACTAACGATGACATTTACCTGGACCAAGTGCGCGTCCTGATCGGGTATGCTCTCAAGCCTTGGATCGATGTCGGGGTGTGGGGTGCCAAGGGACTCAGGTCTGACTTTGGTACTCGTGTTGAAAACGGCGTGATTTACCGAATACCCGGCCGGTTTGGTGATCGGGTCGCGGGCTACTCCGCTTTTGAGATTCCCCGGACGGCGTGCAAATTCATTCTCTCCGCAGGCTGGGAGGATGGGCCCGGTACCGCATTTGCCCAGGCGGACATGTGGGTTCCGCTCTGTTCCCGGGTCAATCTGTTTGGAGGCGTGGGCGTTAGTAACTCGAGTGCCACGGACGCCATCGTCGGCCTCGAGTTTAAGTTCTCGCGTGGACAACGTTCCTGGTGGAATGGCAAACATTGGCGAGCACGTACCGCAAAAGCAATTGGCTTGAAGGGCTACGATCCTTGCGGCGATCTCTGCTGTGACCCGTGCGCGGTCAGTTGCTGCGACGTCTCCTGCTATGATCCTTGCTGCGGACCGACGCGATATCGCGGCGGCTGGGCCAATGACAATTATCGAGGTGCCCTGCGTATCCAGAATCCGTCACTCATGAGGCGGGAACTCGAGGATACCGTCGCTCAACGAATCGGCTTGGTTGCACAGGGTCAGCAAGTCGGCGGGAACGATCTCGATCCGGGCGGCGTTGACGTCGATCCGGTGGATCCGCTGCCAGAAGATGAATGCCCGCCCCTGATCCCGTATCGGCCAAAGCGTGAGAGCAGGCTCTCCCAATGGCTAGAAGAACATGGCTCCTATACGCCCTAACGCTCACGCTTCCCGTGTCAGATCGGTTCGATAGTCCTCCCTACGGGGAGGATCGGGTAAGGGGAACACCACCAGACACCTTCACGCCCGCTCGATGAGCGAAGATTATGCGATGGTCCACTTGTAACCTTTCCCGCGTGAGAGCACGGTGATCCAAGAATTCTGCCAGGTAGCCTCTCTAGAGCAGCAAGGTGAAAGCCAAATTCGGTTCCACACCCACTCCCTCCGCGAAAGTAGACTAATCCAACTATTCCTGAACTTCACCCTCTCCCGCCGATGAGGGCAGGGTGAGGTTTTTTTCGGGCTCTCGCGGCTCACTTCGCGAATGCAGGCTCCATGCCTCTCTTCCACTTGATATTGCAGCCGATGCTCGGTTTTTGTGGTTCTGGAATTGGCTTGCCGGACAGGATGGCATCGAGAGCCGCTCTCAGGTCCGCGCCAGTCACCGGCTTGCCATTGTCGGGGCGACTATCGTCCATCTGGCCGCGATACACCAGCTTTCGATCTTTGTCGAAAAGAAAGAAATCAGGCGTGCAGGCCGCGTGGTAGGCCTTCGCGACTTCCTGGCTCTCATCGTAGAGGTAAGGGAACGTGTAGCCGAATTGTTTGGCTTCCTTGGCCATCAACCTGGGGCCATCATCAGGATGTGTCGTCACGTCATTAGAGCTGATCGCAACCACGGCAGCTCCATTGGCCTGAAAATCCTTGCCAAGTTGGACAAGGCCGTCGCGAATGTGCTTCACGTAGGGACAGTGATTGCACATGAAGATGACGAGTAACGCCGGAGCGTCCTTGAATTCCGCAAGCGTGCGAATTTTGCCGTTCGTATCGGGCAACGTGAAGTCAGGCGCGATTGTGCCCAGATTGCGCATGGTGGATGGGGTCAATGCCATGGATCTTTACCTCCTGTTTTTGTTCAGCGAATCCCCGCGAAGTTTGGCCTCAGTCGCTGGCGCCCGCGGCGGTGGCCGCTGAAGTTCATGTTTCACATACCGTTGCCGGAAGACCGCGAGGGTTTTTACCGTCGAATTCTCCGTTTTGACAATAAGGCGTTTCAAACCCCGTATTCCAGAGATTCGAGAGCGTGGCCGACAGCAACTCACTCCCGTCGATGGATATTGTCGAGAAGACGCTTCAACTTCCGATCATAAGCGACCCCTTTGATCATGACAACCAGAGGACCGCTAGCAAGCCATCAAGCGAGTCCGTCGTTGGCATCGCTCGGAAGTGAAGGGGAAGATTGAAATTCCCCTGAAGCCAGTTCTCTCCCGATTCGTCGGCATGAACCGTTTACGCGGCTGCGGCAATGATAGTCGTCGAGCGTTTTCATGTCGAAGAGGTGACGGAAGAGTCGTTCATCGATAGCCAAACGGCTTCCGTGCGAACAAGGACCGAAGTGGACCGATTCACCAGCGGGTGTGGAGGAAGGGCATTTTTCTCTTGGAGTTGTCCCTGCGGGGAGGCAAACTGAGAGAGTTCCCATTTGGGGGGATTGGTTTGGGGATTGTACGCTGGCGTCGCCAGGACGGAGAGTCCCCGTCAAGTTGCTATCGAGAGCCAGCGAAGGCTGTGCCAAGGAGGTTTTCATGAAGAGTTTTGTCGGTCTGATCGCCGGCGCGCTGTTGGCCACGTTCGTCGTGGGCGGCTCTTTCGCCGAGGAAAAGGAAAGACGTGGCACCCGTGCTCAACTACACCATGAAGAGCATCGACGGCAAGCCCGTGGATCTCCAAATACCAGGGGAAGGTCGTCCTCATCGTCAACGTGGCGAGCCAATGTGGCTTGACCCCGCAGTATAAGGGTCTGCAGGCGTTGCACGAGAAGTACAAGGACCAGGGACTCGCGATTCTCGGCTTCCCCGCCAATGAGTTCGGCAAGCAGGAACCGGGAACCAGCGAGGAGATCTTCACCTTCTGCAAGTCGAACTACGACGTCGGCCCCGACATGTTCTCCAAGGTCGTGGTCAAGGGAGAGGGACAATGCGACCTCTATAAGTTCACTACCAGCAAAGAGACCAATCCGGAATTTGCCGGCGACATCAAGTGGAACTTCGAGAAGTTCCTCGTGAGCAAGGACGGCAAGGTCGTCAAGCGGTTCGCCCCGGCGACCACCCCGCAATCGAAGGACATCGTTGCCGCCATCGAGGAAGAACTCAAAAAGTAGCCCCATCGGCGGGTTGAATATCCGCGAGCGGACGGGACCCAACGGCCCGCCGCTCGCCTCCTTTGCCCCCAAACTCCTTGCCGAAATCCCTTCTCTCCGACCCCGTCGCCCAAGAACCTCGTGTGAAGGTCGACTTCAAATTCGAGTCGTCCTAAGCCCTAATCCAAGACCCATTAAGACGCGAAAAAAGTTACGTCAACCGCCACCTTCACACTTTTACCCCTATTTTTTCGGAGCCCCTTCGTCCAAAAACCGACTTAACCTCACTTCTTGAAATTGCCCGCCCCTGATTGCTAAGATATAAGTACTTTAAAGCCAATTTATTGCGTCGTAACCGACTATCACTTCCTCAATCTTCCGTCCGGGTTACGTCGACTAGCTCTTGAAAATTTTTGGCTCGACCCATAGTCCCAGAGCAACCCAAATTAAGCCTTCCGCCTGACTGGTTTGGTACTTGCGCCCGATGTTTACATTCGAAAAAATAATGGACTAACCATTGTTGATTAGTTGTTTGCACTACCGAGCTGAAAGCCATTTTGCGTCCGTAACCACTTACGTCGGGTACACCCCTATCGATACTCGGGGGTATTCGTGTGTTTATGGCGGTTATTGTAACATCTTTTACAGTAGTTACTTGCGATCAAAAATTCCATCGATAGTTTAGCCGACCACCCCCGTGTTGATGGCCTCCAAAAAAAACAGCACTTAAGAGTTTTTGCTGACTAAGGCTTACGTCAGCACCCGCTCCCCGTCCCATTTTCAAAATTTGCACTTTTTCCCGGGAAAAATGGTCCTTTTCCCCTCCGAAAGCCTCGGAACCCAAACCCAGCGAGCTTCCGCGCTCCCTCGCCGGGGCCAGTTTTCTTCGTTTTCTTCGCTCGACTGGCCACTGACCACTGATTTTCCCGCCGGGTGCCATGTCCCACGCTTGCGTGAACACGTGAGTTCGACCGTCCAGCGTTCAACGGCTTTACCTGCCGGGACTTCGCCCCGCTCCTTTGGTCACCGGCCACCGACCACTCCCCGCGCGCCGGGACCGACCACCGACCAAACCATTCCGAAGCCCCGGCAGGGCGGAACATGATAGCCCAGGGTGAAGCCCTGGGGACCGACACCAAAAACACTCCCCAGCCCTGTAAGGGCGTCACCACGGGGCGGGCACGGAAGAAGAATTCTCACGCGGAGGCGCGGAGACGCGGAGGCGAAGAATAAACGATGAGAGATGAACACGGAAGACGGGGGAGGAAATTCGGAACCCATCCGGCCGGGACGCTTCCATCGCCCGTGTTGATCCCTCGCGGGCTCCTTTTCAAAAGGCATTCCAACGAGAAGCCGCCGGTTCGCAAGGAAGACACGAAAAGGATATCCCTCGAAGAACTTCCCTCACTAAGGCCATAAGCGCCTGTCCCCCTTCCAGCCCCCTGCGTAATCCGCGAAACCCGTTCGGCTACCGCTCCTTTGCCGCTCCGCCAGCCTCGGAACCTTAACCCAGCGAGCTGACGCGGAGTACCGCTGGCTCGCCGGGACCACTTTCTGCAGCCCCGGAGGGCACGACATAATAGCCGGGGTGAAGCCCTGGGAACCGGCACCCAAAAAACCGACCACAGCCCTGCCAAGGGCGTCACCACGGGCGGGCACGGAAGAAGAAATTCTCACACAGAGGCGCGGAGACGCGGCGGGGAAGAAAGAAGAAATGATGAACGATGAATGGAAGGCAGGGGCGGAAACTCAAGATCCCATCCTGCTGGGACGCTTCCGTCGCCTGTGTTGACCCCCTAGCTCGTTCTTTTTCAAATCGCGATCCAAGAGTCCTTCTAGGCAAAACTCTTCAGAAAAAAGAGAGTAGATAACGCGGGTTCGTCCAAGTACGATTTCTTAACGTCGTAAATCGAGCGTTTGGCAAACGTTCCTCCTTTGTCCTGGAGAAGCCAAATGAGCCCTGTGGTCCGCGCCCTTTCGTGCCTTGTTGCCATCGCCATTCCCTTTGCCTTCGCTCCACCTGCGCCCGCAGGCGCCATCACGGTCAACTCCAATTCCCTCGTCCGCGGCACGCTCCTCGACAAGTTTGGCGGCGACGCGTGGCACGGGCCATGCCCGTGTTCTCGAGTTGTCCCAATGCAAACCCGCTCGGCACCGAGGCTATTTTGCGATCGCTCCGGCCCGCGGGAATGGGGACGAGCCGACGACCCAATCCAGTCCGTTGGAACTTTTCAGAGACCTGACGCTCGGGTCGCGCCCATGTTCAGCGGCCGAGAAATCGCACTGGCACACTCACTCTTTGACAGTGCCACCCGCCCGTACCGTTAGCTCGCCAAGTATCTCCAGTCCGAAGCCATAAGCGCGCTGTCCCCCTTCTTCCGCCCGAGATTCCTCCCCGTCACGCCCCCGCCTGCGTCGGTTTCGAGGCTCTGAATGACTTTTTGTACTCCGTATCCGCGACGATACCCCAGGCCGCCTACCCGTGCCCCGCCTGGGACGGCGACAACCGAGAAAATCCACTAAACCCCATTCTCCCGAGACGCACCAGGAAGCCGCGACGGACTTGGCATCTATCTAAAAAGGGTCAGCTTGCCTTTTTTCGCCCCAATCGGTGGAATATCTGTGGAGCTATCTCAAGACTCACTGTTTGGTAAATATTACACTCGATAATGCCGAGCAACTTGACGAGGTCATTACGTACAACCTGAACGAAATCGCTCAACAGAGACCGTTGATGGACAGCTTCTACCGAGCCTCGCCCCTGGAGAAGGTCACCACGGCATTACTTTTCTGAGGATCAGTAAGCTAGCCGCATGATCGTAAAACATTACGGGACATGCGGCAGTGCCATTCGTTCCTGACACCTATTTCCGTCCCCTCAAGGATCGGTGACGCATTCGTAACGAAGTCCGTTATCCTCTGGAGAAAACGTTGCTGGAAACGACGTTAAGTTGTTATAGATGGCGCCCGATGATCCGCACACGTGAAAGGTTCGCCGTCCTCAGATTTGCCCCGCGGAGGTCCGCTCTGGAGAAGAAAGTAATGCCTCCGAGAGCATCGGGCCCACAGTCTGCCTGTCCGAAATCGGAATCTCGAAGATCTGCCTTAATGAATTTGGCGCCGCGAAGATCGGTTGCTCGAAAACTAGCGCCCTTTAAACACGCATCAGAAAAGCCCGCCCAATAAGGATCCAGGAAACGATCAAATACGGCTCGTGTTAGGTTTGCATCATTAAATTGAGCTCCGGACAAAGCAATGTCAGACAAAATTGCGTCGGAAAGATCCCAACCATACCAAAACTCATTGAGATCACCGCGGTACAGCAATTTGCCCGCCGAATTCCTAATTTCATGAATTTCCATATCGACTTTCAAGCATTGGAACGAAAAGGTTCACGTTCAAGGGATCAACGCATTCGGGATCATCGTCGGGGGGCACAGCACAGACGGAATGAACCGTACGACGCGATAGCACACATAGCCAATGCCAACAGTTGCTACACATGTGACCACAGTCTCCTTTCGCACGACTATTCTACATTGGTCTGGACAAGGAACTCGCTGAGGATAAGGGACAGGCACAGGAAAATAAGGATCTGACGGAGGATAAATTGCAATTCCGCGCAAGTTCAGCAATGAGCTTGCCCGGTGCTCGCTCTTGGATAAGTTGACGATGGCCCCGCACTGAGACTTGGTTTTTGCACATCTCCTGGTGCTCTCTCTGGAAGGTTCAATGGGTTCTCATGTAACTCGCCTACACGTGTATCGATTTCTTTCTGAGTGGCTATTATCCGTTTAAGAAGTCTTTTGCAATACTCTGAATCTGCACGCTTATCAACCAAGCCGCTAGGATCGAGCGAGATAAGGGGTTCATTCTGAACGTAACGATAAAGGTTCTCGTCTTCTGCATCATACCCAATTGGATCGCGGGTAATGAAATTCCCCAAATTCGGATCATGCTGCCGGTTGCGGTAGTGGTAGAGACCGCCAGCGCCGTCGAGAGGGCGGCCGGTGTAGAGGTAACGCTGGGCGATGGAGGAGGGGCTGATGGTGCCGAAGGTGGAGTTGAGGAACGTCACCTGGCCGTAGGGTGTAGTCGTAACGCTCGACGGGGTCGCCGCTGGTATTGAGGGCGGTGGTGATGTTGAAATTCGCGTCGTGCGTGAAGTAGTGCTGGACCGGGCCGGTCATGTCGGTGACGTCGGCGTCGTAAAAGCGAGTGACCAGCCCGTCGATGTAGTAGGGATGCCAGATAAATTGTTCGAGGGGATCGGGATCTTGCACGACCCGCTAATCTCCTGCAGGACCTAAGGCTCTTGCGCCCAGTCTTCGTTGTAGTAGGAGTGGAGGATTTTGTTGGTGGTTGCGGGCGGTCGGAGAAAAAGGGGACATTCTGGTTTATGCGACGTAAAGCATTGCATGGTCATGTACTCCGGACCGTTCCGCAACGAGAGGTATTATCATCAAGCTCGTCGACTAAAGTACAATGTCCCCTTTTCTGCTCCCGGATCCGCCGGCCGAGATGATCCAGCCAGGCATAAACGCGCCTGTCCCCCTTCCGCAAGCCCAACCGGTCCGCCTCCGCGTCCAAAAGACCGTTGAGCGTCTGCTCCACCGACTGACGAACCACCTCCTCCACGTGAGACCTGATCTTCCCTTCCTCAATCCGAATCACGTCGGAAAAACCACTATCACCGTTAAAATCCGCTACACTGCTCATGGCAGTCCTTTCGCTTCTCGTAGGTCTGTTTTTTGCTAAACCAAACCTACCCGCGCAAAGGACTGCCTTTTCAACCAAAACAATGTGCGCAAGAAAACAGACGTTATCGGATACGCTAAAATTGCACGGGTATCGAAACATGGCGTTCGAGTGTAATTCTCGCAAAAAACAAGTCATTCGTGACCAGAAACCCACGAAACGCACCCACAGATTCTGCGGAGGAGGCCAAATATTTTAAGGCACTATCGTTTGTCGCCCCCGGATTCTCCTGTTCCGTAGCAAACACTCCATCTTGCATCAACGTAAGGCACTATCGTTTGGAATTCACCGGTACTTGCCTTGGCGACTTTAATCCGTAAGCATCCGTTTCGCACCTCGCAACGGACTGTTGTTTTCAGTAAATCTGATCTCTGTACCTTCAGTTGGAAGACCCCAGTAAATAAATAGTCCTGGATCGAGAATTGCGACTATATCTCAACAAGCCCCGGCAAAATCAATTCATCTCCAAACCTTCCTTCTGAAGTAAGCGTAAACCATTGCCGACCGTTTTTTCCTATGCCGCAAATTACGATCGTTTTTCCATCCAGCGATACTCTTCCTTTCCAGCCAACACACAACAACGAAGACTTGTTTGTTTCGAGATCAAACTCAAAGACCACAGGCAGCCTATCCCAGACTGATCATAGTACTTCCCAAAATGATGCATTCCTTCGATATTCGTAGGCAGATCGTTTCTCTCGACTAGTTTGGCGTACAGAAACCGACGACCGTCAGAATACCAACATGGCGACTCGTCGAGAGCCAATGTGTCAACAATTTGCCGCTGCCTTTTAACAATGTCCCAGATTTCCAATCATTGAGCTCGTACTCGGCATTTGTACGCCTTGTTGCCCTGTTAGCGTCACGACCTTTCCGCCGACAGAGATAACGAAATAAACCTTCCAGCATTGTACGCTACAGAACCCTTTCGCGAAAACAACGTAGTCAGATTTGCGCCATCTATTTCAACCAGTTTCAACAAATGCCGACGATCCGATCTATCGGAAACAAAAAAGTGGTCTTCCATGAACGCAATCCGGTTGCTGGAATCCGGTCCTGAAATTGCTGCGATGGTCGCTCGGTCAACATCGCTCTTCTGTAAATCTCCGACT
This sequence comes from Planctomycetota bacterium, assembly GCA_046350335.1. Lineage (GTDB taxonomy): Bacteria > Planctomycetota > Planctomycetia > Kolteriales > Kolteriaceae > JAXMAQ01. The sequence continues at coordinate 65,704 of JAXMAQ010000021.1, forward strand.
CGATCCGTTTTCATTCGGCCATGAGTGGGCTCAGTAATTCCGACACTGGCTCCTCGAAAAGCAAGTATCCTCGCAAGTATTTTACGACAAATCCTTCGCCTCGGGGCCACGGACTTTATCGCCTTGAGAAGACTCTATTTCCGCCGCCTGCAACAATGGCGGCGTCCACAAGATCGGCAATGATACAGAAAATTGCATATCCAAGATCTGAGTACGCGACTGCATGTTGGCTGAAATCTGCGTAGCAAAAATGAAGCGATGCTATTCGTGGTGCCGCATGAAAACCTCCTTCTTTGTTGCGCTTATTCAATTTATGGAGAGTTCGGTAAAAGCCGATGACTTGGCAGGTGGTCCGAACAACGAAGTATTGCCGATTCGTTTCGTATTGGTTCGAAATCAAGGACTGATTTCTCGAAAGTAACGGGCAAGCGTCGGAATCAGAATACAATATCGGCTGAAGATGAGCCGAAATTCCGCCGTTTTGAGGGAGACTCAACGTCTGCCGGATACGATCCGTTGGCCGTATATCGCAAGGTCACCCGCCGGAAACGGAAAGGTCGAGAAATTCACAATGAAAGACGGATAGCCCATTACTGATCCTCAGAAAACAAATGTCGGGTTACGATTGTAAGAATTACGCGCGTTTGTGATCTTTTCAAAGCGTTGGACGTGGGGCGATGGTGGCGCGTATTCTTTCGCATGAGAACAAACGGAAGTCCCGCCGAGCTGGAACGCCGGCGGCGATTGGCGATGGCTCGCCGACAAGAGGGTTACACCCAACGAGAAATAGCCGACTTTCTCGGCGTGAACGAGCGCACCATTCAGCGCTGGGAAGCGGCCTGGAACGAACGCGGTCCCGAAGGCCTTGCCGCGGTGCCGGCCAGCGGTCGACCCCGGAAACTTACAGAGGAGCAGGAAAAAGAGGTTCTTGGCTGGCTGAACACCAGTCCCTTCGACCACGATCTTGTTGGCGAACTGTGGACCGCCAAGCGGATCGCAATTCTGATCGAGAAGCATTTCGGCGTCACATTTCATCATCGCTACCTCAACGACTGGCTGACGCGACGGGGCATTACGCCTCAGAAACCCAAACGCAAGTCCCGCGAACGGGACGAAGACGCCATCGCGGAATGGTGCGAGCATCGCTGGCCGCAAATCGTAAAAAAGGGGCTAGCGAGAATGTTGTGGCTCAGCGGGAAATGGAACGTTTTCGATTTTGGTTAGCGACACGGTGGATCAAGTGACACATAGGGATTTAGCGCATTATCACCAATGCCAGAGAGGAGAGGGCGGCATCGTGCCGCCCGGAAGGACGAGGGGTAGTCCCGGCGCGCCGGGACTCCAATCGTCACCTCTGGCATCGGTCGCTGAGTCGGCGCTCGGGTCGGTTCCCGTACCGTTGCCCTATCCTCCGCTCAGCTCATGACGCATTGTAATCCGTCGGCAGCCGCCAAGGCTGCGCGTTTTTGTTTTCTCCTTTCCCTGGCCTCTTCGAGCTTGTGGTCCCGATTGCGTTGGATCTCTTCGCTGACACCTCTCAGCTCGTCGAAGGGAGTGACATAGCCGATGGCGCTATGGAGGCGGACGTGGTTATAGTGGTGGACGAAGTGTTCGACGACCCGTTGGGCATCGGGCAGCGAGAGAGGTGTCATGGGCCTGATGGCTTCCGACTTCAGCGAGCGATGCCAGCGTTCGATCTTACCATTGCTTTGCGGGTAATAGGGCGAAGTTCGAACATGGGTCATGCCAGCCATCCGAATGAACTCCTTAAAATCCTTAGCGAGGAACTGGGGTCCGTTGTCGGAGATGATGCGCGGAGTTGCCCAGGGGAAGCGTTCCTGTGCCCGCTGGAGGACGATCTCAATGTCTGCTTCGGTCATCTGCTCACGGATCTCCCAATGGACGACATAGCGGCTGCAACCATCAAGGACGGTGCAGAGGTAAAAGAAGGTACCAGCGATATTGAGGTAAGAGACGTCGACGTGCCAGTGGTCATGGGGTGGGGCTGCTGGAAGCCTTTCCCTTTGGAGTGGTCTGCTCCCCGGAAAGTAATCCACTTAAGTTATGAGAGTCAACTGGCCGAAGAGGCCCAGGAGGACTCGATGACGAAGCTTGCAGGAAGCGACACACAGCGGAGCAGGTGATCCGCAAGCTTCGTGATGCGGATGCGATGCTCGGTACGGGTAAGTCAATGGGTGAAGTGCTGCGGTGCATCAGGTGAAGTGAGGCGACGCTGCCGTTGGCGGAACCAGTACGGCGGCATGAAGTCCGAGGAGGCAAAGCGTCTCAAGGAGCTTGAGGAAGAGAATCGGCGTTTTGCTGAAGCGTTTGGCGGCGGATGCGGAGTTGGACAAGTCGATCTTAAAGGGAGGCAACTCAAGGAAATTACTGAGCCCGTCACGGAAGCGGGCGGCGGTCATAAAATGTTCGGGAGGCATGTGGGGCATCCGAGCGTCGGGCGTGTGAGTTGATGGAGCAGCCGCGGAGCACACAGCGTTATGAACGAAAGGAGCAAGACGAAGAGAAGAAGCTGGTGAAGCGGATGTTGGAGCTGGTGCGAGAGCGTCCGCGGCTTTGGTTATCGGCGTATCGCGGCGTTGTTGCGTCGCGAAGGCTGGTCGGCCAACAAGAGCAGGATCTATCGGCTCTGGAAGAAGGAAGGTTTGTGCGTGCCTCAAAAACAGCGGAAAAAGCGGCGAATGGGCTCGAGTGTGAATGCTTGTCATCGCCGACGAGCGGAGCACAAAGACCATGTATGGACGTGGGATTTCATTCATGATCGCACAGAGGATAATCGGCCGCTGAAGTGGTTGTCGATCATGGACGAGTACACACGCGAGTGCCTGATCCTGCGAGTGGCTCGAAGTCTGAAGGCTGAAGATGTGCTCGATAGCCTGGCCGAGCTTTTTCCGAACGCGAGGAGTCCCCACGCACATTCGCAGCGACAACGGCCAAAAGTGCGTTCGCTCACGCGATCCAACGGTGGTTGGCGAATGTAGACGTCGAGACGCTCTACATCGAACCTCGCCCTGGGAGAATGGCTATGCAGAGAGTTTCTTCAGTCGTCTGCGTGACGAGCTGATGAACTGCCACGAAGTGTTTACGACCCTCGTCGAGGCAGAGGCCCTCGGACGAGCCTGGAAGATCGATTACAACGACGTGCGACCTCCACAGTAGCTTGGGGTACCGGACCCCGGCGGAGTTCGCCGCGACGTGTGCTGCGTCCGTTCGGGCTACGGCTGCGCGCTAACCCTCTCTCCCGCAGCGTTGGACCCTGTACTCTCATAACAACTGGTACAAACAATCAGGGCAGGCCAGGAGGTCGTGATCGGTTTGCGTAGGCCAATGCGACCCGCGGCTTTGAGAACGCGGTAGACGGAGGCGGGACTCGCATAGGCAATGTCGCGATCGATCATCATGAAGGTGAGACGACGATAGCCTTCGAGCGGGAATTGATCGTGGAAGTTGACGATCGCCTCTTTCTCCCCAGGTTCCAGCCAATGGTCGCGGGGAATACGACCATTGTGCTCATTGACCTTGCCGTAGCGATGCTTCCAGTCGTGGAACTTGCTGGTGCCCAGGCCGATCCAGCCGAGGATCTGCCGGGCGGAGATCTCCGTCCGCTCATTCCAATGATGGACGTAGTCAACAAGCTCGTCGCGAATATCCGGGGAGACCCAGACTCCTTTCAGAGGTCCCCAAGCTCTTTTTTTAGCTGGACATGCTCCTCTAAAAGCTCAGCGACAACCTCATTTTTGACCTGGAGTTTCGCCTTGAGCTGCGCGATCTGCTTGTCCTTGTCGTCAGTGGCTTTTCGGCCAGGCCTGGTCCCTTCAAAGGCTGCGGCCCCTCGCTCAAAGAAAAGGCGCTGCCATTGATAGAACAGGGTCGGAACGATGCCGAACTCGTCACAGAGATTGGAAATCGGAATCTTTTCGAGCAAGTGCCGCCGCAAGATGGCAACCTTTTGCTCTGCCGTGAAGTGCTTGCGTTCTTTGCGACTCATGGGATAGCCCTCCCTTTGGGATTATGCTAACCCAAATCGGGCGATTCCAGAATCAGCTGAAATTAAACACGACGACGACGCTCGTATCTAAAACGATGAGGTCGGACTCCGAAATCATCGACGTTCCTCCAGAATTGCCGTCATCTCCTCTTCCGATTCATCCCCCGGCCAATGGCCAATAACCGCATTAATTCCCGACTTTGACCCTTGCGGCTTTCTCAAGGAGGCGAGTCGACTTTCGTTCTGGGAGGATTCGGCAATCGCCATCACGGGCGGCTCATTCTCCCCCGAACGGATCGTATCCGCATCGATGCGAAGCAACCGGCGGAGAGCGTTAGATTACCATTCCTGAAATAAGGATTCGCTGTTTCCAGAGGTTGGGCATAACTTCGTGGTGGTTGTCGTTGAAGACACCTACGATCCTTTCCCCCGAATCGAGAACGAGGAAAAAACGTTGCGTGCTTGCCATGAAACCATCGAGCGTTCCCACGATACGGACGCGTTGCAGCAGCGGCGTTTTTCCCAATAAATCCTTCGCCGATTCGATGAGCGCGGGATTGATGCGCGCCGGTGCCTCCTTCGGAAATCGGCGGCTCGTGAAATCGACTTCTCTATACGGTCCCTTTTTGAACACCCGACCAAAGTGAGTGATACGGTCAAGCAGTGCCGGGTCAAAACGAGCACTATCGCCATTGCGTTGTTGAACGTCCGCCAAAACATCGCCTAAAAGATCAAACGCCGTGTCCTCCCGGGCGGGGCGATCATCAAATTCGGGCGCCAGCGTCGGTTGTTCGTACATCTCCCGGGCGGCTTCGCCGAGGGCAGGCGCTTCAAAATAGAGGACCGATTCGCCGTTCCCTTGGTGGTCAACGAAGCGCACATCGGTGGAGCGCTCCAGCCAATCCGGCCGACGCCCCTTGACCTGGCTGCGATTGCGAAACGCCATGGAGACGGCTGCCCGTATCGCCAAAGGCAGCTCCGCCAGGAACACGCCGAGATGGTGCAACGGAAGTTTACGGCCGAAATGCGCGTCGTTTTGCAGAACGACTCTGTGGATTAACGTGCTCATTTGCCACTCACTCTTGAAACTCCCCGAACTTTTGACGTTCGATTTCTCGTGGCGCGCTTTTCATCCATTCTATCCGATCAAAGGCCCAGTTGCCGCATCTCGCCCACGAGCGAATCAAGCGTGTCATAATCGCGAATCGTATCGAGTCCACCTTCCTCCTGATCCAATTGGCGCAAGGCAAGAATGAATGCATAGAACGCTTCATCGACGTGCGTATCAATCCATGTTTTGGATTTTGAGCTCTGCTCCGCTTTCTCAATGAAGATGGCCCAATCGCTTTTTTCAATGATTGAAAACGTCGCATAAAGGCCGGGCCATATATCGCTGATGACGGTTACGAAGATTATGGCGATTGATTCATTCGCATGCCCTTGCCACCAATCTGAATCAAAGGATGACAGGCGCCTCAGCAATCGTTTGATTCGGCGCGGATTGCGCATGACGGCGGACGACCCGATCACTGCCCATAGGAGCTGTTCATAGATCTTGATCGGCTCACAGGCACGATCGGTCAAGAGATGCTTGAGAAAGCGAGAAATTGCATCGTGATCGTCGTCGACTACACTGCTCACCCACGGATCGGGAACGCGAAAGTAGTCTGGGACCATCTTCTCAAGATAAAGCGCCGCCTCTGACTGTGTGTACCCATAGCGCGCGGCGATACAACGAATGCAAACCAATTGATCCATGGCGAGAATGAAAGTGACGTTGTTTTCGTCGAGGATCGCATGAATGGCTTCCAACACTTCGAGGAGCGCCGCGGGCCGGCAGCGATCGAGATTGTCAATCGCGATGACGAGGCGATCGCGTTTTGATTTTTTGAGCACGAGTCGGATTAGACCACTGAATGCATCGCCAATGGCCTTCGCTCGACTGGACGGAAGCTTGTCGGCGGGCGATGGTTCGCTGATTGGGATGTTTTTGATGCTCGACACCAACTGCTTGACCGGTTCTTTGATGGAAACTCCAGATCCAGCTATAAGTACATCCGTTGCAAATGCGCTGAGCGCCTTTATCATCCCCCAGAAAAAACGCCGAGCGTCTTCGGTATCGCAAACGTCAGCAATTCGATGCAGGAGTGGCACGAGGATCATTTCGTCGGTTTGATACTTCAGGGCATCGAAATTGATCCACGCCGCGTGTTCCGACGCGGCCCTTTCGACCTGCGCGAGTAAACTGGATTTGCCACTTCCCCAGGGACCATAGATGGCGAACACGTCCGTGGTGTGGATCATTCGCCGACAATTTCCGTCAGAGTTGTCAACGCACTCGGTTTCGAGAATACGGCGATTGATTAGCTTTGCGACATCTTTAAACCCCAGTCGATCGTCCGTGGCGGAGGTAATGGGAGACTCGCTCAGTAGGCAAAATGATCGCTTGACTTCATCGAGACTCGCTTTCTTCCTGGCCATGGAATCTTCCTTTGCGCGAAAAAGGATTGTAGATGAGTCAATCTCTTTCAGGACAATAGCCGTTACGCCGCATCCAATCCAGACGCGCGCGGATGGTTTCGGGCGAAAAGCGTTCCTTGCGGGGATGCCAGGCGTGGATCTCGGCGATGATGGCGTCGTCGGTGGCGGGTTTGCCGACGAGGAGGAGGTCGTTCCAGGCGGCGTAGGCGGTGGCGAAGAGTTCGGCTTCGTCGGTGTTCATTCTCGCGACGTGGCGGAGGAGTTCATCGAAAGCTTTTATTTTGTTGCCGAGATAGCCGGTGGCATATTGGCACATCTGGTCGATCTTCGGGCCGGGATGGTAGGTTACGCCGCGGGTGGAACGTTTCTGGGTGGTGAACCATTCCTTCTTCTTGGCGGTTCCTTCGATCTTGAAGATGACTTTGTCGAAGGGGCCGGCGGCGTAGCGTTCGAAGTCGAACTCCATGTCGATACCGAGATGCGTCTGGGCGATGTGGAGCGTCTTTTCGAGTTGGGTTCGGCCGAAGGTCGGACGGTCCGAGAGATGCCGAACGATGTAGGAGATGATCGCTCCCCGTTTGAGGAAGGTCTCTTTCGAGACTTTCTTGGGTGCGTTGCGATGTTTCTCTTGGGTGTTGGTGTCGCCGGCTCGCTGCTTTTGAATGCGTTCAAGCAGCACTGCAGCCGGCTCGTCGGCAGGATCCTGAGAGACGAGTTTGCCTTCGAATGCTCGCTTCAAGATTGATTGGCGAAGGCTGTTGGCTCGCGAAACCTGACGTAAGCACAGTTCGCCCACAACCATTCGATTGGAAAGTGCTTCGTCCACTATGTTGATGATTTCGGCTTGTTCCGACGATGGTGGCACTGGAATTGGAAACCTGTGAACGACTGAAAGGCTGACATTGTGTTGACCAGCGGACGATGCAGCGTGTGATTCAATAAAGCGCGCCCGAACGGACTCATGATAACGAAGTGTAACCATTTGGGGAGGTTCTCCTGTATGGATGAGTCGAAAACGAAGGAGATATGAGCGCAAAGCTGTAACGTCTGTCGTATGCATCACATACGACCGCCGCCTTCCCAACTAAACTAATGCTACCATTTGTACGGGCACATTAAAATGTCGCCTTGCAAGAGTTCGTCACCATTCTTAATGATATATCTAGATGCTGCAAATTTAATGTCCGCAAGATTGATGACGCCTCGATGCGATATTCTGGAATCCGCAACACCGGTACCCCAGTTTCTTCGTAACTGCACTTGATCGACGTACCGTATTCGCTTCTGGCGACAAGCTGTTCCACACTCGCCCAGCACCAGGAGTCGGGGAGAGGGGGAGGTTGCAGTCGGGGGCGGGTTCCTTGTATTTGTCTTTCCAGTTTTTTGGGAGTTTTGCCGGCGGGCGGCGAAGGAGGCGAGTTGCTGCTCTTCCCATTTTTGCCGGCGTTCCTTGAGGATGCGCTGGAGGAGTTGGGAACCGGTCTCGGCGGGGCGATTCTTTTTTCCGCCAATCTTCAGTGAGCCGGCCTTCGACCGCCGCCTTGAGGACGCACGCGCGATAGCGATTCAGGTTCGCCTGCACTGCTCGCTGCCGCCACCCCCGCGTCCAAGTCCGAAAACAACTCCTCGATCTTCGCCACGATCCGCCGTTGTTCGTTCGAAGGAGCAAGTAGGAAAGGCACAGTATCCGCGAGGGCGTTCCGTGCGAAATGCTTGCCTGGTTTACGTGGTCGCATCGGTGACGAAAATAGCGTGACATCCAAAGATAATGGAGCGGAAATGCGGGCGAAACGATAGTCTACTTCGGGGGTAAAACGTAAACGCGTCATATGATTTGAGAATGCCTTGTCTTTCCACGAAGCAAACCGGTGCCGTTTTGCCGACCAGATCGGGGCTGTTGGTGTTATTGAATACATCACCAATAGCCAGCCTTTTGGTCTCCCGCGTCAATGGCGACATATTTCGAGTCTGTTAGATCGATCCGACCATTCCGATCGACGTTCATTGGCCGAAGGTGCGGAACGCCATTCCGTTCTTTGTTATGTTCGCCGCTGGCAAAACCGGTCTGCAATTCAGCATTCACTTCGGCGATACGTGTTACGTGACCATGGGGTCGGTAGACGCTCGACGTCAACCGGATAATGTTGAAAATCCACCGACGTTGCCCTCATGCCGCGAGCCCCACGTTGAGTTCTTCAAGGATGGTGGTGAGGCTGTCGCCGAAGAGGTCGTAGGCTTTTCCAGCTCGCCGAGTTGCGTGAAGGTGGTTCAGCCGTCGGCGTCGATCGTGACGCTGGAGGCGATGTGGTCCTTGATGGCATCGAGCCATTGACGCTGCTCTTGGTAAAGGTCACTCCCTCTGCCTCCTTTTGCCAGCCAGGCCTGGTACCGTTCTTCGACCGCCGCCGTGGAACGGGCTTGCTGGCGGCGGCGGGTGTCGAGGGCATGCCGAAACCAGAGCGATCAACCGGACAACCTTCCCCTGCTGTCCCTTCACGGCCTGCGGTTCGACTGCCTGGTAGGCCAGCCAAAGCTGACCCACGCTGATGAAACGGGTGGAGCTTTGAGCCGATCGGCGAGATCGCTGATCGCCTTATAACCGGAGCCTGCCGCGGTAGGGCTGGCTGTAGAAGACGCGGATGGCGTCGAGCTCATCCTTGTTCTCTTCAATGAAGGTTGCAGTTCTTGACGAGCGCCTTGGCCCGCTCCATTGCCTGGGCGTCGAAACCGGTGCCAAGCAGTTCGTCCGGCGCTCACCTTGTCGATGACTTGTTCACAGGCACTTTTGGCGGCCAGGATGCCATCGCGGAGTTTCGGATCATGAAAGGCTTACGCCGTCCGAGCAATTCTTTCCACTCATCTCAATGTTCGGTGGTCGGCTCCTCGTCGGAACCCGACTACACCCTTTTCGACGAGTTTGGCGGCCTGGGTGTCCGGGTCGAGGGCCGTGAGGATGCGCGCGAGGGTGGGGAGGTCCTTGCCGCCTGCAAGTTCCGCGAGATGCTCCTTGGCTCGTTCGTCGAGCCCCTTTTCCAGCTTGGTGAGCCGAGCGGCGAGCGTGGCGGAGACGTCGGCATCGACGATTCCCCGGCAACGGTCTCCAGGACTTTCCTCGACCGAACGGTGGGCTTGCGGTCGATGGGGACGATTCGTTTTGCACGACTCCGTCACGCCGACGGCATCGACGAGTACGAAATGGGTCTTGCACTTGGCATCAGGCGTAACTTGCTTCAACTTATCTCGCCGACGACCCGAACGCCACGGCCTTTCATCTGTTCGTAGTAGTTGCTCGAAGATGTTCCGCATGAACAGAAGGCACTCCAGGGGTTTGACGTCCGTGCCGGTCGAAATCATGTCAACCGTGACCGCGATGCGTGGGCGAGTACGAATTGCGGAATTTTTGCCAAGACCTCTTCCGGTTTGACGTTGGCAATCTTTTCCCAATCGGTTTGTTCCTTGTAGGTGCCGTCGGCTTGTTTCACCTTCTTGGTGACCTGTACGAAGCCCGTGCGGTAAGTGATCTTCTGGCAGAATCCCGTTGCCATGCCCGAACTCTTCGCGAATGACCTTGGTGATATCGTCCGCGTGGGAATCGTCCTTGGCGAAGACCAGGGTCTTGGGGACCTCGGTTCGCCCGGGAAAGATCTCGGTGAAGAGCCGATCGCGGAAGGTGCGGATCACCGTGCGGATTTGATCCTTGTTAACGAAGTCCCGGTCGAGTTGTTTCGCGGAATAGGGTAAGTCCTCATCGACCTCGCGGAGACGCTCTTCGGGTTCGGCGGTCCCGTGGATGGGGGCGGAGAGGCCTGGGCGTCCTTCGAGCGTGTTGTGCCCGACTCGGTGATTTTGGTGCGGATGCGGTAGACGTTGTAACTGACGTTGACGCCGTCCGCGACCGCCTGTGTGGCCGTACTCCATGACGGGGTTGTTAGCGAAAAAGCCGATGGTCTGTTTACTGGGCGTGGCCGTCAATCCGATGATGAAGGCGTCGAAATACCCGAGGACCTGCCGCCAAAGGTTGTAGATACCGATGGCATTCATCGCAGACGATGAAGTCGAAAGTTTCGATGTGGAAGCTGCGGATTGTGTGCTGGGATTGTCGCTGGCCCTTTGATCGCGGGCGTTTCGAACATGGAACCCTCTTCATTTCCTCGTCGAAATCGGCTTCGCCCTGGAGAATGGAATAGACCCGCTGAATGGTGCTGATGCAAAACCCGGTTGACGGGGTCGACGGCAGATGGTGCAGATGCTGGACGTTGAACTCGTCGGTGAAGGTCGAGCCCGTGTAGGGGCTGCCGAACTGCTGGAACTGTGCGCAAGGTTTGTCTGCCCAGATCGTGCGCGATCGACGAGGAACAGAACCCGCTTGGCGCCGGCGAATTGGATGAGTCGATAGATGAAGGAGGCGGCGGTAAAGGTTTTGCCGCTTCCCGTCGCCATCTGGATCAAGGCGCGGGGGCGATTTTGAGCGAGGGACTTTTCGAGATTCTCCACCGTTTCGAGCTGGACGCGCCAAAGCTTCTCGGGATTGATGGGGAGGCATGGAACGCAGATTGCCGCGTAGCTGTTGGGGGAGTTCGGCGAGTCGCTTGAGCTCTTCCGGGCGATGGAAGCTGTGAAGACTTCGCGACTACGAGGCGTTGGGTCGAGGGTGCTGGTGAATTGGGTGACGGCTCCGGTGGATTCGTAGGCGAAAGGGAGAGGTTGTTTCCAGTGGGGAGCTCGGACGGCAAAGCCGGCATTCTGTACTTCGCGGACTGCATTTCGACGCCGGTGAGCGTGCTCTTCCGGTTTGGCTTCAATGACGCCGATGATCCGGCCGTCGACGTAGAGAATATAGTCGGCGTAGTCCAGCAGTTGGTGTCCCGCACCGCGACCCCAGGCGACGGCCGATGTTCATCTCGGCGATGTCCTGCACGAGCCAGCCGCTGGTGGGTGAGCTGGCGGTCAATTTCCGCTCGGGTTTTTGTTCTGGTGTCATCGAGTCACGGGCAACGTTGGTTTGGACTGACGGACCGAGCCGCGATTCATGTTCCCATTTTCGCGCTGGACCGTATGGTAGCGGCGGTTCGGAATCGGCGTCAACGTGGAAAACAGGATTGGGATGAAAGAAAGGTCTTCCTTGCCTGAAAAACTGGACTATTCCGACGTAAAACGCTTGGTCGGTGGAGCTAGACAATGAGGAACCAGGGCCCCGGCGAGGTAGGGTACTCCGCGTGTTCGTTGGGTTAGGGTTCCGAGGCTTTCGGAGCGGCAGAAGCCCCGGCGGGAGGGAAATCGAAACGCAAAGTCGCAAGGACGCCAGCCGCCAAGTTCGCGAAGAAGAAGAGAAGGGAACAGCGCCCACGCAAGCGTGCGGGACATGGCACCCGGCGGAGAAGAACTTCACCCCGGCCCTTTCTCCCGGCGGGAGAGGAGTTTTTGCGGCATTGGCAACGTGGATTCTGCAAGCGTGGAGCATGGCAATCGGCGGTACTCCGCGTAAGGTCGTTGTGTTACGGTTCCGAGGCTTTCGGAGCGTTCAAGGAGCTTAAGAAAACGGAGGAACCAGTGTCCCGGCGAGGTAGGTACTCCGCGCAAGCTCGTTGGGTTAGGGTTCCGAGGCACTGGAGCGGCGGAGGCCCCGGCGAGGGAAATCGAAACGCAAAGTCGCAAGCGCCACGCTGGGTGCCTGCGAAGAAGAAGAGAAGGGAACATGTCTACGCGCGGGACATGGCACCCGGCGGAGAAGAAATCCCTCACCCCGGCCCTTCTCCCGGCGGGAGTTCTTGCGGCATTGGCAACGTGGATTCTGCAAGCGTGAGCATGGCACCCGGCGGAGAAGAATCCCTCACCCCGGTCTTTCTCCCGGCGGGAGAGGGAGTTCTTATGGCATTGGCAACGTGGATTCTGCAAGCGTGGAGCATGGCACCCGGCGGAGAAGAATCCCCTCACCCCAACCCTCTCCCGGCGGGAGAGGAAGTTTGCGGTATTGGCAACGTGGATTCTGCGCGGGGACATGGCACCCGGCGGGAGAAGAATCCCCTCACCCCAACCCTCTTCCCGGCGGAGAGGGAGTTTTTGCGGCATTTGCAACGTGGATTCTGCAAGCGTGGGACATGGCACCCGGCGGAGGAAGAATCCCCCTCACCCCAACCCCTCCCGGCGGGAGAGGGAGTTTTTGCGGCATTGGCAACGTGGATTCTGCAAGCGTGGAGCATGGCACCCGGCGGAGGTAATCCCCTCAGCTCAACCCCTCTCCCGGCGGGAGAGGGAGTTTTTGCGGCATTGGCAACGTGGATTCTGCAAGCGTGGGACATGGCACCCGGCGCGGGGAATACTCTGGCTTGCCGAGGAGAATCCTCATTTATTTCCTTGCCGAGCAGTTCGGCCAAGGTGGCGAGGTTGTCGCATTTTTGTTCGTAGTATTCTGGGCTTGGCGTCGGCGGGGCCGCTGGCGACGGGGTCGAGGAGTCCGACGGGGACGCCGGCGTCCTTGCCGATCGTTTCCGCGGTGCTGCCGGAGTATTGCGGCTCCTTGAAGACCGCGCCCGCCTTTTTGACCTTGATCGCTTCGATCACTTTGCACATTCCCGGCGGAGGAAGGATCGTGGCCGGACGAAGTCGATGGTCGGGCACGATCTCCAGGCCGTAGTCGCGCGCGAAATAGTCGAAGATCTCGTGCATGGTGACGATCTTGCGGTTGGGCAGGGCGGCGATCTTTTCGTTTAGCTCCGCGGACAGCCGATCGAGTGAGGCGATGAACGCGTCGGCATTCTTGCGGTATTGTTCCGCTCCTTCCGGATCGATTTCCGAAAGGGCGTCGGCGATGTTGCGCACCTGGCTGGCGGCTCGCTTGGGACTCGAAAAGAAATGCGGGTTGATGCCCCCTTCGTGGTGATGACCATGGTCGTGGTCATGGTCCTCGTGCGCGTGGTCGTGATCATGGTGCTCGTCTTTCTCGTGTGCGTGGTCATGATCGTGGTGGTCGTGTTCCTCGTCGAGGGGGATGCCGACGATTCCCTTGGCGGTATCGACGACGGTGACGGTTGGATTGATGCCGGTGACGGTGGCCTTGGAGAACTCTTCGAGTCCGGCGCCATTGATGATGAACAGGTCGGCGGTCTGGATTTTGCGAACGTCCGCGGGCTGGAGGTCATAATCGTGGGGGCAGCCCATCTCGGCGGGGAGCATCAATTCGACGGGCACGTTCGGCCGATCGCCGACCACCGCCTTGGTGAAGAGATAGATCGGGAAGAAAGAGCAGAGGACATCCAACTTGCCGTCCGCCTTCGCTTTCTTGGCTTTGTCGGCAGCGTCCTGTTTTCCGCCACATCCTCCCGCCACCAGGCAAAGCAAGAGGCCCGCGCGCATCCATCCTTTTCGAAGCATTCGATCAACCTCCCGACTCGCCGCCGTCCCACCCAAGTCTGCGGGCGGACCGTGACGACCCCGCTCACTGTGTTCCGTTTGAAGCCTGTTGAAACTTCCTATCGCGCGCGATCGGCCCGCCATCCTGCAGTGGCTGAAACTCTTGTGATGCCCAACGGACCATGAGCCGATCGGCACTAGCGCGAGGTCTCAACAGACTGTTAGACGTCGTTTTACCGAAGTTGGGATGAGGTTGCAACCGGGGGAAAGCGAGGGGCAGGGGGGACGTGTTTCTTGCCGCGCGGCAAAGTAAAGCCGTCGCTGGGTGCCGATTCCTTTGCGTGGCGAATTGCGGCTAGCGCCAAAGTGCGCCCTACGACTGGGTCGCGCGATAGGCCCAAACGTTGTTGGAACGCGGGGTGCGTGCATGATCGCGATGGGGAAAAAGACCCTCACCCTTCCCTCTCCCAGTGGGAGAGGGTGTTCCGGTTGTGGCTTCGCCGGTTTCGTTTTCTGAAGCTCACTTGGAGTGCTCGCCGGGATCGGAGTAAGCGAGATCAGGCGCTGCGGTTGGTACGTTCCGCGCGATCGACTCGTTCGTTCAAGGCGATGGTCTTGGCGGCGGCTCCCTTGAGGTGGATTTCACGTTGGGGGAAGGCGATTTCGATGCCGTGTTCGCGGAGTGACTGGTTGATCGCCGTGTTAATCTCGTGTTTGGTGCTCGACATGTCGTCGATGTTTGCAAGGTAGCAACGAAGGACGAAATTGAGCGTACTCTCGCCAAAACCGTCGAAGATGGCGGAGGGGCCGGGCTCGGTGAGCACCTTCGGGTGGCCGCTAGCGGCGCGGAGGAGCAGTTCGCGCGTGAGCGCGGTGTCGGATTCGTAGGCGACCCCCACTTCGATGACCAGGCGGATCATGCGATCGGAGAGGGTCCAATTGACAATCTTGTCGGTGATGAAGGACTTGTTGGGAACGATCATCTCCTTCTTGTCGGGATCGATGAGGGTGGTGGCGCGGATGCGAATCTTGGAGACGGTTCCGGTGCGATCGCCGACGGTGACAAGATCGCCGACGCGAATCGGGCGTTCGAAGAGCAGGATGAGTCCGGACACGAAGTTGGCGAAGATTTCCTGTAAGCCGAACCCGAGTCCGACGGAGATGGCGGCGGCGAGCCATTGGACGTTGGACCAACCGATGCCGATTTGCTTGGCGGAAAGGACGATGCCGAAGAGTGTGATGGTATAGCGACAGAGGGTGGCGGTCGCGTATCTTCCCCCCGCGTCGAGGGGAAGTCGCGCGAGCAGGGAGATTTCGAGCAAGCCGGGGACGTTTCGGGCGGCGACGAGCGTCATGAACGCGATGAGCGCCGCCTTGAACGCGTCGACCATGGTGATGGGCACGAGGACTTCGCGGGTCACCACCTTTTGGGTCCCGTCCGCGGCCTCGACCATTTCGGTGACGGTAACGGGATTGGACCAGAGTTCGACCTGGTTGAAAATCCTGAGGGCGGGCATGACGTCGGCCCAGGTGAGCCAGAGGCCGAGCACGAAAGCGAATCCGATGACGTTTCGGAGCAGGGCTCGGGTCTGCAAGTTGATTTTGGAGAGATCGATGCTTTCGAGTTCCATGGCGGCGGCCATGGACTCATTGGCTGACATAGGTGCGTCACCATTAGCCTGCAGCTCGGCGGCCCTGCGTTTCTTGGCTTGTTCCATGGCGAGCTTGCCGCGCGCGGCGAAGAGCCAGCGGAGCATGATGGCGTTACCGACGACGAGGCCGCAGCCGAGCAGAACGGTGATGACGAGTCGTTCGGCGGTTTTTTGAGCAGGATAGTAATAGCCCAAGGCAGCAAAGGTCGCCAATCCCACCGGGGCGAGCAACGCCAAGGGATAGACCACCACGCGGAACCGATCCATCCATCCGCCTTGGAGATTGGCCATCACGTCCTTGACGACGCCGCTGGAGGGATTGAGCAATCCTTGGGTGAAGCGGGCAAGCACGATCAGTCCGGCGATGAAGGCCAATCGACCGAGCGAACCTTGATTCCCCTGGTTGCCGAGGCTTTGCATCATCAGCACGACGAACAGTAGCGGGATTTCGAGGATGAGCATGCCGTAGAGGTTTCGGCGGATGGTTTTGAGGCTCTTTTCGTGCCAGCGGAAATGAGAATCCGCCAAGCCGCGATGCCGGCAGATTTGACGGAGGAACTCGATCACCAGGTAGATCGCCGCCGTGTATCCGAGCGACATGCCGACGGCATGGTTGAAGGCGTTCGAGTCGGCGAGTTGGACGATGCGCCAGGCGACAAAGACAAGGATGGCGGGCCAACAGGCGGCGAGAAAAAGTGTCAGTCCGAGAGTCACTGCCGTCAGTCGAGAGGTTTCGAGGTAATTCTTCTCGACCTTGTCGCCGATGGCGCGAAGGGCCTTGCGCGTTCGCCGTTGCAGGATGGCGAGAAGAATAAAGCCGAGGCACATGGCGAGATAGTAAGTTGGGTTCTGGATCGCGTCGTCGCGAACGCTCAACGCCAAGGCCCGCCAATGGTCGAAAGAGACGAGCCAGCACGCGGCTTCCCACGCTTGACCGAAATCCCGTCGTTTTATCGGCGCATCGCTTTTGACCCAGAGAATTCGTTCCGCGACGTATTCCGAGAAGCTTTCCGTTTCCTCGAGCAGCCGCTTCTCGAGCGCGATTAACTCGGTCAGCGTCTCTTGGACCGTGCGCGAGTCGTTGATGAGGGAGTCGAGATAACTTCTTTGCGCCTCGAGCAATTTGGTGATCATCTCGCGGACGTACGTGGCTCCCTTGGTGAGGAGCGCGGGGTCGAGGGACGAAGTAATCTGCTCAGCGCGGGTCGGGATCTCATACAAGGCGGCCCGTTCCGCCTCGTAGTCAATGAGCGCCAACTGGGTTCGAATCAATTCATTCTGACAGGAGCGAATGCTGCGCGCGTGGTCCTCGGGATCGGGCAGGTCCGCGCGCTGGCTGCGGAGCATGGTGCCGGTCTCTTCCGTCAGGCCCCCGGTTTCCACTTTCTCGCGAATCAGCTTCGAGCGGAACTGGAGTTTGGAGAGAGTCGGTCCAAGGTTGGCGAGTCGCGAGGAGGCATCGGCGATGAGCTTTGCGGTGGCTCCTCGACGGGAAGCGAGTTCGGCGTTCCGCTTGGCGATTTCCTGAGCGGCGGGGCTGATGGCGGCGGCGGTTTCCGCGGCTTGGCGCGCTTCCCGTTCCTGGTTGGTGGCGTCGATCCGCCGGCGCGCGTTGACGGCGTCCTTGGCGATCGCGACACGCTGGAGATACCGGTTGACGGTCCGTTCGCCGAGATCGCGGTCGATCGGTACGACTTCCCGGGTCGCGTCGTACATTTCGAGTTCCGTCTTGTTGGTCTCGATTTCCGCCTTGATCGCCTGCCTGCGGGCGAGCAAGAGGTTGCGGTACGCCTCCGTGAGAGCCGGCAACTCGTTGGCGTCCGGCTTGGCGTTGAGCTCTTTCCAGATTTTGATTAGCCGGTCTTTGGACGCTTGTTCTTGTTCGAGCACTTCTTTGCGACGCTGCAACCGCCGTTTCGCCTCGTTTTCGAGCACCACCATTTTCTTTTTGGAGTTCTCGAGTTTCTCGACTTCGGCGGCGAGAACGCTTTCCAATTCGCCGAGCGGAGTGGCTACGGGGTCCGGTTCAAACGGAATGAACGGGCTCGTCAATTTCGCGCGACGTTTTTCCAATCGTTCGGGGGCCTCGGCAATGGTCTTTTCATACGCGGAAGCCTGGCTCTTGAACTCTTGGACGGCATTGAGGTGTTCCAACGCCTTCGTGTAATTCTCGACGATCTTGGTTTTGGCATCCGCGGGAATCTCTTTCGATTCCTGAGCCCCCTTTAGCGCTGCCTGAAGCTGTTCGACGGTGACTTCCGGCAACTTGGAAGCAGATTCTTCTTCCTGATTCGCTTCGTCCCGATCCGGAGTCGCGGATGCGTCCGTGGGAGACGCAGGTTTCGTCGGAACCACGGAAGGCGGGGGCTGAACCGCGGGTGCGGGAGTACCGTTCGCGGACAACGCTTTCGTGCCGACGGTTGGCGGCGTCGCTCCGAGGGAAAGTCCGGGACTGGTGAACCATGCACCGGTGCAAAGGAGGACGCATGTCAGGGTGTTGGCCGTGGTTACGCGAATCTTCCCGGTCATGGTGGACTGCCGCCTTCGTGAATTTCAGAGTCGGTCCCGCGCTTGAGTATCCGTGACCGCAGAGCCGTCGCGGTCCCGCAAGACGAGCCCGATACCGCGCCTCGTAAAAACGGTCAAGCAGGGTGAGAGAATGGTGTTCGTCGCGCGAGTTTCCGCGTCGTCGGCCGGGGCTGGAAAATGATGACTGTGCCGTAATTGTCTGAATTGTATGGAGTTACTGCGTGGTGGCGGCCACGGTGAAAAGTGGTGGCGAAGGGGAGGGAATCGTTTTAGAATCCATCTCTCGCACATTCAGTGATCAGACCATTTTTCACACCCAAGGACAGAGATTCCATCCATGACGCGTTCGTTTATTAGTGATTGGACCGACGGCGACTCGATCGAGGAGGTGCTGCTCGTGCGCGACAAGCAAGTGCGCACCAATCGTAACGGAAACATGTACTTGCACCTGGAATTGGATGACCGAACCGGAACCATCAGTGCTCGGCATTGGAATTCCACCGAATCGGAGAGTCGCAGTTTCGAGCCCGCGGATTTCCTCTTGGTGAAAGGGAAGGTTCAACTCTTCCAGAACCAGATGCAGTTGATCGTCAACAGCTTTTCAGAAAGTCGATTCGTCCAAGGTCCATTTGGGGGATTTCATACCGACGACCGACAAGGATGTCGGCGAACTGGTCGCGCACCGCGCCATTCTCGGGGCAGTCAAGAATCGTCATCTCGCGGCGATCGCGAACGCCTATCTCATGGACGAGAACGGCGCGGTCTTCCGAAACGAGCCCCCGCGGGGATCCGCAATCATCATGCCTACTTGGGAGGGCTCTTGGAGCATGTCGTCAATCTGCTCAAGGTATCCGATCGGATTGGAGACCTTTATCCGGAACTCGATCATGATCTTCTTAAGCTAGGGATCTTTCTGCACGATCTCGGCAAGATACGCGAGCTCAGTTACGACCGAACGTTTTCCTACAGTGACGAAGGGCAACTGGTCGGTCACCTGGTGATCGGGGTCGAGATGCTCAATGACAAGTTGCTCGTCGCGGCGGAACTGCTGGGCGAACCGATTCCCCAGGAACTCGCGCTCGAACTGAAGCATTTGATTTTGAGCCATCACGGGACGTATGAGTTCGGCAGCCCCAAATTGCCGATGACTCCGGAAGCGATCGCGCTTCACCATCTCGACAATCTCGACGCGAAGATTCACAACTTTTCGCGGACGATCCGGGACGATTTGAACCAGGATTCGACTTGGACGCCGTACGATCACAGCTTGTCCCGCAAGCTGTTCAAGGGAGGCCGCGTCAAGGCACAGCCCGCGAAGACTCCCGTGCTGAAGATCTCGACATCGACTTCCAGCGGGGGACTCAAGGGAGGCCTTCACTAACACCCGGGAGCTGGAAAGGTAACCATGCGATCGACGAAAAATCGGAATGCCTTCGGCGTCGGAACCAACCGGTCACGATGCGCGCGGCTGGTCTTGGCCGTGCTCTTGGCGACGCTCTTGTCTAACATTTCGTCCTTCGCCGCGGATGTCGGGGAACGCGCCCGTCGCCGAAACGTTCTCCTGATCATGACGGACGATTTGAACTGCGACCTGGGTTGCTATGGCAGCATGGTGGTAAAATCGCCGAACATCGATCGGCTGGCGGGGCACGGCGTTCGCTTTGATCGAGCGTATTGCCAATACCCGGTCTGCAATCCCCGCGCGTATCGATGCTGAGCGGCCGTCGCCCGGAGTCCACGCGGGTCGTGGATCTTGTGACTCCCACGCGAAGCGTGCTCGGCGATGCGCGGATGCTGCCCCAGTATTTTCGCGAACAAGGTTACCGCGCCGTGAAGCTTGGCAAGATCTTTCACACCGGCGTGGGATTCGAAGATCCTCGATCCTGGGACGAGGAACTGACCGAGACGCCGGAGGCGAAGAATCCTCCTTCCGAGCAGATCGCGAGGAAAGAATTTGGCGGCGTCGTCGTGCTCGAGGCGAAAGACGAAGAGACCTGGGATGGAAAACTTGCTCGCCGGGGGGCCGAAGCGATCCGAACGTTGGCGGCCCGAGACACCCCGTTTTCTCGCCGTTGGTTTTCGAAGACCCCACACCCCATACTTGGCCCCTAAAGGTATTTCGATCTTTATCCCCCTTCGTCGATTCCCCTCTTGAACGAACCGCCGGAGCATGGGAAACGGATTCCTCCCCTAGCGCTGACCTATCGCTGCATGGACGAGAAGCGTTTGGACGCTGACCATCGGGCAGGGGTGGCGGCGGCGTATTACGCGAGCGTCAGTTTCGTCGACGCGCAGATCGGGCTTTTGCTCGATGCCTTGGATCAAGAACGGTTGTGGGACGAGACGGTGGTGATTTTCACGAGCGATCACGGATACCATCTCGGCGAGCATGGCGGCTTGTGGCACAAGATGACATTGTTCGAGAATGCCGCGCGGGTTCCTTGATCATTGCAGCGCCGGGAATGGTTCGCGGGGCCACATCCCCTGGTCTGGTGGAGCTCGTGGACCTTTACCCCACGGGGCAGGAACTATGCGCTTGCCGCCGGCGGAAGGTCTGGAAGGAGTGAGCCTGGTGCCTTGGCTCAAGGAACCCTACCGTCCTGGCAAGCAGGCGGCATTCACGGTCGTCAGCCGAGTGGGTCGGCGGAAAGCGGGGGAAAAAATTGGACCCCGGTCGGCTGGGAAAGTCGGTCGGACGGAGCAGCACATCGATACACGACGTGGCCCGATGGCACCAGCGAACTCTACGACCACGCATCCGATCCCGGGGAGTATGAGAATCTCGCCGACTCGCCGGACCGGGCGGACGTCGTCGCGCGCATCGCAGGCTACTCGGCATGTCTCGATCCATAATCTGCCGGCAAGTTCTTCGCTGCGCGGCTGATCGGAAAGGAATGGAGTTGGCGAGATTTGCATCGTTGAGCATCAGAAAGCCAACGGCCGCCGCCCGCCGATTTTCTAGGCAATGGCCATGACGTAGATTTCGCGACGTCACGACCGATGTATTTCCGCACCGCCGACGTCGACGATAATCTTCGATGCATTTTTGCCAAAACGACGCCGGCAATTTTTCCGACGCATTTTCGTCCCGAAGGCAGAATAGTGCAGCCAGGGGCAACGCCCCTGGTACGATTGCCAAAGCAATGGAAGCCCTGAAAGGGCGGGATGGGTTTCTGGAGATTCGCCAATGCCGCAATCGCTCGTCCAGAACCTCATTCACCTCGTTTACGACACGAAACGGAGGGAGCCCTGGATCACCGAGGCTATCCAGGCGGAGCTATACGCCTACCAATCTGCCATCCATCGCGAATGGGAGTCTCCGGTCATTATCCTCGGCGGGGTCAGCGACCATGTCCATTCCCTTTTCGCTCTTTCGAGGAACCACCCATTGAAGAAAGTCGTCGAGGAGGTGAAGAAAGGGAGCTCCAAATGGATAAAAACCAAGGGTGAGTCGTTTCGCGGTTTTCAATGGCAAGCAGTAGGCACCGCCCACAGATTTTCTGGGCAATGGCCATAGCGGGGAATTCGCGAAAGGTGGGCAGTGCCCACCCTACGTCACTTAAGCCAGGAGTTGGCGGTAACCGAGGCAAGAGTAATTAGATATCCATACGGCATGATGACCTGTCGGACTCTGATAACAAGCAATCAGTCCGACGGTTAACAATCAATGCAACGGAGTTCGCCCATGAACAGGCGCATTTCATTCGAAGCAGAAACGAAGAACCCGAAGTTTTGCGTCAGGTCATGTGCCACAAGGTTCGACAATAAGACCACTCCGAAGCGAAAATCGGAGAGCAAAGGCAAAAGCGAGCGTCGTTCCAATGACGAGCTACAAGGCATTGCTCCCAATTCGGCGTGCCATTTGCTCCAGATACCTTGTCGGGACTTGTGGCAGGAAATACTGCAAATGAACATGGAAACACCAGGAGCAATTCATGTTGGAAGCTGGAATCTATTCGATTTTGCTTAAGTGGGGACTCGACACGATAACAGGAATTGCAAAGGACAAAGATCCAAATCACCTCGGCATCGTAATTGAAGCGATCAGAACGCGCAACGCGATCGTGCTTAAGAGATTCGAGTACGCTTGGTCCGTCGTTCAGGAGATTAATGATCTATTGGAAAAACTTGAACAGGATCTATTGGTGATAGTCGAGGACAAAGGCTCTGATACGGCGGGTCCGCGCTTCAAGCCCTTTATCGATAAGTTGCAGAGCGAACTTCATCCGCGGTATTATCGAAAGTTGCGTAAAATACGTAATAAACTTGAAGCGACTAACGATCTCTTCTCTGCCTATTCTATAGAATTTCACGAAATGCTTCGGTTCGACAACGTTAAGCAGGTTCTCATTGCAGGCCCCAAAAAAGTGTCTGACGCAGCAAGGACTTACCGGATGTTGTGGGAAACGTTCAGCGCTGTGGTTGCGACACTCGTTCGTGTGACTTCGTATGATTTGCGATTTTGGCTTACGGACGTCTCGTATTTCAGGCTGGCGGAAGAGCAAGCAGCTGCTGACAGGAAGACGATCGTTGACCATTTTCTTAAATCCAAGCAGACTTCTTGGTCGCTGAGTATCGAAGATAGCCAATCAGTCAATTTGTTTTGGAACAAGGTGATTGCCGCGTCCGTTCGTGCCGGGCTGGAACATGAATGAACCATCGCCGACACCTTGCAAGGAGAGATTCTCAAGGCCCACTGCAAGAAGGAGGACTTTGTCGGCACACTCGGCGATTCTTCCGGCGCTCCCCGGCGGGTGGCACTGGCGGCTTGTCCGCCCGTGGGATTCGGACGAGGGCGGGGAACGGGTCCCCCGCCATTCCACGTGCCTCACAGCACCGTGACAATGTCTTCAATGCCGATGTCGGAGGTGACATCCTGCGTCACCTTGATGAAGGCCCAGTCTTCCTCGGAACCGCCGGCGAGGACGGTATCGATGGCGTTGTCGTCGACGACAGTGTCGCCAGCGACCAGGAAGTCATCGGTATTGTTGCGCGGGCCGACGCCGACACCTTGGATATTGGCCACTCGCTCTGCAAAGGGACGAGTCGAGGACCATTCCGAGAAGATGGATGCCGCGGAGTTGGCGCTCGCAGGCAGGTAGTTCGCAACGATGAGCAAGTCTTCGCCGGCGCCACTGTCGAGCGAGTCGCTACCGACGCCAGCGACGAGCATATCGTTGCCGCCGGACCCGATGAGGTTGTCGTCGGCACCTTCGCCGCCATCACCGCCCAGAATCAAGTCGCTATCCTCGCCGCCGTCGGCGTAGTCGCTTCCCTTGCCGGTGTCGATGATGTCGTTGCCAGCGTCTCCCCAGAGGCTGTCGGCTCCACCTTCCCCGCCGTCGCCATCGATGATGTCGTCGCCACTGCCGCCATACACGGTGTCGTTGGCGGTCTTACTCCCCTTCGAGCCGTCGGCGAAAATGGTGTCGTTGTCTTCGTCGCCATAGATCAGATCGGACGCCGCCTCGCCGCCATCGCTGTCGCCGTAGATGGTGTCGTTGCCGAGACCGCCGTGGATCGTGTCGACCGCCGTCTTCTTGCCAACGTTGCCGTCGCCGTAGATCAAATCATCGCCGGCATCGCCATAAATGAGGTCGCCGGTTCCTTCGCCGCCGTCCCCGTCTCCATAGATCGTGTCATTGCCTTCGCCGCCGTGAAGGGTGTCGATGCCAAAGGCGGTTCCGTTGCCCGGATTTTCCCACTCCCCATAGAGAACGTCCGCGCCCTCGCCGCCTTCCACCCAATCGTTGCCGAGGCCGCCGAAGAGATGATCGATGTCCTCTTCGCCGAAGATTTCGTCACTGGCCGATCCGCCGCGCAGGGTGTCGTTCCCCGCCCCGCCGTAAACGGTCACGGCGGAATTCGTCAATGCCGTCGCGACAATGGAGTCGTTGCCGCCGAAGCCGTAGGCGAGCACGCCGGCCCCGACACCGAAGTAGATCTCGGAGGTCCCGACCGCGACGCCGTCAAGAACCAAGGTATGCAGGCGGACCGTGGTGGGGTTGATCTGTTCGAGCTTATAAACGTCGTCGCCTTCCGTGCCAGCGACAATGAGCTCGTTCGTCGAGCCGGTCCATGCTAACGAGACGCCGGAGACGTTGACGACGTAGGTCGTGACGGCACTCACGCCGCCATCCTTGTCGGTAACCGTCACCTTCACCTGATTGGGACCCGCCTGCATGAAGGTATGGTTCACGGTAAGATTCGCCGTGCCTGGCAGGAAGTCATCGCCCCATCCGTCGCCATTCCAATCGATAATGAAGAGAAACGACCCCGCCTGGTCCAACGGAGAAGGATCGATTGCCGTGAAATCGAACGCCGCCGACTGGCCAACCGCAACGGAAGTAGGACCATCGACGCTGACGCTCGGCGCGCCGTTGTTCAACAAGAGAATCGCCGAGGAGGATGTCACAATATTTCCCGCACCGTCGTCGACTCTTACCCGCACGTTCCATGATGTTGGACCATCGCTGATGCCCAGCGAAACGAGCGTCGTCCAATCCAAGGTTGGGCTGACGCCTGTTGCATCGCCAAAGGTGCCGTCACCGTTGACATCCCAACTGAAAGAAAGCACGTCGGAAAGATTGGGGTCAAAGGTCGCCGTTGCATCGAGAGTGAGCGATACTCCCTCGGTAACCGCGTAGGGTCCGCCGGCGTTGGCGACGGGAGGCGAGTTGGTGACCGTCGATTGCAGTTGCGCGAAAGCCCGAGTACCGCCGTCGGTGTCGTTGCGCGCGCTGACCAAGACCGTGCCGACCGTTCCAATCGGCGTGTCGGTCGGCACGGTGACAAAAGCATGGACCGTGGCGAAGCCGCCTGGACCGATCACTGGCGTTTGCAGCGCGGAAAACATGGTATTCCACGAGCCTTCCGCCAGCAGCGAATAGCTGGTGGCGTACGTTCCGGTGTTCTGCACGGTGATCGTGTAGTCGATGATCGATCCGCTGCTGCCCCACTGTTGGTTGTTAGGCGTCGTTACAGCGATTCCCGACCTGCGCGAGTTTTGAATCTGAGGATCCGTTGTGGCTTCCGGTCCCCAGAGTTGGCGCCAAGCCGATTGGTCTCCCTTCATGTATAAGTTCAACCATTGGACGCTGAGCGACCGGGCGTAGCCCAACTGTGTGGCGCGAGGCATTGGTCCGCTGTCGGCGCCGATTCCGTCGCCGTAGTCCTCGAATCCGAAATGAAATCCGCCGATCAGGTTGTTCAGGACGATCGGCGCCGACGCACTATTGAAGATCGTGGAAGTCGTCGACGAGCTAACGATGGCATCCTCGGTGCCGGCGATCATTTGAATGGGCACGTGAACATTGGGGATCTGATCTGGTGCTGACGGATTGATCATGTTTTGCGCGGCCCAGGTGACGATGGTTTTCACCGACGCGTTTTGGGACGCTTCCGAAATGCTCGCGGCGCCCCCCATGGAATGCCCCATGGCGGCAAATCCGGAGGTGTCGACGGCCAGGTAGTACGGCGACGATGGGTTGCTGCTCTGAGCTACCAAGTAGTTAAAACCAGACGCGCCATCGTGTCCGAGGGACTCCGCTTCAAAGACATCAAGAACCGATTCGTAAGAGGACGGAAGAACCACCAAATACCCGTGGCTTGCGAGATGACGAGCCGTTTCCGAATACTCGGCGCGCGCGTCCGTCAGGTACCCGTGGGCAAAGGATAGGACGGGATAGGGGCCGCCACTCGCGTCCAGCGGTGTCGACGAACCGCTGGATATCGCCGGGTAAAAGATCTTGGCGTCAAAAGAGCCGCTATCACCGGCGGTGCGGTTTATGACGAGTGTCTCCTCGCCGACGTGGTAAGGCCCCGGCAGCGAGTAATCGGTGCCTGACAACATCACGCGATCTTCCAGCGGTTCCAGACACAGATTGCGCCGCGCCGGCGCCACCCCATGCAACATTGGCGAAGCCGCGCCCCTGCTTGTTCTTCGCCGAAGATCTTGCTCTTCGAGTTTCTGGACGCGGAGAACCGGATTTTACGACCAGTCTATTGGCTTGTGAACGTCATAGGGCTGCTCCACCGGGTCCTAACGGACATATCCCAGGCGGCTCGCCGGGCCACCCTTGGGATCAAGGTACCGGCCCATGTACGCATGCAACTTTCCGACCGCCATCGGCCTTCGATAACTTCTACTTTTCACCGGAATCCGCGCCCGGATGCCACTGGGAAAGGAAGGAAAACGAGGTGCCCTTGGCTCCGTCAGTGTCATTGAAATGTCACGAAAAGCGACTGTCGGGCAAAGGGGGGGAAATGCGGAAAATCGTGGGTCGGCGTGGATGCGGATGGATACTGGCGTGCCTGGGACCAATGCCAGTCATCAGGTTCAATCGGGTAGGGGGACAATTCCTTGAACAGCGTTCGTGCCCCTTCTCACGGCTACTTCCGACTCCGCGACCGGGCCTCTGTTTCCGCATGCATGACTCTTCGGATATTGGGGCGGTGGTGGGAATCTGGGAACACTCTTTTGCCGAACCGTTCCCGGCTTTGCGGTGTTTCTTCGACTTAGAGTTGCACTCCAGAAAACGCAGTCTGCATCTGACGGGTGACAGCCGGAATCTTCGTCAACCTTTTTTTGCCGCGGTGGCATGCTCGATCCGCACGTCGGGCGTTACTTGGCGTTACACCGCTGGTCCGTCGCTGCGAATCCCTCGGCCTGGAGGGCCATGACATGTCAGCGAAGGGCGAAGCCCTGGAAATCGCTCCCAGGTTCTCGTCGCGTGGTACCGTCACGTTTCGTGAACCGTTTGTTTCCTGCCAGGCTCAGGATGGTTGTTTGCCTCTCTTCCTAGGACGTTGTCTAGGCTAACTGTCGTGCCCTTCGGGGCGTGAAGAACGTTGATCCAATATCGGGTGCCATGTCCCACGCGTGCCGTGGGCATGCGTATTCGACCCGCCGACGTGGATAACGCGTTGACTCCGAGAGTGAAGAGGAGATTTACCGCCAAGCGAAGAACGCAAAGAAAGGCGTTAAACCTACTTTTTCTTCGCGTTCTTGGCGACCGGGGGTTCATGACTCTTGACCTTACCCACGTCGATGGATTGTGTTTCAAGCGGTGCAGAGTGGGGACCGCGCTTTCATATTTTCTGGGCAATGGTCATTACGGAGATGTAGCGAAAGGTGGGCTACGTCCTACGTTGCTTGGCGACGCGGTCGGGGGGCGTTCATGAAACGGCGGCGGGAGATGGAAGGGCCCCGCTTCGCGATGGCGGCGTCGATGGCTTCGATCTCGGCGTCGGTGAGTTGAAAGTTCATGGCGGCGGCACTCTCGCGGATCTGATCCGGACGCTTGGCGCGCAAAGAGGGCGACGGTGATGCCGGGCCGGCGGATCGTCCAGTTAAGAACGAGTTCCGGAAGGTTCGTTTCGCTTGGTCGGCGACGACCCGAAGCTCGTCCACGAAATCGTGATTCTTTCTCCATTCCTCGCCGTGAAACATGGCGTACTTCGCGCGCCCGTCACGCGGATCAAAGACATGGTCGCGAGGGAGCTTGCCGGCAAGCAAGCCTTTCAGCAGTGGCCAATACACCATGACGGAGACGTGATTCGCGACGCACCAGGGCAGCTGGTTGTCCTCGATCTCGCGCTGGAGCATGTTGTAATGGGGTTGGTAGGCGGACAGCGGACAGACGGCATGGAATCTAGTCAATTGTTCCACCGAGGCGTTGGAAAGTCCGATCGTGAGCGCCTTGCCCTCTCGTTGTAGTTGCGCGAGCGCGGCCGCGGACTCTTCGATCGGGATCGATGGGTCGGGGGCGTGCAGGTAGAGGAGTTCGACGCGGTCGGTCCGGAGTCGACGGAGGCTCTCCGCGCATTCGCGCTTGAGCGTGACGGGGGAGGCGTCGCGAACCTGTTTGCCGTCCGGTCCCCAGTGGATGCCCCCCTTGGTGGCCAGCACGATCTTGTCACGCACCGGACCGAGCGCGCGGGCGATGCGGTCTTCGCTTTCTCCGTTGGCGCCGTAGCAGTAGGCGGTGTCGAAGAAGTTGACGCCGGCATCGACGGCCGCCTCGAGCGTCGCGAGGCTATCCTCGTCGGTGACGCCGAGACTGGTCATTCCCGCGATGGGCCAGCACCCCATGGCGATCGGCGTCACGCGAATGTCACTGGTGCCGATGCGGCGAAGTTCCATGGGTGAATTCCTTTAGATGGAAGTCATGCCGAGATTGGCTGCAGCCACATGGAGCGCGTCGCGGACGGCGGGCGCGCTCGCCGCGCGCCGGAGTCGATCAATCGCTTCATACGCGCCGTGCTGCGTCTGTGCTTCCTGACTACTCGTCATTTCCACCAATCGCTGAACGAAGGTGGGATCCTGCAAGTGGGCGAGGGTTTCAATCATCTCGCGGCGCACGAGGTGGTCCTTGTCGGCGAGCAGGACGAGCAACTCGCTTACGTAGTCGTCCCCGATTCCGAGGGCACGAACGATGCGCGCGGCGCGCATTTGCAACCGGCGCTGTTGGCTGTGAAGCTGCGCGAGCAAGGCTTGCCTGGATTGCTTGTCGATCTTGAGAATCATGGATCCCATGGTCTTGCGGGTCGAATCGTCCAGCTGCTCGAAGACGCCGATGTAACGCTCCATCGTGTAGTCGGAGAGGGCTTCATGCGCGGCTTCGCGAATGCGCGCGTCGGAATGGTCGAGTTTCTTGAGCAACATGGCGAGCGCGTTGGTGATGCCTCGTTCGCGGATCTGTTGCGTGGCTGCGAGTTGCACTTCGGGGTCGTCGTCGTCCATGCAGGCGCGGACCATGTTGTTGGCGTCGGCGCCCGGCAATTGGGCCAGGGCGCACGCCGCAGCGCGCCGCGCGGACGGCTCCCCTTCATCGAGAAAGAATGCCAGAACCTCCAACTTCCGTTCGATGGGCAGACCGCTTTGCGTGAGAAGAATGACGGCGTTCGTCTTGCGCGACTCGCTGAGATTATGCCAAATCCGGTGGTCGGGGCGCAGCCATCGGACTTCCGTGATCTTGCGAAACGCGTTGGCGATGAACGGCTCCGCGAGCTGGCCGATGTTGTCGAGGAGGTGATGGATGAACGGATCGTCGTCTCGTTCGCTAATCAATGCCAAGATGACGCCCGGCGGATGCCGATTATTCAGCAAGGGAAAGATCCAGCGGAGGATGCGGGGGTGATTGCGACGTCGAAAAATGATGACCATCGGGCGATGGCAGAGGTCGCGACCTTCGCGAAGAATGCGTGGCACTTCCGGAGCGTCTTCATCGGCCAGTAGAAGAAATCCCTCCGGAATCACTTCCGAATGGTACAGGGTGTAGCGGCGCATGGCGTCGCGAAGCGTCGCAAGCATTCGTTGCCGGGCTCCCTCGATGTCATGATAGGGCCGCTCATTGGAGGGAAGTTCCATCTGGCGGAGCAATTCGAGGATCAGATGGAAGAGAATCTGTTCCGCGTCCTGCTTCCTGGTCGTGTCCTTGGAAAATGACCCGAGCAGAAGGGGCGCCTGATCGAAATCGGGAAGTTGGCGGATCAGATCACATCCATTGGCGTAGATGGTTTCGCTGACGTCGAGATACGCGCGACGAATCGAGTTGGAGAGCCGATTACCAATCGTCAGCAGTTTTTTCCGCGAGGCCTCGCTTAAGAGATGGTAGCCGGCAACCAGGCGGAAAAGTGCTTCGGGATACCGTTTGGCCAGAACAAATTCGAGTGCCGACGACGCTTGTTCGGGTTCGCCATGGAACACGATCTCGACGAGAAGGTCGTTGGCGGCCAGGTTTTCGCTGGCGGCAAGCACTTCGAGCGTTCGGCTCAACCCAAAACTCACGCGCCTCGTCTCCCATCCCGGAAACGGTTGAATCGGTGTTCAACGGAGAACCCCTTCGGTTGGCTCGCGGACCGTGTGGCGCCACCCGATCTTCGGAACGGAGGAAATTGGCGAGTCGATGGCACTTTCTTCCTCGACATTCAAACTCTGAAGCTCCACGGGTTCCCCGTTGCTTTCGCGAAGGACGGCCCTGCATTATAGAGAACGGCAATCTTGGGTAGCACGCCGCAAATCGCCGATAGTTCATTTTTGTGCGACTTCGCGCATTTTTTTCCGAGGTTGTTTCGACGTTTCCGGGAATGATGCGGACTCGGTGGGGCCAATCGGTTCTGCGATCGCAGGAAGCTGTTTCACGGTTGGCGTTTCGGACGGAAACTCTGTATACCAATCGTCCCAAGTGGGGGTGTGCACGTGGGACACGGATCAGGGGCGGGTCCGAACATCGTTCTCCCCGGCATGCGGGCGGAGGCATTGGTCGTAGTCTCATGAGAGCGGGCCGGTTCCTGCGGCGGTTAGGGTTTCGAGTGTCGTTGGTCACGTAGGGAATGACGGAAGATCGCACGTCGAGTGGTTTTCCGGCCGCGAGATTCGAGACTTCAAAGCGCGAGAGGATGATTCCCGGAAATCGGCGTGGGAAAAGGTGGGTGGCGTCGGTATGGCGAAAGCAGGTCACGGCCGCACCTTGGTAGCGGTCGCCACGTATAACGAAAAGGAGAACATCGCGGCACTCCTCCTGGCCATCTTCGAGAGCCTTCCGGACGCCGAGATCCTGGTGGTGGACGACGCGTCTCCCGATGGCACAGGCAAGATCGTCGAGGAGATGAGGAAAGACAAGCCGCGAATCCACGTCATCCATCGTTCGGGAAAACTAGGGCTGGGAACGGCGATCCTGGAGGCGATGCGGTTCGCGATTGCCAAAGATTTTGCGTATATTTTCACGATGGACGCGGATTTCAGCCATCCGCCAATACGACTACGAGACATCCAAGCAGGCATGGACAGCCACGACGTCATGATCGGCAGCCGGTACATTCCTGGGGGAAGCATTTCGGGCTGGAATTGGACTCGGCTGTTCATGAGCCGGGGAATCAATCTGTATTCCCGTTTCCTACTCCGCTTACCGGTCAAGGACTGCAGTGGTGGATTCCGGGGATACCGAGTCGCCAAGCTTCGGCAAATCGACTTCGAGCAGGTCCGGTCCAAAGGCTATTCGTTCATGGAGGAATTCCTTTTTCATTGTAAACGGGTCGGATGCCGATTTGGCGAGACGCCGATCCATTTCGAAAATCGCAAACATGGTGACTCCAAGCTCGACCTGCGCGAGGCGGTGGTGGCCCTCTGGTCGCTGCTGATACTCGCCCTTCGCGGTTGATTTTTCCGAGCGGCAATAGGACTTTCGAGACCGCACATGGCCAGTTTAGGTGGAACACAAAGGGGGTCGGCAACGGAAGTCGGCGCATTGAGCCGGGCGTACCTGGTGCGCCGCAATCAAGCGGAGTTCGGCTCGGTGTATGAGTTGGACCGGACGCGCCGACTTGGACTTGGCCGCGCGAACACCAATTTCATCGTCATTTCCGACGATGGCTGCAGCCGCAATCACGCGGAGGTCTATTTTGCCGGCGATCGCTGGCGCATCCAAGATTTGGGAAGCTTGAACGGCACGCGTCTCAACGATCGGATTATCGAGTCGCCGACGCCGCTGCGCGAAGGGGACGTCATCACGATTGGCCAAACCGTGCTGGTCTACATGGAGGATCTCTCGGCCCTGAAAGTCGCCGCCCCGCGCACCAACGCGAATGTGCGCGGCAATGTTTCGATCGTCCGCCGGCAAGACCAAACGCAGACGCTAAAGCAGGTTTCCACACCGGAAGTTCCCCGGCCGCGTTCCAGCAAAGATCTTCAGACTCTCTACCGGCTGGCGCTTCGCATGGGTGCGGCGATGGATACTTCCGAATTGGCGCGGGCCGTACTCGATGGACTGCTGGAGGCAACCGCGGCCGATTCCGGCGGGATCATCCGGATCGAGGATGGGATGGAAAGCAGCGTGCTCGGGTATCGAACCGCCCCGGGCAAGGCCTATCATCCCCCACCCACCGAAATCCTCGCGGCGGTCTGCTCCGAGTCCGAGGCGATCCTGGGGCAAGTGGACGTCGACGCCGATAGCGACGATTCCAACCTGCGCACCGGGACTTTGATTTGCACCCCGGTGACTCTCGAGAAAGTCGTGGTTGCCGTTCTCTACCTGTACACGACGGACCCCTACGGCGCGCTTACCTCCGACGATCTCGACCTGACGGTGACGGTCGCGCAGCAGATCGGTCCAATTCTCAACGGAGTTGAACG